>NZ_CP053351.1:2242500-2842500 GCF_013394655.1 Winogradskyella schleiferi
TAGCAATGTGCTTGGATATTCCGGAAATGTTTTCGAGCCTATAGACGAATTTAAAGGCGATATTGCAAGATCAATTCTATATTTTGTAACACGTTACGAAGATACGGTTGATGGTTATACAAGTTTTGATATGTTTAACGGCACAGAAAACCAAGCTTTAGAAGATTGGGCTGTTGATATGTTATTGGATTGGCATTACAATATAGATCCTGTGGACCAAAGAGAAATCAATAGAAATAACGCAGCTTATAACTATCAAGGCAATGCAAATCCTTTTGTAGATCACCCAGAATATGCCAACTTAATTTGGAATCCGACTCCAGATACGGAAGCGCCTTCAGACCCGACAAATTTAGTAGCGTCTAACCCAACTGATAACTCTATTGTTTTGAGTTGGACGGCTTCTACAGATAATATCGGAGTTGCTTCCTATGATGTCTATATTGACGGAGCTTATACCTTCAGTTCTGCAAATACAACAGCAATGGCAACTGGTTTAGCACCTGATACAATTTATTGCTTTACTGTAAAAGCAAAAGATGCAGCTGGCAATGAATCTAGTTTTAGTAATCAGGATTGTGAATCAACTACTAATAGTGGAACTGGAAGTCCTGATTGCTTAACCGAGACTTTCACGAATTTAGATACTTCTATTAGCTCATATTCAGATGTCAATTGGACAGGAGACGAAGGTGGGATTTGGAGCGCTACAGATGCTAGAACCGATCAAGATCTTAACGGAACTTCTGCTATTACAGTTAGAAACGGTGCTTTAAATTTACCATCAACTTCTGGTGGTATCGGAATCCTAACAGTAACCACAAAACGCGTATTTAGTGGTTCTTCTGGAACTTTTAATCTTAACGTCAATGGGAATTTGATAGGCACTATACCTTATGATGATACCTCTCAAACTATTGTAATACCAAATATCAATGTAGAAAATAATGTTTCTGTTGTCATTGACGGTAATAGTGGATCAGGTAATAGAGTTGTCTTTGATGACCTTTCTTACACCTGCTATTCTTCTTTGAGCACAGATGAGTTTAATGCATCAAACATAAAACTGTATCCAAATCCTGTTAATAACAATTTAACTTTAGATTTAAAATCTAATGTGGATACTAGCATAGAGATTTATGATATTTTAGGAAAACGTGTTCTTAAAAACACAATCAATAAAACAAGTGCTTTAAATCTCCAAGCCTTAAAATCTGGAATTTACATCGTGAAAATCACACAAGGTAATTCTACCATAACTAAGAAGTTGGTAAAGCAATAAATAAAATAATCACAACAATGAAAAGCAGCTGCACTTGGATTACGCTAAGTGACAAGCTGCTTTTTTGTTTAAAACTTGTTGAATACTTCATTATTTGAAATTCAATTCTTATGAAGTTTATCGTAAAATGAACTAACTTTGTAATAAATATTTTTCACGTTAAAAACAACATTAAATGATCCACTTCTTTGGAAACGAAAACAGTAAGGTATTTGCTGTTCAAACAGCAGAAGAATTATCAACCGAAACCGTTTCTAAATTGATATGGTTATTCGGCAACCAACCTAAAATAGAACAAGCATCAATTGATGCTTTTTTTGTTGGACCAAGAGCTGCAATGATTACGCCTTGGAGTACAAATGCCGTTGAGATTACCCAAAACATGGGAGTTTCTGATATTATTAGAATTGAAGAATTTACTGCTGTCCCTGAAGATTATAAGGACTTTGATCCTATGATCTCTGAAAAATATCAAAGTTTGAATCAAGAGATATTCAACATTGATATTCAACCAGAATCGATTCAGAATATCGAAAATATTTCCGAATACAATCAACAAGAAGGTTTATCACTTAGCGACGAAGAAGTCGATTATCTTGAAAGTGTTTCAAAAAAAATAGGACGACCATTAACCGACTCTGAAGTATTTGGATTCTCTCAAGTGAATTCTGAGCATTGTCGTCATAAAATATTCAATGGTACGTTTGTTATTGATGGTGAAGAAAAAGAAACGTCATTATTCAAACTTATTAAAGAAACCTCAAAACAAAATCCGAACGATATAGTTTCAGCATATAAAGATAATGTTGCTTTTATAAAAGGACCAGTCGTAGAGCAATTTGCACCAAAACGTGCTGATATTCCTGATTTTTACAATACCCAAGATTTTGAATCCGTCATTTCCCTAAAAGCAGAAACACACAATTTCCCAACAACGGTTGAACCTTTTAATGGCGCAGCAACAGGTTCTGGTGGTGAAATCAGGGATAGATTGGCTGGCGGAAAAGGCTCTTTACCGTTAGCAGGAACAGCAGTTTACATGACCTCTTACTCACGTCTGGAGGAAGGAAGGCTTTGGGAAAAAGCATTCCCTGAACGCAAATGGCTGTACCAAACACCAATGGACATTTTAATCAAAGCGAGTAATGGCGCTTCCGATTTTGGAAACAAATTTGGACAACCGTTAATCTGTGGCTCGGTTTTAACTTTTGAACATATCGAGAGTTCTAGCTCTTCACCAATGGGGAAGTTGGATGGGGCTTTAGCTTACGACAAAGTCATAATGCAAGCTGGAGGCATCGGTTACGGAAAGGCTAACCAAGCTTTAAAAGATATGCCAAAAGAAGGCGACAAAATCGTTATCCTTGGTGGAGACAATTATAGAATCGGAATGGGAGGTGCTGCGGTTTCATCTGCTGACACAGGTGCTTTGGCTTCTGGTATCGAATTAAATGCTGTGCAACGTTCTAATCCTGAAATGCAAAAACGTGCAGCCAATGCTGTTCGTGGCATGGTGGAAAGTGATGAAAATTTTATCGTTTCCATTCACGATCATGGTGCAGGTGGACATCTGAATTGTTTATCGGAATTGGTTGAAGATACTGGTGGAAAAATAGACTTAGACAAACTTCCTGTTGGAGACCCAACATTGTCTGCTAAAGAAATTATAGGTAACGAATCCCAAGAACGAATGGGATTGGTAATTGCTGATAAACATTTAGAAACATTACATAACATTGCGGATAGAGAACGCTCACCAATTTATGATGTTGGTGAAGTGACAGGTAAACACCGATTTACTTTTGAGTCTAAAACATCTGGTGAAAAACCAATGGATTTAGCCTTAGAAGATATGTTTGGAAGTTCTCCTAAAACTGTGATGAGTGACATTACAGTTGAAAAGCAGTATAGTGGTATTTCTTATGATACCAATAAATTCTACGATTATTTAGACCAAGTTCTACAGCTTGAAGCTGTGGCCTGTAAAGATTGGTTAACTAATAAAGTTGACCGTTGTGTTGGTGGAAAAGTAGCGAAACAACAATGTGCTGGGCCCTTACAATTGCCATTAAATAATGTCGGCGTTATGGCTCTTGATTTTAAAGGTAAAGAAGGCATAGCAACATCGATTGGCCACGCTCCTATTTCTGGATTAATCAATCCTGTGGCAGGAAGCAGAAATTCAATTACTGAAGCATTGACCAATATGATTTGGGCACCGCTTAAAGACGGATTAAAAAGTGTGTCATTGTCAGCAAACTGGATGTGGCCATGTAAAAATGAAGGCGAAGATGCACGTTTGTATGAAGCTGTAAAAGCGATTTCAGAATTTTCAATTGATTTAGGCATCAACGTTCCAACAGGAAAGGATTCGCTTTCCATGAAACAAAAATATCCTGAAGGCGATGTTATTTCTCCCGGAACGGTTATTATTTCTGCAGCAGCCAATTGTAATGATATTACTAAGGTGGTTGAACCCGTTTTTCAAAAAGGAAAAGGATCAATTTATTATGTTAATATCTCTCAGGACTCTTATGAATTAGGTGGAAGTTCATTCGCTCAAATCAATAATAAAATTGGAAATACCACGCCATCTATTAAAAGTGCAGATTATGTTACGACGGTTTTCAACACCATTCAAAGTTTAATAAAAGACAATCAAATTGTTGCAGGACATGATGTAGCTTCTGGAGGCTTAATTACCACTTTATTAGAAATGTGTTTTGCTGATAATAATTTAGGAGCAGAATTAAATATCACAGAAATCAATGAAAAAGATGCGTTCAAAGTGTTATTTGCAGAAAATGCAGGAATCGTTTTTCAGTCTGAGGATGATACGGTTGAAGATGTATTAGCAAATGCAAATATTGAATTCCACAAATTAGGACGTGTTATGGAAAGTGATATCTTGGGTATCACCAATGGCGACCAAGTATTTAGCATGACGATTTCAAGATTACGGGATATGTGGTTTAAAACCTCTTATCTTCTAGATCAGAAGCAAACCGCAAACGGGTTGGCAAAGGAAAGATTTGATAATTATAAAATTCAGGCCTTAAATTATTCATTCCCGAATCATTTTTCAGGAAATCTTCCGCAAATTAATTCGAATCAAACACGCCCAAAAGCTGCAATTTTAAGAGAAAAAGGAAGTAATTCTGAACGTGAAATGGCAAATGCCATGTATTTAGCTGGATTCGACGTAAAGGATGTGCATATGACCGATTTAATTTCTGGTCGTGAAAACTTAGAAGATATTCAGTTTTTAGGCGCTGTTGGCGGTTTTAGTAATTCTGATGTTTTAGGTTCCGCCAAAGGTTGGGCAGGCGCGATAAAATATAACGAGAAAGCGAATAAAGTGATTAAAAACTTCTTCAAACGAGAAGATACGCTTTCTGTTGGCATCTGTAATGGTTGCCAGTTATGGATGGAATTAGATTTGGTGAATCCTGAACATGAGGATCACGGAAAAATGACTTATAACCATTCCAAAAAGCACGAAAGCGGCTTTACGTCTGTAAAAATTCAAGAGAATAATTCCGTAATGCTTTCTAGTTTAGCAGGAAGTACTTTAGGGGTTTGGATTTCTCATGGCGAAGGAAAATTCAAATTACCCTATTCAGAAGACAAATACCATATTGTCGCCAAATATGGTTACGCTGACTATCCTGCCAATCCAAATGGTTCAGATTTTAATACAGCCATGCTTTGCGATAAAACAGGACGACATTTAGTAACTATGCCTCATATTGAGCGCTCTACATTTCCATGGAATTGGGCAAATTATCCAGAAGGAAGAAAGGATGAAGTTTCGCCTTGGTTGGAAGCTTTTGTGAATGCTAGGTTATGGATTGAAGCTAATAACAATAGTTAAAATTTATGTAGTCGAAAATTAAAATGGACGAACCTATTCTTAGGATTTATTTAATTTTCTATTCTGAATATATACGAGCTTATTTACACCGCTTTATTTATTTTTTTCAAAACGACGGTTTTATCATTAATGGTAATAGAGTAATACCATCCAATTTTTTAAGCTATTAAAATGTAATATCTTTAGTTATTTTAAAACTTAAACCTAACTATTATAAGAAGTTATAGGCACTAAACATTTTCTTTAGAATATTATTGAATAAAATTTTTATTCTTCTTCATTTTCATAATATTTAATTTTATAACTTTAAAATCGATATTTTCGCAATATCCCTTACTAATTTTTGCTAAAAATGAACATGACAGACGTAACACGCCTTTTCGATTTTCCATATTACCAACTAAAACACAAACCAAACGATAGCGCTTTGGTTACCAAATACAATGGTAAATGGGAAGCCATATCGACGCAAGAATATATAGATAAATCAAATGCTATGAGCAGGGCTTTGTTGCGTTTGGGCATTCAAAAAAACGATAAAATTGCAGTTATTTCCACAACCAACAGAACGGAATGGAACATAATGGATATTGGCATTCTTCAATTGGGCGCACAAAATATTCCGATTTATCCTACGATTAGTGCTGAGGATTACGAATATGTTTTAAACCACAGCGAATCTATTTATTGCTTCGTTTCAGATACAGAAGTATTAGAAAAAGTAAGGAAAATTCAAAATAAAACGAAAATAAAGGAGGTATATTCCTTTGATCATATTGAAGGTTGCAAACACTATTCTGAATTATTCGAATTAGGTAAAGACGAGAGCAATCAACCAGAAGTCGAAGCCCGAAAAGATGCCGTAAAACCTGAAGATTTAGCTACCATAATTTATACATCCGGCACAACAGGAAGACCAAAAGGTGTCATGCTTTCGCATTGGAATATAACCAGTAACGCTTTAGACAGTTCGCCAAGGGTTCCTTTAAAGGAAGGTGAAACTCGTATATTGAGCTTCTTACCTATTTGTCATATTTTTGAACGTGTTTTAATTTATGTATATCAATATGCTGGGACATCCATTTATTTCGCTGAAGCCATTGATAAAATTGGAGATAATGCCAAAGAAGTTAAACCGAATTTAATGAGTGTTGTTCCTCGACTTCTTGAAAAAGTCTTTGATAAAATTATGCTAAAAGGCGAAGAACTAACAGGAATTAAAAAAGGCTTGTTCTTTTGGGCCGTAAGATTGGGAGAACGCTGGGAACCGTATGGTGCCAATGGAGCTTGGTATGAGTTTCAACTAAAAATAGCCAATAAACTTATATTCAGTAAATGGCGCGAAGCCCTTGGTGGCGAATTAGGCACTATGGTTTCCGGGAGTGCCGCATTGCAACCACGATTAGCAAGAATGTTTGGAGCGGCCAAGATGCGCGTTATGGAAGGTTATGGTTTAACTGAAACCTCTCCTGTTGTAGCCGTAGGTTTATATAAAGACCATAATTATAGAGTCGGAACAGTTGGAAAACCAATTGATAATGTAGAAGTTAAAATTGCAGAGGACGGCGAAGTTCTAGTAAAAGGTCCTAATGTCATGTTAGGGTATTATAAAGATCCTGAAAAAACAGCTAGTGTAATGACAGGAGATTATTTCCATACAGGAGATAAAGGAGAAATTGATGCAGATGGTTTCTTAAAAATTACAGGTCGTAAAAAGGAAATGTTTAAAACCTCAGGTGGAAAATATGTGATTCCGCCACTCCTAGAAAACGACATGAAGCAATCCCTTTTTATTGAACAAATAATGGTGGTTGGTGAAGGCGAAAAAATGCCGGCAGCGCTAATTCAGCCAAATTTTGATTTTATACGCGATTGGATAGACCATAAACAAAATGGCGTTGGAAAAACGGAAACTGAAATTGCTAATTCCGAAATCGTAATTAATCGCATTCAACGAGAAATAGACAAATACAATAAACACTTTGGAAAATGGGAACAAATCAAACGATTTGAACTCACGCCAGATGTGTGGTCTATTGATGGAGGACATCTTACGCCTACCATGAAAATGAAACGCGCTATTATTAAGGATATTTATCAAGATCTTTATGATAAAATTTATCGTGCTTAAGACCGAAATAAATTAAAATATTTATTAGCAGATATGACTATTTTTAGATATTAATCTAATTTCTACGTTATTAATCGTTGATAACAAACATTTTACGCCAAATATCATATCTTAGGTAGTCATAACCGCTAAATCCTAACATATGAAAACTAAAACATTTATCATTGCTGGTATTTGTGGAGGTATTGTGAACTGGCTTCTCGGTTGGTTGGGTTATGGTATTATTCTTGCCGACTACTTTCCACAACCCAACGAAGACACAAGATCAATGACATTTATTTTTTTGGGATGTTTATCTATAGGATTCTTTTTGTCTTATTTTTATAATCGTTGGGCACAAATTGCTACAATCTCTACAGGTGCTAGAGCCGGAGCATTCTTCGGGTTATTCTTCGCGTTATTTAATGGTTTTTTTAATATGGCTATTGATGGTACAATAACTACCGAATTATTCACGCTGGATATCGCTATTTCTATAGGCATTACCGCAGCGACTGGAGCAATCGTCGGATTTATTAATGGCAAATTTAAATAAAAGCGAGGAAAGCTTTCAAACACAAACTTCTCAAAATAATAGCTTCAAATTATTAATATAAAATTTTGGCAATTTATTATGCATGCATAGTATTTTTTATTATCTTTGGTTTCCAATTTCAGTTTTATGAAAGACAAAACAATAGATTATATTCTGAGAACCACTTGGTTGGCAGTTAATAAAATGTATAACGAAGAAGCCTCTCAATTTGGGACAACAATGGCTACCGGTTTTGCCTTATTAAGTATTGATCCTGAAAAGGGAACACCTTCAACATCTTTAGGCCCTAAAATGGGAATGGAAGCCACTAGTCTTTCCCGAACTTTAAAAACTATGGAAGCCAATGGTTTAATTGAGCGCAAACCAAACCCAGAAGATGGACGTGGCGTCTTAATTTTCTTGACAGATTTTGGAAGAGAAAAAAGAGCATTATCAAAAGATAAAGTACTAACATTTAACGAAACTATTAAAGCAAATGTTTCCGCAGAAGAATTAGCAAACTTTACGAAAGTAGCCGAAGTCATTAATAATATGATTTCCAATAAACAGATATACAACAAAAAAGAACACATTTTAAAATAAGATGAGTAAACGAAGAATTAAAAAAATAGCAATTATTGGATCGGGAATCATGGGAAGCGGAATCGCTTGTCATTTCGCCAATATTGGTGTCGACGTTTTACTTTTGGACATTGTTCCAAGAGAATTAAACGACAAAGAAAAGGCAAAAGGCTTAACCTTAGAAGACAAGGCTGTTAGAAACAGATTGGTAAATGATGCATTGGCTGCCTCCATAAAATCAAAGCCTGCACCACTCTATCATCGATCATTCGCAAGCCGAATCACCACAGGAAACTTAGAAGATGATATCTCTAAAGTGGCCGATGTCGATTGGATTATGGAAGTCGTAGTTGAAAGGCTAGACATCAAAAAGCAAGTGTTTGAAAACCTTGAAAAACATAGAACGCCAGGCACCTTAATTACATCAAACACCTCTGGTATTCCAATTAAGTTTATGAGTGAAGGTCGTAGCGACGATTTCCGGAAGCATTTCTGCGGAACACATTTCTTTAATCCTGCACGTTACTTAAAATTATTCGAAATTATTCCTGGTCCAGAAACAGACCAAGCCGTTTTGGATTTCTTAAATGACTATGGGGAAAAATTCTTAGGTAAAACATCTGTAATTGCAAAAGATACGCCTGCTTTCATCGGGAACAGAATCGGGATTTTTAGTATACAGAGTTTATTTCATGCGGTCAAAGATTTAGATTTAACGGTTGAGGAAGTTGATAAATTATCAGGTCCAGTCATTGGTCGTCCAAAATCGGCTACCTTCAGAACGGTTGATGTGGTTGGCTTAGATACCTTGGTGCACGTCGCTAACGGCATTTATGAAAACTGTCCTGATGACGAACGAAGAGAACTTTTCAAATTACCAGATTTCATCGATACTATGATGGAAAACAAATGGTTAGGAAGTAAAACAGGACAAGGCTTTTATAAAAAAGTCAAAAAAGACGATGGGTCTTCAGAGATTCTAGCCCTCGATTTAAACACTCTTGAATACAGATCTTCTAAAAAAGCTAAATTCGCTACTTTAGAAATGACCAAGACGGTCGATAAAGTTGTTGACCGTTTCAAAATATTAGTAAAAGGAAAAGATAAAGCGGGAGAATTCTACCGTAAAAGCTTTACGGCCTTGTTCGCTTATGTGTCTAACCGAATTCCTGAGATTTCAGATGAGCTTTACAAGATCGATGATGCCATGAAAGCTGGTTTTGGATGGGAACATGGTCCTTTCCAAATTTGGGATGCTATAGGCGTTGAAAAAGGAATCGAATTGATGAAAGCCGAAGGTTTAGAACCTGCTGCTTGGGTTAATGAGATGATCGCTTCTGGTAACAAATCTTTTTATACAGTTAAAGATGGCGCTTCCTACTATTACGATATACCTTCAAAATCACAAACAAAAATTCCTGGTCAAGATAGTTTCATCATCTTGAATAATATCAGAAAAACGAACGAAGTCTTTAAAAACTCAGGAGTTGTTATTGAAGATCTAGGTGACGGCATCCTTAACTGTGAGTTCCAATCTAAAATGAATACCATTGGTGGCGACGTTTTAGCTGGATTAAATAAAGCAATTGATTTAGCCGAAAAAGATTTTGCAGGATTGGTCGTTGGTAATCAAGCTGCCAACTTCTCTGTTGGTGCAAACATCGGCATGATTTTTATGATGGCTGCAGAACAAGAATATGACGAACTGAATGCTGCTATAAAATATTTCCAAGACACCATGATGCGTATGCGTTATTCTGCAATTCCAACGATTTCTGCACCTCATGGTATGGCTTTAGGAGGTGGTTGTGAATTATCATTACACGCAGATAAGGTTGTAGCAGCAGCAGAAACATACATGGGACTTGTAGAGTTCGGTGTTGGTGTGATTCCTGGTGGTGGAGGTTCTAAAGAAATGGCTTTAAGAGCACAAGACTTGTTCCAAAAAGGAGACGTTCAATTAAATGTGTTACAGGAATATTTCTTAACCATTGGTATGGCCAAAGTATCAACGTCTGCTTATGAGGCTTTCGACTTAGGTTTACTTCAAAAAGGAAAAGATGTTGTCGTCGTAAATAAAGACCGACAAATAGCTGTAGCCAAACAACACGCAAAATTAATGGCAGATGCTGGGTATACGCAACCAGTAAAAAGAGATGATGTGTTAGTCCTAGGAAAACAAGCGTTAGGTATGTTCTTAGTTGGCACAGACGCTATGGAAGACTCTAATTACATTTCTGAACACGACATGAAAATCGCCAACAAATTAGCCTACGTTATGGCTGGAGGCGATTTATCTGAACCAACCAAAGTAACAGAACAATATTTATTGGATTTAGAACGTGAAGCATTTTTGTCACTTTGTACTGAACGTAAAACATTGGAGAGAATTCAGCATATGTTAACAAAGGGTAAGCCACTTAGAAATTAGACGTTAGACAACTAGAATCTAGATTATAGACTATGGGACGACATAATTTTAAAATATTGAAAGTTTGGCAAGATGGAATTAATTTAGTTCAAGAGAACTATAAATTAACTCGAAATTTTCCTGACTTTGAAAGGTTTAATCTTGTTAGTCAAATGAATAGATGCGCAGTTTCTATTCCTTCTAATATTTCGGAAGGCTCCAGTAAAAGTAAAGATAGACACTTTAAGAAATATCTTGAAAATAGTTTGGGTTCAGCTTTCGAGTGGGAAACGCAATTAATTGTTTCTTATAATGAAGAGTATTTAGATAAAAATCAATTTGAAGAATTAGAAAACAAAATATTACAAATTCAAAAAATGTTAGGAAAGTTTATTGATAACCTTGGTGATTAGTCTATTTTCTAATCGTCTAGCTTCTAGACTCTCTTTTCAATTTAATAAATAAAACTATGAATAAGACCGCATATATAGTAAAAGCATACAGAACTGCCGTTGGTAAAGCACCAAAAGGTGTGTTCCGTTTTAAAAGAACAGATGAATTAGCTGCTGAAACCATTCAGCATATGATGAAGGAGCTGCCAAATTTAGATAAAAAACGTATTGACGATGTTATCGTTGGTAACGCCATGCCAGAAGGTTCGCAAGGACTTAACATGGCACGATTTATCTCATTAATTGGGTTAGATAGTGTAGATGTTCCTGGAGTTACCGTCAACCGCTTTTGTGCCTCTGGTATTGAAACCATCGGAATTGCAGCGGCCAAAATTCAGTCTGGAATGGCAGATTGCATCATTGCAGGTGGCGCAGAAAGCATGAGTAGTGTTCCAATGACAGGTTTTAAACCAGAATTAAATTACGATACCGTAAAAGCTGGGCATGAGGACTATTATTGGGGAATGGGAAATACGGCTGAAGCGGTTGCAAAACAATTCAATGTATCTCGTGAAGACCAGGATGAGTTTGCCTACAATTCACATATGAAAGCCTTAAAAGCACAAGCTGAAAACCGTTTCCAAGATCAAATTGTTCCGATAGACGTTGAGCAAACATACATTGACGACAACGGCAAGAAAGCAACAAAATCTTACACAGTCACTAAAGACGAAGGTCCTCGTGCAGGTACAAGTTTAAAGGCTTTAGCAAAATTACGACCTGTATTTGCGGCGAACGGAAGTGTAACAGCTGGTAACTCATCGCAAATGAGTGATGGCGCAGCTTTCGTAATGATTATGAGTGAAGAGATGGTAAAAGAATTGAATCTGGAACCTATCGCAAGACTTGTAAATTATGCTGCTGCTGGTGTTGAACCACGAATTATGGGAATCGGACCAGTAAAAGCCATTCCAAAGGCATTAAAACAAGGCGGTTTAAAACAAGATGATCTAGCGTTAATTGAGTTAAACGAAGCCTTCGCTTCACAATCAATTGCTGTGATTAGAGAATTAGACCTCAATCCAGATATCATAAATGTTAATGGTGGTGCCATTGCGTTAGGTCATCCATTAGGATGTACTGGAACAAAATTATCGGTACAACTATTTGATGAAATGCGTAAGCAAAACATGAAAGGCAAATATGGCGCTGTAACGATGTGCGTTGGTACAGGTCAAGGTGCTTGTGGGATATTTGAGTTTTTAAATTAGAACATAGACGAATAGAGTCTAGCATCTAGACTTAAAAATTATACATCAAATTAACAAAGTGCAGTCTAGAATCTAGTATCTAGCTGTCTAGAATCTAAATAAAAAAATGGAAACAACAGAAAAAGACATACTAAGAGGCGGTCAATTCCTCGTTAAAGAAACAGACTGCCAAGACATTTTTACTCCTGAAGACTTTTCAGAAGAGCAACAAATGATGAAAGAGTCCGTAATGGAATTCAACGAACGTGAAATCATCGCTCACAAACCACGCTTTGAAGCAAAAGATTTTGCCCTCACCGAAGAAGTGATGCGTAAAGCTGGAGAAATGGGCTTTTTAGGTGTCGCTGTTCCTGAAGCTTATGACGGTTTAGGAATGGGATTTGTTTCCACATGTTTAACATGTGATTATATTTCATCAGGAACTGGTTCATTCAGTACAGCATTTGGTGCTCACACAGGAATCGGCACTATGCCAATTACCTTATACGGCACAGAAGAGCAAAAGCAAAAATATGTACCAAAATTAGCAACAGGTGAATGGTTTGGAGCCTATTGTTTGACAGAACCTGGAGCAGGTTCAGATGCGAATTCAGGTAAAACAACTGCCGAATTATCTCCAGATGGCAAATCATACAAAATCAACGGTCAAAAAATGTGGATTTCAAATGCAGGTTTTTGTAGTTTGATGATTGTCTTTGCTCGTATTGAAGATGATAAAAATATTACGGGTTTCATCGTTGAATACGATAAAGACAACCCAAATGGCATTGTTTTAGGTGAGGAAGAACATAAATTAGGTATTCGTGCAAGTTCTACACGTCAGGTATTTTTTAACGATACCGTTGTGTCTGTCGAAAATATGTTAGCAGGTCGTGGTGAAGGATTTAAAATCGCCATGAATGCACTTAATGTTGGACGTATTAAATTAGCCGCAGCTTGTTTAGATTCTCAAAGACGCATTTTAACGACTGCCGTACAGTATGCTAATGAACGTAAACAGTTTAAAACACCAATTGCAGATTTTGGAGCTATAAAAACCAAATTAGCTGAAATGGCAGCAAGTGCCTATGCTGGAGAATCTGCGACATATAGAGCTGCAAAAAACATTGAAGATCGGATTGCGATGCGCGAAGCGGCCGGAAATTCTCATCAAGAGGCAGAACTTAAAGGTGTGGAAGAATATGCCATTGAATGTTCTATCTTAAAAGTGGCAGTTTCTGAAGATGTACAAAATTCGGCAGATGAAGGTATCCAAATTTTTGGAGGCATGGGCTTCTCTGAAGAAACACCGATGGAAGCGGCTTGGAGAGATGCTAGAATTGCTCGTATTTATGAAGGCACCAACGAAATTAACAGAATGTTAGTCGTTGGGATGTTGGTTAAGAAAGCAATGAAAGGTCATGTGGATTTATTAGGGCCTGCACAAAAAGTCCAGGAAGAATTAATGGGCATTCCATCGTTTGAAACCCCAGATTATTCTGAATTGTTTTCAGAAGAAAAAGAAATGATCAAAAAGTTAAAGAAAACCTTTTTGATGGTGGCTGGTGGAGCAGTTCAAAAATTTGGACCGCAACTCGAAGAACACCAACAATTATTGATTGCTGCTGCAGATATCTTAATTGAAATCTACATGGCAGAATCCGCAATCTTAAGAACCGAAAAGAATGCCAAACGTTTTGGCGAAGAGACACAATCGGCCCAAATCGCCATGGCAAAATTATATCTATATCATGCGGTGGATATCGTGGAAGAAAAAGGAAAAGAAAGTATTATTTCATTTGCTGAAGGTGACGAGCAACGTATGTTATTAATGGGACTGAAACGTTTCACTAAGTATCAAAATTATCCTGATATTGTTGATTTACGGATTGAAATAGCAGAAAAAGTAAAAGCAGAAAACAAATACTGCTTCTAATAATTCAATAATTAGACTAACTCAAATAATTCTAATTATAAAGCCAATTCTTCCTATATAAATTTGGATTGAATTGGCTTTTTTCATTCCAAAGCAAAAAACCATCTATCACTAGATGGTTTTTGTATGTTTAAGCAAATCTATAAGCCGAATTCTGTACTCTAAAAGAGTCCTTATCATTTATCTACGTTTACTGTTACCAGCAAACTTTAGCTGTCTACCCTCTAGTATCGCGCGTGTACGCTCTCCCGATAGTTATCAGAGCACTAGTTTACATGACATTGCACCACATAGAGTTTACCTGGTTTCACTACAGCATGACCTGTACATACTTTCTGTTGCACTTTTCCTCACCTTTCGGTGGATGGCTGTTAGCCACTATGATTACACTTTGGTGTTCGGACTTTCCTTACTGATATTTATAATCAGTACGATAAGGCGATCTGCTTGGCGCAAAAGTACATAAATTGTTAATAACTCATATTAAATTTAAGTTCTTATAAATCGCTATTAAGTGGTTATTCTTAAATTTGTAATTCGGATTCTTAATTTAATTCAAGAGCATCGAAAGATGCCAAAACTAGTTCAGCAAACCTTGGAACACTTTGTAGTATCAGCCCGTAAATACAGACCACAGACCTTTAAGGATGTTGTGGGTCAGCAGGCCATTACCAATACGTTGCTGAATGCCATTGAAAACAATCACTTAGCACAAGCTCTATTGTTTACAGGACCTCGAGGTGTAGGTAAAACCACTTGTGCGCGTATCCTTGCTAAGATGATTAATAGTGATGGTAACACAAGCGAAGACGAAGATTTTGCCTTTAATATTTTTGAACTCGATGCGGCATCCAATAACTCTGTTGATGATATTAGAAACTTAACCGACCAGGTTCGGATTCCTCCACAAGTTGGAAAATACAAGGTTTATATCATTGATGAGGTGCACATGTTATCCCAAGCGGCTTTTAATGCGTTTTTGAAGACTTTAGAAGAACCGCCAAAACATTGTATTTTCATTTTAGCGACCACTGAAAAACATAAAATTATTCCAACGATATTATCGCGTTGTCAGATTTTCGATTTTAAACGAATTACGGTTTCAGACGCAAAGGAATACTTAAAATATATTGCCAAAGAACAAGGCATTACCGCTGAAGATGATGCGCTCCATATCATTGCCCAAAAAGCAGATGGTGCGATGCGAGATGCGCTGTCTATTTTTGACCGCGTCGTCAGTTTTTCGGGTAAGAATTTAACTAGACAGGCCGTTACTGAGAATTTGAATGTTCTCGATTATGAAACTTACTTTACAAGTACAGATTTAATTTTAGAAAATAAAATTCCAGATTTACTGGTACAGTTCAACAGCATTCTGTCCAAAGGATTTGATGGTCATCACTATATCGCAGGCTTGGCGTCTCATTTTAGGGATTTAATGGTCTGCAAGAATCCAGCAACTATTCCATTGCTTGAAGTTGGTGAAGATACAAGTCTGAAATACCAAGAACAATCACAGAAAACATCGCATAGTTTTCTAATGGAAGGGATTCGGTTGGCCAATGACTGTGATCTGAAATATAAGTCCAGTAAAAATCAACGTTTGCTCGTTGAATTAACGCTTATGCAACTTGCCTCTATCACTTTTGATGGAGAAAAAAAAAATCTTAAGCACTTCATAATTCCGCCTTCCTATTTTAAAGCGAGAGGCATCACTCCTATTCGGGTTACAAAACCTAAAGCCGAAGTTAAAGTTCCAGAAAAAACTACTATTTCCCAGGAAAAACCAAAAGAATTAGTTTCCGAAGTCGCTGAACCTGTTGTGGACATTCCTAAGATTTCCATAAACAAACCAAAATCATCAACCTCTGGTTTATCATTAAAAAGTATTCGGGAAAAGAAAGAACATCAGTTACGCCAAATGGATGTAGTGATTGATGAAGACGATCTACCAAAAGAACCTGTAACACAGGAAGCCTTAAACGACGCTTGGAAAACCTACACTGCTAGAATGGATAAAAAAGGTGAAAAAATTATGGCTTCTATTTTACAAATGGATCAGCCAAAATTAAAGGACACAACCATTTATTTAACTTATTCCAACAATACCAATAAAATAGAATTGGAACGTGCCGAGTTTCCGCTGATGTCCTTTCTAAAGAAAAAATTACGGAATTACGATTTAAAATTGGATATTACGGTTAATGAGGAAATCGCCAAAAAATATGCTTTCACACCATTAGAGAAATACGAAAAGCTAAAAGAGAAAAATCCTAATATTGAGGTGTTGCGACAGACTTTCGGATTAGATATTTAAGATATGAAACATTTACTCGGACTTCTATTACTACTTACGGCTTTCACAAGTTGCGAAGGAAGAAAAACACAACGCCAAGCCTTGTCGGAAAGCATTGAAGAGTTCAAAAAAGCAGTCAATATTGAAACCATTGTTTATATTCCTGAAACTTATATTGAACAAGACGTAGATACCTTAATGAGCAATGGTTTTCGTGTAAAAATAAAGACCTATGCGGATATGTCTAACGCTGTCCGTTTTTCAAATATAAAAGACACCATTAATTACCAGACGTATTATAGAAACTTCAAATTTGATATAAACGTAACTAAAGACGATAAGGTAATTTACAACAAGAGTTTCAATAAGAAAAAAGTGAATAAAGCCTTTAAATACAAAGGAAATTTAGTTTCGGGTTCAGATTTGTATAACTTTGATACGCTTGCGGTTTTAAAATCGATTCAAGTTAATGACGATCCCAGTTACACAAATATGGTTTTGATAGATATTATGTATGCTATTCCAGAAACTGATAGATTTGCATCGCATCGCCTATTTATTGATGAAAAAGGTAAATCTCATATTGTACAATTAGGTGAAAAATAAACGATTTAAATACACTACCACGCTGTGGCTTTACCACAATATTTGTGTTTAAAATCTCAGTAATTAATAACTCAAACATGTTAGGACTAAAATTACCGACCGATCCAAGATGGGTGAATATCGTTGAAAAGAATATTGAAGATATTCTGACCGATCATGCCTATTGCGAACAGAAAGCAGCGAGCACAGCTATTTCATTAATTGTAAGCTTTCCTGAATATACGGAGTTGGTGCAGGAAATGATTGATCTGGTAGAAGAAGAAATGAGCCATTTTAAAATGGTACACGATAGAATTTTAGAAAACGGCTGGACACTTGGTAGAGATAGAAAGGATGACTATGTGATTGCACTCCTTAAATTTTTCTCCAAAGGTGGCAGCCGAACCACACAATTAGTCCACAGATTACTATATGCCGCATTAATTGAAGCTCGTAGCTGTGAACGATTTCGCTTATTATCCGAACAGTTAGAAGATAAAAAACTCGCTAAATTCTATCGAAAACTCATGATTAGTGAAGCTGGTCACTATACCATGTTTTTAAATTTTGCCCGTAAATATGGCGACAGAAAAGAAGTCGATGAAAAATGGGAAGCATTATTGGATTATGAAGCAGAAATCATAAAAAATTTAGGGAATAAGGAATCGATTCATGGGTGATTTCGTAACTTTATTGTAAATACTTTAAATCTTATGAACAAATTCTACTCTATTCTTACTGTTTTTCTTTGCTCATATATTGGCTTTTCCCAAAATGAATTAGTTGGGGAATGGTATCTAGATTCATTTAGTATTGATAATGCTACTTATAATAATGTTTATGCTTATGTTAATACAATAGATTTTACCGAAGATATTATATTTGAAAACTATTTGGAATATAGTGGTTCTTCTTCCTGTAACTATTTTTTTGGCGAGTATACCTCTACAAATAATAGTATCATATTTAATGGCTTTGGCAGTTCACTTATTGATTGCTATAATGAACCAAGAGGTACATTTGAAAACATGTACTTTTCATTGCTATATAATAATTCTACGGGTTCTAGTGAGTTTAGCTATGATATCACAGGTGAAGGAGAAGCACAAATCTTAACATTAACAAATTCTAATAACAGTAGCATCTTTTATAGTAAAACAAATCCAAATTCCATACTTCATAGTACTTGGTATTTAGAAACCGTAATTGAAGGTGGTATCACATATAATGTAACTTCAGGCTCTCCTAGCCTAACGCTTCAGGCTAATCCACATCCTTTCTTTGGCACTATGACGTTTGCTGGCGAAGGTGTTTGCAATGACTATGTTGGCGAATATGGTATGTATTATGGTCATGGAGATGAATTGAGAATTACGAGTATCGCACCTAATACTGTTACGTGTGAGCCTCCTAGTGCCATTGAGACTGCCTATTTTTCAGTTTTAGGCGATACCTCAGCTAATGTATTTAGATTTGAAATTATTAATAATGGAGCAAATCTAGTTCTGACAAGTGTATCTGACCCCTTAGACCGTTCCGTTAATGCTCTAGGCGACATCTTAATTTTTGGAACGGAACCGCTTTCTATTCATGATTTTGACTATAATGAAATAACTCTCTTTAAAAATCCCATTCAGGATCAACTAGAATTAAATATAGCTGATGAATTATTATTTCAAAACCTCAACTATTCCATTTATAGTCTAGAGGGTAAGTTGATGTCAAAATCGAAACTCAACACTATAAACATAGAGGTCAGCCGCTTTGCAACTGGACTTTATTTTATAAATATTGAAAATAAAGACAAGGTCGTGTTTTCTTTAAAATTCTTAAAAGAATAAGCTCTAGAGACTGAGATTATCATTTATAATGATCGTAGTGAAAAATAGATGGTACAACCCTTAGGGAGGGCATGTAAAAATTCAGAGTATACTCGCTTTAATATCTAAAATAAACTCTCAATAATCTTCTCGTCCGTAATACCCTCGGCTTCCGCTTTATAGTTTTTGATAATTCGATGTCTTAGGATTCCTGTAGCAACAGCTTGTATATTTTCAATATCTGGCGAGAATTTCCCAGTAGTAGCTGCATGAGTTTTTGCTGCCAATATTAAATTCTGGGAGGCTCTTGGTCCTGCGCCCCAATCCACAAATTCTTTTACAATATCAGCCGCTGTATCTGCATTTGGTCTGGTCTTAGCGACTAAAGAAACCGCGTATTCTATCACATTATCCGCCACAGGAATACGACGAATTACATTCTGAAAATCTATAATCTCCTGAGCCGTAAATAAGGCATTAACCGACAATTGAATGTCCGTTGTGGTTGCTTTTACCACATCTACTTCTTCTTGAAACGAAGGGTATTCTAAGTTTATGGCAAACATAAAACGGTCCAATTGCGCTTCTGGTAGCGGATAAGTTCCTTCTTGCTCAATTGGGTTTTGTGTAGCTAACACAAAATAAGGTAAGTTTAATTTATACTGATGACCAGCTACAGTAACTGCGCGTTCTTGCATCGCTTCCAACAATGCCGCTTGCGTTTTTGGAGGTGTTCTATTGATCTCATCTGCCAAAATAATATTGGCAAAAATTGGGCCTTTTATAAATTTAAAATGTCGGTTCTCATCTAATATTTCGCTACCCAGAATATCACTTGGCATTAAATCTGGCGTAAACTGAATCCGCTTAAAATCCAATCCTAAGGCTTGTGCAATAGTATTGACCATTAAGGTTTTTGCCAAACCAGGAACACCAACTAAAAGCGAGTGACCACCAGAAAAAATAGAAATCAATACCTGATTAACAACATCGTCTTGACCAATAATAACTTTAGCAACTTCTTGCTTTAACGCAGCATACTTCTTAACAAAATTTTCAATTTTAGCAACATCAGACATATACGCTTATTTTTTTAACCAATTACTTTGAAAATCACAATCCCTGTACTCACCGTTGATTTTAATGTAAGTATCTTTAATGGTTTCCGTTTGCCATTTTTCAACAGCTCTAATTTGTTTGTCTTGTAAAGCTAAATTTTTAATCTTAAGATAATCCTTAGCAAAGTCTGCTTCGTGATCATCAATACGATCTGTAACGGTTAATATTTTAAATTTTATTCTATTAATTCGATCTTCATCTTGAAAAACCTCACTGACTTCTCCATCCTTCAAATCCTGAATTTGGGAATACAATTCTGGATCCATTCTAGTTAATTCAAAATTGAAATCTTGTGTGGTGGGATTGGTCATTTGTCCGCCTTCATATTTAGTTTCTTTTTCGTCACTAAATTCTCTTGCCGCTTGGGCAAACGTCAAAGTACCATCAACGATTTTTGCTCGCACCTCTTCAATTTGATCCTTAGCTTTTTTTATAGCTTCTTGTGTTAATTCTGGACGTAATAAAATGTGTCTCACATCGTATTCTTGACCTCTAATTTTCTCTAAAAGTATGATGTGGTAACCAAAATCCGTTTCAAAAGGTTCTGAAATTTCCCCTTCTTGCATGGAGAAAGCAACATCCCTGAACTCCTTTACCATTCTTGGTTGTTTTCTGTTTAGGGTATATTTTCCACCTGTTGATTTAGATCCAGAATCTTCTGTATAAAACAATACCTTGGTCGTAAAACTAGAACCATTTTCTTCCACATCTCTCTTAAAACCTTTTAGTCTATCAACGACATCTTGTTTTGCTTCCTCTGTGACTTCTGGGATAATTACGATTTGCGCCAACTTTAATTCGGTACCAAAGGTTGGTCGCTCGTCTTTTGGAATATCGTTAAAAAAAGTTCTCACCTCTTCCGGAGTTACTTCAATATCTCCTGTCACCTTAGCTTGCATTTCCTGTGCGAGATAACCATTTTTATTAATCTCATACATCTCTTCTCTCAATGCTTGTTCGGAATCTTTTTTGTAATATTTAAGCATTTGATCCATATCGCCATTCATCTGAGCCAAAATACCTTGTATTTGTTGATCTACACGCGATTTTATCTGTAGTTCATTGACAATAACACTATCTTGAATAGCTTGGTGTGAGTACAGTTTACTTTCTAATAGACTTCCAAAAAGTTCACATCTTGTCAAGCCTTTTAAATCTGCTCCTTGCGCTTCTAACTGCGCTATTTCCCGATCTAAATCAGATTCCAGAAGAATAAAATCGCCAACCACAGCGGCTACGCCATCGGCTTTGATACGTGTTTTATTAATCACACTATCCTTTGGTTTTTCCAATGGTGCTGGTTTTTCATCATCAATGATTTCTTGGGCATTGCTGAAATTGAAAGACATAAAGCCAACTAAAATGACGGCTTTAATTATAAATTTGGAACTTATTGTTTTTAATGGCATCTTTTGTAATATCATTTTCGAGTTGCTTGATGAGCTCTAATTTTCTCTTGTTTATAACAATTTTGTTGATCGACGTATTCACATAATCCAAAGGTGCATAGTCGTTTTGAAGGCGTACGTCATTAACTTGCATCAAATATAGGTTTAATGAATCTTTGAGTTGTAAGAAATTAGTTTTTTTTAACAGTTGATTTTTATTTGAATCGTTTATAATCGGAATTTTTTCTGCTACACGATTCAACTTGATCCAAATAGAATCGTTTAATGAGAAGGATCTAAATTGTACAGAAATAGAATCTAAATACGCTTTGTCCCTGGCTTTGAATCGTTTAAAACGGTTCTTTATGGTATCTAAATTAATAGGATTAAGCGGTAAACTTATATATCTAAATTGAACCAAATCGTCATTCAGTTTAAACGATTCTTTGTTGGCCTCGTAAAACAATTGCGCCTCTTCTGGCTTAACTATGGTGTCGATATTTTTCTTAACCAAGCCTTCTAAATACGCTTTGGCATATAAGTCATTTTTATATTGATCCACTAATTTTGAAAACTCATTTTGCTTTTCTTCAGAAAGGTTGACTAAAGCACCTTCCATCAACAGCAATTGCCTTGCCCATCGATCAACGTATGCGTTTACCAGTAATGTACTGTCTTCTTTAGAAGCACCTTTTGGCACAATATCCTTAATATCCTCTTTGTAAAGATAGTTGTCGTTAACCCTAGCAACTGGCTCTAAATTATCTGAACTTTTAAAAAAGTCACAGCTGGTAAAAAGCAAGCTAAGAAGAAATATGTATAAGGTGTATTTCAAAAATATGTAATTAGTTTCCTATCGTATCTTTTACAGTATCAAGAACATCTTGATTGACTTCAATCTCAAAACGATCATATAATTCGCTGATCCAGTTTGCTTCTAGCTCAGTTTGATAATCATTAATCACGTTTCCTTTAGCTTCTTCCAATGTTTTTTGTCCTGCTGGCAAAACCGCCTTGACATCAATAACATGAAACGCTTCGTGATGTTCATAGATATCCGAAATTCCTTTTTTCGCTTCAAAATTAGAAGGTAAAATAGGATTATCCGCTTTATAGGTGCCTTTTGTAAAAATCACATTTTGCTTATCCGAAGTATTCAACGCTTCTTTGATATCTTCTTCAGACTTTCCTTTTTTCATTAGTTTAAGGATTTTCTTCATGTTGGATTTCTCTGCAGAGGTTGCCATGACCACATCTACTCTATCGCTCCATTGGTATTTAGATTTATTCTTATTGTAATAAGCCTCTATACCGACCGAATCTTTTGAGGCCTTGTTCCATACTTCCTTTTCCATTAAATCGAACAATAAAAGACCATCTCTATATTCCTTTAGGATATTTGCATAGTCTTCATTTTCAGCTTCCAAATTATCTTCTCTATATTGAAGGATCGATTTTTCAAAAAAGCTTTCGAACTCTTTATCGACGATATTTGAAAAAGGTATATTCTTGCCAGTGTAAATACGTTGCGCTGTTACCAAATGCTTTCCGAATGCGTCATAAGTAAATGGTGTTTCATTTATTGTGAAAACGGTTTCATCCTTTTTAAAATTATCAGGTAAGGCCCAAGTACGATTATAAAAATCATTGTTCAAAATAGACGTAAAATAAGGTTTTGCTTCAGTATTGAAATCTATTTTATAGTTCTTCTTAAGCTTGGTCACCATTGCCTCATTAATCAATTTTGATCTTGAATCCCGTTTTACTTTGTTTTCAAAAGTTGCCTTTACCTCTTCAAAAGATTCATTTGGCTTCAATTCAATTCGTTTCACAATGTGCCATCCATAAGCCGTTTTGAAAGGCTTACTCACATCGCCATCATTTTTTAGTGCAAATGCTTGATCTTCAAATTCCATAGAACTTAACTGTCCGCTTTTAAAAGGTGTAATCTTTCCACCGTTTTTAGCTGAACTTTTATCTTCTGAAAATTGTTTTGCCAAGGACTCAAAACTTTCGCCTTGATTCAGTTTTTTATAAATTTCATTAATGCGCTGTTCTGGATCTCTGAGCGAATCTTTAGACGCTAAATTTACCATGATGTGGGCAGCCGTAATCGTTCCTCGTGATTCACGTTTATCATTAACCTTTGCAACGTGATAGCCGAATTGCGTTCTAAACGGCATAGAAATTTCACCAACAGGTGTGTTGTAAGCAGCCGATTCAAAATCGTAAACCATTTTAAAGGCAGAGAAATAGCCCAAATCTTCAATAAAAATGGTTTGTCCATTGTGCATTTCTGCTTTTACTTTATCAAAACCTTCCTTTAGAGCACGCTCTCTTAAAGCCAAGACTTCATTGTAAGCCTTTATAGTATCGTTTGCAGTAGCATCCAAGCGCACCAACATATGTGCAGCATTAATATCTATATTACTGCGATCATAAGCTTCTTTCACCAAAGCATCAGTCACTTTGTTTTCTGAAATATAATTCTTAATCAATTGCTTTTGATATCTGGAGAACTCTCTTTTATAATTCTCGTCCTCGTCCAACTTTAAGCGCTTGGCTTCCTTTAATTTCAACTGATATTCCGTAAACAGTTTTAAATAACCATCAATATCCTTTTGGCTTTCATCCTTTACCAAATCCAAATTTTTATTGTAGACCCTCAAAAATTCTGAAGCCATGATTGGTTCACCATCTACTTTAAGAAGTACTTGGTCTTTCTCTTGGGAAAAAGACATATTTAGTGTGAAAAACACCAAAAACAAACATTGAAATTTTAAACTCATAATGTATTCTATAGGGTTATATAATGTATTCACTTTTCAAACTCAGCAAAAATAACATAAATAGCGTATTTAGCAAGGCGCTTAAAAGGCAATATTATAATTATTATAACTTATTTCGTAGTAAAAATCATACCAGTATGATAGGTTGGATATTTTTACAATGATTTTAACAATTAAAACAGTTTAACGTCGATTAGATGAAACTATTGCTAACCGTTTTTATACATTTATCAAAATTCCCTCAGCATGCAGTACAATACTGAAATATTGATTGAAAAACCGATTTCAGAAGTTATAAAAAAAATGAATTCTGCATCGAACTTGAAACATTGGCAAGAAGGCTTAGTGAGTACCGCGCACATTTCTGGAATTCCCAACGAGCTTGGTGCAAAAATGAGATTGAACTACGAATTTGGAAACCGTAAAATGGAAATTATTGAAACGGTTACAAAACAAAATTTTCCTACTGAATTTCACGCCACCTATACCACCAAAGGCATGCGAAACATTCAGAAAAATTATTATAAATCTGAAAACGGATTTACAAATTGGACATCCATCAACGAATTTCAACCCACAAACTTTATGATGAGCATGATGTTGTTTTTTATGCCTGGTGCTTTCAAAAAACAAACAAAAGCCTATATGACCAACTTTAAGAATTTTGTAGAAAAAGGAATTTCCGTCCACAAACAACAATCCTAGACCATAACAACCATGAGACAATTAAAATTAATTTGGGATTTTAAAGGACCAACAGGACAGAAAACCGCGGAACATCATTTGATCCATTTAAAAGAATATATCCTAAACAATAAGCTCGACATTACTATAACTGGTGTTGAAACCCTAAGCGAAATGCACAGTTTGGCTTATTTGGTGGTTGATGAAAACGAAATGAAGCCTATAAGGGATGCTTTGAAACCTCATCGTGGGCAAGTTTATCAATAAGAAAAAAGCCCATCTTCCGTCTTCCCATAGAGAAAAAACTCCTCACTCATATGTTAAGTTGAGAAAACTTGGTTTTATTGACTTAAGCCTTTGCTTATAAAAGAATTTCATACTTAAAATCCCGGCACCACACATTAGTCTTACGACTTTTCTCTTATCCATTTTTATTTTTTCTGGTTCTTGATTCTTTATTCGAGTACTTTTTATTCGCGTTTCGAATTAAAACAATCGCTTCAACAATGCCTGAATAAAACGTTTTGGTGGAACGGAAAGAATAATCTTTAAATCCTCCATTAGTGTTGATTCTTCATCTAGAAACTTAAAAACAGTCTTGATGTTTGCCTTTTGAAACATGGAAGAAAATAATGAGGCACCTTCATCGTTATGATTGGCTAATACATCTAGAAAAATTAAATCGTAAAATCTAAATTTTGTTTTTCTTTGAAATTTAGATAAGTCCTCTTTTTCCTTTAAAAAATCAATGACTTGTTTTGTCTTTTTCGATGTGTTTTTAAAAGTATAACCCGTACTGGCTTTTGTCCAACCGCCTGCTGTCCCTATATTGAGAATATGTTTCGAATTTAAGTCTTGAAATTTAAAAGAAGTCATTGGAATGTTGCCTTTTTCTTTTTCAATAATTTCGTATTCTGATATGTTTTTTTTATTTAAGTAACTTATTATATTATTTTCATAATCAGAATATTCCAATAATTTTTTAGAAAACAAAGTATATTCAAATAGTGCCGTTTTTTTATCTATTGGTAATACATACATAAAGCGCGTATTTCCATTTTGAGGCACATTAAAATCCATGAATGTTGCCAAGGAATCATCAAACGTATCCGTTTTTGTTTTTACGAACCAACCGACAAAATGTTGTTGTAAAACAGGGTATTTTTGCTGAGATTTATAAGTTTCAGGATTTGGCAAACTGTTAAATAGTTTTGAGCCAAAATAACTGCCGTTTTTGGTAATGACCTGAACTCCTTTTTTTAATTCCGTAAAGTTATCTACAGTATCTTCAATAAAACTGAAATTAGATTTTTGATTTATGCTTTTCCAAAGCGATTCGTAAAACGCTTCACTTCTAATCATTTTATATTGAAATGGCGAAATTGGAATGGATTTCGAAAACATAGCACTTCCAAAGTAAACGGTATCCCACGTTTTAGTTAAGAGCGCATCCCATTCTCCTGCGCCATTTTCCCAAAAGCACCAAGTTCTATCATTGCCTTTGCCTTTTGTTTTATCTATAATCAGAACCGACTTATTACCAAAGAAAGCCTCTTGCGACATTCGATATGCCAGCATTAATCCTGAAGCTCCTGCTCCTAGTATGATATAATCGTATTGAGTCAATTGCGTTTTTATAAAATTAAAATCTATTTCTCATGCCTACGTTCGGCATATTCATAACCTTCTTTCCACCATTTTTCCATGAGTCGTTTGCTGAAAATCAACGAGTTTTCGGTAAGACTTGTGGGTGTGTAGTATAAATTTAGTTTTACATTTTTATTTCTAGCCGCGAGTTTTCCGATGATAATATCATTGCGTTCCACTTGGTTCAGCAAATGCCCAAAAAGGCTAATCATCAATGAAAATGGATTTTTACCCAATACTTTTTGTTTCCCCAATGTTTCCGCTTCCAAAACAATGGCATCAACCTCAGTTGCACCTCGCTGAATAGCTTCCCTAATTGGAATTACGCTTCCTAATCCACCATCTGCATATTCATAACCATCAACTTTTACCAAGGACATAAATGGGATGTAATTACAGGAAATCCAGATCCAATTACAGAATTCTTCATAAGAACAGTCTTGAATGGATTTATATTCGACGCGATTCATCGATAAATTTGAAACCGTGACTATAACATCATGCTTTTCCTTTCTGATTTGCAAATATTCTTCGTAAGTGACATTTTTTCTAATGTTTTTCCTTAGTGCCTTACTTTCACCAAACGTTCGTCTGCGTCTAATAAACTGCCAAAGAGAATTTACAAAATCAATAGATACATATTCCCTGTCTCCTTTTTTTCGTTGTACAAAAGGACTGACGCTAAAAATATCGTGCTGCTGTACATTGGTAAATATATCGTAGAGTTTTCCAATTTTATTTACAGCTAAATGTGGGACTAAAAGGCTTCCTGTTGAAGTTCCTAAAAACATATCGTAATTATGTTTTTCACGCTCTATGAGGTATTGCGCTACGCCGCCTGCAAAGGCTCCCTTACTTCCGCCACCTGATATAACTAATGCTCGCATCTATTGATTACCTATGGTTTTTGATTTTTTTCATAAACGAAACTGCATGATACGATTTCATTGTTCAGTTTCCAAAGGACTTAGCTCTTCATTTTTATATTTGGCGTAATTAAATCCACTTTCCCACCATTTAGTCATTTTTATCTTATCAAAAATTAAGGAATTGGTGGTTAAAACGGTTGGTGTGTAATAAAAATTAATGATAGCTTCTTGATTTGAAGCCACAAATTTACCGATCCTAATATTTTGACTTTCGATTCTATCTAACATAAAAGCAAACATATTAGTCAATAATGAAAAGGCATTTATCGAAGGCATTCTGTTGAGTTGTGAAACTTCCGTTTGTAAAATAATCGCATCTACTGTTGTAGCGCCACGTTTGATGGCTTCTTCAATTGGCACCATTGACCCAAGTCCACCATCAGCATATTCGCAACCATTTTTCTTGACTAAAGACATAAATGGCGTGTAATTACAGGAAATCCATACCCATTCACAGAACTCCTCATAGTCAAAATCCTTTATCGATTTATATTCTACATGATTAAGAGACAAGTTTGAAACAGTAACCACAATTTCCGTACGACTGTTTTTTAGTTTAAAAAATTCTTCTTTCGATAAGGTGTTTTTAATGAGTTTTTTCAAGTTCAAACTCGTTCCAAACGTTTTATGACCTTTTAATAAATTTAAAAGCACCGTGAGATGATTAATACCAATCGTAACTACGCCCTTTTTTCGCTTTGTTATAAAAGGACAACTATCAAAAATAGCTGCTTGATTGACATTGGTATAAACTTCCTTTATTTTTTCTACGTTTTTCAAACCTAAGTGAGACACCAACAAACTTCCTGTTGAAGTGCCAATAAACAAATCGTATTGATGCTTTTTATTTTCAATAAGGTATTGCGCCACACCACCCGCGAATGCGCCTTTGCTTCCTCCTCCTGATATGACCAATGCTCGCATTAACCCTTATTTTTCGCTAGTTCTTCAGATAATTCTTTAGCAAATTTAACCAATCTCCAGTTATGGTGTGATTTTGCGTTTTCTAATTTAGCCATACATTCCTCATTACAGGATTTTATCATTTTTAAATACCGGAATGCATTCATTCTCAAGTCTGCATTGTGCTCTTCACCTGTATAACTCAACAGCTCACTAAACAAGGCCTGTTTGTTGTCTGCTTCATAGAATGGTGTACTGAGATTTAGCACAATCCATAACAGCCTCACATTTTTATCGCTGAAACCAACGACATTTCTTGTTTTAAAAAGATATTTTGCCCGATCCTCAGGAAAACTGGACCAAAGATTGTACAAGGCATTTTCTATAGTAATATAAGATTTATCATCTAAAAGCGTTTCATAGTCGTCCTTTAAACTTTTTGGTATTTGACGAACGTGCTGAGAAATTGCTTGACGCACTTTTAAACCGTTGTTAAATGTTTCGGCAGTCACAAGCTCTGGAACTTGTGAAATGATTTTTGCTTTAGCCTCATCTGAAACATAATATTTAAGGTATTCGGCACACTTAGAGGATTTAGCAAAGCAATCTACCATTAAAAATTCGTTTATATAGGTGGATTGCTGTTGCAATATATCAAAGGCATTATCCACAGGAAACGCTTTTTGCTTAATCCATAAATTTACAAAACTAGACAAAGATCTTCCATACACGCGCTCAACTTCTTTGATAAAATCAGAGGTTTCCACATTATCAAATTGGTATTTCTCGAGGTAATTTTTCACGGCTTGCCTAAACACCTTGTCGCCAACTTTTGTTCGTAAGGCATGCAACACCCAAGCGCCTCTTTGGTAGAACGTCAAGCTACTCGACTCAGGATTCAAAAGTGACGTGCCACTTCCCGAAAGATCTTGTTTACCTAACTCTATTGCAGACTCCAAAAGTTTAAAATAAAAATGGTCATCTCCAAAAATATCGCGCTCAGCCAATGAAGCATAATAGGTTGCAAATCCTTCCTGAAGCCAATGATGTTCGCCAGATTTTGCCGTTACCAAATTACCAAACCATTGATGCGCCAACTCATGTGCATTAACATTGACATAGTTTTTATCATTAAAACCAATGGAATCGACTACAAAGGCATCCGAAAAAATAGTGAGACTTGTATTTTCCATGCCAGCATATAGAAAATCGTGTACGGGAACTTGTTTGTAATTTTGCCATGGATAAGCGTAACCTATTTCTTCTTCCAGAAAATCGAACATTTGTTTTGAGTAGCGATAGGTCTGTTCAATTTTTAGGGAATCTTCTGGGTAATAATAATATTCCAGTGGAATGCCGCTTTTTGAAGTTTCAGTTTTTTCGTTGTATTTGCCTATTGCTAATGCTACTAAGTAGCTTGACATTGGTTTTTTCATGTCAAATTTTACAATTCGCATATCAGGATCAAATATTGTCATTTCAGAATCCATCTTACCATTCGAAAGAATTTCGTATGATGGTTTGAAAGCAATTGACAAATCAAACTCTACTTTTTCATTGACATCATCAAAACTTGGCAACCAATTACTTGTGTACTTTCCTTGACCTTGCGTCCAGATTTGCCAATTGTTTTTTCTTTTAAAAAAATATAGCGCTTTTTTAGGCTGAGCAGAATATTTAAAAAAAACATCATACTCCTCACCAGCTTTATAATGACTTAATAGCCATAATTTATTACCATCATATTTAAACTTAACTCTGTCGTGATCATCCAACTCAAAAGTAAAATTCATATTCTTAGCATCAACAAATACCGAATCCACATCCTTTAGTATTTTAAATTTTAGAGCAACAGACCCACTGATTTTTGACGAATCGGGCTCAAAAGACAATGCAGTCTCTAATTTTAAAAAATCTACATAATCAGTCTGCTGAGCAAAGGACAAACTCGCAATTAAAAGGCAAAAAAGAGCAAAATTTTTCTTCATATATTTAATCAAAATCAAGAACAAGACCAAAGTAAAGATTTTATATGGTTACTTAAAAGTTAGTCATTATAAATAACATAACTTTAATGATTCTTCATTTTTTCAGGACGACAAACCAAAGCATAGTCTCTAAATAAAGTTAATTCATAAAAGAGATTCCTGCCTTCGCAGGAATTAATTAAATTCGCAACTATGAGCGTGAATTTACAAACTCCCATTGATTACCTAAAAGGTGTTGGTCCGAACCGGGCGGATTTGTTGCGCTCAGAATTGGGAATTAAAACCTATCAAGACCTCATTAATTTATTCCCAAACCGCTATATAGATCGAACTAAATATTACAAAATCAACGAATTACAGCGCAATAATGCTGAAGTTCAGATTATAGGACAAATAACTGGATTTAGAGAAGTCGCACAAAAACGAGGTAAACGTTTGGTTGCTGATTTTAGAGACGATACCGGAATGATGGAGTTAGTTTGGTTTCGTGGCCAGAAGTGGATTAGAGAAAGTCTAAAAGTTGGCCAACCTTATGTGATTTTCGGAAAGACCAATTGGTTTAGCGGAAAATACAGCATGCCTCACCCTGAAATTGAATTGCAGTCCGAACACGAAAATAATTTACGTTCTGCCATGCAAGCCATTTATCCTTCCACCGAAAAATTATCAATTAAAGGGATTACGAACAAAGTGGTCTCTAAAATAATGCAACAATTGTTTTTGGAAACCAATGGACGATTTACAGAAACTCTACCCGACTCCCTTCGATCCGAATTAAAATTAATTTCAAAATCTGACGCCCTTTTTAATATTCATTTTCCGAAGTCTCCAGAACTACTTTCCAAGGCTCAATTTCGACTAAAATTTGAAGAATTATTTTACATTCAATTGCAGTTAATTATTAAAAACCTCATTCATAAATCAAAAATAAAAGGCTTTACTTTTGACAAAGTAGGCCACTATTTTAATACGTTTTACAAAGACCTTTTAGCGTTCGAATTAACCAATGCGCAGAAACGGGTTTTAAAAGAAATTAGGCAGGATTTAGGAAGCAATGCCCAGATGAATCGACTTTTGCAAGGTGATGTAGGCTCTGGAAAAACCATTGTCGCCTTTATGTCAATATTGATGGGGCTTGACAACGGTTTTCAATGTTGCTTAATGGCTCCGACTGCTATTTTGTCAGTCCAACACTACCAAGGATTAAGTAAGTTATGTAAACCACTTAATATCAGTATTTCATTGCTTACTGGCTCAACTAAAACTTCAGAACGAAAGGAAATTCATAAAAATCTTGAAAACGGCAATTTACAGATCTTAGTCGGTACACATGCACTGCTTGAAGATAAGGTTAAATTCAAAAATTTAGGGCTCGCCATTATCGATGAGCAACATCGTTTTGGCGTGGAACAACGGAGTAGATTATGGCACAAGAATACCTCTCCTCCACATATTCTTGTGATGACCGCAACTCCAATTCCCAGAACCTTAGCCATGTCAGTTTATGGTGACTTGGATATCTCTGTAATTGACGAATTACCAGCCGGTAGAAAACCGATAAAAACGGTTCATAGATTTGATAGTAATCGTCTGAAAGTTTTCAAATTTATAAAAGATGAAATTGCTCTGGGAAGGCAAATTTATATCGTCTATCCCTTAATTCAAGAGAGCGAAAAAATGGATTATAAAGATTTAATGGATGGTTATGAAAGTATATCGCGAGAATTTCCAATGCCAGATTATCAAATTTCAATTGTTCATGGCAAAATGAAACCAGCAGACAAGGATTTTGAAATGGAACGTTTTGTGAATGGCGAAACCCAAATCATGGTAGCCACAACGGTTATTGAAGTTGGTGTCAACGTACCGAACGCTTCAGTAATGATTATTGAAAGTGCGGAACGGTTTGGTCTATCACAATTACACCAATTGCGAGGACGTGTTGGTCGTGGTGCAGAACAAAGTTATTGTATTTTAATGACTAGCCACAAACTTGGAGAGAATAGCAAAACCCGAATACAGACTATGGTCAGTTCTACTGATGGCTTTGAAATTGCTGATGTGGATTTAAAACTTAGAGGTCCTGGCGATATCATGGGAACACAACAAAGTGGTGTTTTAAATCTTAGAATTGCAGATATCATAAAGGATAAGGATATTTTGCAGCAAGCACGTTATTATGCTAAAAACATATTAAAGCTTGATCCCAGTTTAAAATTGACAGAGCACAAACCGATTCTTAACACCTATAGGGAAATGAGTAAGTATCGGAATATTTGGAATTATATTAGCTAAAAAAAAGACACCCAGTTAAGGATGTCTTTCAGTATTTTAAGTTTTGCTTATTTATGAGATTACGCAGTCTGCTCTTCATGTTTACCTTCATAAACTTCTTCAACGATTTTAGCGTTGAATGCTGGTAAATCATCAGGATTTCTGCTTGTGACCAATCCAGAATCTACAACCACTTCTTCATCTACCCAATTAGCACCTGCATTTATCATGTCGGTCTTAATTGAGCTATAAGAGGTTATTTTTCTGCCTTTTAGGACACCTGCTTCCGCTAATAACCAAGGACCGTGACATATTGCTGCTACTGGTTTATGGTTGTCAAAAAATGATTTTACAAATGACACTGCATTTTTATCGTTTCTTAATATATCTGGATTTATTTGACCTCCAGGCAAAACCAAAGCGTTGTAATCTTTTTGATCGACTTCGCTCAGTGTTTTATCAACCTTGTAGGATTGGCTCCAATTTCCATCAGACCAACTTTTAATCTCTCCAGATTCCAGAGATACAATATGTACGTCTGCTCCTGCGTTTTCCAAAGCTTTCTTTGGTTCTCTTAATTCGCTTTCTTCAAATCCGTTTGTAGCTAATATAGCTACTGTTTTTTTATTTAAATTTTCCATTTTTATGTTTTATTATGTTATGTGTATAATTTTCTTTTCGTAGTATTCAAATTCAATTCAATAGGTTAAACCTAACTAACCACGGCTGAAGATGCACTCAAAGCTTCCCCTATTAGCGTATCGCCTTCCAAAATTTCAAATGTTGAATTTTTAGGCGCATCATCATGCAGCGCCCTAACTAAGGTTTGTGCAACATCTGCCCTACTGATTTCGCCTTGTTTGTTAAATTTTGCTTTTAATTCAATTTTTCCCTTTCCTTCGGAGTTATTTAAAGTGCCTGGTCTTACAATCGTATAATTCAATCCACTGTTTTTAAGATGTTCGTCGGCATTTTGCTTAGCTTCTAAATAATCTTGCAGATCTTCAACGGCTTCAGGATTATCAGCTCCCATGGAACTTAGCATTACAAATTTTTTCACATTCGCCATTTTTGAAACAGCTATTAAGCGTTTTGCCCCTTCTTGATCAACTTCAACGACGTTTTTACCTCCAGAGCCAGCAGCAAATATCACTTTATCAATACCCTCAATGGCATGCGTTAGATCTTCGGTTAAATCGGCGCATACCGTATCAATCTTTTGATTTGAAAACTGATCCATTTGTTCACGCTTTCTTACCATTGCGATGGGATTAAAGTATTGTGAAGCTTTTAAAAGTTTAACTATTTGTTTTCCCGTGGTGCCATTAGCACCTGCGACTAGTATATTTTCCATTATTTTTTATATTAACTATTTACGTAAAATGCATAAATGACGCCTGGCAACCATCCTATTAAGGTTAAAATTAAACTAATAAGAAACTCTGTCCCTAAGCCATGTTTTAGAAAAACCGCTAAAGGTGGAAGCAGAATACATAAGATTACTGTTAGTATTGACATAATTTTTGATTTTTTTGGTTCAATTCGAAGTTACTTAGAATTACCACCAAACCTTATCGCTAATGGATTCTATATTAATCCGATTAATAATTTGGCAAAATTTTATGATTGTAATAGAATTGATCTATTTTTAAGCATCTTAAAACTTTTATTCATTTCACTTATTATCGGTTTAAACCTTCCTTTCGTTTATAATTTTAAAAATTGAGGAATAATATTATTAAAAATTGTGATAAAACTATAGTTGAACACTAGCAAAATCTATGGGTACGCAACTAATAAAATTTAACCAACAAAAACCACCAACCAAACACGATGTCTAAACTAAAAACGCTTTTAAAGAACCTTGGTCCTGGACTTTTATTTGCTAGTATGGCCATAGGTACGTCGCATTTAGTTCTTTCCACAAAGGCTGGCGCACAATATGGCTGGATTATGATTATTCCAATCATCTTAGCCAATGTCTTAAAATATCCTTTTTTTGAGTTTGGTATTCGCTATACTAATGTTACAGGAAAAAGTATTATTGAAGGTTACCATAAAAGAGGCAAAGGCTATTTGTGGCTTTATGCTTTGATAACTTTGATAACGAGTGTGGCAGGTCCTGCTGCACTTTGTTCGATAACCGCAGGACTTTTTATCAACCTCTTTGGTATTGAAGGTATTTCCTTTACTACGATTGCCGTTTGCTTATTTGTTTTTAATAGTATTTTATTAATTATTGGTAAGTATAAACTTTTAGAGACCACTTTAAAATTTCTAATTCCTATCCTATTTATTGCTTTGCTGGCAACAACTATTCTTGTTATCAATTCAGGATCGGCAACGACCATAGTTAACTTTGATCCACCTAAACTATTTGACGAATTAGGTGTTTTGTTTTTGATCACATTAATTGGTTGGATGCCTACAGCTGTTGAAGCCAGTAGCTGGTTGAGTCTTTGGAGTGCTGAAAAATATAAGGTTGACCAATATAAACCAACTTTGAAAGATGCGTTACGGGAATTTAATACGGGTTATATATTAACGGCTAATCTTGCTATTTTCTTCCTAATTATTGGATGTATGACACTTTACGGTTCTGGAACCGAATTGAGCGGTAATGCCATAACCTTTGCGGATCAGGTCATCACGTTATTTACCATCCATATTGGTGATTGGGCCTATGTTTTTATAGCAGTATCTGCCTTTGCAACAATGTACAGCACTTGCCTTACGCAACACGATGCCATTTCGAGGGTTAGTATTGATATCATTGGATTACTTGTTGGAAAACATGAAAAATTTGCTGGTAAAAAATACTACGCTATAGGCATCATTATTATAGCTATTGTTAGCATAGTTGTCCTCTATACTCTGGGTGCTAATTTGGAATTAATCCTTGCAATTGCAACAACGACCTCATTCGTTTTGGCACCAATTATTGGGTATATGAATTTGAGAAATGTGATGAGCAGTGATGTTCCCGAAGCTGATCGTCCTAAAAGAGGATTACAAACATTGACTTATCTCGGAATCAGTTTTTTGTCATTGCTGGCGTTTTATTATGGTTGGATTTTGATTTTTTGAAATTAATGGCATTCAACTAAGACTATATTTTCATATCGAAAAATTCACCTGTTGCGAAAACAAGTTCATTAATCAGTGGAAGAATTTGTTAACGTGAATAATTAGGGGCCTCCTTAGTAATTGTCACATCATGTGGGTGACTTTCGTTAATGCCAGAACTTGTAATCTTTACAAAACGACCTGATTCTTTTAAGGTTTCGATGTCTTTGGCACCACAATAACCCATTCCTGCTCTAAGACCACCTACAAATTGATGGATACTTTCTACCAATTCGCCTTTATAAGGCACACGACCAACAATACCTTCTGGCACTAATTTTTTGATATCATCTTCTACATCTTGAAAATAACGGTCTTTACTTCCCTGTTTCATGGCTTCAACAGAACCCATGCCTCTATAAGATTTGAATTTTCGGCCTTCGTAGATAATGGTTTCTCCCGGACTTTCTTTTGTTCCCGCTAAGAGCGATCCTAACATTACGGTATCTGCTCCTGCTGCAATCGCTTTAGGAATATCGCCTGTATAACGAATACCTCCATCAGCAATAACAGGAACACCAGTGCCTTTTATCGCAGCAGCTACTTCTAAAACCGCAGAAAACTGAGGAAATCCAACGCCTGCCACTACTCTAGTTGTACAAATTGAACCTGGACCAATTCCGACTTTAACGGCATCTGCACCAGCTTCAACTAAATATTTTGCGGCTTCACCTGTCGCAATATTGCCGACAATAACTTCAAGCTTAGGGAATTTCTTTTTAATTTCTTTAAGCACCATGACTACGCCTTTGGTATGACCATGAGCTGTGTCTATAATTACCGCATCAACACCAGCTTTTACCAAAGCTGAGGCTCTTTCTACCGCATCACCTGTAACTCCAATAGCAGCAGCCACACGCAATCTTCCGAAAGTATCTTTATTAGCATTTGGCTTTTGGGTCACTTTAGTAATGTCTCTAAATGTAATTAGCCCTACTAATTTAAAGTTGTCATCTACGATGAGTAATTTTTCGATTTTATTTTGTTGAAGTATTTTTTCAGCATCCTTTAAAGAGGTTCCGACAGCGGCAGTAACCAAGTTTTCCTTGGTCATAACTTCTACGATTGGCTTAGTGTTTTCGTGCTCGAAGCGTAAATCGCGATTGGTTACAATCCCTTTTAGTTTTCCGTCGTCATCCACAATCGGTATGCCGCCAATACTATGTTCTGCCATATTGGACTTGGCATCGAAAACTGTTGCCGTTAATGGTAAGGTAACTGGGTCGATGATCATACCGCTTTCCGCACGTTTTACACGACGCACTTTATCAGCTTGTTGCTCAATCGTCATGTTCTTATGCAACACACCTATTCCGCCTTCTTGTGCCATGGCAATTGCCATTTTACTTTCGGTTACCGTATCCATTGCTGCGGAAATCACAGGAATGTTAATAGTAATGTTTCGTGTAAATTTTGTTTGAATATTGACTTCGCGTGGTAGTACTTCAGAAAATGCTGGAACTAATAGGACGTCATCGTAAGTGAGACCTTCACCTAAGATTTTATTTTCGTGTGCTGTCATGGCAATTAGGATATAATTGCGCACAAAGATACAACTAATATTACATTTAAAGTTATTAAAATGTAACTTCTAAAGTTGTAAACCAGTTACGAGGTGCAGAAGAAATAATTCCCGGTCCTGGATAGCCTGTGGCCCGTCTTGTAAAATAGGCGTTATCCAGTAAATTATTGACTCCTGTTTCTAGTTTAAACCTTTTGTAAGTATATGATAATGATAGGTCCAAAATATCATACTCTGGAATTTCTCCTATGACTCCGCTGAGATTTGATTCTACCGAATTCGTTGCATCTGTAAATTGACGACCCAAATAAGTGTATTGCACATTGGCCATCAAATTTTTATATCCTAATCGCAATCCTGTTTTTAAATTTAAATCTGGAACAAATTCTACATTATTGCCTTCAATTCCTGGTTGGTCAGAGCTCGTGTATTCCGATTTTATGAATGACGTATTAATAAAATAATTAAGACTGAAATCATTATTCATTTTGAACAACTTCTTTAAATTAAAATCGAATAAAGATTCCACGCCAAACATTAGGGCATCGCCAATATTACCTCGTTCACTTACTACTCGGCCATCTGCCAGTCCTTTTTGAACAAATCCAATTCTACCATTATAAAATAAAGCGAATGCACCAACATCGTAAGAGACAAAAGATTTATAATTTCCTCTTAGACCTAAATCTATGGTAAATCCATCTTCATCTGTAATGTCTGGATTTATTACAAAAGCAGGATTGTTGATATTAATATCCGAAAACGTAACGGAACGGTAATTCTGGGAAATATTTCCATAAACCTCTAGACTCGTGGTTGGTTTATAACTAAGTCCCAAGCCTAACAGAACAAAATTCCTTTCAAAATCACGATTATCTTCTACGGTTTCTTCAAAAATAACATTGCCAGCTGCATCTGTGTTGATGCGTTTGTAAAACCCTTCGCTTTCAGTCTTTATATACTCGAATCGAAAACCTGGTGTAACCGAAAACTTATCATTCAGGTAAAAGATATTTTCACCGAATACAGCTACATTCAAGTTGGGAAAATCAAAATCTGATTGATCTGAATAATTTGGAAATTCGTCGGTTCTTATATTAAAATCAGGACCTATTCCATCCGAACCAGGTCCTTGTTGCTGACTATTATTCGCATTATAAAATTTTGAACCGATTAAGAATGTTGCCTCTTTATTGAATATTTGGTAATTACTTAATAGACGTGTTTCAAAACCGTAATTATTAAAATCGCCTTTTATTAAATCGCGTTCCACACCAGGATCTACTTGACTCACTCTATTGGTTCTAAAACCTAATGCATTTCTGGAGGCATTCAATCCGAAAAAATTAAACGTAAAGTTGGTGTCTTCTGAAAATTGATGTGCGAATTTAACATTGTAAAGCAACCAATCTACCTCGAACCAATTTCGAGCTCTATTGCTTTGATAAGGGTTTTCATTGAACATGCTATCTGTTAATCCACCAGCTTGTTGCGCTAAATAGTCTAAATAGGTAAGCTCTGCAGCCAACGAGGTGTTCTCATTAAACTGATATCCAATATGTGCATAAATATTTTTAGATTCGAATTCTGAATTTGGTCGAAAACCATCGCCCTTTTTATAGTTGAAAAATGTGTAATAACTCCATTTGTTTTTTGTACCACTCAGACTCGTGAAATTGGTATATAAACCAAAACTTCCTAAAGTGTTTCTGGTAATGAGTTCGATTGGCTTATTTGGATTAGGTTCTTTCATCACAAAATTAATGAGTCCTCCAAATTGTGTTCCATACTGTAAGGACGCAGCACCACGAATGACCTGAATTTGCTTTAACCCTTCGGAAGCTGGCGAGTAATAACTTTCAGGGTAACCTAAAACATCTGCGCTAATATCGTAACCATTCTGTCTGGTGTTGAAATTGGCCGTTCGGTTTGGATCCAGTCCACGACCACCAATGTTAAGTTGTAATCCTGCATCATCATTTTGGTAAATATTTAAACCTGCCACCTGGCTGTACAATTGTCTAGCATTATTGGTTGCCAAATTTGCCATGGATTGTTCTACTAAAACCACTTCAGTTTTTTTACCGGCATAAATGGCTGTTTCTTCGACATCCCTTAATCGTGTTAACTCGAATACCTTGTTTTTACGTGCTGTGATTTCGACAGCTGTCAATGCTTCGCCTATGGTTTCTAATTGCTGATTTAAAACAACATCATCTTCAATTATTAGGTCAATTTCGATAATTTGATGTTCAAACGAAAAGAATACTAAACTTAGTTTTTGCTTTTTGGTAGTAAATTCATAATAACCTTCCGAATTTGACTTCGCCAATAATCCTGTAACCTTATCGTAAACTTCAACATTGTTTAGTGGTTGTTGTGATACTTTGCTCGTCACAATACCAGAGACCTTATGTTGTGCGCTTATAAAAAATACACTGACAAAAAATATTATGAATAAACTATAGTCCTTTAATTTCATCCTTAAATGGTAAAATCCAATTTTTTGGTTTAAATGATTCCGTTTGCTTTAACAAATCTACTTTTGGGTCGATATAACGTTCACTAGAACGTCCGTTAAGCGCCACGTAACTGTCCACATAAATTTCGATATTTTCATGCCCTTGCGCTTTGAAATGTTGCTCTAAATACTTTGCGTATTCCAAAATAAAATCAGGTTGCGTGCTCATTTGTTTTTCTTGAAACGGCGTTAAAAAATCTGAATTATTGACCGAAAACGACTGTGCTTTTTTAGCATCAACAATCTTGAATTCAGCATAACCCGCTTTTTCCATTAACATCACGCGCCACGAAAAACGATAGCCTTCTTCTGTCCAAAATAATTCATTGGGATACAACATATACCGAAATGGCAAAAGTAATTGAATAGCGAAAAACAACCCTAAAATTGGTAGAATTATATTTTGATTTGAAAAGCTATATGTTGATGTTTCAAGTTTTACATATTTCAACTTTAAAAATTTGAATAGTTTTCGAAACACCTCCAATAGGCGTTCATGTACTTTTGCATCGAAAAAAATTAAGGTGCCTACAATCATTACATAAGGAAACATTCCGATAGGAAACAAAACCCGAGTAAAAATGTGGAAAAACACCACAAGGACGAATGCAAAAACGCGCGTGCGTTTATAAAGTAATAAAAAAGGAATACTTAAATCATACAACATTCCAGACCAACTCATAGCGATGTGAAACCATTCTTGTTGCAAAATGTTGTCTCCAATAAATGGTAGATCATATTTGGATGGTAGCCATATTTTTAGTGGCATTGCCTTGAATAACCAATCACTATTAATTTTAGCTAAACCAGCGTAAACATAAACGATACCTAACAATAGTTTAATAGCATCAATTGTCCATTTAGGGATTTGATGGTATTGCTTTTTTCTAATGATAGCATCTAAAGAAAAGTAAGCACTAGCTGGTAAAAAACACATCAATAAACTCAACACACTTATAAAATAATAGTGATTCAGATAGGTGGTCTTATCCATTAACTCGATATACGTGAAGCTTAAAAAAAAGGTTATGATAGCTATTCTGTACTTTAAGCCTAAAGCTATAAATGCAGCTGAAAGTCCGCAAATAATAAAAAGAAGATAAGTGTAATTGCCAATGGGTTTTATAAATTCGAACCCATAATAAGAAAAATGAAATTTTGGTTCAATATATAATTTCTCAATCCAGCCATAGGACCAAAATCGAATAATACTTGCCAACATCATAACCCCAAAACCTATTCTGAATACCGCCAAAGGTGCCGCATTGGATCGTGCTTTGAAATATGTATTTAGTTTACTTGGCATATAGCAAAAAAAAGGATTCTCATTGATGAGAATCCTTTTGAGATTTTAAATATATTCTAATCACCATCGGCATCGACATAATCGACACTTATATTCAAGGCTTGTAACATGTCTACTTTCAACAGCACCACTGCCATTTGCAAAGCATCAAAAGCTTCAGTCATTTTGGTGTTATCTGTGTTAATCTGAGTGGTAAAATTATTATCCAAGATATTGATTTTAGATTGTGCAATATCAAACTGATTATTGATTAATGTGCTTAAATCCTCACCATTTTTAATGGTATTCAAATAATCTAAATATGACGCTAAACTTTCACCTGACGTATTTCCATTATATGCTTTTCCGTTAAAAAAGTCTTTTACCGAAGCTAAAGCTTCAGTCGCTAATGCTTTGGAAATATTACTTCTGTAATACCCTTCAACCTTTTCAGGCAAAGGTGTTGCAGAGAAATTACCAGCTGGAATTCCAATTTTATTAGCTCTCAATCCTTTTTCATAATAGAACATATAATCATTAACTAACTTATTTATTGAACCTGTTGCTGTATTACTAGAATTGCCAATAAAAGTCTGTGCATAAGTTGACCAATCTGTGGTAACATCTTGTGTTAAAGCTTTCATTTGATCAGTTACATCCGATGCGTAAGCCAAATACTTAGAAGCATCAGGATTTGTTGTATAAAACTCTAATAGCTCTGTGTCATTATCTGCCAAACCATATAACATGTAATCTAAAGCAGGAAAACCTACGGCATCATTATTATTAACATTCGCCAAATCGTAGCTCTGAGATTGAATATTATTCTGAATATCTGTAATATTTGTTGGATAGATATTCATTTGAAAAACATAATTAATTTCTTCTGCTCTTCCAATAGTGAACATTTCAGCAGACTGCCATACGCTGTAAGCGTTGTACCAAGACGTTCTAAAAGCGTCTAAATTAACTTGATTTGGTACAGCGACAAATGCATTTTTTTGAGTCACCAAATCTGATAGTTTAAAGTTTAAATCTTCATAAACAGGTACAATAATATTGTCAGCCAAATTGGTCAATAAAGCTGTTCTATCAAAATTATCGTTAGTAGTCCCAGGACCTTCATCTGAAGAACTACAAGCAGCAGCTACAAAAACAATAGCTAAAAGAATCAGTGCTTTTTTAATCATATTTATTATTTTTTTCAGTTTGCAAAGATACTTAAGCATAAGTACTCTACCTAATGAATACTTATACTTAATAATCCATCAATCTTTAATTTACAGTTTGCTCAACCGTAAAGTCAAAACGATCTGCAATCGTATTAGAAATAGTATCTATAGTGTCTGCAGTGACATCCCATAAGCCATTATCTGCTGATACTTGCGCCATAAACGCATCAACCTCAGATTTTGAAAAATAAGGCGTGGTAGTTCCTGGTACTCTCGTAAATTGCAAGCTATAAACAAAACCAAAACCTTCAGATAATTGATGAAAAGCACTTGCCATATCACCTTCAGCCAATATCGTTTTTCCTCTTTGTAAGTAGTATACACCTCTTACTGCAAGAACTTTTGAAATGTTTTCTCTTATAATTTCAGCTTGTTCATCTCTAACCGTATAATTTTTAGCTACGATAGCAGCTCTTCCCAATTTAAAAGCATCGAAAACAGTTTGTGCAATACCAGTAAAATCTTCGTCAGAATCTACACGGTCCATGTATTCGCTTAAAAAGGAATCTGCATCTAAGCTCGGCATTGTAGCATCTGCTTCAGCTCCATATAAGTAACCGAAAGCTTCATCCCATTTGTGCTCCATTGTCGTATAGGATTTTCCATCTTCTACCACATCATTATCATTATTTGTAATATTTGAAGCCTCATCTAAAACCGCTGGACTGAGGTAATTGTTAAGAATTTGGTCGGTCATTAAACTACCAATTAAACCCTTCGCCACTAATTGATTGATTTCAAAACCTTTTTCGTTGATATATCGCACAGATCCGCCTCCAGCTTGTTGTAATTGACCTGCAGTACCAGCCGACGCTGTGTTATTCCAATTTGGAAAAACATTAGTCACCTGATCGGAAATCCAAGTATCAAACTGCGATTTTATAGCATTGGCTTCTGTTGTATTGGCAGAGTAATAATCCTTGGATGCAGCAACTTTACTTCGTATACTTTTATCTGACGCATTTAAATCCGCATCAGCGAAATCTGAAGCACCTTCAACATGGGCAAACATCGCATCTAACTGTGATTCTGTGTAGGAGTCATCCCTTAATGCACTTACAAATTCTTCGCCCATTGCAATTCTAGTAGTTTGTCCACTAAAACTCACCGTTGTAGTTCCATCTCTTTCAAATTGATAGGTGGTTGGCGCAACTACCTGTGGTTCTGATGCTCCGTTGTCATCATCACTAGAGCATGAGGTTAAAATACTTCCAATTACAAATAAACTTAAGGCTATTTTTTTCATTTTAATGATACGTTTAATCGTTTTGCTATTCTTATTAAGACTTGTTATAAATAATATTTCAATTAAAGATGCAAATTTAAAACAGATATTTACATTATCAAATTTTATTTAGATTAAATTTAAATAAACTTGTGTCATGTTGTTTTTCAATTACTTAAAAATACATTGAATGAAAGTATAATAATTTGAATACTGAAATGTTATCAAAATGGGGTTGATTAACTACTTCTAAAGCGTGAAAGGTTCGCTTCAAATATCCAAATCATACTAATGGTATTTGCTGAAAATCTTAGTAGCTTCATTATAAGAACTTTCAAAACTCATCGCATTAAGATCATGCGCTTTTTTCTGAGTGAAGTACGATAACATTTTTTCAGTTGGCATATTGCCTGTTAAGTCATCTTTTGCCATTGGGCAACCACCAAATCCTTGAATAGCACCATCAAAACGTCGGCAACCAGCTTTATAGGCGGCATCAATTTTTTCGAACCAAGTGCTTGGTGTGGTATGTAAATGGGCTCCGAATTCTATGTTGGGATAATCTGGAATTAATTGTGAAAATAAATAATCAATATTTTCGGCATCAGAGCTTCCAATGGTATCACTTAGCGATAAAATACCAACGCCCATTTTAGCCAAACGTTCCGTCCACTCGCCAACGATATCTACATTCCAAGGATCACCATAAGGATTTCCAAATCCCATGGAAATATAGACAACTACTTTTTTTTGGCTATTTTCTGCGATTTCCAAAATTTCAGAAAGCGTGATTACAGATTGAGCAATGGTTTTATGCGTATTTCGCATTTGAAAGTTTTCGGAAATTGAAAACGGAAATCCTAAATAATCGATTTCAGAATGTTGTGATGCATCCGTTGCGCCTCTGGTATTGGCAATAATGGCAAGTAGTTTACTTTCAGTTTTGCTTAAATCCAATTGTGCTAAAACTTCGGCTGTGTCCACCATTTGAGGAATCGCTTTTGGCGATACAAAACTACCAAAATCAATAGTATCAAAACCTACGCGTAATAAGGATTGAATGTATTGTATCTTTTGCTGCGTAGGAATAAAATCCTTAATACCTTGCATGGCATCGCGCGGACATTCTATGATTTTAACGGCTTTGTTCATTGGTTCAAATATACGGTTTAGGATAGGGATTTGAAAGCCATAATTATTAACATGAATAGATCGATTGAAATTTTTATTTTTGACACCAATTTCACGAATTAGCACGAATATATAGTGGACATTAGTGAAATTCCTGTCAGTAAGTTTTTAAAAACGTTGTTTTTCTAAATTAGAATAAAAACGGCAATCCCAATAAATACAATTATTTGAAGCCATTTTAAAATCAATCCTGAGTTCTTATTGTTTAAAGTAAAAGTTTTAATCTGTCCTGCCAATAAAGCTATTGCAGAAAAAATAATAAACGACACCAACATAAATATGCCACCCAAAACATAAAACTGAATTACAGTGCTCATCGATTCGCTGAACAAGAACCCTGGAAAAAATGCCAAAAAGAAAATCGTGACTTTAGGATTGAGGACATTCATAAAAAAACCTTGTACAAATAACTGTTTTAGACTTTTCTTCGGAACATTTTCTGAGTTAAGCGTAATTTCAGCATTCGACTTGTAGACTTTATAAGCCAGAAATAAAAGATAAATGGCACCTAAAAGTTTTATGCCAAAGAATAAATTTTCATTCGCCTTTATAATTGCCGAAACACCAAATGCCAACAGCGTCGTATGAACAATACAACCTGTAATCAATCCGCAAACGGTTGCCAGTCCATAAGATTTGCCGTTACTTATACTTTGTACTAAAACATAGATATTATCTGGTCCTGGCGAAATGGCTAAAGCTGATGTTGCTAATGCGAATGATATGAGGATGTCGTAATTCAAAATGAGATTTAGTTAGCGATAACTTTTGGATACGTGAGTTTTGACACGAATTTCACGAATTTTCACTAATCATTGTGCAATTTTAGAATTAGTTGGAATTCGTGAAATTCGTGTTTAACTTTTTTACTTTAACAAAGCCTTATTAATCCGTTTAACCAAACTCGGCCCTTCATAAATAAAACCCGTATAAACTTGAACTAAATCGGCACCAGCATCAATTTTATCTAAAGCATCTTCCGCAGAATGAATACCTCCTACTCCAATGATCGGAAATGCCTTGTTGCTTTTATCAGCTAGATATTTGATCACTTTAGTAGATTTCTCTTTTATTGGTTGTCCACTTAAGCCACCATTACCAATTTCTGAAAGTCTTTGGTCACTTGTTTTCAATCCTGTTCTATCCACTGAGGTGTTACTGGCAATGACTCCTTCGAGCTTGGTTTCTGCGATTAACTCAATAATTTCATCTAATTGTTGGGTATTTAAATCTGGTGCTATTTTTAGTAGAATTGGTTTTTGTTTGCTAAACGTCGTATTCGCATTTTGTACAGCAGAAATCAACTCCAACAAATAGTCTTTGTCATTTAATTTAGCATGGCTTCCTACATTTGGGCAACTGACATTCAGAACAAAATAATCCACATAAGAATGCAAAGCGTTAAAACATTCTAGATAATCCTTGGTATAATCTTCTGGAAGGGTTTGGGTGTTTTTCCCAATATTTCCGCCAATAATAAGTTGGCCTTTATTCTTTTTAAGTTCCTGAATAGCAGCTGCTAGTCCTTCATTATTAAAACCCATACGGTTAATAATCCCTTTATCGGCTTTTAATCTGAACAACCGTTGTTTAGGATTTCCTTCTTGGGCTTTTGGTGTTACGGTTCCTATTTCAATAAATCCAAAGCCAAAATTTGCCAATTCATTATATAAAACCGCATTTTTATCGAAACCTGCTGCTAAACCAACTGGATTCTTAAATTTCAACCCAAAAAGTTCCCGTTCCAGGCGTTTGTCTTCAACCACATATATACTTTTAAATAGACCTTTAATTCCTGGTAGTTTAGATACCTTCCGAATTAATGAAAACGTAAAGTAATGCACCTTTTCTGGATCGAAACAAAATAAAATAGGCCTGATTATAGATTTGTACATAAAACGGATTTAGCACTGCAAAAATAAGCATCTCTAGCTTAAGAACGAAGTATTAATTTTATCATAAACTGCCATTTATCATTTTTAATGGTTCCTAATTTAACTAACTTTGAAATTCTAATCAAAATCAACTTATTATGAAAAAAATTATAGTTCCCGTAGATTTTTCTAAAAACTCGGAATATGCTCTAGAAACTGCTGCTGCATTGGCAAAACAACACAATTCAGAATTGATTGTAATGCACATGCTAGAGATGTCAGAATCTGTTATAACCGCAACGAGTTCGCAACGAAATGAAGAAAATGCTTTTATGATGATGGTAGCCAACAAGAAGTTTGAAGCTTTTTTGGATCAACCCTATCTTGAAGATGTTAATGTTACACCAATAATAAGATATCATAAAGTATTAAAGGAAGTTGCTGAAGTTGCTAATGAAGTCAGAGCTGATTTAATAGTTATGGGTTCCAGAGGTCTCAGTGATCACGATGGCATTTTTACGGGTTCAAATACAGAAAAAGTAGTTCGCTACAGTAACACACCTGTTTTAGTTATAAAATCTAAACCAGGAAATGTTAATTTTACCAACATCATATTAGCAACAGATTTCTCTAAAGAAAGTATTTCAGCGGTAAAAAATGCACTAGAATTACTTGGAGAATTAGGAACAAATACCACCTTATTGCATATTAATACGCCAAATTTAAGTTTCTTGAGTACTGATGAAATTGACGAAAAAATCTCTACATTTTTAGAATCAGCAAAATTAAAAGAAACAGATGTGAGCATTGCACGTATCTCAGACCATAACGTAGAAGACGGTTTATTAAGTTTCGCCAAAAGAAATAAAGCAGATGCGTTAGCTATGATTACACACGGAAGAAAAGGATTGAGCCATTTCTTTGGAGGCAGTATTTCCGAAGATGTGGTTAATCATAGCAAGCTTCCCGTTATTACCTTTAAACTTTAATCATAAACCCTTAAAAAATAAAGACCACTACATGCAACATATCATTGACCGTTTTATTAGCTATGTGACCATAGATACTGAATCTGATCCAAATTCTGAAACCACGCCAAGTACCACGAAACAATGGGATTTAGCCAATAAATTAGTTGAAGAATTGAAAGCTATAGGATTAAGTGATGTTACCATAGATGAGAATGCCTATATCATGGCAACTTTACCTAGCAATGTAGATCATAATGTACCGACCATTGGTTTTATTTCGCATTTTGACACTTCTCCAGATTTTACAGGTGCCAATGTAAAACCTCAAATTGTTGAAGATTATGATGGAAAGGATATTGTACTCAATGCAGAACAAAACATTATTCTTTCGCCAGATTATTTTGAAGATCTATTAATGTACAAAGGTCAAACGTTGATTACCACAGATGGCACAACACTTTTAGGTGCAGATGACAAAGCCGGAATTACGGAAATTGTGACTGCTATGGAACACCTTATCAAGAATCCTGAAATTAAACATGGCGACATTAAAGTCGGGTTTACACCTGATGAAGAAATTGGACGAGGTGCCCATAAATTTGATGTCGAAAAGTTTGGAGCCGATTGGGCTTATACCATGGATGGTAGCCAAGTTGGCGAACTGGAATACGAAAATTTCAATGCAGCAGGCGCAAAAATCACAGTAAAAGGAAAAATTGTACATCCTGGTTATGCCAAAGGAAAGATGATAAATTCCATGTATTATGCTTCGGAATTTATTAACATTCTGCCTCGATTGGAAACTCCAGAGCATACCGAAGGTTATGAAGGGTTTTTCCACTTGCATAATATTGAAGGTGATGTTGAAGAAACAAAATTAGAATACATTATTCGCGATCATGACAAAGACAAATTCGAAGCTCGAAAAGCTTTAATGCAAAAAATCATTGACGATTTAAACACTAAATATGAAAGCGACGTTTTTAAGCTTGAATTGAAGGACCAATACTTCAACATGAAAGAAAAAGTGGAACCTGTAATGCACATTGTGGATATTGCTGAAGCAGCAATGAAAGCGGTTGGTATTGCTCCTCTAATTAAAGCGATTCGTGGTGGAACCGATGGCTCTCAATTGTCGTATATGGGTTTACCTTGCCCAAATATTTTTGCTGGTGGTCATAATTTTCATGGACGTTACGAGTATGTGCCTGTGGAAAGCATACAGAAAGCGGTCAAAGTGATTGTTAAGATTGCAGAGCTGACGGCTTTAAAGAAATAGTCTCTGTCTCTCAGTAAGCAGTAAGCAGTAAGCAGTAAGCAGTAAGCAGTAAGCAGTAAGCAGTAAGCAGTAAGCAGTAAGCAGTAAGCTAGAAATTTTCAGTTTATTGCTTATTTTTTTGCGCTTAAATTTTAGAATTCTTATTTTTCAATTGCAAAATAAACATATGAGTACAACGACACCAGAACACGATAAACGTATTGCAGAAATGACCTTCGCTTCAGTATATCCACATTACATTACAAAAGTTGAAAAGAAGGGGAGAACAAAAGCAGAGTTACACCAAGTGATTGAATGGTTAACTGGTTTTGATGAACTAAAACTCCAAAAACTGATTACCGATAAAGTCACATTTAAAACCTTCTTTGAAAAAGCAAATTTGAATCCAAATGCTGATTTGATTAAAGGAGTCATTTGCGGATATCGCATCGAAGCAATTGAAACACAATTAACACGAGAAGTACGATACTTAGATAAATTGGTGGATGAATTAGCCAAAGGACGAAAAATGGAGAAAATTTTGCGTTGAGATTAGTTGATGTGGATTTACTATTAACCCATTGTTTTCTTCGTTTATTCTTGTTTCCTCGTTTAAGCAATATTTTACTCTTTTATACATAAACCATCAAATCCACTTCTATCATGAAAAAAGTAAGCTCAGTAGAAGAATACATTGAAATTAATCCGCACTTTTCTGAAGAACTCACCATTTTACGTGACCTTATAAATTCAACGGAATTAGAAGAAACCATAAAATGGAGCATGCCAACCTATTGTTTAGATGGTAAGAATATTTTAGGTCTTGGAGCTTTTAAACATCATTTTTGTATTTGGTTTCATCAAGGCGTGTTTTTAAAAGATGAGCAGCAACTACTTTTTAATGCACAAGAAGAAAAAACCAAAGCCATGCGGCAAATGCGCTTTGAAACCAAAACAGACATTAATGAAGCTGCCGTTTTAGCTTACGTAAAAGAAGCCATAGAAAATCAGCGTTTAGGTCGAGAATTGAAACCACAACGTAAAACGAAATCGGTGACTATTCCTAAGGAATTAAATGTGGCACTGCAGAAGAATTCGGAATTTAATAAAACATTTAAGGCACTTTCTCAATCACAGCAAAGAGAATACTGTGAGTATATAGCTGAAGCAAAACGGGACGAAACAAAACAAAGACGTCTCGACAAAATTATACCTATGATTATCGAAGGTAAAGGGTTACATGACAAGTATAAGGAATGTTGAGATGCTGTTAGCTGTTAGCAAAAAATAACTAATTTAATTGTTGGAAGCTGTTTCAGCCTTCGTCTCTTCAGCGGATTTTTCTTTTATAACAACCTTTTCATTATTAAAAATAATGGTGGCTTTTACACCTGTTAAAAGGTTCCATTCTTTTGAAGATATCACATTGCCTTTATCATCATAAACTACAAATTCGGCCGTATTTGGTCCAGATTCCCCTTGGTTTAGCGCTATGATATCAACAGTATTTTTACCATCAGCTAAATCAACTTCTACACGTCTGTAACTGCTGGTGAGTGTTAAACTGTGTTTTACTATAATTCCATTAATCAAAATCTGAACTCGGTCACCATCAGGATATTGATGATCCCTACACACAATATTTACAAATTTGGTATCCACATTATGTTCCCCTAAAAACTGATCAGACATGACTTGAACATAGCCACCCTTAACCGCTTCTTTTTTCCAGCGTTTTTCAAAGATTTCGCCTGGGTTTTTTAGACCATCATTTTCGGTCATTGAAAATGGTTTTTCGGTTTCCCTAATTACAAACTTCTCTTCTTCTTTAGATTTTCCACTGGACTTGTCCTCTTCGTCTTTAAGGATTGGTGCAATTTTAACTTTTACTAAGGCAGAATCTTTTTTGGTTTCAGATTTTTCAGCAGGAATACGAATGGACTTGTTTTCCTTGTCCGTTACTTGGGCAAAAACCATAGTGCTGCATAATATGCAGAATATATAAAGGATGTATGTGATGGTTTTCAATTTAAAAATAAATTATAATATTAGTTATTCACTAGGGAACAAAAACCATTCCTAACTCAAAATAAACGTATAAAAATAGAAATCCTTACAAAAAAAAGTTAAAACTTACCATTAAAGCTAATTCTTAGCTTTCTGTTATACTCTTCAAATAGCCAGTCTTTATAGTTTTGGGTACTGTTCATAATACAATAACAATATTGTTTAATCCTGTAAGCAATTTCATCTTGCAAATCTTTAATCAACTCCCTGGCATCGTAAACATCTTCGCTATTATCAATACAAATTTGCGAATGTTGTGCAATAGAACGCTCAATAACGGTAAAAGATTTTTTACCAGAATTAATCACATCCTTATATTCTGCTTTGACATCAAAATTTAAGTTATACGATTTTTTGAATTTCACCTTAAGCGAATCTGGCATGGTATAGACAAAATCACGTTCCAATAATTCATCATCAAGAATATTCTCTAAATAGAAATCTGGATATTTAAAAATATGTTGCCAATCCACGGGCTGATCCCATGGGCCAAAACGCGCTTCATTATTACCTAAATCTATAACTTGAAACGATTTTCGGTCTTTGTAAATTCGGCTACCACGACCTATCATCTGAAAATACAAGGTTAAGGATCTTGTGGCTCTATTCAAGATAATGGATTCCACGGAAGGCTCATCAAAACCTGTAGTTAATATACTGACCGAAGTCAACACTGCATCTGGTGTGTGCTTAAACCATTTCAAAATTTCCTTTCGCTCTTGCTTGTTAGCCGTATTATCTAAATGCCGAACATTATAACCTGCTTTCTTAAACGTGTAATAAACTTCCTTCGACGTGTAAATACCGTTATTGAAAATCAAGGTTTTTTTATCTTTCGCCATGTCTTCATAGGCGATTAATAACTTAGATTGCATTAAGGAATTGGTGTATAAGGCTTCAGAGGATTTTACGGTGTAATCGCCATTAATACCAATTTTAAGAGACGTTAGGCCAACATCGTAATGGGACACTTCTGCCTTGGCCAAAAACCCGTTTTTAATTAAGGTAGAAATATCATCACCAACAATAAGTTTGTTATAATTATCTTTCATTGGTAGCTTAATATTACTACTCAATGGTGTTGCCGTAACACCAAGAATAAAACATTGCTCGAAAAACTTAAAGAGCTTTCTGAAAGAATTGTAATGTGCTTCGTCAATAATAACTAATCCTACATTTTTTAGCTGAAAATCGTTATCCGACAAGCGATTGTTTAAAGTTTCCACCATCGCCACAAAACACTGATAATCATCTTGATCTGGAAGTGTTTTCACCTTACTATTAATGACTTTGTTCTTCACATTGAAGCCAGACAGCACATTAGACGTTTGCTTGCAAAGCTCAATTCTGTGGGTAAGAATCACCACTTTTTTGTTATGCTGTTCGACGTAACGTCTTACAATTTCAGAAAAAATAACCGTTTTCCCTCCTCCTGTCGGCAACTGGTATAAGAGGTTAAAATCATCAGCCTCATTTTCCATCACATCAAAAATGCGATTCAGGTCTTTTATTTGATAATCATAAAGACTTTTCTCAGTGGCATTTTGTTGTACGGTTCCAGTTTCTGACGGCATAGACTAAATTTAGTAATTAGTTAATTTTGCAAAAATAGCACATTGTAAGGGTTTTAAAATGGATTGTTAACAAGATTTAACAACATTGGTACTGTTATTGATATTAACAAAGCATTAACCTTTCTGCCGACAGGCAGGCATTTAAATCTTAGTTATTATGAAATCATTTAGAAGACATTCTGCAACGGTCAATGCAGGATCCATGGCAGACATTGCCTTTTTGTTACTCATTTTCTTTTTAGTAACCACGACCATTTCCGCAGACAAAGGTATTTTGCGACAATTGCCTCCTGTCTGTGAAACAGGCGATTGCACTGCAGACATCGCAGAGCGCAACTTACTACACATTTCGATGAACGAAAAACAGGAAATAATGATTGAGAACGAGATAGTGGAACTCACAGAAGTTAAAATGATTGTCGAATCTTTTATCGATAATAACGGTATTAACACCTGTGATTATTGTGACGGTAAAGCATTGTCAGAATCTTCAGATCATCCTGATGCCGCAGTTATTTCATTAAGTCATGATGCATTAACCAAATACAATGCCTTTGTTTCTGTACAGGATGAAATTACAAAAGCCTATTACGATCTAAGAACGCGATACGCCAAACAAGCATTTAACAAAACACCTGATCAATTATCAAAAGAAGAATTAGAACACGTAAAGCAAGCCTATCCTTTCAAAGTTTCTGAGATTGCTGTAAAGCGTTCTAATTAGAAGTTGAATCTTTTACTGGCAGACAATAGTTGATATTTACCTTCTTTTTGCCCCATTTTTTTGCCTTTTTGACATCATTACCCATATAAATATCAATATGTTTTCGATAACGTCGATTCATTTTATCCTTCACTGTAAATAGACTATCGAAACCTTGGATTTTTACTTTAGTGTTATGCACCAAACCAGAATCCAATAAATCTCTTGAAACAGCAATATATCGCAGTCCAGGCTTTAAGCTATCACCAAAAGCTGTTATGCTTGGGTTGGCATTAGTCTGATATGCTAGGGAATTATAAGCTGTTGCTATAACCTCCATGGATTTATTTTGGCAATTATCCTCTGCTCTACTATTGCAATTATTCAAACCACAAAAGCATAGCACAATGATATAAAACCTAGTTTTCATAGCTCTAAAGATAAAGTATTATTGTTAAAATTAGTTAAAATGTACTATGTTATACAAAGTACTGTAACAATTTTAAAGTTTCGTCGTCTATTTAGTATAACCAACATGTGCTGAACTTGTTTCAGTATTAAAAAACAACAATTATGAGAACTTTAAACACTAATCAATTATCAAGTACATCAACAGAAACCAAAAGTTTTACTTGGAATAGAAAAAGACGTTTTAGATAAGAACAAAAAAAATCATCAATCAAAAAATCAACAATTATGAGAACTTTACACAACAATCAATTATCAAGTACATCAACCGAAACAAAAAGTTTTACTTGGAACAGCAAAAGACGTTATAGATCATAACGCTACAAATTTCATCAATCTGTGCAGAACCTTGTTCAGCATATAAATCAATCATTATGAGAGTTTTATCAAGAATTGTCAATACATCTAATAGTTTAGATGATGACTTAGAAACAATTAAATTAAATTTTGAAGTTTAATCAGCTTCAAAATTTATGTAAAAAAAGAGGTCTTCTAAAACATTTTAGAAGACCTCTTTCATTTTCAAAATTTCGGATTAAGAAACCTTAATTTGTTTTGATGGTTTCTTTTTAGCTTCATCACGTTTTGGCAACGTAACTTTTAATAAACCATCTTCATATTTTGCATTAATTTTCTCGGTTTCTACAGTTTCTGGTAAGGAAAATGTACGTTTGAAGGACGAATAGCCAAACTCACGTCTTGTATAGTTATCCTTTTTCTCTTCATTCTCTGAGGATATTTCAGCAGAAATTGACAATAATTGGTTGTCCAAATTGATATCAAAATCATCTTTCTTTAAACCTGGAACAGCCATTTCTACAATAAATTCATCATCAGTATTAAGTACATTAACAGCTGGTAACGTTATACCAGTATTAAAGTTAGATACAAATTCATTACCAAAATTTTTGTTTAAGATATCATCCATCCAAGATGATAAACTCGGTAGTGATGAAAAACCTAAATTGGAATTTCCTTCTCTACCATTTTTCACAGTTGGAATTAAATTACTCATAAGTTTTAAAATTTAAATTAAACATTAATTTCAACCTATCTAATGCAAAAAAAATACCATTTGAAAACAACTGAAAAAATTTCATAAAAACTGACAATTTTTCAGTTACACACTTATGAGTTAGAGTGTTACAGCTATATTTACGTATTTATATTCAAAAAAAGCAAAACTATTAATAGCTTAGAAGTTCCCTCAGTGCACTCTCAAATTTTCCTTTCGCCAAGTACTGTTCCTCCAAATGTCCAATGAAAGGAATAGGCGTTTCCATACTAGCTACTCGTTTTACTGGTGCATCCAAATATTCAAAACAGTTTTCCATAAGCATGGCAGAAAGATCGCTGGCAATGCCTCCAAATAAAGAGTCTTCTTGAAGAATGATTGCTCGTCCAGTTTTTTTAACGGAATTAAAAATAGTTTCCTTATCCAAAGGTTGCAAGGTTCTTAAGTCAATTAAATCGGCTGAAATATTAGGGTTATTTTCCAAGATCTCTAAAGCCCAATGCACTCCTGCACCATATGTAATAATAGTAACTGATTCTCCTTCCTTTAAAAGGGCAGCTTTACCAAACGGAATAGTATAATAATCTGTTGGTACGTCTTGGCGAATTCTTCTATACAACGCCTTGTGCTCAAAGTACAACACAGGGTTTGGATCGTTTATTGCTGTTGCCAACAAACCTTTGGCATCATAAGGAAAGGCAGGATAAACCACTTTTAAACCTGGTGTTTTAGTAAACCAAGCTTCGTTGGTTTGCGAATGGAAAGGACCAGCAGCTACGCCTCCACCACAAGGCATTCTAACTACAACATCGGCTTCCTGTTGCCATCTGTAATGGGATTTTGCCAAGTAGTTAACTACCGGATTAAATCCAGAGGTCACAAAATCCGCAAATTGCATTTCTACAACCGATTTAATTCCTGAGATAGATAAACCCATAGCGGTTTCCACAATTGCCGATTCGCAAATAGGTGTGTTTCGAACTCTATCTTTTCCAAATTCGGCGACAAATCCTTCGGTAATTTTAAAAACACCTCCATATTCCGCAATATCCTGTCCCATAATCACAAGGTCTTTATGCTTTTGCATGGATTGCTTTAAGCCTTCGGAAATAGCATCAATTAAACGGAGTTCTTTTACCGCATTGTTTGGTGAATATTCTTTATAATCAAATGATTTGTAAACATCATTTAACTCTGTAGATTCATTTGGAATTATGTCAGGTTCTGCATAAGCCGATTCTAAAGCGGCGTCAATTTCAGACTTAATTTCAGAAACGTAGGCTTCATCTGTAGATGGATTCAGGATTTTTTTACTGTACAAAAAGCTTCTAAAGTTTTCTATGGGATCTTTAGCTTCCCAATCATCCATCAACTCTTGAGGCACATATTTTGTTCCACTCGCCTCTTCGTGGCCTCTGCGTCTAAAGGTTTTAAATTCTATCAAAATCGGACGTGGACGTTTTCTAATACTTTCTGCTAATTTTTGAACCTTAGTATAAGTTTCAATCACATTATTGCCATCTAAAATAAACGATTCTATACCATAACCTTTTCCTCTATCGGCTAAATGTTTACAATGATATTGTTCGTTAGTGGGCGTAGAAAGTCCGTAACCATTATTCTCAATACAGAATATTACTGGTAATTGCCAAACAGAAGCTACATTTAAGGCTTCGTGAAAATCGCCTTCACTAGTTCCGCCTTCTCCAGTAAAAACAGCTGTTACATTCCCGTTTTTCTCTAATAAATTTCCCAAAGCAATCCCATCTGCAACACCTAATTGTGGTCCCAAATGCGAAATCATTCCAACAATATTATACTCTTGTGTTCCAAAATGAAACGAGCGGTCCCTACCTTTGGTAAACCCACTCGCTTTACCTTGCCATTGGCAGAATAAACGATGCAAAGGAATTTCCCGTGTTGTAAAAACTCCAAGATTTCTATGCATTGGCAAAATATACTCACTAGGTTTTAGAGCCATGGTCACACCTACGGAAATGGCTTCTTGTCCTATTCCAGAAAACCACTTAGAAATTTTTCCTTGTCGCAATAGAATGAGCATTTTCTCTTCTATTAAGCGAGGTTTAAGCATGTTGTAATAAAGCTCTAGGAGCTTCTTATCACTTAAATTTCTTTTGTCGTAGGCAATGTTACTTTTTGTGATTGTTGGCATAAAATATTATTTCGGCAATACCAATTTCGGATATTTATTATTGTTTATGAGATGGAATAGTGTTTCAAATGTAAATAAAATTGCTTCAATAAACCATAATGGACTTCAATTTGTCAATAAATCCGACCTATTTTTTTAGTAGTATTTTCGTTACATTTGTATATTGACAAAAAATTAAACAACATTCCAATGGATAGAATACCTAGCGTAGATTTAAAGGATTTCATTTCTGACGATCCAAAACGAAAGCAAAAGTTTATAGACGAAATAGGAAAAGCTTATGAAGATATAGGTTTTGTGGCTTTAAAGGGACATTTCTTAGACGACACTTTGGTCGATAATTTATATGATGAAGTTAAGAATTTCTTCAACTTGCCTTTAGAAGTAAAAGAAAGCTATGAAATACCAGGAATTGGTGGCCAACGTGGTTACGTATCTTTTGGGAAAGAAAGTGCTAAAGGAAAAAAAGAAGGGGATTTAAAGGAGTTCTGGCACTTTGGCCAGTATGTTGAAGATGATCCGGAAAGACGCAAAGAATATCCTGAAAATGTTGAAGTTAAGGAATTGGAGAATTTTAATAAAATAGGAAAACAAACCTATCAAATGCTCGAAAAAACAGCTAAATATGTTTTGAGAGCGTTGGCACTTTACCTTGATTTAGAAGAGACTTATTTTGATGACTATATCCATAATGGAAATTCCATATTACGACCAATTCATTATCCACCTATTACTTCAGAACCTAAAAATGCCGTAAGAGCTGCAGCTCATGGTGATATTAATTTAATAACGTTATTAATGGGTGCGCAAGGTCGTGGTCTGCAAGTACAGCGCAACGACGGCGAATGGATTGATGCGATTGCAGAACCAGACGAATTAATGATCAATGTAGGCGATATGCTATCGAGACATTCCAATAATAAATTGAAATCTACAATTCATCGTGTTATAAATCCACCAAGAGAACTTTGGGGCACTTCGCGCTACTCCATACCGTTTTTCATGCATCCTATTAGCGAAATGAAATTAGATGTTCTAGAAAGTTGTATCGATGAAGATAACCCAAAGCAGTTTGAAGATATCACGGCTGGCGAATTTCTAAACGAACGTTTAATTGAGCTTGGACTTATTAAAAAATAGTTAGCAGTTGGCAGTCCTCAGTAAGCAGTCCATTAAATGTTCGTGCTAATCACTGAAGACTGAAGACTGAAGACTGAACACTAAAACAATGGATTTACAAGATCAATTAAAAAATCTATTCCCAGATCATACTCCTGAGCCAACGAACACCACTGAAGATTCAAAAGAGAGTTTGTGGTTACAAGACGATCCAATACTTTGTAAGTACGAAAAAAGAAAGGGAAAACCTATTACTATTCTGGAAGGCTATACAGGTGCAACAGAAGATTTTAAGAAATTAGCCAAAGAACTTAAAACTAAACTAAGCGTCGGAGGAAGTTTTAAGGATGATAAAATTATAATCCAAGGCGATTACAGAGATAAAATAATGACGATGCTGAAAGATAAAGGATTTAACGTTAAACGTGTTGGAGGTTAATATTTATGGCAAAAAATGGTTTACATATTACGAATGGAGATGTTCTTACGGATTATTTAAGAGAGCTTGATTTTACGGAAGACATGCTCACGTGGCAAGAAATGTTATGCGAAGGCCCAACGATTCCGAAAATAGATTCCAAAGAATTCTTTGATATACGAAGTGAGTTTTTAAAATCTTATTATGATATAGAAGTTAATTCTAACGAACTTCAAGCTGAATTGTCTAAATTAAACCATATTGATAAATATGATGAAATCAACCTGTGGTTTGAATTCGATTTATTCTGCCATATTAATTTGTTGGGTATTATAAATTTGTTACACCAAAGAAATATTGATAAACCATTATATCTTATTTGTAGCGGACGCATCAAAGGTGAAAAGAATTTAAAAGGCTTAGCGGAATTGAGTCCTACGCAGATTAAAACACATTATAAAGAAAAGGTATTATTAACTAGAGAAGATATCGAATTGGCAATTGCGCTATGGCGAACCTATTGTGGAAAAGATCACAATATTTTTAAACCCTATATTGTTAAAACCTCTAATTTCAAATACCTGAGCAGTTGTTTAAAAGCACATTTAAAACGTTTTCCACATCATCAGAGTGGATTGGGAACGCTTGAAGCCCATATCTTAAATTTAGTAAAACAAAACAACGTTAAATCCGAAAATCATTTATTAGGCTATTGCTTAAATTATCAAGGCTATTACGGCTATAGCGATATGCAACTAAAGCGTAAAATTGAGGAATTAGATATGTTTTTCAACAAAACTGAAAATCAAATTACACTTAATAGAAAAGGACATGAAGCCTTACTAAAACAGCATAATTTTGCCTCAGAAGTCAATAACGATATGACTTATGGTGGTGTAAACCGTTTGGAATATCAATTTAACGAAGAACAAAATAAACTTATTCAAACCATAAATCATGGCAATTAAAGATTCAGAACTGATATTAAATCCAGATGGAAGTGTTTATCATTTGAACCTGAAGCCAGAAGATATTTCGGACACCATCATTTTTGTGGGCGACCAAGATCGGGTAGAGAAAATTACGAAACATTTTGACAGTATTGAATTTAGCACGCAAAAACGTGAGTTTAAAACACAAACTGGTTATTATCAAGATAAGCGAATTACAGTTATTTCAACAGGAATTGGTCCAGATAACATCGATATTGTTCTCAATGAATTGGATGCCTTGGTCAATATCGATTTAAAAACCCGGAAAGTTAAACCAGAATTATCCAGTCTAAACATTATTAGAATCGGCACTTCTGGATCTTTGCAAAAAGACATTCCTGTTGATGCATTTTTGATTAGTACACATGCTTTGGATATCAATGGTATGTTACATTTTTATCAGATTGATGGCATTTCCAATCCTGAAATTGAGGACGAGTTCATTAAACATACCAATTGGGATAAAAATAAAGCAAGACCAATAATTATCAATAACAGTAAATATCTTGAAAAATACTTCGATGGCCATAGCATCTTTAAAGGCATGACAGGAACTGCCGGAGGATTTTATGGGCCACAAGGACGTGTTTTGCGTTTACCATTGCAAGATGCAGGTCTCAATTCAAAATTAGATAACTTTAGCTATAAAGACTTCAGAATTACCAATTTTGAAATGGAAACCTCTGTGATTTACGGCCTATCGAAGTTATTAGGCCACGAAGCGTTATCGCTCAATGCCATTATTGCGAATAGAGCGACTGGAGATTTCAGTAAAAATCCAAAGAAAACGGTTGATAAGTTGATTTTATATGCTTTGGAGCGTATTGTGAATATTTAGATAAAACTAATTCCATAATAATTGAAAATCCCTTCCCTTTAGGAAGGTTAGAATAGCATGAAAAAAGTAAACATAGGAGGCGTACCAGAACACTTCAATTTAGCCTGGTATTTAACATTAAAAAATGGCGAATACAAAGATCAAGACATCAACTTAAGGTGGCACGATTATCATGGCGGAACTGGAGAAATGAATAAAGCGCTTCGTTCTGGCGAAATTGATATGGCCGTCATATTGACTGAAGGAATCATAAAAGATATTATTGATGGTAATCCTTCAAAAATTGTACAGACCTTTGTTGAAACGCCTTTAATCTGGGGCATTCATGTTGCAACAGATTCAAAATTTAAAACTATTGAAGATATAAAAGGGAGTCGAGCTGCTATTAGTAGATATGGTTCTGGCTCACACCTCATGGCTTACATCAATGCAAAAAACAATGATTGGGATTTAGAAAAGGATCTTAATTTTGAAGTCATAAAGAATTTAGATGGTGCGATAAGAGGCTTAACAGAAGACAAGGCTGATTATTTTATGTGGGAAAAATTTACCACCAAACCTATCGTTGATGATGGTATTTTTAGACGTATTGCAAATTGTCCGTCACCTTGGCCCTGTTTTGTTATTGCAGTTCGTGATGAGTTTATTGAAAATAATGAAGATACCTTAAAGATAATTTTAGATATTGTGAATCAGACAACAGCTGAATTCAAATCCATACCAAGTATTGATAAAACCATTGCTAATCGTTATGAGCAAGAATTAGAAGATGTACAAGAATGGTTATCACTGACTGAATGGTCTCAAAATGTTATGGATAAAAAAACCATAGAAAATGTACAAGAGCAACTTTTTGACTTAAATATTATTCCAAAAAAGGTAGATTATACGGAATTAGTACATGAGGTAGAACGTTAAATAAATGTTTGAAACACATAGAGATTGTGCTATTTTTGTATATAATTTGAGACTATTTTTGGCTACAAACAAACTGATTTTAGCCATAATTTTCAAATTCTAAAAAAATTTCTTACATTTGATTTAACAAAACTTTTACAATTAACAACACGACAGAATAATATGATTCTTACAATTACTCTGATTTTATCTTTCTTAGTTGCGATAAATTTCTTGTTGTTGATCTTTAGTTGTAACAAAACAACTAAAAAGGAAGATAATAGATTACCTCGTCCTATAAAATCGGAGTCTTTTAAATCTGAAAAAACGCCTACTCTAGTTTCCAATCAATTGAAGTCTCGCCAACTTGCTCCAACTGGGAGTTAGTTTTACTAAAATGTCTATTTCCAAACCAATAGCCTCTATTAGCACTTAATGGAGAGGGATGTCCACTTTCTAATACAATATGCTTAGTTGTATCAATTAATTTCTTTTTCTTTTTGGCAAATCCGCCCCATAATAAAAACACAACATTACTTTTTTCTGCACTTATCATTTTTATTACGGCATCCGTAAATTGCTCCCAGCCTTTATTTTGATGGCTTCCTGCATTATGCGCCCTTACGGTTAAAGTTGCGTTTAATAGCAATACACCTTGTGCTGCCCAAGGCATTAGATTACCACTTTTAGGATATGGGATTTCAAGGTCTTTTTCGATCTCTTTAAATATATTAATCAATGAGGGTGGATGCGAAATACCATCACTAACGGAAAAACACAAACCATTTGCCTGACCAATCCCATGATAGGGATCTTGACCAATAATTACAACTTTAACCATATCAAAAGCACAATGATTAAAGGCATTAAATATATCAGATCCTTTTGGGAAGCAGGTATGATTCTGATATTCGAATTTTACAAAAGTTACCAAATCTTTGAAATAAGGTTTTTCAAATTCGGAATTGAGATATTTTTTCCAGCTTTGGTCTATATTTACATTCATATTTTAAAACAGATTATATTCTTAAATTTACCGATAACCAACTCAGAATGAAAAATCTAAAATTCCCTTCTGCACAAACCATATTATTTATTATTGCAGGTTTAGTAACACTTTTAACCTGGTTTGTCCCAGCAGGAAAATATGATACTTTAAGTTATGATACGGCAACGGACAAATTTACTCGTTTAAGTCTAGATAAGGAAATAAGTATCACAGCGTCTCAAGCGTCTCTCGATGATTTGAATATTAATATACCTATAGAAAAGTTTACCAATGGAGATATATACAAACCCATTAACATTCCTGGAACTTACAATAAACTAGACGCTAAACCACAAAGTTTTTTCGATTTTGTAAAATCTCCAGTTAAAGGAATTATTGAAGCTGCAGATATTATTTTCTTGGTATTAATTATTGGTGGATTAATTGGCGTTTTAAACAAATCTGGTGCTTTTGATGCTGCCATAGGACAATTGGCAACGGTATTGAAAGGTAGAGAATCCTTACTTATTGTTCTTGTAACTTCTTTGGTTGCTTTAGGTGGAACTACATTTGGTTTTGCGGAAGAAACCATTGCCTTCTTTCCAATTTTAATTCCGGTTTTTTTAGCAGCTGAATATGATGCTATGGTTGGTGTGGCCAGTATTTTCTTAGGGTCAGCGATTGGTACCATGTGTTCCACCATAAATCCATTCTCTACCATTATTGCTAGTGATGCTGCTGGTATCAATTGGACAACCGGTTTATACGGCCGTATATTTATGTTACTTTTATGTTTATCCATTACCATAATTTATATCATACGATATGCCAAACGTGTTAAAAACGATCCGACAAAATCATTGATTTATCATCAAAGACATGAAATTGCAGAATTATTCGCTCTAAAAGATAGCTCTAATATTAATTTTAATTGGCGATTAAAACTCGCCTTATTTATTTTCACATGTTCATTTATCCTTATGATTATTGGAGTTTCCATGCTCGATTGGTGGTTTGTAGAAATGACCACTGTTTTCTTAGTTGGAGCTATACTAATTGGGTTTATTATTCAGATCAGTGAAACAGATTTTATTGAAACTTTTGTAAAAGGCGCTGGAGACCTGTTAGGTGTAGCGCTAATCATCGGAATAGCAAGAGGTGTTACTGTTTTAATGACCGATGGTTTAATAAGCGACACTTTATTGTATTACGCCAGCGATATTACGACAGGAATGAATAAAGGGGTTTTTGCGGGTTCAATGACCATGATTTATTCCGGATTATCATTTTTTATTCCCAGTTCTTCAGGAATGGCTGTTTTAACGATGCCCATAATGGCGCCTTTGGCAGATACAGTAGGTGTAGGTCGCGAAATCGTTGTTAATACTTATCAATATGGATTAGGACTGTTCTATCTTATAAATCCAACAGGGTTAATTTTAGCATCCCTTGCTGTAGCGAAGATTAACTTTAGTAAATGGTTAAAATTTATAATGCCATTATTTATACTTTTAGTTATCGTAACCTTAACAGTATTAGCAGTGTCTTCATACTTATAATGTTCTATAATATCTTAAATTTGCAATTCTAAAAACTTACATTAGTACATGATAAACATTCATGAAAAAACCTTAAAAGATCTCGAGTTTTTTACGGTTTTAGACCAAATTAGCGCACATACACTTACAGCTTTAGGAAAGGAAGCCGTATTGTCTGTTCTTCCATTTAAAGAAGAAGAACAACTAATGCGAGAACTTGGCTACGTTAATGAATACCTATCATCCTTTGAAAATGACAACAGAATCCCAAACCATGGATTCGAAACCATTGCCAAAGAATTGAAATTACTAAAAATTGAAAACACCTATCTCGAAGTTTCCAGTTTTCAAAAGATAGTCGGCATGTCGTTGACCGTAAATTCAATTCTAAAATTCTTGAAGAAATTCGAAGACTATTATCCTAAGTTACTACAATCCAGTCAACATATAGAAATCAATACATCTATTATTGAACAGGTAGATGCTGTTGTAAATCGTTTTGGCGATATTAAGGACGATGCCTCTCCTCTACTTTCTTCTTTACGCCAATCTATCAATAAACTCAAAGGCAAAATAAACAGTAGTTTCTCTTCAGCTCTAAACACCTATCACAACTTAGATTATTTAGATGATATTAGAGAATCCGTTGTAGAAAACAAACGTGTACTTGCTGTAAAAGCTATGTACCGCAGAAAAGTAAAAGGTGCGATTATGGGTGGCAGTAAAACCGGAAGCATAGTTTATATTGAACCGGAAACCACCTTACAATACACCAGAGAACTTAACAATTTAGAGTACGAAGAAAAAGAAGAGGTTATTAAAATTTTAAAAGAACTAACGGATTACATACGCCTGTTCTTGCCACTTCTTCACGATTATCAATTATTTTTAACCAACATAGATTTAATTTCGGCGAAAGCAAAATATGCGCAAAGCATGGACGCCATTTTGCCAGAATTCTCTAAAGAACGCAGTATGTACCTGCGAGATGCCTATCATCCTCTGCTTTATCTGACCAATAAGGAAAATGGGGAACAAACATTTCCACAATCCATTGGTTTAAAAAAAGACAGTAGAATTATTGTGATTTCCGGACCTAATGCTGGCGGAAAAAGCATCACGCTGAAAACGGTTGGTTTGCTTCAGGTGATGTTACAATGTGGCATGCTAATTCCCGTACATGAGCGCAGTTATGTCTGTTTGTTTGATCGGATTTTGAGCGATATTGGTGATAACCAATCCATTGAAAACCATCTCAGCACTTATAGTTATCGTTTGAAGCAGATGAATTATTTTTTACGAAAAGTCAACAATAAGACATTATTCTTAATAGATGAATTTGGAACTGGAAGTGATCCTGAATTGGGAGGCGCTTTAGCCGAAACATTTTTGGAAGTATTTTACGAACGTGAAGCCTTCGGAATCATAACTACGCACTATTCTAACTTAAAATTATTGGCGAATGAATTGCCGCATATTGAAAACGCCAATATGCTTTTTAATGAAAAAACTTTAGAACCAATGTACAAGTTGGTCGTTGGACAAGCAGGAAGTTCATTCACCTTTGAAGTGGCTCAAAAAAATGGCATTCCTTATAGTTTAATCAATAAATCGAAAAAGAAGATAGAACGAGGTAAGGTTCGTTTTGATGCCACTATTGCAAAACTTCAGAAAGAACGAAGCAAGTTAGAACGCACTGAACGTTCGCTAAAAGAGAATGAAAAGAAAAAATTATCGGAAGCTGATAAACTTGAAGAAGTGAACGCAAAGGTTCAGAAAAAATTAGAAAGTTTTCAGGAACTCTATGATTCCAATCAGCGTTTAATTTACTTAGGCCAAAAGGTAAATGACATTTCAGAAAAATACTTTGAAGATAAGAAAAAGCGTGAGTTGATGGCAGAATTATTCAGATTGGTTCAAATTGAAAATTCGAAACGAAAAAAGGTTTCGGCGAAGCAAAAACGTGCCGAAAAACATAAGCAAAGACAAGTCAAACAAGAAGCGGAGAAAAAAGTTGAAGTCATTCGTAAAAAGAAAAAAGAAGAGAAAAGAAAGAAGAAAGAAAAACCTGAACCACCAAAAGCTATCTTAAAAGTGGGTGACCGCGTAAGATTGCATGATGGCAGAGCTGTTGGGAGTATTGATTCTATCGAGAAAAAGAAAGCCAATGTTAATTATGGTATGTTTACAACTAATGTTAGCTTGGATCAATTGGAATTGGTCGAAGCCACTAAAAAGTAGGCAGCAGTTTTCAGAGTTCAGATAGGATGAAATAAATGATTTAGATTAAGATTACATAAAAAATGACAGAAATTCCAAATAACAAACAATTAGTTCTTTTTGACGGTGTATGCAATCTATGCAACGCAAGTGTTTTGTTTGTTATCAAACGAGATAAAAAAGACAAATTTCTGTTTGCGCCTTTGCAAAGTACTATTGGAAAAGAAATCATTGAAAAATTCAATATCGATACAGAAAAAACAGATTCCATATTGCTCTATAATCCTGAAAAGGATAAATTAACCTATAAATCTACTGCTGCATTGCTAGTGGCAAGTCATCTCGGATTTCCAACCAGTTTTTTGTCCATTTTTTTAATTGTACCCACTTTTATCAGAAATTGGGTTTATAATTATATTGCGAAGAACCGCTATAAGTGGTATGGTAAAAAAGAATCGTGTATGATCCCGACTCCAGAATTAAAAGCCAAGTTTATGGACTAGTATAATCTTAATATAAATGAAAAAAAGCCCTTTCACAACCAATGAAAAGGGCTTTTTTAATTTAACAACTTACTTAAAACTAATTTAATTTAAAACAAAAATTGTAATCTCAATTCACTTATAATGAGGGAAAATAAAGAATTGGTTAATAGCACATTGTTTTGTTTGTATAAATATATGTTCAGGTTTAAGTTTCTCCTAAAATACTCGATATAATTACACATTAAATTGATTTCGGTTTTAAAAGTGCAAATTATGTCTATCAATTACACTATGGTAAAATATCTTACTTGTCAAATTTCGGAAGCGAATAACACTGATTTATTAATCACAATGATCCATTTAATTTTTGAAAACCTCGTAATGAACTACACTACCAACCTGCAAAACAAAAAAAAAGACTGTTCAAATAAACGAACAGTCTTTTTATATTTTTAAAATGTAATCAGCTTATTTTTTCGTTGCTGGTGCATTTAATTTTGTACTCATTTCCATAGAAATTGCGGAACGGTCAAATTTTATTTTTCCTGCTAACGTTTCAATAACACAACTGTTATCTTTATCATTAAGATCTACAACCTTTCCGTGCATTCCACTTTTGGTAATTACACGATCGCCACGTTTTAATTCAGCAGCAAACTTCTTTTCTTGTTTAGAGCGTTTCATTTGTGGTGCAATCATAAAGAAATACATCACAGCAAATATGCCTAAAAACGGTAATACTGTTCCTAAATCCATTCAACAATTATAATTAATCGTGGTTATGACCTTCGTGACCTGGTTGTGTAGATGACTTTCTTGGAGCCGCAGCTGGTGTTGCTAAAGGATTAACCGCTGGCTGAGCAGTTTGCTTAACTGCTGCTTTTTCTGGCGCATTAGGATCCTTTTCTACAAACGCAGAAATCTTAACTATTTCCTTACCTTTCTCAGTATTCGTAGTCATGGTAACTGACTTGCTAACTTTATTTCCGTTTCCTTTTCCGTTAAACTTTACAGCAAATTCACCTGTTTCTCCTGGCGCAACTTCTTTTGTCCAGTTAGATGGTACTGTACAACCACAAGTACTTTTAATATTACTTACAACTAACATAGAGTTACCTGTATTGGTATATTTAAATGTTGTTTCTACAGGCGTTCCATTTTCAATAGTTCCGAAATCATGTTCCGTCTTATCAAATGAAATTACTGGAAAATCTCCTGCATTAGCATCTCTTTCTGCTGCAACTGCAATATTTTCAGATTTAATTTTACTAGCAGCATCTTCTTTACAAGATGTAAATGCTACCATACATAATGCACTAAGTCCTAAAATTACTTTTTTCATTATTTTTATTTTTAATGGTTAAGATTTATTTTCAGCTGGCAAAGCTAATGATTATTTTGTCTAATTAAAATTTTTAGTCCTTTCTTAACAGCTTTTTGTACGAAAAAGATGTATTACTGCATACTAAAACCTAAAAAATTAAATATAATATAAATATTACATCAGGCCTCTTCCTGTTTTGAGATGTATATTTTCAGATTGATACTCCTTTACTATTTTATCTAAAATCCCATTGATAAATAAGCTACTTTTCGGTGTAGAATATTCCTTGGCTATTTCTAAATATTCATTAATAGTCACTTTATAAGGTATGGATGAAAACTTCTGAAATTCACAAAGTGCCATTTTTAGCAACACACCATCTAAACTTGCCAAACGTTCAGAATCCCAATTAGTCGTTTTTTCGCTTATTTCCTCAGCATATTTTGAGCTGTTAAGAAATGTTTTTTTGAATAAATCAATCGCAAATTCCTTATCGTCTTCGTCTTTATATAAATCTGGCAATAATGCAGTTTCTGGAGAAGTTAGCTTTAACTTTCGTAATACTTTCAAAATAGCCGTATTCACCACTGGTAGATCATCTACCCAAGTCAGTTTTTTATCTTCAAAAAAATCGTAAAGCTTATCATTAGGCGCAATGATTTCAGTAAATATTTCGATTATAAACTGCTTGTCCTTTTTGAAGCTGGTCTCCGTTTGGGTTGTGTAATTTTTGTAAAGGTCGCTTTTTAAAATCGCCTTAAAAATGATATCGACATACTCAAAATCCAAATCCCAATAATTTAATTTCCGCTTCGATATCGCATCTTGTAACATCGTATTGCTACTAATAAGATGTAAAAGTTGATTGTCTTGAAACTTTAAACTTGGGTTTTTATCTGCCTCAGATTTTATTAACTTCTTTTGAAGCTTTTCGTTATGATCCTTACTCTTTTTGTGCAGTTCGGTAAGTAAGGCTAAAATTGACAGGTATAAATCATACATGCTATCTAAACTGTGAAGCAAAAACTTTTGCTCTTTTATTAAATCATCACTTTCTGTGCCTTTAAAAGCATACATAGATTGCATAACTTTTATTCTGATGTGTCTTCGGTTTAGCATGTGTAAGAACTCACTTTATTATAGATTATTAAAAAAGGTGAATTTTTAAAAATTCACCTTGCAAAAATACTATTATTTTATTGAAGTCATTTAAACTTTTTCCATTCGCTAAAAAATTTCTCTTTTTCGTCTATTTATTGTCTTTTTTTCTTTCCGTAACGATGCTATGTAAATCAAAAAAGTCTTCAACTAGCCAAAAAATCATTAATTTTCGCTTAAATGTTAATAGTTTAAATCACTTCATTTTGAAATAAAAATTAATCAACCTCTATTTCATATTTTCTCTTTTACGGGTTTCAATGCGCTCTCTAGCTATATTTAAGGCAGCATTGTGCGTTGTTAAATTATTCACTTTTGCGTTGTCTAAAATTTCGAGTGTCGTATTATAGATGTTTTCCGTTTTACGCATTATTTCTTGTCTATCGTAATTCTCTAATTCTGCATAAACGTTTATAATTCCTCCAGCATTGATTAAAAAATCAGGTGCGTAAACGATGCCACGTTCCTGCAAAATTTTACCGTGCTTTTTTTCTTCAGCTAATTGATTATTTGCAGCTCCTGCAATAATTTTAGCTTTCAATTTATAAATGGTATCATCATTAATGGTGGCACCTAAGGCGCAAGGTGCATAGATGTCCATATTTTCACTATAAATATCATGACCTCCATAAATCGTCGCCCCATATTTTGAACGTACCTCTTCTAAACGATCTTGGCTAAGGTCCGCAATCGTAACATTAGCACCTTCATTGACCAAATGCTCAACAAGGGCTTCACCAACGTTACCAATACCTTGTACAAATACATTTTTATCTTCTAAAATATCAGATCCAAACTGAAATTTAGCCGCAGCTTTCATGCCCATAAAAACACCATAAGCCGTGATTGGAGAAGGATTTCCTGCACCACCTTTACTCTCAGAAATACCTGTAACATAAGGTGTGACTTCTCTAACCGTGTCCATATCCTCGGTTGTCATCCCAACATCTTCCGCTGTGATATATCGTCCGCTTAAAGAATGAACAAATTCTCCAAAACGCTTCATCAATTCTGGTGTTTTCTGGGTTTTAGCATCACCAATAATCACCGCTTTTCCTCCACCAAGATTTAATCCTGTGATGGCAGACTTAAATGTCATTCCACGAGACAAGCGTAACACGTCATTCAGTGCTTCCCATTCGTTCTCGTAGTTCCACATTCTGGTACCACCCAAAGCTGGTCCTAAAACTGTATTATGAATACCGATTATAGCTTTTAAACCAGTATCTTTGTCGTTGCAAAAAACGATTTGCTCATGGTCATCAAAAGATGGTTGTCCAAAAACAGGATCTACTTTTTTTAATTCTTTTGATGATATAATTTCTGAAGTCATGCAAGTTAAATTTTTAGGGCGTTTAAAGATAATCTAAAAACAGCGTGCAAAAATAAATTATAAATGGAGCATTAGCAAAATATTAACTATAAAATACGATTATCGTAATACTTTTGAGCTGAACTGATCTTAGTATTTGTTTTTAATTGATCCGGAAGGCTATTTAGGAGAGAAGAAATCAGAATAAGTTCGCTACCAAATACAGAATGAAAGCACTAAAACACCTTAATAAATACTTTTACAAATACAGATACCGCTTAATTGTTGGTATTATTATCACGATCATCGCCAAGATCTTTGCGCTTTTCACACCAAGATTAATCGGTGCCTCCATCAATGTAGTGTCAGACCGTTTGGATGGCAAAATTACTGAGGAAGTTTTTAAAAGTGACCTAACCACAAATATTCTCTATCTTATTGGAGCCGCTGTGGTTGCTGGCGTATTCACGTTTTTAATGCGACAAACAATTATTAATGTGTCGCGTTATATTGAATTCGATCTTAAAAATGAAGTCTATCAGCACTATCAAGTACTGTCTTTAAATTTCTATAAGTCGAACAGAACTGGTGACCTTATGAATCGTATTAGTGAAGATGTCGGTAAGGTAAGGATGTATGTTGGTCCTGCAATAATGTACACCATGAACACGCTCACCCTTTTTGCAGTCGCCATTATTTACATGGTCGATCGATCTCCATCATTAACCTTATACACCTTACTTCCTTTACCGTTTTTATCGGTTGCCATTTATAAATTGAGCCGAATGATCAATAAGCGAAGTACCATAGTGCAACAATCGCTTTCTACACTTTCTACGTATTCACAGGAAACATTCAGCGGCATTTCGGTCATAAAATCTTATGGTATTGAACCTAGAACCAATGTGGAATTTGAACATCTTTCTTCAGAAAATCGTCAGAAACAAATTAACCTCACTAAAGTACAGGCCTTATTTTTTCCACTAATGATTTTATTGATTGGCGTCAGTAATCTTATCGTTATCTATGTTGGTGGTATGCAATATATGAATGGCAAAATTGAAAATATTGGAACCATTGCAGAATTTATCATTTATGTCAATATGCTTACTTGGCCAGTTGCTACTGTTGGTTGGGTAACGTCTTTAATCCAACAAGCTGAAGCCTCACAAGAACGTATTAACGAATTTTTGGATACAGAACCAGACATTAAAAACAACGCCAACGAACTTACACCGATAAAAGGGGATATTGAATTTAAAAATGTATCCTTCGTTTATCCTGATACCAATATTAAAGCTTTAAAAGATGTGAGTTTCACGCTGAAATCTGGACAAACCTTAGCCATTTTAGGGAAAACAGGTTCAGGGAAATCCACAATACTAGATTTAATTGGTCGTTTGTATGATATTGATAATGGTACCATATTAATTGATGATACTATTATTTCAGACTTAAATCTTTTCAGCCTAAGAGAAAGTATTGGCTATGTACCGCAAGATGCCTTTTTATTTTCGGACACTATAAAAAATAATATCAAATTTGGAAAAGAAGATGCCACTGATGATGAGGTTATGGAAGCCGCAAAAAATGCCAGAGTACATAAAAACATCATCGGATTCAGCAAAGGTTACGATACAGTATTGGGCGAGCGTGGTATTACACTATCTGGCGGTCAAAAGCAGCGTGTTTCTATTGCGAGAGCCGTTATTAAAAAACCGGATATTTTATTGTTTGACGACTGTTTATCTGCCGTTGACACAGAAACTGAAGAAAAGATCTTAAAAAATCTAGTAAAGTTAACTAAAGACAAAACAACTATAATTGTCAGCCATCGTGTATCGTCGGCAAAGAATGCTGATAAAATTATCGTCTTGGAAGATGGTAAAATAATAGAGTCTGGTAATCATGAAAGTCTTACAAATACTGATGGTTATTATAAAGAGCTTTATATAAAACAGCTCTCAGAAAAAGAAATGTAAGTATTTGTTGCTTAGGTTACTTTTTTTTTAGATTTTTGGATTTGAAATTAAAAAAAATTGAGATATGAGTGATTATGAAATGATGGACAAAGAAGAAATTTATTCTAAGGTATTACGCGCTGGAAGAAGAACCTATTTCTTTGACGTTAGAGCTACAAAAGCTGGTGATTATTATTTAACGATTACGGAGAGTAAGAAATTTACCAATGACGATGGTTCGTTCCATTATAAAAAGCATAAAATCTACCTTTACAAAGAGGATTTTGTTGAATTTAGGGAAATCTTAGCTGAAATGACCGATTATATCATTGATGAAAAAGGTACAGAAGTGATTAGCGAGCGTCACCAAAAAGACTTTAAGCGTGAAGATGATTTTGTCGCTCAAGAAGCAAAAACTCCAGAAGATACAAAAAGCACCGAAAGTTTTACGGATATTAGTTTTGACGATATCTAAAATTGACTTTTAGGAATATAATTAAAACCGTTACAACTTGTGACGGTTTTTTTTGTTTTTAATAGAAAAAAAAATTACCAAGATTTCACGGAGATTCGAAAAAAAAACAAAATCGAGTTGATTTCTCGGTTTGTTCCATTATTTAAAATTGATTTTCATTAATTTTTGAACTACTTATTTGTGATAATGAGTGAAATTCGTGTCCAAAAAAAATAGCGATACTAAATAAGATTGAATAAAATCTTACGCATTCCGATAAAAATCAAACTTTTGGTAACCATCAACTAACCACCACTCCGTTCTTAACCTTAGTTTCAGGATGCAACAAAAACACATCATCCGATTGCACAGCACCAATCACCAAACATTCACTCATAAAATTGGCAATCTGTTTTTTAGGAAAGTTGACTACAGCTACAATTTGTCTTTGCAACAACTCCTCTTTTTGGTATTGTGTCGTAATCTGTGCGGAGGATTTTTTAATTCCTAAATCTCCAAAGTCGATGGTAAGTTGATACGCAGGACGATGTGCATTCGGAAAATCATTAACGGCAATAATTGTCCCAATTCGCAAATCTACCTTTGTAAAGTCTTCATAAGTTATTATCTTTTCCATAATATTACCCACGAAAGTGGGTTTCTCGTTAATTCAACCTAATGGGTTAACCCTTGGGTAACTCATTATTTAATCCTAAAGATATAAAAAAACAATGGCTCGCACAGAATCCAATATGTTGCCACTTGGCACAAAAGCACCAGACTTTAAACTTATCGACACCGTTGACGACACCAAAAAGTCATTAGATGAACTAAAAGGAACAACGGCAACCTTAGTAATGTTTATTTGCAATCATTGCCCTTTTGTAATGCATGTTAACAACCAACTTTCTAAATTGGCAAAAGATTATGTTTCAAAAGGTATCAATTGCATTGCCATTTCTAGCAACGATATCGATAATTATCCGCAGGATAGACCAGAATTAATGAAAAAAAATGCCATAGATAATGGCTATATTTTCCCTTATTTGTACGACCAAACCCAAGAGGTTGCCAAAGCTTATGATGCCGCATGCACACCCGATTTTTTCTTGTTTGATAAAGACTTAAAATTGGTTTACACAGGTCAGTTGGATGATTCCAGACCAGGAAACGGCAAACCAGTAACCGGAAAAGACATCAGAAAAGCTATGGATGCCTTGACAAAAAACGAAACTGTAAATCCGGACCAAAAGCCGAGTGTGGGCTGTGGGATTAAGTGGAAGTGAGATTGATTTCTGTATAATTACTATTTGGGAGTTACAATATAATAGCTAAATAAGTGTGCATAACATGCCCTAATGGATAATATATATTTACAAAAAACGCTATGTTTACATATATTCCAAACTCAAATCCTAATAAAATACACGTTGTAGCTAATTTAAACCAATCACAATTATGATAAAAGCAATTTTATATTCTATTTTATTAGTTGGCTTTCTTTTTACAGAAAAAGTAACGGCACAAGATCATTACACTTATCCAGATAAAGAATGGGAATATACTTCAGAAAATTCGCCTTGTAGTCCAATGAATCTATTAAAACAATATGTAATAGACAGCTTAAATACGACTGGATTAATGATAATCAAAAGTGGTAAAATTGATTTTGAGTATGGTGATACTGAAGAAATAAGTTACTTGGCATCGGCAAGAAAAAGCGTTTTGAGTATGATGTACGGAAAGTACGTGATTGATGGCACAATTAACCTCAATACCACTCTCAAAGAATTAGATATTGATGATGTAAACTCACTTACAGAAACTGAAAAACAAGCCACAATAGACCAAATTATAAATGCAAGGTCTGGTGTTTATCTTCCAGCTGCAAATGCAGGTTCTGGTGCGAATATGCCTGAAAGAGGTCAATTCAAACCTGGCGAACATTTTTATTATAATAACTGGGATTTCAATGTAGCAGGAACCATTTTCGAACAAAAGACTGGAAATAACATTTACAAAGCCTTTGAAGATGAATTTGCTATACCATTAGGATTTCAAGATTTTGAGTTGGCCAATCAAAAGAAGTACGGAAATGAAAAACTATCCATTCATCCTGCTTATCACTTCTATCTATCAACCAGAGATATGGCTAGACTTGGATATCTTATGTTAAGAAAAGGGAAGTGGAATGACAAACAAATTATTCCAGAAAATTGGATAAATAAAACAACAACAATGGTAAGCAAAACTGAAGATTATGGTCTTTTTAAAGGTTATAGTTATATGTGGTGGTTGTATGTTGATTCAGATATAGAATTACTCGAAGGTGCTTATACTGCTGCTGGAGCTTGGGGACAGTATATTACAATTATTCCAAAGTTAGATATGGTGATTGCCCATAAAACAAAAAGTCGATATGAACGCAGAACACCAATTCCAGCGTATGATAAATTTATTGTCAAATTAATTGAAGGCGAAAAACAAGTACAAAACACTAATAAAAATATTGATCTCAGACCCTTTGTTGGAAGTTATACAGATAATTCTGTAGAAGGACAACCTTTGAATCTCGAAATGATCATCGATGGAGAATCCTTAAAAATAAAAGGACCTATTTTTCCGCAACCTGTAAATATTGTTCTTTGCAGTGAAACGAACGGAGTATTAGACGTTAGAGATATGGGTTATCCATCATTGGCTTTCAAAAAAGATCAGCACGGGAAAATACTTGGTTTCAATATCATGAATATGTTCATTGAGAAAAATTAGCTACGTCAATAGTAGCTATAAGTATTTAGCCCGACAAAGTCATCCTGGCGGTTTCGCTTTTATTCGCTAGATTACGTGCATAACCATCGCAACAAAAATCAAACAAAAAGACCTTTACAGCCCTCAAAGAAAATGACTTCGAAAGAAACTTACGATACGAAAAGAGAAAATTTTATCGAAAAAACCAAATGCTTTTTTGAATTTTTGATAACGGAATTTGATTTTGACAAACCGATTTACAAATTTTCCGAACAACCAAATGGTGTAATAATTAAAGACGTATTTGAATTCAATAATGCGGACAAAAATCTAAAAATTGTCTTGTCGAATTCTTATCACCCTGTTGATTATGGATTTGAAATCAACTTGACCGATTTAAAAAATGGACAAAAAGAAATGGTTCATAGCGTGTTAAAGGTAAACCAAGATATCGAACAGAACTATCTCATAAAAGCGTCTGAATATTTAAAAAATGGATTTCGACAAAGATTACGCTGAAATACAATTGAATAAAAAAACTAATTCAAACAAAGTTCCATGCTAAAGCACAAATAAATCCCATAAAAACTCATATACAAACTGCTAAAACGATAAGGATATAAACATTAAACGCTAATTAGCAATCCCATTCAAAGCACATAAAAATACACCATAAAAAAATGGCTAATCGCACCACCTAAAACAAACAAATGCCATATCACATGATTATAAGGGATTTTATCAATCGCATAGAAAATGATTCCAACGGTATAGAATAATCCTCCTGCATACAACCAAAGTATCCCATCTGAACCAAGGGCTTGGGAAACATTGGAAAAATCGAATACAATAAGCCAACCCATTACTAAATACAAAAGAGTTGACGCCACCTCAAAACGTCCTGTAAAAAAGAGCTTGATCACCACGCCAAAAGCGGCAATTCCCCAAACCGTCCAAAATAAGGGCCAACCTAAACTGTCCGAAAGTGCTATTAGTAAAACTGGCGTATAGGTTCCTGCAATGAGCAAATATATACTCACATGGTCAACGATTCTAAAATAATGCCGCCGCTTCTCCCCTTCTACGGCATGGTAAAATGTTGAAGCTAAAAACAAAACGATAATCGAAACGCCATAAACAATGACACTAAATAGACTCCATGGTTTTGCGCTATCGGCTTGAATAATCAGTAAAACTAAAGCAGCAATTCCTAAAAGCGCACCCAAACCATGTGTCCAAGTATTAAGTTGTTCTTCAAGCTTGGTTTGAATTCGCATCGTTAACCTTTGGTATTTGAAGGTGTTTTTGGCCTAGACCATTTGTTCACACATGCATAAAAATCAATATCAAAAGCGGGTTCTTGCCGTTTCAATAATTCATTCTGAAAGGCCCTTTGCAGAATGTCCTCAATTAAGTAATCCTCTTCTTCATCAATTGGATTGAATTCCTTCTTCAAGGAAATATCAAACAAATTGGCCGTACTATTAAACCAAAAGGCACGCCAACCACTCCGTAATTCCTTAATAAGGTCAAAGGTGGTTGTTCCGGTTTGTCTATGAATTAATTTGACCAAAATCTGACCCTCGGTTTTTGTGAGTTTTTTTAATTCAGCAGAAAATTCATCTTCAATATATTTCTGAATAATCTTAGCATAGCGTTTTTTATCGCGCTTACGTTCCAATTCATCGAGTCGCTTTTGTAAGGCTTCCAAACGTTCAGCAGCCAACTTGGCATAAGGGTAGACTTTTAAGGTTTTTCGCCTTAAAATAATATAGCGAATTCTGGCATTACGATCTTCAAATTTTAAATTCGGCAACACCAAAACTTCGTTTAATTCCACTGAAGTCACAGGAATGGAATCGCCTTCAATAATCATGTAGTGCACTTCCGTAGAATCTTGTTCTTGTTCTACAGGTCTTTCTTGGGCGTTTAAAACCACTGAAAAAAATAAGGCTATATATAAAATATACTTCATGACTATCCTTAACGCCAAAACCATTCCAAAGTTGCGATTTAAGCGGAATTCAAAATTAATAATAATTCAATGCTATAACCTTAAAATCCTATTAATATTATTATTTTTAAGGAAAATTTAAACAGATGGCTAAAAAACAATTATTAAATAAAAAGTCCATGGACTTTTTAGAAAAATACTTAAACAACGCGTCACCTACAGGATACGAATGGGAAGGGCAAAAAATCTGGATGGATTATCTAAAACCATATGTTGACGAGTTTATAACAGATACTTATGGTTCTGCTGTTGGCGTCATTAATCCAGAAGCAAAATATAAAGTGGTTATTGAAGGTCATGCTGATGAAATCTCATGGTATGTCAATTATATTTCAGATAACGGTTTGCTTTACGTGGTAAGAAATGGAGGCAGCGACCATCAAATTGCGCCTAGTAAAATAGTAAACATTCATACCAAAAATGGCATTGTGAAAGGAGTTTTCGGTTGGCCAGCAATCCATACGAGAAATAAATCGAAAGAAGACGCACCAAAACCAGACAACATTTGCATAGACATAGGAGCAAAAGACAAAAATGAAGTTGAAAAAATGGGTGTTCACGTAGGCTGTGTAATTACATATCCGGATGAATTCCATATTCTGAATAAAGACAAATTTGTGTGCAGAGCTTTGGATAACAGAGTTGGTGGATTTATGATTGCAGAAGTAGCACGTTTACTACATGAAAGCAAAAAGAAATTAGATTTCGGATTGTACATAACCAATTCCGTACAAGAAGAAATAGGCTTGCGTGGTGCTGAAATGATTACACAAACTATTAAACCAAATGTAGCGATTGTTACAGACGTCACACACGATACAACCACGCCAATGATTGAGCAGAAGAAACAAGGCTACGCGGAAATTGGTAAAGGACCAGTGGTAGCTTATGCACCTGCTGTACAACAAAAATTACGGGATTTAATTACAGATACAGCTGAAAAGAATAAAATCCCATTTCAACGTGCTGCCTTATCGAGGGCCACAGGAACTGACACAGATGCTTTTGCTTACAGTAATGGTGGCGTAGCTTCTGCTCTTATTTCACTACCATTGCGTTATATGCACACCACTGTAGAAATGGTGCATAGAGATGACGTGGAAAATGTGATTAAATTGATTTATGAAACGCTTCTTAAAATAAAGGACGGAGAAACGTTTAGTTATTTTGAATAAAGTTACCAGACCTTTCAGGTTTTAAAAACCTGAAAGGTCTTAATGCGCTATGGATGAAATTATAGACATCGTTGATAAACACGGCAATCCGACAGGAAAAACAGCTTTAAAATCTGAAGCGCATGCTAAAGGATGGTACCATAATACCATTCATTTATGGTTATTTACATCCAGAGGTGAAATCCTTTTACAACAACGTTCACATAAAAAAGCCATTTACCCTTTACTTTGGGATGTTTCAGTAGCTGGACATATCGATGCAGGCGAAACGTTGATTAATGCCGCATTGCGTGAAACCGAAGAAGAAATTGGGTTGAAATTAAAACCTAATAGTTTACAACACATTGGGATCTTTCTTCATGAAACCAATTACAATGACGGTCAAATCCAAGACAATGAATTCCATCAGGTTTTTATAGCTGAATTGAACGTGCCCGTAGATAAGCTTGTTATTCAAGAAGCCGAAGTTGAAGCTTTAAAATTAGTTTCATTTGAAACATTTGAAACACTTTTAAAAAATTGCAAAACCAATAATCATTTTGTAACCAGCAATATAGATTATTATAAATTCATATTGAAAACCATAAAAGCAAGACAGCAAATATGAATTTACTCTTACTGGCCATTGCACCCATTTTTACAGTTTTATTGTATATCTATGCCCAAGATAAATACGAAAAAGAACCAAAAAAATTATTGATTTTCAGTTTCCTATTTGGAGCCATTGTAAGTATCATAATCGTTTTTGTTTTGTATTTCTTTACTGGACGGTTGATTCCAGTTACTGATCCATTCAGCATTGGACAGCAATTTATTCAAGCGTTTATTGTCGTCGCTTTATCCGAAGAATTTAGTAAATATGTAATTGTAAAATATTATGCCCAACCTAAAAAGGCATTTAATGAACCTTACGATGGTATCATTTACGCGGTTATGGTCTCCATGGGTTTTGCCTGTACAGAGAACATCATGTATGTAATTGATGGTGGGTATCAAACGGCTATTCTGCGAGCATTCACAGCAGTACCTGCACATGCGACTTTTGGAATTTTGATGGGTTATTATATGGGAAAAGCAAAATTCTCCAATAATAGGTTTGCCCTTAATATGGCAGGATTATTCTTAGCTGTTTTGTTTCATGGCGCCTATGACTTTTTCTTATTCATCAATTTTATTCCTGGTATTTCCATTGGTGCTTTTGTTTCCTTAATTATTGGAATTGTGTTATCTCGAAAAGCGATTAAACGACATCAGGAAAAGTCTCACTTTAAATCTTTGTGAAATTCACAAAATAAAACTTAATATTTTCATATTTTGCAGTTGATTTAGTGATTAAATGCTAATCACTCAATAAATTTATAGTACATGTACAAAATAAAAGTCAACGACAACCATACTTTCGATGTCTCAGAAGAAACGATGGAAAAGCTAGATGTTGTAGAAACTTCTGCAAATAAATTTCATATTCTACATCACCATACCTCAATTAAGGCCGAAATTCTGAATACTGATTTCAATCAAAAAACGTATGCAATAAAAGTAAATAACAACACCTACCATGTCGATATTTACGATGCCTTAGACCAACAAATTGAAGCTTTAGGATTTGAGATAGGCGCTTCAAAACAAGTCAATGATATTAAAGCTCCAATGCCTGGATTAATTTTAGAAATCAACGTGAAAGAAAGTCAGGACGTAAAAGAAAATGACCCCTTATTGATTTTGGAAGCCATGAAAATGGAAAATGTGATTAATTCACCTCGCGATGGTGTTATCAAATCCATACAAGTAAAACAAGGAGAAACCGTTGATAAGAATTCACTTTTAATAGAATTTGAATAATATGAAGAAGATTTTAGTCGCCAATAGAGGAGAAATCGCAATTCGTGTCATGCGAACCGCCAAGAAAATGGGTATTAAAACCGTAGCTGTTTATTCTGAAGCCGATCGGAATTCACCTCATGTAAAATTCGCAGACCAAGCCGTTTGTATTGGTCCTGCACCATCTAATGAATCGTATTTAAGAGGTGATAAAATTATTGAAGTTTCAAAATCACTACATGTCGATGCGATTCATCCTGGTTATGGCTTCCTGAGTGAGAATGCCGACTTTGCCGAATTGTGCGAAGCTAATAATATCATATTTATTGGGCCGCGATATAAAGCCATAAAAGTGATGGGAAGTAAATTAGCGGCTAAAGAAACCGTTAAAGCTTATGACATTCCTATGGTTCCGGGAACTGACGAAGCCATTACTGATATTCCAGAAGCGAAAAAAATAGCCAAAGAAATCGGTTTTCCAATCTTAATTAAGGCATCTGCTGGTGGTGGTGGAAAAGGCATGCGTATTGTAGAAAACGAAGGGGAGTTTGAATCGCAAATGGACAGAGCCATTAGTGAAGCAAAAAATGCATTTGGCGATGGTTCTGTGTTTATAGAAAAATATGTGGCATCACCAAGACATATCGAAATCCAAGTGATGGCAGATATGCACGACAATGTCATTCATTTATTTGAACGCGAGTGTTCCATTCAACGGCGTCATCAAAAAGTAGTTGAAGAAGCACCATCACGTGTTTTAACTCCAGAATTGAGAGCGGAAATGGGACAAGCCGCAATAAATGTCGCACGTTCCTGTGACTACATTGGTGCGGGAACGGTTGAGTTCCTATTAGATGAAAACCTCAATTTCTATTTCTTGGAAATGAATACGAGATTACAAGTAGAGCATCCGGTTTCCGAATGGATTGCTGGTGTGGATCTAGTCGAGTTGCAGATTAAAGTCGCGCGAGGCGAAACACTTCCTATTAAACAAGAAGATCTAAAAATCAATGGTCACGCGTTGGAACTTCGGGTTTATGCTGAAGACCCTGTGAATGATTTTTTACCAAGCGTTGGGAATTTGGAAATTTACCAATTACCCAAAGGCGAAAACATTAGAGTCGATAATGGTTTTGAGGAAGGTATGGATATTCCCATTTATTATGACCCAATGCTTTCTAAGCTAATTACGTATGGCGAAACAAGGGAAGAAGCGATTGAATTGATGATAAAAGCAATCGATAATTATCATATAAAAGGCGTAGAAACCACTTTACCTTTTGGACGTTTTGTTTGTGAACATGAGGCTTTTAGAAGTGGCAACTTTGACACCCATTTTGTAAAAAAGCACTACTCACCTAGCCTTTTAGAGAAACAACATAAGTTAGAAGCTGAAATTGCGGCCAAGATAGGCTTGAAACGTTATTTAGAAGAACAAAAGGTTGTACGACTACCAATTTAGTTTTCAGTCCCAGTCGCAGTCGCAGTTTTTTTGAGTATCAATTTAAACCATTTGGTCACAGTAAGCCCTTCCACTAAGCTCAGGATAAAATAAAGTCGAAGTGCTTTTAAAAAAATAGTATCACACAAATAATACAAAGAAGTCTCTAAGTTCCACAAAGAATTTGAAACTATATAAAATATAAATTACCAGACACCGCTTTGCGCCTTGGCTCCTGATAGCTATCGGGATTGCAAGAAAAAATAAAATTAAACAAGCATGAACAACAACATCAAAACCCTCAATACTAAAATAGAACAAGCCAAATTAGGAGGAGGTCAAGCAAGAATAGATAAACAACACCAGAAGAAAAAACTAACCGCAAGAGAACGTGTAATGTATCTATTAGACAATCATTCTTTTGAAGAAATAGGCGCGTTAGTCACACACAGAACCAAAAGTTTTGGAATGGACAAGCAAGTTTTCTATGGCGATGGTGTGGTCACAGGTTACGGAACAGTCAACGGCAAATTGGTTTACGTTTTTGCTCAAGATTTTACCGTTTTCGGCGGTTCTCTATCTGAAACCCATGCCGAAAAAATCTGTAAGATTATGGATATGGCTGTTAATGTTGGAGCACCAATTATAGGTCTTAATGATTCTGGTGGCGCACGTATTCAGGAAGGTGTAAGGTCATTGGCTGGGTATGCCGATATATTTTATAGAAATGTACAGGCTTCTGGAGTGATTCCTCAAATTTCTGCCATTATGGGTCCTTGTGCTGGTGGAGCCGTTTATTCGCCGGCTATGACAGATTTTACATTGATGGTTCAAGATACTAGCTATATGTTTGTTACAGGTCCTAACGTGGTAAAAACAGTAACCAATGAAGAGGTAACAAGTGAAGAATTAGGTGGCGCAAGTGTGCATTCGTCCAAATCTGGTGTCGCTCATAAAACGGCCACCAATGATGTGGAATGTTTAGAGCATATTAAAAAACTGTTGGGTTATCTGCCGCAAAGTAATAAAGAAAAAGTAGAGGCACTTCCATTTGAACTTAAGGAAGAAGTTAGAGAATCCTTAGCAACCATAGTTCCTGAGAATCCTAATAAACCCTACGATATGCATCAAGTGATTGAAGGTATCATTGATGAGGATTCATTTTATGAAATCCATAAGGATTATGCAGAAAACATCATCGTAGGATTTGCGCGTTTAGGAGGAAGAAGTATTGGGATTGTAGCTAACCAACCGATGTTTTTAGCTGGTGTATTGGACGTAAACAGTTCTAAAAAAGCAGCTCGTTTTGTACGTTTTTGCGATTGTTTCAATATTCCCTTGTTGGTATTGGAAGACGTACCAGGATTTTTACCAGGAACTGACCAAGAGTGGAATGGTATTATTGTTAACGGTGCAAAATTATTATACGCCTTCAGCGAATCAACTGTCCCAAGAATTACCGTAATTACCAGAAAAGCCTATGGAGGCGCTTACGATGTAATGAATTCTAAACACATTGGCGCAGACATGAATTTCGCTTGGCCAAATGCCGAAATCGCCGTAATGGGCGCTAAAGGAGCTGCGGAAATTATATTTAAGCGCGACATCTCTGCGGCAGAGGATAAAGAAGCCAAATGGAAAGAAAAAGAAGCGGAATATGCAGAACTTTTCGCCAATCCATACAGTGCAGCTGAACGTGGTTTTGTAGATGAAGTCATCTTACCTAAATATACCAGACGTAAATTAATAAAAGCGTTTAGTATGCTTGAAAATAAGGATGTTGTACGTCCTAATCGTAAGCATGGAAATATTCCACTTTAAGCTTATATCTTAGCCTGAAACGTATATAAATCGTAATAACGACCTTCAGCTTTTAACAACTCATCATGGGTGCCTCGTTCCGCGATTCTACCATTTTCTATGACTAGAATTTGATCCGCTTTTTTGATGGTGCTCAAACGGTGGGCTATGACAATGGTAGTTCTATTATTTGTTAATTCGGATAAACTTTTTTGAATCAACCCTTCACTTTCGGTATCTAAATTCGACGTCGCTTCATCCAAAATAATAATCTTGGGATCTGCTAATATCGCTCTGGCAATGGCAATACGTTGACGTTGTCCTCCAGACAATTTCACACCACGTTCACCAATTAAGGTTTCCAAACCATCATCAAAACGATCCGTAAATTCATTGACATAGGCTGCTTTTACCGCATTTTGTAATTGTACTTCGGACGCATTTGGCCTTGGAAACATGATATTTTCTCGGATGGTGCCTTCAAATAAAAATTCATCTTGAAGCACAACACCTAAATGCTTCCTAAAACTGCTCAATTTAACTTTAGATAAATCCTGACCGTCAACCGTAATGATACCTGAATCAGGATTTAAAAACGTGGCGGACAATCCAGCAATGGTGGATTTGCCAGAACCAGAACTCCCAACCAAGGCGATTACAGAACCTGAAGGCGCTTCAAAATTGATGTTATGTAACACAGGCTTTCCTTCCTCATATGAAAACGAGACATTATTGAATTTGATATCGCCTTTAACAGTTTCCAATTCATTGGTTCTGGCTTCCTGTTCATCTTCGGTTGCCAAATTCATTAATTCTTCGGTACGATCCAAACCAGCTAAGGCTTCAGTCAATTGACTGCCAATGTTACTCATTTGTACAATTGGTGCAATCATAAATCCGAGAATTAGCGTGAAGAACAGAAAATCACCAGTAGTCATACCACCTTCAATCATATAATAACCACCGATTCCCATGATTCCTGTGGTAGCTACTCCGATTAAAAAGGTTGAAGAGCTCGTCATTAATGCCGTTGCTGTTAAACTCTTTTTGACATTTTGATATAAACGCTCTACGCCAAGCTCAAAAGTTTTGTTTTCCTGTTCTTCAGCGTTAAAAGCTTTAATAACACGAACACCAGCTAAAGTTTCGGTTAATCTGCCAGTAACCTCAGCATTTATCTTTCCTCTGGTTCTAAAAATAGGTCTTATATATTTAAATGCTTTTAAAGCTATAATACCAAATAATGATAAGGGCACAAAAACAAATAAGGTCATCCATGCATTCAATTTTATTAAAATTATCAATGACACGATGGCCGTAAACGAACCTCCAACGAGTTGAACCAATCCTGTCCCTATTAAATTCCGAACGCCTTCAACATCACTCATAATCCTAGAAACCAAAGCGCCTGATTTTGTATTATCGAAAAAACTAATCGGTAAGGAGAGGACTTTCTTCTGGACTTGTGCACGTAACTCTGAAATTAAATATTGTGCTTGTACACTTAATATTCGCGTTAATAAAAATGACGTTACAGCTTGAACCAAAATTGCAGCGATGACAATTCCAATCAATGTATAAAGTCCATCAAAATCCTTATTCGGTACTACATCATCTAAAAGTACTTTACTTTGCCATGGCAAAATAAGTCCTGACAAACTGCGAATGACAATAAGTATCAAACCAATAAACACCAAATTACGTCTTGGCCAGATAATGGTCTTAAAAGCCGTTGCCATAGTTACTTTTGGCTTATCGTTTTTTGATCTTTTCGGCTGCTCTTTTAAGTGTTGCATGTTTAATGTTAAGTTTGTACAAAGATACGCTTACAAATCGTTTGAATTGGGAAACGATAAATTGAAGTTAATCCAACAAACGTCTATGGTAATTAATCTGTCCTAAATGATAGGCCAAGTGCATCGATAAGTGAACTAAGAAATATTCGGTTGTCATAGTAGCTTCAAACTCGCGACGCTTATATTCTTTTTGCAAATCTTCATCTGTTAAATTTTTCAAAGTGGTTTCTACGACCACAATGGTGTCTTCAACTTGCTTAATCAATTCAGATTTTGGAACATCTTTAAGTGTAAATTCCAATTCCCGCTGTCTCACATATCCTGTATCACCAAAAACTGAACCCATAAAATGATTCAAATTTCCAATGAGATGAAGACATAAAGTTCCAGCTGAGTTGCTAATTGAACCATTTACTTTCCATAGATTGGATTCATTCTTATAAAGTTTAAGTTCCTCAATTAACTGGTTGAGATCTCTTTTAAATAATTTGATCAATGTGTCTGTTAGCATAGCATGTAATTTATGAATAATATTATCTGATATTAGAATAACATCTATCCAAAAATAGTCAATAATTGACTTACTTTTGCGCCATGAAAAATCAAAAACGGTCACAGTTGGAATTTGTGGTATTAATGGCGGCTTTAATGTCCATTGTAGCCTTGTCCATCGATGCTGTTTTGCCAGCTTTACCAAAAATTGGTGATAATTTAAATAGTATTAATGAAACTGAAAATCAAAAGCTAATTACAACCATATTTTTAGGCTTAGGATTTGGACAACTTGTTTTCGGCCCGTTATCGGATAGTTTTGGACGCAAACCTATGGTTTATTTTGGTTTTGCTGTCTTTGTTCTGGCGTCTATTATTTGTGTTACCACAAAAAACTTTGAGATGATGCTTTTAGGACGCGTATTACAAGGTGTGGGCTTATCGTCTCCAAGGACTATGAGTATTGCTATAGTAAGGGATTCTTACAGTGGAGATCATATGGCAAAGATTTTATCTATCGTTACTATGACTTTTATTTTAGTGCCAGTGATAGCGCCAATGTTGGGTCAGTTTTTATTGCATCATTTTGGGTGGCAATCTATTTTTACGTTCAATTTGGTCTTTGGGGCACTAATCATGTTATGGTTTTGGAGACGACAGCCTGAAACACTTCATGAAGCCTATCAAAAGACATTTCGATTATCTATTTTTAAATCTGGAAGCATTACTTTCTTTAGGATAAAATCTGCTATTATTTATACTTTGCTATCAGGATTAGTGACGGGTTCCTTTATGGTCTATTTAAGCACTTCTCAGCAAATATTTCAAGTGCAGTATGATTTGGGAGATTACTTTCCTTACATATTTGGGAGTTTAGCCATTACCATTGGTTTAGCAACGTTTTTGAATAGTGCAATAGTGATGCGATTCGGGATGTGGAATTTAGTCAACATCGCCTTATTGGCTTTTGTGATGATCTCGCTAATATATGTGATTCTATTTTGGTCAGGTGCAAATCCTCCAATAGAAATACTAGTGCTATTTTTAATACTTCAGTTTACCAGCGTTGCGTTCTTATTTGGGAATTATAGAGCCTTGGCAATGCAACCTTTAGGTCATATTGCAGGCATTGGTTCTGCACTTAACGGTTTCATATCTACTGTAATGGCTGTGCCAATTGCCAACTATATTGGCAGCTTTGTAAAAACTTCGGCCTTACCTCTTTTTATAGGTTTTTTGATCACAGGAGTTATTGGGTTGATTTTGTTTTATAGTGTGAAGAAACCCATCAGAGAAATACGCGCTTAAAAAATCTCTAAACCACCTTTACCTTCTCTAATAACCTCAGGTGGTTCCACAGACAAATCAATAATCGTTGAAGCTTCATTGTCTCCATAACCGCCATCAATGACCATATCGACCAAATTATCCCACTTTTCGAGAATTAATTCTGGATCTGTAGTGTATTCTATCACTTCATCCTCATCCCTTATGGACGTAGAAACTATAGGATTTCCAAGGGCAGCAACTATGGCCAACGCTATGGAATTATCGGGAACCCTTATCCCAACGGTTTTTCGTTTTTTGAATGGGTTCGGTAAGCTTTTTGAACCAGGTAAGATAAATGTATAAGGGCCTGGCAAGGCTCTTTTTAAAATTTTAAACGTCGTGGTATCGATCTGTTTTACGTAATCACTCAAATTACTTAAGTCTTCACAAACGAATGAAAAATTGGACTTTTCAAGTTTCACGCCTTTAATTTGCGCAATACGCTCCAAAGCTTTCATGTTAGTTATATCGCAACCCAATCCATAAACGGTGTCCGTCGGATAAATTACCAATCCGCCATTCTTTAGCACCTTAATTACCTTTTGTATTTCCTTTTGATTCGGATTTTCAGGGTATATTTTAATAAACTCAGCCATAATAAGTATCTTTCAAATACGTTTATACAAAGTAACTATATTTTTCAATATGAAGCCACTAAAAATAGTATTCATCTTTTTGCTTTCAATTTCTACCTTGATGTCTTGTACGTCTGATAATTCTGATGACCCGGAAATTGAAGTCTTAAATCCACTTGAAGTTTACGAAGAACTGAATATTTCTTATGGCAACGAGAACGGCCAAGTGTTCGATCTGTACTTGCCTGCAAACCGTACTTCAGCGACTAAAACGGTCATTTTGGTTCATGGAGGTGGCTGGACTTCTGGAGATAAAGTGGATATGAGTCCCTATGCAGCATACATAAAAGATCAAATGCCTGGATATGCCGTTGTGAATATGAATTATAGATTGGCAGATAATGACAACCCACCTTATCCGATGCAGATCAATGATATCACAAGCGTTGTTAACTATTTAGAAACTAACGAGAATTTCTATACCATTTCTGATGATATCGGTTTTGTTGGTGTGAGTGCTGGTGCCCATTTATCGTTATTGTGGAGCTATGCTTTTGACACAGACAATCAAGTAGATATGGTCTGCAGCGTGGTTGGACCGACTAATTTTACCGATCCAGCTTACTTAAACAACACAGATCCGTTACTGCAAGACATCATAGATGCATTTGGAGTTGATCCCTCTATACCATTTTTAGAAGAAGCGAGTCCTTATCATCGCGTTACCGCTTCTGCGCCACCAACCATTTTGTTTTATGGAGGTCAAGATCCGTTAATCCCTACAAGTCAAGGAACAGCCATGCGAGATAAACTTGAGGAATTGAATGTTACACATGAATTCACCTTATATCCTACGGAAGGTCATGTTTGGTTTGGGCTTAATTTGTTGGATACGACTTTAAAATTGAAAGCTTTTATTGAAACACATTTATAGCGTTTAGTCATAAAATTCAATTTAAAAATGTTAAAAATTTAAAATAGTGTAACAATACTAGTAGATTCATAGTCTATTAAGTATGCATCAGTCAATCAAAATCATCATCGTCTTGTTTATTTCAGCAAAACTCTTTGCTACGGAATATAACCCTCCTATTGTTTTTACCAAAGCAGAATTTGTAAATGCGTCAACCACAAGGATTCCATTTAAAGTTATTGACCAACTTATTGTAGTTGAAGTTGAATTATTGGATAAGGAAGGTAATTTTATTATTGATACCGGTTCTGAGACATTGATACTAAATAGTGTTCATTTTAAGCATTCAAGACGATACAGGAACGATGGAGAGCAACGAAGTGGAGTTCATCGTGAAATTGAAAATGTAAAAGCCAAATACCTTGATGCGTTGAGTTTGGAAGATTTTCGTTTAGAAAACTTAAATGCCGATGTGATTGATTTATCCCATATTGAAAAGATTAAAAAAATTGAAGTTTTAGGAATTATTGGTTACAGCATATTGAAGGAATTTGAAGTCTTTATCGATATGCACCTAAATCAAATTACCTTAACAAAAATAGATAAGAACGGCGAACTTTTATCTCATAAAGTATATGCTGAAACCATTAACGACAGTATTGATTTTCAATTAAAAAGGCACACCATAATTATTGATGCAAAAATCGGCAACAATGACGTGAAATTTGGATTGGACACAGGTGCAGAGTATAATCAATTGAATAAAAATCTAGATTCAGAAATTTTAGACTATTTTTATCCTAGCAAAGAATTAAAGCTAACAGGTGCTAGTGGTAAGCAAATGAAAGTTATGGCAGGGAAATTGTATAGAGTTAAGTTGAACGATTCAATTTACTTTGGCCCAATGAAAACTGTACTAACTAATTTAAGACAAATGAACAGTGCATTTAGCAGCCATCTCGATGGCATATTAGGCTTTGAATTTTTCGCTCAACAACGAACGATTATTAATTACAAAAAACAGAAACTCTATTTTATTAAGTTTCCGATTATAAAGCCTTGAAAATAAAACAACACTTTCTTTTTTTTCTTCTCATCTCATTTCTGTGCGCCTTTAAATCCATGGCTCAAAGCAAAACTTTAAAGGGTTATGATATTAAAGGCGAAGACGTCATTTTTATATTTAATGTCAATGACTATCCTAATATCAAAAATAATGGAGATACAATTGATGATGTTTATGTTTCGGGAGAATTCAATAATTGGGCTTTAGATCAATGGCCAATGACCAAGATGAATGATTCTATTTATCAATTAAAAAAGGATCTGTCATTATTTACATCCGATTTTGGTTGGGAGTTTAAGTTTATAGTCAACGGTAAACACTGGGCAGAACCGACTCCAGACTTTGAAAATAGCGTCGGTGCCAAAGATCCATATGGCTTTCCCTTAATGGTTTATAATCTGAAATTTTATAGTGCCTTTGCTACCGATTATGGTAATGTGAATTTTAAGCTGAAAGGTTTTAAGGATGCCAAAAAAGTTATTTTGAGTGGTACGTTTAATCGATGGGATGAAACTGGTTTTATCATGGAACCTACTGACGACGGTTGGGAAGTAACGCTACAACTAAAACCGGACATTTATGAATACAAATTCATCATTGATGGAAAATGGATGGAAGACCCACAAAATCCGTCAAAAATCGGAAATGAATACAGTAGCTACAATTCTGTTATTGACGTTCAAAAAAATGTGACGTTTCGATTATGTGATTTTGAAAATGCCAATACCGTAATCTTAAGTGGCGATTTTAATGATTGGTCTGAAGAAGACTATAAAATGACCAAAACCGATAATTGCTGGACGTACACTAAAAGATTATCCGGTGGAAAACATCATTACAAATATATTGTAGATGGCCAATGGATTACAGATCCTCATAATTCCGTAAAAGAATATGATGGCGAAGGGAATATCAACTCGGTCTGTATGGTAAAATAATTATGCATTTAAAAATTCAAGCGTCGCAAAAATTGTTTCCTTTCACTACTTTGTATTAAGAACGTCAAGTTTCGCAAAACGCAGCAACAATTTTTTGGTATCACCATTCTGGAATTTTATTTCCGCCTTAGCATCAGCACCTTTGCCTTCTAACTTAATGACTTCACCTCTACCAAAACGTTGATGGTTTACAACATCACCAACAGTTAGTTTAGAATCAAATAAATTCGCAGATGCACTTGACTTCGTTTTTTTCACCGGTTTCATTTTTTTCGGTGCACTAATCTCAAAATTTTCAGGTTTGGATTTCGTCTTTTTCTTGGCCATTTTAGCTGTTTTAGGTTTTGCAAATCTTACACGATTTGGTTCTATATCTCCAAATATGGAGGCGTCTAACATAGGATTAAAACGTTCTTTTAATGGTGTCGTAATATTCACAAACTCATCATCAATTTCTTCAATGAATCTGCTTGGCTCGGCATCAATTAATTTTCCCCATCGATATCGAGACAATGTATAAGTTAAATAGGCTTGTTTTTCGGCTCTCGTCAAAGCGACATAAAATAACCGTCGTTCTTCTTCCAATTCGCTTCGTGTGTTCATACTCATAGCACTTGGAAACAAATCCTCTTCCATACCAACGATAAAAACATGCCCGAATTCCAATCCTTTAGCCAAATGAATGGTCATTAGAGCCACATGGTCTGGATCGCCTTTATCAGCATCTAAATCAGTTGCCAAAGCGACATCCTCTAAAAATTCAGCTAACGAATCGCCAGCATCTGCCAGCTCCATTTGGCCTTCCACAAAGTCCTTTATACCATTGAGTAATTCTTGAACGTTATCGAGCTTGGTCACTCCTTCTGGTGTTCCGTCCTTCCCTAGTTCTCTGATTAAACCACTAGTTTTGGTTACATGTTCGGCCAGATCGAATGCATTTGCGGTTTGGTTCATTACTTTGTAACTTTCTATAAGTGTTACAAAATCACGAAGTTTATTTTTTGTCCCATTATTGATATTGATGGAAATGGAATCAATATCCTTAATAACTTCATAAATTGTTTTTCCTGTAGCATTTGCCGCAACTATCAATCGATCGACCGTTGTTTGGCCAATGCCTCTAGCTGGATAATTAATGACACGTTTTAAGGCTTCTTCATCAGCAGAATTCAAAATTAAACGCAAATAAGCCGTGACGTCTTTAATTTCTTTACGTTGATAAAAGGATAAACCGCCATATATTCGGTATGGAATATCACGTTTTCTCAACGCATCTTCAATAGCTCTAGATTGCGCATTGGTACGATATAGAACGGCAAAATCACTGTTATGAAGTTGGTTGTTCATTTTGGTTTCCCAAATTGTACTAGCTACATAACGACCTTCATCACCATCGGTCATGGCTCTGTGAACAATCACTTTTTCCCCAACATCATTTGCTGTCCAAACTATTTTATCGAGTTTGGTTTTATTGTGTTCAATTACCGAATTTGCAGCACCAACAATGTTTTTTGTAGAACGGTAATTCTGTTCCAAACGGTACATTTTAACATCATCATAGTCCTTTTGGAAATTCAGGATGTTATTGATATTTGCGCCACGGAATGCATAGATACTTTGCGCATCGTCTCCAACCACACAGATATTCTGAAAACGATCTGCCAATGCTCTTACAATGAGGTATTGCGAGTGGTTGGTATCTTGGTACTCATCGACCAAAATATAGCGAAACTTATTTTGATATTGCGCTAACACATTTGGAAAACGGGTTAATAGCTCATTGGTCCTTAGCAATAAATCATCAAAATCCATGGCTCCTGCTTTAAAGCAGCGCTCCACATATTCCTTGTAGATTTCTCCCATTTTCGGTCGCCTTGCCATAGCATCGGCTTCCATGAGTTCTGGGTTTCTAAAATACGCCTTTACAGTGACGAGACTGTTTTTATAAGATGAGATGCGGCTATATACCTGTTTCGTTTTATAAATATCCTTATCAAGCCCCATTTCTTTAATAATGGCACCCATTAATTTCTGTGAATCTTGAGTATCGTAAATTGTAAAATTACTTGGAAAACCTAAATGATGCCCTTCAAAGCGTAAAATTTTGGCAAAAACAGAGTGAAACGTTCCCATCCAAAGGTTTTTAGCTTCACTATCGCCAACAATATCAGCGATTCTCCCCTTCATTTCCTTAGCCGCTTTATTTGTAAAGGTCAAAGCCAAAATATTAAAGGAATCCACACCTTTGCTCATTAAATAAGCAATACGATAAGTCAACACACGGGTTTTACCAGAACCTGCGCCAGCAATGATAATCATTGGGCCATCGACCTGTAATGTAGGTGCTAATTGTGCGTCATTAAGTTGACTGAGATACTTTTCCAAGCTGATTTTTTTTGAAGGAGTAAAATTACGGATTGTCTTATAGTTTTCCGCATTGAAATAGGATAAATTTTAAAACATAAGACTAAAAGACCGCTTCGCTATTAGATATAAGATTGTTTCGCTTAAAGACTTTATAATATTAACAGATTGCCATCGATGTCCAAAGATGGGAATGAGATTCACAGAAAAAGAACCTTTAAGATTACGGCAATTTAAAAATGATTTAAAATTATTTAGTCTCCTTTTTACCATCACCTGTCATTGCTGAAAGCAAGCCTTCCCTCACATTTAACCAAATAAAATTAAACACGGATTTGGTTACATCACGCTCTATATTGTTCTCATGCCCATAGCGGTAAGCATCTTTATCGTTTTCACTATCTTTCGAAACAAACAAATTGGCTATGGTCGATAAAAACTTGTTTTTCTCTTTTCCATCCTTTTGCATTATTGCAATTTCAAAATCCTCATATTTCATTTTTAAATCCACATTTGAATTTCTGGGATTTCCATTAATTGTAAAATAGGTCTGTTCCAACTCGCCATTAAAATCAACATTTAGGTTAGGTTGTGTAAACTGATCCATCTTTGCGGCATTTACATAACCGAGATCTGCTTTAAATATAAACTGATCTGTTGTATCTGAGACTTTAAAATTCCAGTTGACTTCTAAAGGAGAATCTTCCATAAAACTTGTATTCACCTTAATAACTGTTTCCGCTTCGCCATATATGTTTCCTAAATTTTTAATTGTAGCATTCATATTGGTAAAATCAAGTATTCCTGCTTTTTTATCTGATTTTACCTTCTCTAAATATGAAATTTTTCCTTCTGATATTTCTACAGTATTCAATCCTAATTCAAAATTCAAATTTCTTAGCATTGTGCCGTATAAAGGTTTATAAGTTTCATCATCCGCTACTAGTTTATCTCTATAGATTTCGGTTTTAGGTGTAATTAACTGGACTTTATTCAAATTGAAAAAGAATTGATTAGCATCATTAAAACCAAAATCCATATCAGATATTTTGACTTCCTTTACAATAATATTAAAATGATCGCGCTCAGTTTTCAGAATGTTTGAATATTCATCTCTGTCATATTTTGTTTTTAGTTTGAAGTTTTTTAAAGTCGCGTTGTTATTCGTAACAAGAATCGAATCTGCGAACAAGTCATCAAATTCATTGGTTGCCCATTTCAAGTTTATAGCCGTTAATTTAAAATCTTGACAGTTAATTTTCTTTTCTTTGTTTGATGCCTTTGGATTGATCTGAAAGTCTTTTAATTCAAAATTCAATTTCGGGACACTTAAAATTATTGAATCAGTATCATACTCGGCAACTAAAAGGTCTGCATTATTAATGTTGATTTTTTCGATAGCAATAATCTGTTTTATTTTATCTACAAATCCACTTTTGTAATCTTCGTTCTGTACCACAGGATTATGCTTGTATTTTGTTATCAGTCGATCAATACTCAATTCTTCTACTGAAATTTTATCACTAAATAAGAAATCCCAATAACTGATATCATTAATTTTTATGGCGTTAAGTTTCGCATCGATAATAGTTTTACTCGTAGTTTCACCAGTAATAGTAATTGATGGCGTGACAAATTCTAAATTGCCTGTTAAAACATTGGCATCTATTGAAGCATAATCCACTTTTACCGATTCAGGCAATTCCTCAATAGCAGAAGTTATTTTATTTTCTATAATTAGGTTTGCAATAACAATTAATAGTATCACTATCGCTATTACTATAGCAATTATTATCCCGAACTTTTTTTGCTTTTGATTCATAGTTTCATTGATATGTTTTCAAAATCTTTAAAATAAATTAACTTTACAGATTCGTGATTGAATTTACGCATAAGCCTGAGAATTTCTTAACGAATAACATATTAATCTTAACCTAATAAAATAATTTCAATGGATATTGATAACATCATAGAACTCATTTTTAGTATCGCTCCTGCCTTAGTTGTTGGTGCAATTGCCTATTATTTCTTTAAGCAACATATTGAAAATGAAAACAGCCGAAGACGCTTTCTTTTACAGAAAGATTTGCAAAAAGAAACCTTCCCTTTGCGTTTACAAGCTTACGAGCGTATGGCACTTTTTTTAGAGCGCATTGCACCTTCAAAATTACTAACAAGAGTTAATCCAACTTCTTCATATAAGGAAGATTACGAAAGCTTACTCATAGCAACAATTGAGCAAGAATTTGAACATAATTTATCGCAGCAGATTTATGTTAGTGACCAATGTTGGTCGATAACACAAGCGGCAAAAAACGCGACTATTCAGTTGATTAGAAAAGCAACCATAAACGAAAAAACGGATACAGCAAACAAACTTCGAGAGGTGATTTTAACAGAACTTATGGACAAACCTGCGCCTAGTAAAGCTGCGCTTTCTTTTATTAAACAGGAAGTAAGTGAGATGTGGTGAATAATGAAAAACGAAGAATTAAAAATAAATAATGAAGTTGGAAGGTTGGATCTGGAGATGAAAGCCAAGTCATATTAAAAGCCTAAACTCTAAAAATACGGAGGCATCTGCTAAAACTCTACTCTGACTGCTTTACACTTTTTACTGTGGACTGAGAACTGAAGACTGCCAACTGCGGACTTAGCCCCCTTTCAATGTACCATAAAGGACTTCAAAGTTTCCTCATAAATAGCTTCGTACATAGGTACTATCTTTCTGAGATCGAATTTTTTGGACTGTGCTTTGGCATTGACCTTAAACTGATTCAGGGTATCAATATCAGATAGGATTTTTATGGCGTTTTCCGACATATCATTCACAGCACCAACATCGCTTAAAAATCCTGAAAAACCATCTTCATTTACTTCAGATAATCCGCCTGTATTGGTAGAAATAACTGGTACACTACTCGCCATAGCCTCAAGGGCTGCTAAACCAAAACTTTCAGTTTTTGAGGGTAACAAGAATAGATCACTAAAACATAGAATTCGATCTATTTCGTGACTTTTCCCAAAGAAAACCACACGATTGGAAATCCCCAATTCCTCAACAAGTAACTCTGCAGCTTCTTTTTCCGGACCTTCGCCTACCAGCATCAATTTTGCCGGTAATTCTTTTTGGATGTTATAGAAAATCTTGATCACATCCGGAATTCGTTTAACCTCCCTGAAATTACTAATATGTGTTATAATACGCTCCTCATTAGTGGCCATCATTTCACGTTGGCAATCTGTAAAATTATGATCGTATTTTTCTAAATCTATAAAATTAGGTATGACGTGAATATCTCTTTTAATATTGAACAAACGCATGGTATCTTCCTTTAAACTTTCTGAAACCGAAGTTACAGCGTCAGATTTATTAATACTAAAAGTTACTGCAGGTTTGTAAAATGGATGACTTCCCACTAACGTAATATCTGTGCCGTGCAATGTGGTGACAATAGGAATTAAAATCCCTTCATCCATAAGCATCTGTTGTGCCATATATGCCGCATAAGCATGAGGAATGGCGTAATGCACATGCAATAATTCAATCCCATGCAATTTTACCATATCTACTAATTTACTCGATAAAGCCAACTCATAAGGCTGATACAAAAATAATGGGTATTCTGGCACATGGACTTCATGAAAATGAACATTATTACTCAACAACTCTAATCGTACAGGTTGACTGTAGGTTATAAAATGAATCTCATGACCACGTTTTGAAAGCTCTAAGCCCAATTCCGTAGCTACTACTCCACTTCCTCCAAATGTTGGGTAACAAACTATTCCTATTTTCATGTTTTGTATTAAGTTATAAGTGCCTAAAGTTTTGAGTACTTAAGGTTATGTGTTTGGTTATGGTTGTTTTCAATCCAGACTTCTTGCACATTTATTATGTCAGTCTTTTTCTAGTTCTAAGTTGATAAAGTTAGTGATTTCACTTCGTCCTGATTTAAATTTAAGTACTTTTTAACGAAGTCCTTTTTTAACTTTAAGTACTTCTAACTTGTAACTTTAAACACTTTATAAAAACTTTATGCACTTTAAGTACTTCTAACTCTAGGCACTTCATTCAATAATCGCTTCATAAATCAAACGTTGAATCTCAGTCCTAATATTTTCTCTGAGTAATAGGTTTTTACCAGCTTGAGGATAGGTTCTATTGGCTAAAAAGATATATACAATTTCTTCTTCGGGATCTGCCCAAGCATAAGTTCCAGTAAATCCTGAATGCCCAAAACTGGTCATGGATAAACAACCACAGGTTGGTCCTTCATCGCCCAACTGAGGTTTATCGAATCCGATGCCGCGTCGGTTATTGTTACCACAATAATAACAGTAATTAAATTTATCTATTGTTTCAGGTTCAAGATACCGTTTGCCTCCATAAAAGCCTTTTTGCAGATACATTTGCATTATTTTCGCTACATCGTTGGCATTACTAAAAATACCTGCATGACCTCCTACACCGCCTTGCATTGCAGCTCCCATATCGTGGACATAGCCATGCACTTTTTTATAGCGATAATAGTTATCTATTTCTGTTGGTACAATATCTTTTAAACTGAACTTTTTTCGTGGATTGTAGGTGGTGTGATTTGCTCCTAAGGATTTATAAAAACGATCCTCAGCAATTTCACTTAAGGGCTTATCGTAAAAGTCTTCCAAATAATCATTCAGAATATAATAAGGTAAATCACTATAGCGATATCGTAAACTTGATAGTAAATCGCTTTCTTGTATGATTTTCTGAATGGAATCCTTATAATCATTGCGCATAAAAAGCGTATTAGTAACCTCTATTTCGAAACCATTAGTACGTTTTTTTCTGTAATATTTAGGATCTGGTTTTTGAGAAACCGTATCTAATGTGGCATAATAAAACGGAATCCACGGTTTGAGCTGCGCGTAGTGCGACAACATTTTCTTTAAGGTTACATTCTTCTTATTTGTGTTTTTATATTCTGGTATTAACTTGCTCAGTTTATCATCGAGCGCTAAGGACCCTTTTTCTTCAAGCTCCATTAAAACAGGTAATGTTGCCAATATTTTTGTCAATGACGCTACGTCATAAATATCATCAAAATCAACTTTATTCTTTTTGGCATAAGTATGATAACCAAAATTCTTGTTATAAATCACTTTTCCTTTTCGCGCGACCAACAATTGAATTCCAGGCGTCATTTTACCATTAACAGCAAGATTGGCAACAGAATCTATTCGGCTTAATAATTGAGAATCCATACCAACGCGTTCCGGTAAACCATAACTTAAACTCATCAATGAATTATATGATTCTCCTGTACCTACCGGAAAAAATTGCCCAGTACTAACTGGCAGTTTTCCTTTTGCAGGAATGGCTCCAAAAATCAATTGTGCCGATTTTTCTTGTGCTATTTTACTGTTCTGATAGCTCATTACAATACCTTCTATATTTTCAACAGATAACAAATCGTTTAACGCATAGGGTCTAGCGAAAACATCTAGGATAACGGTATTGGTTCTAGCAATTTCGTACAACCAAGCCATTTCCTTTTGTGAGAATTCAAAATCTTTCCAAGGACTGGCATTAGACCTGTGAAAACCAATAATGACGGTGTTGTAATTCTGAAGTTTTGTAATTATAGCATCCAATTTATCGGCTTTGATCTCATGAACTTTGGTGTATTTTTTCAATTCGTCCAAAAACACGGAACCCTCATCATCGCCAAGGGTTACATACGCAATTTTCTTCGTTTGTAAATCTCGAAGTGGTAACAATGAATTGGTGTTTTTTACAACCGTAATGGCATTTTCCATGAGTTCTTCATAGAGTAAATCATCTTTAAGTCGGTTTAAGTCTTTTTCTAAATTATAAATGCCAATCGGCGAATAATTATTCAGTCCGACTTTATATTTAGCCATCAGAATTTTCTTCACTGAATGTGCTAATCGTTCTTCTGTAATGGTTTTATTATTATAGGCTTCAACAAATTTAGCGATACCTTTTTCTGGATCTTCAGACATTAACATCACATCATTTCCTGCTAAAAATGCCATTAAGTCAATTTCGCCTCCTTTTACCAAACTCTTTGTTCTCGTTGCGCCATCTACGCCTTTTTCAACATAATCTGCAGCACCTTTCATGGTTAAGGCATCTGTAAAAATCAAACCATTAAAACCTAATTGCCCTTTTAAAATATCAGTTACAATATGTTTGGATAACGATGAAGGGAATCCTCGTCGTGCTTCTAAACTCGGTACATTCAAATGCGCCACCATGACACTCGCTAAACCTTCCTTTATCAGTTTTCTATAGGGATAAAGCTCAACAGAATCGATTCGTTTGGCACTAAAATTAACAGTTGGCAACTCTAAATGCGAATCTTTCTCCGTATCGCCATGACCAGGAAAATGTTTAGCATTAGCCAAAGTTCCTGCACTTTGCATACCTTTCATAAAGGCTAAGCCTTTTTCAGTAACATTATCCCGATCTTCTCCAAAAGATCGGTTACCAATAATCGGATTTTTGGGGTTGGTATTGATATCTACGGCTGGTGCAAAATTAAAATGAACACCAAGGCGTCTGCAATGTTCTCCGATTTGTCGTCCGGCTTGTTCTACCAATTTATTATCTGAAATTGCACCAAGAGTCATATTCCAAGGAAAGGCATAAGTGGAATCTAAGCGCATGCTCAAACCCCATTCTGCATCCATACCTATCAACAATGGAATTTTAGAAGCCGCTTGTAATTCATTATTCAGTTTTGCTTGGCGAATAGGACCACCTTTAGAATAGATCAAACCTCCAATATGTTGTTCGGTAATTAACTTGGCGATATCATTTTCATGGGCTCTTCCCTGATTCGAAAACACTTGAACCATAAATAATTGGCCGATTTTCTCTTCAAGTGACATGGAGTTATAAAGATTATTTACCCATTTCTGTTGTTGGATAGAGTCTTTAGTTTGAAGTGGCTTTTCAGTATAATTTTGTGCAAAACTAACTTGAAAGTAACTGCATATAAGAAAAAGGGCAAAGTAACGCATTGAAAATCTTTTATCGTTTATAGGTTTGATAACGAATAATGTGCCAAATTAGCATATTTAATAGGAAGTAAAAAGACTTTATGATAGATTTTTGATTGTGCTGATATGGTTTTTAGATTAATGGGTTAATTAAGTTTTCAGGAACAACCTTCCCTAACAATTCAATATGTCGGACAAGGTAGCCTACACAATATAATACGTTGTATAATACCATTCTGTTGATTGAGGAAATTTCAAAAACATCATTCGACAGGTAAATGTATTTTTAATAAGGTCATTTTTTAATATGTTCATTTTGCCTTGATGCAAAACGAACCAAAAAATCAAAACGATTTGTTAGGAAATTGCTAAAGCACCATTCGCTAATACCTTAAGATTTGCGTGTTTTATTTTACCATTTAATTCCAATCCTAGAGATATTTTCATAACTATATTGTTGCTCATTATTTCTGAAAATCGTTGATTCCGACGTTGCCGGAATTTAGGTGTTGAAATATAGCTTTATGTAGGCTTACATAATATAATATGAAAATCTACCATGGAAACTCGGTAAACCTCAATACTTGTTCTCTAACAAAAGATCCGTAAATTTTAACAGAACAACCTACGACATCAAATCAATATGGCGGTCATGGTAGCCCAATAAATACAACACACCATCTAATCCAATACTTGAAATAGAACTTTGCGCATTATCCTTTACTTTTGGTTTTGCATGAAACGCTATACCTAAACCTGCCAAATTTAGCATTTGCAAATCATTGGCACCATCTCCAACTGCAATCGTTTGACTGATATCTATCTGCATATTATCTGCCAACAGTTGTAAATATTCTGCTTTTTTCTTGCCATCTACAATGTCGCCAAGATAGCCACCTGTTAACTTACCTTCTTTAATTTCCAATTGATTGGCATAGACATAATCGATATCTAACTTTTCTTGCAAATAATGTCCAAAATAGGTGAAGCCACCTGAAAGAATTGCTGTTTTATAACCGTAATAATGAAGGGTGTCTATTAAGCGTTTTGCCCCCTTGGTAATCGGAAGATGTTCAGCAACCTCTTGTAGAACAGATTCGCTCAAACCTTCCAATAGTTTCATTCTTTGTTTAAAACTTTCATTAAAATCGATGTCGCCTTGCATCGCAGATTCTGTAATCGCTTTCACTGCCGCACCTACTCCTGCACGTTCTGCCAACTCGTCTATAACTTCGGTTTGAATTAAAGTAGAATCCATATCAAAGCAAACCAATCGTCGGTTACGCCTAAACATCGTATCTTCTTGAAACGCAATATCCACATCCAGCTCCTTGGAAATTTCCATGAATTTTGTGGTAAAATCCGTTTTGTCACTGATTTTTCCTCGAATAGACAGTTGTATAGAGGCTCTTGGATACTCTTCCTTTTTCACCAATGACAAGCGTCCGGTCAATCGTTTGATGGAATCGATGTTTAAGTTCTTTTCTGAAATGATCTTAGTAACTTCTGAAATTTGTTCCGCGGCTAATTTTTCCCCTAGAATAGTAACGATATAACGATCCTTTCCTTGTTGGTCCACCCAACTCTCATAATCTTGCAATGATATCGGTGTGAATTTGGCTTTGATTCCAAGCTCATAGGCCTTAAACAATAAATCTTTAAGAACAGCCGAGGATTTTTTGCCTTTTTTAATTTCAAACATGATTCCTAAAGACAAGGTATCATGAATATTAGCTTGTCCGATATCCAACACTTTAGCATCGTATTCCGCTAAAACACCTGTTAAACTTGAAGTTAATCCAGGTTTATCTTGTCCTGAAATGTTTAATAAAAAAATGTCTGTTGCCAATTTGATTTACGATTTTTTGATTTACGAATTAAGAATAACGATATACAATTTTAGAATTACGAAGGGATTTACGATTGTTGATGGTTAATTTTCGAAACCTGAACTCTGAACTCATAACTCGAAACCCTCAACTCAAAACTACTTCACGAACCTACTATGCCAACTTTCACTCGCAGGCACTTCCCAATTTTCATTGAATTCCGCAATATTCGTTACGAGATTATTAAAAACAATAGTGTTTTTAGAAACAGCTTTTTGTTGAGCCATTTTTTTAAAGTCGATCAATGGTTTGTGCGCAATAAATTCGCCTTGCTTGTAAGAGACATTCATTTTGTCCATTAAATCCACGTTGTATTGCTGTTCTAATTGTTGAATAAAATTTACCGATGCATCAATGGAACAACCCGTTGCCTTATTCAGTTGTTGGTCTAAGGCAATTACTATAAATCGTTTGTAAACCAACTTATAACCGGCTTTTAAATCTTTGCCATGCGCTGTCCAAGCTTCTATAAAGGTATCTAATTGTGTTCTCAATTGCTCCAACTCTTCGTCTGAAAACGAACGGTTGGCTTGATAAATCCAAACTCTGGATGTTTCTGGTAAGGTATTGAATTCGACTAGCATATTTTTTATAATTTCTAAAAGCAAAAATAACACATTACATCCAATCTCTTTCCTGGGATTCCACCTTATATAATAAGAAATTGTAAATTTTACAGGCCCTTTTTTCGTTGATATACGGAATCATTACCGATTTTGAAGCCGTATAAATCACTACAGAAGTAATTTGTATTCGTTTTTGAAAAATGGTCTGTTTCAGTTTTACGGCTTGAATTTTATGAATTTCAAGAATATTGGTTGTGGTATCAATGACGCCACTTCCAATGGTTACAAAGTCGTCGGAAATTCTATAATACGCTTTTTTATAGGCGTAATAAACATAAAGCATTGCCAAGGGAACAAAAAGAATATTCATCCATAATAATTCCATGCCAAATAAACCTAAAAGCATACCATTGATAACCAATAGAAAAAATAACATTTTCATTGCCGAAATTCGCATAAAATATGGTCTGGGTTTTTCGGTCTCGCCATTGTTGCTGTAATTTGTTAAGAGTTTATCGGTTAAATAGTTGAGCTGCTCCTTCTCTAATGCAACTATTTTAAAATTCTTTTGCTGCTTGGCATTTACCATGGCTTGTTTCACGGACAGGCTATGTAAATTAAAATACTGCTTCACCCGATTTGTGGTAATCACCAAATTCTGAATGCGACTTGGTGTTAAGCTCAAAGATATTTTATTGAAAAGACCTTTGTTTATTTCTACGGTTTTCTGATGCTCAACAACTTCAAGATTAAAATTAATGATAAAGGTTTTTACGACTGAAAATAAAAACGAAATGAATACAACCGCTATAATAATCACTAGATTAGTCACTAATAGGTTAAAAAATGTATCGTCATCGAGTCTTACAAGATCTGCGATATGATCTTCCACCCTTAAGGTTTCTAAATACTGTTCAAATTCACTGTAGAGTCCGAAAACAAAGGCAAATATTATCAGAAAACTTTTAAAATGATTTTCAGACAAACCTTCTAACAATAGGCGTTTTGGCGTAACTTTAAAGAATATGTTCTTTTCTTCAATGTCTTCAATTTGCGTATTTTCAACTGTGGATTTATGGAATAGCTTCTTTTTTAATAGTAAAGCAGTTGGTTTATCCAAAGCGCTGATTTCAATTTCAGATTTTTTATCGCCTGCCGTTTCAATTTTTACTGAAACAACATCTATTACTTGCTGTAAAAAATTTTGTTTGATATAGACATTCTGAATTTTTGACTTGGGAATAATGGTATTGTCTTTATTGATGATTCCTGTTGCTAGATGGAAATCGTCATTACTGAGATGAAATTTGAAATTGAGATATTTTAGAATGGCAATCACCAAAATAATGAGCAATACAGCGATTAATGCCAAAAACATCATCGTTGGTGTCACATTTCCAATGGATTTGCTTTTCAGTATGGAAATTCCAAAAGCAATAAAAAGCACAAAGAACTTTTTAAAAAACGTCACGGCATTAAACGCAAAAATAATAATGATGCCTTTAGAAGATTGCCTTTGTGGTTGTGAGAAATCAGTTGTTTCCATTAACCTTATTGCTAATGATTTCCTTTATTTGCTTGGCTTCGAGATGTGGCAACCCTTTGATGCTTAAATCGCTTCCTGATTCTCCTGCTGTAAAAATTTTGAGTGTGGCCAACCCAAAATGTCGTGCCAACCAACTTCGGGATTCTTCCACATGCTGTATCCTGGACATCGGCACTGTGGTTACGGAATGAATAATTAAACCTTTGGAATACACCACATCATGCTCGCGGATGGCATATTTCCGTTTTTTAAAGGCTAAAAAACTAATGAAGAAATTGACAACACAAAATCCTAAGACTATGGCAAGCATATAACCTAAATTGAGCTGTACCTCTTCTTCCTTTTCGATAAAATAGCGTATTCCAAAAACCAAACCTATTAAAATCGCATAAAGGGCCAACTGATTCAGTATAATAATTTTGAAATATGATTTTGAAATTGGTTTTAAATCGAGGTCTTCAACTTTTGGTAAGCTATCGGTTTCTATTTGGAGGTTTGTGAAGTTCATTGTTTGTTTAGATTAGGTTTTTTTTGAATATTTTTTCGACACTGATTTCATGAATTATCTCTAATCTGGACAAAATTCGATACGCTAGATTATTGGTCTAAAATTCATTTTACCATTTCCAGACCTTTTAGATTTTAAAAATCTGAAAGCCCTCAGTCTCAAAAAAAATAGTTACCATTAGAATTACACCACTAATGAGCTTTGCTCGGTAGCTTCGAAACAAAATTATTATATTTCTCACTAATCCTCAAGGGGACAATCCACTCGATGAACAGATTGCAAATAATTAAGCATCAGCAATCAACTCCGCAATATCCAATACCTTAATTTCAGATTCTTTTTCTTTAAACTTAACACCATCAGTCATCATAGTATTGCAATAAGGGCAACCTGTAGCAATGATTTGTGGTTGTGTCTCTAAAGCGTCTTCGGTTCTAAGCACATTGACTTCCTTATCTCCTGGTTCTGCATCCTTAAACATCTGCGCGCCTCCTGCACCACAACACAAGGCTGTGCTTTTGTGGCGTTTCATTTCAACAAGCGTTGCATTGGTTTTTTTAAGCACATCTCTTGGCGCATCATATACACCATTGCCTCTTCCCAAATAACAGGGATCATGAAATGTGATGCGTTTGCCTTTATACGTGTTTCCTTCTAACGTTAATCGTCCAGAGCTTATCAATTCCTTTATAAATTGGGTGTGATGAATCACTTCATAATTTCCACCAAGACCTGGATATTCGTTTTTAATACAATTATAAGAATGTGGATCGCAAGTCACAATACGTTTGACTTCGTAACCATTGAGCACTTCAATATTCATAACGGCTTGCATCTGAAATAAGAATTCATTACCAGCACGTTTGGCCACATCGCCTGTATTGCTTTCTTCTGTTCCCAAAACGGCAAAATTGACATTTGCCTTGTTTAGAATCTTTACAAAAGCTCTGGTTATTTTTTTTGCCCTGTCGTCATAACTACCAGCAGAGCCCACCCAAAATAAAATTTCCGGTTGTTTGCCTTCTGCCATCATTTCTGCCATGGTTGGCACTTTTAGTTGCTCGCTCATTGTTTTGAGTTTAAAATTTTAAATTCCTCTGCTTATTATGACAAATTAGCTGTCACATTGATCGCCTGTCTTACGACCAGGTAGGCAGTCGGAATGATTTGAAACTAAATATTCTATAATGTCTTAGACTGCGCTCAGACTGACATTAAAACACTTATTTAATGTTTAATACATAACTTATGTCTACTCGTCTTTCCAATTCAAACGGTCCATTTGGTTATAAGGCCAAGGTGCGCCATTGTTTTCTATATTGGTCATCATGTTATTCAGTTCCATTGGTGCAGCACTTTGCTCCATCACTAAATAACGACGCATATCCATAATAATAGATAGTGGATCAATACTTACAGGACAAGCTTCTACACAGGCGTTACAGGTGGTACAAGCCCAAAGCTCTTCGTTTGTAATATAGTCGCCTAATAATTGTTTCCCATCATCTTTAAATTCACCGTTGTTGGCATCGATGTTTTTCCCGACCTCTTCCAATCGATCGCGTGTATCCATCATAATCTTACGAGGCGATAATTTCTTTCCTGTTAAGTTCGCAGGACATTCACTTGTACAACGACCACATTCAGTACAGGTATATGCATTTAGTAATTGTACTTGAGACAAGTCCATTACATCACTGGCACCAAACTTTGCTGGCACTTCATCTTCTGCAGTTTCCGCTGGTGCAGCATAAGGATCTGCATCTGGATCCATCATTAATTTTACTTCGGCCGTAACGGCACCTAGATTATTGAATTTTCCTTTTGGTACCACTTTTCCATAGTACACATTTGGGAATGCCAAGAGAATATGTAAATGTTTTGAGAAGTATAAATAATTCAAGAACACAAGAATACCCACAATATGCAACCACCAAGCGGTTCTTTCAATTGTGAAAAGTGTTCCTGCTGATAAGCCTTCGAACCAAGGAGCTATAAATTGTGAAACTACATTTCCTGCTTCCATGTTTTGAAATGACGTATCGGTAGCATTCATCACTAAAAATAAAATCATGAGCACCACTTCAAAATAGAGAATAATATTTCCATCGCTTTTTGGCCAGCCTTTTAAATCTGAACCAATGAAACGTCTAATTTTGATAACATTTCTACGAATCCAAAATATAATTACCGATACCAAGACCAAAAGCGCCAATATTTCAAACGATCCAATTAAGAAACCATATACAGATTCTGGTAATATGGACAGACCTATGCGATGTGTCCCAAAGATACCATCGATAATAATTTCCAAGACTTCAATATTGATAATCACAAAGCCAACATAAACAATGACATGAAGAAAACCAGAAACCGGTCGTTTCACCATTTTGCTCTGTCCCAAAGCAATATTCACGACGTTTTTCCAACGTTCTGAAGTGTGATCGCTTGCATCAACTTTGTGACCTAACTTAATGTTACGGATCAGCTTTTTAACATTTTTAGCAAAATAGCCGATACCAGCGATTAAAAATATGGCAAATATGATATTTGGTAAATATTCCATGTTTGGATAACTCTAGTTGTTGTTTAATTCCTCTTGGGTAGGTTCCTCATAAGGAATTTCCCTTTTAGACAAAATACGTCTATATCGTGCAGGATGCAGCTTAATATCCAATAGTAAAAGCTCCAATTCTTTTGAAGCACTTTCTAAATTATCATAGAGAGTTTCGTCTTTCAATAATTTGCCAATAGACCCTTCTCCCGCTTCTAAACCAGATGCCAATTGATTGAATTTCAGAATCATGTCGTCAAGATTCTTAACTGTATTGGCTAAATCCGCTTCATTTAGGCCTTTGACTAAAACAGATAATTCTGCGGCTGTATTGTCAAAGTTTTCTAATAAAGACGCAATTTTATCATCGTTTTTGCTAATCAGGTTATTGGCGGTGAATGCTACATTCTTAAACGATTTTAAAGTGGCATTTAATTCAGCAATGGCCTGTTTTAATCCATCTTCGGAGTCGTCAACAACTAAGGTATTCAAACTACTCACTAAAGTGTCTGCAGATTTAAGCGTTGTACCCAATCCTTCACTTAAACCAGAGAAATCCTCTCCCAATGACGATATAACACCTTCCTTGACTTCGGACTTAATATAATCTCTCGGTTGGGCTATATTACCGTCTTTAGCATCAATAATTGCCAAGGCACTTCCTCCCATTAATCCGGTTTGGTAGAGCCTGACTACACTATTTTTTGAAAATTTTAATTCGGGAGTTACCGAAAAAGCTACTAAGGTTTTACCGGAATCAAAATCGTATTTAATCTCTTCTATCTTTCCAATCTTATTACCTTTTATAGTTACTGGAGACGATTGCGTTAAACCATTATAATCAAATTCCGTATAATAGGTATTTGAGCTTGTAAATATATCTTCGCCTTTTAGATACGTGAATAAAAATATAAAAAGGGCGATACCAGATATGACTAGTATTGCTGTTTTAATTTCTCTTGAAATTTTCAATGGGCTTATTTTTGATTTGAAACAAAATTAGGAATAAATATTTTAATAAAATTTTTAATCGGAGTCAGATTTCAAAGCTTCAGACATGCTAATTCTTTTGCCTCCTTTGTAGGCTACAATAAACGCACCCGAATACCCTTTTCTAGCTGCTTCTTGAAGTCGTATAATTTCATTATAATCTGAAGTTTTTCCGCTAAAATATTTATAAACCTTACCTGTATATTCCCTTGTGATATCCGAAAGCCCCTTAAAATTGTAAGATTTAGGTTCTAAGTCCCTAGAACTGGCTGCAATCTGGACTTTAAACGTCACGCCTTCTATAATTCTAGGTGGATCTTCTGCTTCTATGCCTATCGTAATTTCTGGATCGGCACTCATAATATGACTTCCAACATTTAAATCCAATTCTTTCTTATAATCTAAAATTGCGGTCTTTATAGCGGTTGCCATTTTGGTTTGGCCGGCTGCAGTATTGAGATAACTGCCTTCACTTTTATTGGTTAGAAAACCAACTTCAACCAGAACACTTGGCATATAGGTGTTTCTAATTACTAATAAGCTCGCTTGCTTTAACCCTCTACTCTTTCGCTTGGCTTTGCTTATAAAATTATCTTCAATTTTTCGTGCTAAAACGATACTTTGTTCTACGTAAACTTCTTGTTCAATTCCTATGGCAATTGTTGATTCTGGGGAACTCGGGTCAAAACCTTCGTAATTTTCCTTGTAATTATCCTCTAAAAAAATCACTTCATTTTCTCGTTTTGCCACATCAAAATTACGACCGGTATTTTTCTCGCCTAAGACAAAAGTTTCCGTTCCACTAGCCTGTGAGCTATGTGCATTGCAATGGATAGATACAAATAAATCGGCATCGGCCTTGTTAGCAATATTGGCACGTTCGTGTAACTCCACAAAAACATCTGTCTTGCGCGTGTAAATGACTTTAATGTTTGGATTTTTAGCTAGTTCTTTACCTACTTCCAAGGTCACTTTAAGTGCTATATTTTTTTCGCTATGACCATTGCCAATATTTCCGGAATCATGACCGCCATGACCAGCATCCAAAACCACAACAAACTTATCTTCTTGCGCATGCAAAGGTGCATAAGATGTTAAAGTACTTATAAATAAAAGAATTAGTAATACTATTGAAGGTTTTTGTGTCGTTTGCATATTTAATTTAACGGTTTATAAACTCGGTTTATTACACTGTACTCAATGTAAAAACAGTATTTTTCAACTTTATGATTTTAATAAATTATTCACAAAAAATATCTGTACTTTTGGCGTTTCAAAAACCGAGCCATACTTTTACAAAAATACATTTAAAAGGATTGCGTACAAATAGATTACACATACTTTTTACCATGAGTTTTATAGTGTTTATTAACACTTTTAGCTTCGCCCAAGAATTACCTAAAAAGAACCCTTCCATTCCTGCTGAACAACTGAAAGATTCTACAACAGTTGCGGTCGATTCAGTTGTAATTGATTCCATTATAAAACCACCTGTTAATATTAAAGAAATTGACTCCACAAAAAAAGACTCCACCAAGCAAGAAGGTCTTTTGGCGGGAATCGTCAATTACAGAGCATCAGATTATGTGGCGCTGAATCAACGGAAGAAAGAAATATACCTCTATAACGAAGCCGAAGTGTTATACCAAGACATGGAAATTAAAGCAGGCATTATTGTCATTGATTATAGTAAAAATCTCGTCTATGCTGGTCGAATAAAAGATTCCACAGGTTATTCCCAACATCCCGTTTTTAAACAAGGCACCAATGTTATTGAGCCCGACTCCATCGTTTTTAATACGGAAACCAAAAAAGCCTTGGTCTTCAATTCTAGAACAGAGCAACAAGGTTTTAAAGTGTATTCTCCAATAACAAAAAAAGAAAATGATTCCGTTTATTTTATGAAAAACGGAAAGTTTACCACGGCTGAAGATGAAGAAGATCCCGAATACCAATTTGTAACCACAAAGATGAAATTGGTACCCAATAAAAAAGTGATTGTCGGTGCGACTTACATGGAAATTTACGGCGTACCAACGCCAATTGCCTTGCCTTTTGCTTTTTTTCCAATGACCAAAAAACAGACGTCTGGTATCATATTCCCCTCTTTTGGTGAAGACAATGATAGAGGTTACAATTTACAAAATGGCGGTTACTATTTTGCGATTAGCGATTACCTAGATCTGGCTGTTCTTGGGGATTATTACACCAATGGTAGTTATGGTTTACGACTAGAAAACAATTATGCCTTACGCTATAAATACAGAGGAAATGTAAGTTTTAGGTATGAAAATTTACTCCGAAGTGAGCGTGGCTTTCCAGATTTTAGCAAGAGCACGGTTTACAATATAAGATGGTCGCATAGCCAAGATAGTAAAGCTAATCCTAGTTCACGTTTTTCTGCTTCCGTCAACTTGGGAAGTAGTACTTATTTTCAAGAATCCATTAACCAATTAAACCAGTCCAACTTTTTAAACAATACATTAGCATCCTCAGTGTCCTATTCAAAGACATTTTCTGGTGAGCCAGAGGTAAATGTGAGCTTAACGGCTTCACACAGACAAAATACAAATACTGGAGATATTGATTTAACCTTACCTACATTGCAAATGTCCATGGGTAGAATTTATCCTTTTGCTCCAAAAACAGGAACAAAAAAAGGTGCGATTCATAACATTAACTTTCAGTTGAATACTAGAGGTGAATATTCCATTCAGACCAACGATTCTATCTTCGGTAAAAGTGAAATGTTCGATGATGCCAGAACAGGCATGCGACACAGTATCCCATTAACTACCAATTTTAAAGTATTTGATCATTTTAGCGTGAGTACCAATGCTAATTTTGAAGAAACTTGGACCGTTAAAACCGTTAAGAAATTCTGGAGCCAAACTGAACAAGAAGAAGTAGAGATAGACCAAAATGGTTTTGATCGTTTTTTAACGTACAACTTTGGTGCAAGTGTTGGTACCACAGTTTATGGAATGTATAATTTTGAGGAAAAAGGTGAGAATAAAAAGATAAAGGCGATTCGCCATGTCATGAGACCTTCCATAAGTTATTCAGTTAGTCCAGCTTTCGACCAGTATTACGAAACTTATGATGTCATAGATGCAGATGGCACAACGACAGATCAGGTGGAATATTCAAGATTCGAAAATTCGTTGTATGGCAGTCCTGGCAACAACTACTCTAGTAGTGTTGGTCTTTCACTCGGCAATAATCTTGAAGCTAAAATCCGAGCCAAAGATTCCACAAAGACAGAACCTGAAAAAATATTCTTGTTAAATAACCTTAATTTTTCAACCTCCTACAATATTGCTGCAGATTCCCTCAATTGGAGTCCTGTTCGTGTTAGTGGTGGTACTCAAATTTTAAATAAAAAAATGAGTATTAATTTTGGGATGACGCTGAACCCTTATGCTTTAGACAGCAACAATAGTGTCGTTAACACCTATAACATCAATAATGGCGGTAGCTTGTTTAGGCTAACATCCGCCAACATCAATATGAGCTATACCTTATCTAATGAGAGCTTTTCCGGACGAGAATCTAATGAAGATAATGCCTCTTCTCAAGAATCTGCACGCTCTGGTGGACGAACGGATGATTTATTTGGTAAATCCCAAGATTTTGCTGATAAGCGACTTTCAGACCGTGATAAAAATAAGGATGATAAAGAAGAAAATAACGAATTCTATAATTACAAAATGCCATGGAGTCTTAGATTGGCATACTCTGCCAATTATGGCAACACAAGGCGTGAAAACCAGATCTCCTCACATTCTCTAATGTTTTCCGGTGATATCGATTTATCGCCAAGATGGAGTGTTGGTGCCTCTTCTGGTTATGATTTTTTAAACCAAGGATTCACCTATACGCAACTCCGTTTTGAGCGTGATTTACTAAGTTGGCGAATGAATTTTTCTTGGATACCTTTTAGCGACCGTAGTTCCTGGAATTTCTTTATCGGAATAAAATCGAGCTTACTTAAAGATTTAAAGTACGATCAACGCAGACAACCAGATCAGCAAGTTGGGAATTGATTTAAGTTGGAATCAAGAAGATTGAAGCATGAAGTTGGAAGGACTAAATTGAAAGTGTTATCAAGAAAATTATCTTAAATTTGAATAAAATGATTTAATACATAAAAAATCCCTTCCCATTGGGAAGGTTAAGATGGTATGAAAAAAATAATACACACCACAAAAGCACCAGCTCCAATAGGACCATACAATCAGGCGGTTTTAACAGGAAATACGCTCTACACCTCTGGGCAAATCGCCTTGCATCCAGAAACCATGGAATTGGTTATGGATGATATCAAAACGGAAACCAAACAAGTTATGGAAAACATGAAAGCCGTTTTGGAAGCAGCCGACATGACCTTTGAAAACGTGATTAAATCGTCCATATTCATTAGTGATATGCATAACTTTAAACAGATTAATGAGGTTTATGGTAAATACTTTGATGAAGCTACGGCTCCAGCAAGAGAAACCGTTGAAGTTGCTAATTTACCGAAGTTTGTGAACGTTGAAATAAGTATGATTGCGGTAAAGTAAGCTCCTGCTTCAATAATAAATTTAAGTAAATAGGCACTCCTGTGATATTTATAAAATTCACGTTATCAAGTATTTTTGCATTTGAACAATTAATTATTTCCTAATTGGGTAATAACAATACCTTTACATTATATAATGCCTTAAATTTTAAAGAGTTGAGTGTGCGTTGTTTTTATTAAAAATCAATCACATCTCTTATAGAATAACCTAACACAATTCATTTTATGAATACATCTACAGTCCAAACCAAAACTATGCTTCCTACAGAAGCCGCCAAAGAAATTTACGAATTAGCAATTTCCCATAGGGAAGAAACAGAACAACTAAGAAGACTTGCGCCAGCCGTAGTTGAGCGTATTAAAGAATCTGGACTTTTTAGAATGGGATTACCTAAATTCCTGGGTGGCTGGGAAGACAATCCTGTAGAAGTTCTAAAGACCTATGAAATATTGAGTAGCGGAGAAGCTGCTGTGGCTTGGAGTGTTTGGAACAACCATTTGGCCTGTACTTTTGGACGCTTTTTAGACGAAGACAGTATGAGGGAAATTTACAAAAACTATTCCCATGTGTATGCCAACTCGGCTCGCCCAGAAGGCTTTGCGGAAATAGTTGATGGTGGATATAACGTTTCTGGTCGCTGGTCATTAGTCTCTGGATGTGAATTATCGGATTGGTTTGTAATGCGTTGCCTTGTGACCTCTGACGATTTGCCAAAAACCTTGGGTCCAGGAGCAAAATTGAAATTGTTTTTTATTCCTAAAGAAGACATCAAAGTAATTGACACTTGGAGTGTTGGTGGACTAAGAGGTACTGGAAGTCATGATATTGAAATTAAAGATGCTTTTGTACAAGAAAAATATGCTATTGATTTTGAAGACACAGTACATGTTGATAATGCTTATAATAGATTACCAATTGGCTGTTTAAATGCTGCTGGTTGTGCATCGATAGCTTTGGGCTTATTGAAATCTGCTACAGATGAATTGATCAATCTTTGCTTAGAGCGCGTTACGCCTGGGAAAAATCCAGACCTAAGGGATAGAGCTTCGATTCAAACAGCCATAGCAAAAAGTAAAAACACATTAGCGACTATGCGTGCACAATTGCACAGTTCCGTTGAAACCTTATGGGAAGAATCCCTTAAAGGCAATGAATTTACTGATATACAATTGGCTGATGTTTGGGCGGCTTCCATTGAAGCGGCAACAGCATCTAGAGCTTTAGTTTCCGAAATATTCGCCGTTACAGGTACAGCTTCCCTATACACTAAGTATAAAATTGAACGCGTCCATAGAGATGTTCATGCGGTATTACAACATGGTATTGTGCAACCGCATTGGTTAAACCAAGCAGGTATGGCTTATGTTGGACTGAAACCAAATGGCGCAATGTTTAGAATATAATCCATATATTCTTCGTAAACCATTATAGCGGAAATACATAAAACCCCTATCTATTCTTAATGTTCAGATGTTAATCAATCTGTAATTACGACGCTTTTTTAGGGTTTACATTTAATGATTAAATAAAATAGTATTAAAATACCATCAAATGATTGAAGTTATCACAGACAAAAAAGAATGGAGTGAGCAGTTGGCTTTGGCAGAAAACTTAGATCTATACCATACGTTCGACTATCATCATCTTTCAAAAACAAAAGATGAATCCGCAGTGCTTCTTAAATATACAGAAGGCAACACTACTTTAGTACTTCCGTTGTTGCTAAGACCTATTAAAAATTCAGATTATAAAGACGCTACTTCTGTTTATGGTTATGCTGGATTACTAGCTATAAATATAGGTGAGCAGTTTAAAAAAGACAATTTCCATAAAGCGCTGAATGCTTATTTCAATGATAATAAAATTATATCCGTCTTCTCAAGACTTCATCCGTTTATAGAACATCAGGAAGAATTGCACAACGGTTTGGGTAAAATTGTGTCGCTTGGTAAAGTCGTGTATATCAATTTAACCGATGCCATTGAAGTTCAAAGAGCACGCTATAACCGACGATTAAAAACCTATATCAATAAAGCTCGCAAGCTTTGTACCGTATTTGAAGGGACTGTAGAGGAGCATCTTGACACCTTTATTAATTTGTATGAAGACAATATGAAACGTGTTGATGCTACTGAAGAATATTTCTTTGATAAGGATTATTACCATCGTTTGTTATCGAGTACCGACTTTGAAACCCAGTTAATACTTTGTCGCTATAATGAAACCCAAGAAATTATTGCAGGAGCCCTTTTTATGAAAACGGGCAATATTGTACAGTATCATTTATCAGGACTTAGCGACGACTATTTTGAGCTCAACCCCATTAAACTCATTATTGATGAAGTGCGTATAACTTCTACTAACGAAGGCTATAAAATTTTCAATCTTGGTGGTGGTTTAGGTAGTGAGGAAGATTCACTATTCAAATTTAAAAGTGGTTTTTCTAAAGATTTTGAAACCTTTAAAATCTGGAAATACATCGTCGATGAAGACGCATATAAAACCTTGACCAAAAATCATTTAGGCACTGAAATAAAAACAGAGGATCTCAACACTGGTTTCTTTCCTGCGTATCGTGCGCCACTAAAAGCGCATTCGGTTTAAAAAACATGTGTTCAGTTTTAGAATTTTCTGTTGTAGTCAACCCATTTTAGTCATGGCTTTAAAAGCCATAAACAATTGTTGATAAAACGTTAGGCTAACTTATCATTTAAGGTTCCTGTGTTTTTAAAGAACCCGTATTTTTGAAAGAACTAATATTTCTTCAAAGATGCGCATAGAACACGATATAAAATTAGGCTTTAAAGATGTCATGATTCGTCCAAAGCGTTCTACCTTAAAAAGTAGATCCCAAGTGACCTTAGAGCGTGACTACAAATTTCTAAACAGTAAAACAAACTGGCAAGGCGTTCCCATTATGGCTGCCAATATGGATACAGTCGGGACGTTTGAAATGGCTTTGGTTTTAGCCGAACAAAAATTATTCACCGCCATACACAAGCACTATTCTACCGAAGAATGGCATGCGTTTTTAAACTCAGCGCCAAAAAATATTACCGATTATATCGCCATTAGTACTGGTACAGGTAAAAAAGACACCAAAAAGCTAAAAACGGTTTTTGACATCCATCCTGAACTAAAATTTATATGTATCGATGTGGCCAATGGGTATTCTGAACACTTCGTCAACTTTGTACAACAGACGAGAGAACTATATCCCGATAAAGTTATTATTGCTGGCAACGTGGTGACTGGCGAAATGGTGGAACAACTCCTACTCTCTGGTGCAGATATCGTGAAGGTGGGCATTGGTCCTGGAAGCGTCTGTACGACACGAGTAAAAACAGGTGTTGGCTATCCGCAACTCTCTGCGATTATAGAATGTGCTGATGCGGCTCATGGTTTAGGCGGCCAAATTATTAGCGATGGTGGTTGTGCCACGCCTGGCGATGTGGCCAAAGCTTTTGGTGCTGGTGCCGATTTTGTAATGCTTGGTGGTATGTTTGCTGGCCATACCGAAAGTGGTGGCGAACTCATCACCCGAAATGGCGAACAATACAAACAATTTTATGGGATGAGCTCTTCTACTGCAATGGACAAATATGTTGGTGGCGTTGCCGAATATAGAGCGAGTGAAGGCAAAACCGTTGAAGTGCCTTACAAAGGTGACGTTAAAAATACACTACAAGATATTTTAGGCGGTTTAAGAAGTACCTGCACGTATGTTGGTGCGGAACGTTTAAAAGAATTAACGAAGCGTACGACTTTTATTCGGGTGGCTGAGCAGGAGAATTTGGTTTATGGTGGGTAGGGTTTTCCTTTGGTTAACGGTCTAGTGTATGTTTTCGTTGCGTGTTTAAGCATTAAAGTTAGCAAATAAATCACAGATAGAAAGTAGAGTGAACCCAAAAGCTTAGACAAATTTATAATTTATTTTGATAATGATGAGTTCGATACTCTATCGGGCTCATTCCTTTTAAATTTAGTTTAATCCTGTCCCTGTTATAATAATCTATATACTCCTTTATATCAGTTTTTAACTGGGATATGGATTTGTATTTATTCAAGTAAAACAATTCAGATTTTATAATTCCAAAGAAATTTTCTATTACTGCATTGTCTAAGCAATTTCCTTTACGAGACATACTTTGGGTGATCCCTTTTTCTTGTAATAATCTTTGGTATTGCTTCATTTGATATTGCCAACCTTGATCTGAATGTAATATTAATTCGGTCTGGCCAGGAGTCTCTTTAAAAGCCTTTTTGAGCATTGACACTACCTGTTTAAAATTAGGTTTTTCAGAGAGTTCATAACTTATTATTTCTCCATTGTACAGATCAATTATTGGCGACAGGTATAGCTTATCTTTAAAGACTTTAAATTCAGTAATATCAGTTGCCCATTTTTGATTGGGCATAATGGTTTTGAAATTACGTTGTAATATATTGGGTGCCGTTTCACCAATTTGCCCCTTATAAGATTTATATCTTTTAGCTCTTATACGGCTTTTTAAACCTAGTTCTCCCATTAGCTTGAGTATGGTCTTGTGATTGATCACAAAACCTCTCTTATTGATCTCTAGAGTTATTCTTCTATAACCGTACCTGCCTTTATGACGATGATAAACCTTGCTGATTAGTTGCTTTATCTCTTTATATTTATCTTCTAGATTATTTCTTTTTCGATGATAATAATAACTGCTTCTTGCCATATTGGTATGTTTTAGTAATAGTTCCAAATCATACTTATGCCTTAATTCTGTTATGGCTTGCGTTTTTTGCTTTGCTCTTCTTGAATTAAGGCTTGTAACTTTTTTAGCAAGTCCAGTTCTGCCCGTAAGGATTCATTTTCCAATAGAAGTTCTTCCTCTCTAGTTAACGGTTTGCTGGATTTCTTTTTTGCTCTCTTAAACTGCATAGATTTTGGTTTCCCCCTAGATTTATTGTTTAAGCCTTTGATACCTGACTTTTTGTAGGTCTTCTGCCAATTCATAATTACAGATTTAGTAGGAATATTAAACTTCAAACAAGCTTGACTAAAAGATAGCGAATCTTCTTCAATAGCTTCTAAAACTTTGATCTTGAAAGGTAAACTGTAGACTTTGTTTTTTCTTGGTAACAACGCTTTTTTGCCATATTTCTCATAAAAACGAATCCAATCATGAAGTGTTGTGTGATGACAACCATTTAATTCTGAAACAGCTTCCACTGTTTGATGATGATTTAAAACTTGCTTTACGCAACGAAGTTTAAATTCATAACTATACTTAGCTTTTCTTCCCATAAAAACACATTTGAATAGTGTCTAACTTTTTGGGTGCAGTTCAAAGTCCCCGAGGACTTTCGTTAGAAGCTCTAACTAGCAAAGAATTATACACATCTTTGTTGTACGCAGCTTTATATATTTAATAAATCATCAATATTCGATTTCTTTTTCTTTATTGTCATATCCCACTTCTGTATTTTATTCTCAATTTTCTTTCTGATATTTTCTACTACTTTATCTATACCACTAGAAACTAAAAATTCAAGTAATTCATCATTTTTTAAAAGACTAGGTATTCCTCTTTGTTCTTTTTTAGATTTCTCCAATTGTTTATCATAAATTTTTATAAAATCATCCTCACAATTGTGCTTTTCGGGAAACATCCATATATCGTAATAGTCGTAAATCTCGCAAAAGTCTAAAATTGCATTTTGAAAATTTGCGTGTCTTAAAATCCTTAATTTTGTCGTTCCGTTTTTATCAAAATCTCTTTTCCACAAAGTAGGTTTAATTATTTTAAAGTAAGATTCTACAAGTTCTTTCCCTCTTTTATTTTCAAGCGGTTTATAAATTTTTTTTAGTTGAGGAATTAAGAAATTTGATATAAAAATTGTTTCATCCATTTCAAAACACAGACTCCAAAAATTGAAACTATAATCAGTACTTGATTGCTGTAATACACTTGATAAGTTTTTATATGCTTTATGTTTCTTGTCAGTTGGAAGTCTATTGATAAACATCGCTGTAAAATATTCCTGCATCGAACGATGGGGAAAGAAATATTCAAAACCGTCTAGAATTAAAATAGAAATTGAAGTTCTTAAATCATAAATTAAACTTTCGGTAATGTATTCATAATCAGATGAGTCTCTTACCTTATCTAAAATATCAGTCATATATTCATTTGTAAAAGAATATTGACCTTCAATTAAGGTGAGGTATGAAAATATTGATAATATATCTTCGAAATCATCTCTTTGAAGATTTGTTAATTTTTCTCTTGGAAAACTATTTTTAGTTATACCATCGTGTCGAGAGTATAGAGTGTCAAATACATTTCTATAAAATGCTGTTTTTCTCTTAGGAATTTCTGGGTGGTTTTCAAATGCCATTATAAACATTGAAAGTAATAATGGGTTTCTTAAGAATTCATAATAGTTTTGATTTTTTGGGTCGAGAACTATATTTTTTATTCGGTCTTTTCTTTCTCCTTCTTCGACAATTTTTGAAATAAACCCAATTACATCGTCATCATCTAATGGGCATACTTTAAAGTCATGAAACCTTGGAAAACCTTCAACCCCACTTCCAGGACGAGTTGTTATTAGAAATTTATTATTTGAATAAGAATCAACAAACAATTCTATTTGCCTGTTTATATCTTGTTTTTTGTCTGAAAAAATTTCGTCATATCCATCTAATAAAAACAAAAATTTACCACTTTCTAATGCTCTTTTAAATATACTATCACTAGGCTTAACTTTAGATTTAAGTATTTTCTCGGTGATAAGTTTTTCAAAATCTCCTTTGAATTCATTTAGGTTCCTTAATTCAATTAAAATTGGAATGCGGTTTTGATTAAAAATTGTTTGTAGAAAAATATGTTTTATTAAAGTCGTTTTACCACTTCCAGCCGAACCAACAATTGTTATATTGTTATAATTTGTAAATAGCTCATCAAGGTCATTGAAATCAGTTGTTAACTTTTTGTAAGTTGCTTTAATTGGGAAATATATATCGTTAAATCTAACCTTTTCACTTCTATGAAGAAATGTGTTTGTAAAATAATACTTTTCTGTTTGTGAGTGCAGATAGTCGGTTAATCCTATTTCAAAAAAATTATCCCATTCGTTGTTTACGGCTTTAAATCCATCGACTAAGGGCTTAATTAATCCTGTAATTTCAATGTTTGGTGTTAGTGCCATATTAATTTTTATAATTGCGTACAAATTTAATGATATGAGTCCGTTTTAATAACTTATATCAATCGTTAGCAAAACTAGATATTTTAATTTTAGTTGTCAATACGTAACATTACGTATATTTCAAAAAAACATACCTTATTTTTGTGCTTTAAACAAAAAGCAAGCCTTGAAACTCAAAAAATCAGAACTAAAAGACTTTCTCGACGAAAAAGTCAATCTCTATAACCATCCCAAATTTATTGAGAGTGATCCTATTCAAATTCCACATCTATTTTCAAAAAAAGAAGATATTGAAATTGCTGGTTTTTTAACGGCTACCATAGCTTGGGGAAACCGTAAAAGCATTATTAAAAATGCGCACCAAATGATGGACTTATTGGACCACTCCCCTTTTGACTTTGTGATGCAACACCAAGCTTCCGACTTAGAGCGTTTTGAGGGCTTTGTGCATCGTACTTTTAATAGTGATGATTTCAAACAGTTTGTCACAAGTCTGCGATATGTATATCAACAGCATCAAGGCTTGGAAGCGGTTTTTGCCAAGTATGCTGAGCAAGCGTCACTTCAACAGAGTATTCATCAGTTTAAAAATGTATTCTTTGAATTACCACATTTAGAACGTACCAAAAAACATGTGAGCGATCCACTTAAAAATTCAGCAGCCAAACGTATCAATATGTTTTTGCGTTGGATGGTTCGTAACGATAACAATGGTGTGGATTTTGGGATTTGGGAATCGGTGTCGTCTTCACAACTCAGTTGTCCACTCGATGTGCATTCAGGGAACGTGGCCAGAAAATTAGGCCTGCTAAAACGTAAACAAAATGACGGTAAAGCTTTAGTGGAATTAGACCAGGCCTTACGAAAACTAGACCCAACAGATCCCGTAAAGTATGATTTTGCTTTATTCGGTTTGGGTGTTTTTGAGGGCTTTTAATGAATTTTTTAATTTCTACCTATTCTGTTTTACTCATTAGGACACCTTTGAGGTTTTTTAAATAGAAAGGCTTGAAACAGTCTGATTCCAATTCTATACATATCGCAAATTCGTTTTTTTAAGAGTGCAGAACAGAGTAAGTTAGGGCTCAAATCCCAAATTCCGACAGTGTCGGAATCAACGATTTTCAGAAATAATGAGCAATAAATAATGTTCTGAAAATATATCTAGGATTGGAATAATGAGAAAATTAAAATCCTTTATAATTAATGTATTAGCGAATGGCGCTTTAGCGAAATACGAAGCATTCACGAATTCAAAATTATACACTATGAATCCCTGAGTAATTCCTAATAAATCGTTTTGATTTTTTGGTTCGTTTTGCATCAAGGCAAAATGAACGAATAAATAAAAATATGGATTAAACTAACCAAAAAATTCAATACGACACCTAAAAAAATATGAATTTTAAGAATCACTAAATCCAGTTTTCATAAAATTGATATTTTAAAGTGCGGAAAACAAAAGGGCATTTAAATGGCTTCTTTAATTTACTATCTTTAGAACTTCAACCAAAAATCTTTCAAAATGAAATGTCGCCTTACACTTCTTTTAATATGCTGTTTTGCTTTTAGTTTTTCACAAGATTTAAAAATTCCTGTGGACACCACTATTGTGAGCAACGGTTCTGTGACCATTAAAGGCAAATCCATTACCTACAAGGCCGAAACAGGTTTTCAACCGGTTTGGAACGACGACGGAAAAATCATCGCCTCGCTGTATTACACCTATTACAAACGTACCAATGACAGCAAAGGCAACGACAGACCTATTATGTATTCCTTTAATGGTGGACCAGGTTCGGCCTCACTTTGGATGCATATCGCTTACACAGGCCCAAAGATTTTAAACATTGATGACGAAGGCTATCCTACACAACCGTATGGCATTAAAGACAATCCAAATTCTATTTTGGATGTGGCCGATATTGTGTTTATAAATCCTGTAAATACTGGTTATTCGCGAAAAGTAGCTGATAAGGAAGGTAAAATGCCAGATGATAAATTATTCTTTGGTGTGAATGCCGATATCAAATATCTCGCCAGTTGGATGAATACCTTCACTACACGAAAAAATCGTTGGCAATCCCCAAAATATATTATAGGCGAAAGTTATGGCGGCACGCGCGTTATGGGATTGTCTTTAGAACTTCAAAATAACCACTGGTTATATCTCAATGGTGTAATTTTAGTATCTCCTGCAGATTATAAAGTGTTGCGTGTTGGTGGGCCATTATCGTCTAGTTTATATTTACCTTACTACACTGCTGCAGCTTGGTATCATAACATGCTAGATCCAGCGCTTCAGAAAAAGGATTTATTGGATATTTTACCTGAAGCTGAAACCTTTGCCATTAATGATTTAATGCCTGCGCTTGCCAAAGGTGGATTCATTGGCGAAACCGAAAAAAATGCTATCGCTAAGAAAATGAGCTACTATTCGGGCTTATCTGAAAAAGTGATTTTACAACAAAACCTAGACGTTCCCAACCGTTTTTTCTGGAAAGAATTGTTACGTGATAAAACTGGGGAAACTATTGGTCGTTTAGATTCCAGATATATTGGTATCGACAAAGTTGAAACTGGCGATAGTCCAGATTATAGTCCAGAACTTAGCTCTTGGGTGCATTCCTTTACACCTGCGATAAATTATTACATCCAGAATGAATTGGGTTTTAAAACCGATATTAAGTACAATGTTTTTGGAGACGTTGGCAATTGGGACCGAACGGATGATAATACTAGGGAAAATTTACGCCAAGCCATGGCACAGAATCCGTACTTAAAAGTGTTGACCCAATCTGGATATTACGATGGAGCCACCACTTATTTTTCGGCTAAATACTCGCAATGGCAAATTGATCCCAGTGGAAAAATGAAAGACCGATTCTCTTTTAAAGGTTATAGAAGTGGCCATATGATGTATTTACGAAATGAAGATCTTAAAAAAGCCAATAACGATTTAAGGGAATTTATAAGTAACTCATTACCACAAGGAAAATCGGCTAAGTACTAAATTTGTGTTTTTTTTGGGAATTATTATAAAGCTTCTTAATTATTTTTAACGTAAATAGTATATATAGGCTACTATTTGATACTAATTTCTCCTAATATGATAACTCCAAAATTTCCAAAAAACGAATTACAGCGCTTAGAAGCTGTAAAATCGTATAATATTTTAGATAGCTTACCAGAAGAGGACTATGACAATATTACTGCATTGGTCGCCTCTATTTGCGATATACCTATTGCGTTGATTGCGGTAATGGATACGGATCGTAATTTTTTTAAATCGCATCATGGTATTCCATTTAACGAGTCACCTAGAGATATTTCATTTTGTGGTCATACCATTTTGGATGGGGATATTTTAATTGTAAAAGATGCTAGGAAAGACAAACGATTCATTGATAACCCACTCGTATCAGAGCAGCAAGCTATATTTTATGCAGGAGTACCATTAATTAATCCGGAAGGTTTCCCATTAGGAACCATTTGTGTTTTCGATCATAAGCCAAGAGATCTCGATAAATCTCAAATCAACGCCCTAAAGTCCCTTGGGAAACAAGTGGTAAACCTATTGGAATTAAGGCGCAAAAATTCCATATTAGAAGCAACCAAAACAGAACTGGAAGAACGAAACAATCGACTGACCGCATTTGCCAGTCATGTTTCGCACGATTTAAAGTCGCCATTAGCCAATATTACATCGCTAACCGATTTATTAAAACAAGACGATGCGTCGCGTTTATCGGAAGATTCAAAAGGCTATTTAAACTATATTGAAGAGTCTACGACAGTGCTGAAAGAGTACATCGATGGTATTTTGCGTTACTACAAATCTGACGAACTTTTAAAAGCAAAAAAGGAAGATGTGGACCTGTTCGAATTAGCTGAAGACATAAAGCGTGTTTTAATTTCAAATGCTGACAAAATCATTGCTCCCAATGCTACCATTCAGCATATAAACAAAGCTGCACTCTCACAGATTCTCATTAATTTAGTGGATAACGCTTTAAAATATAATGATAAGGCTGAACGTATTGTGACTATTGCATATGAAACATTATCGGACCACCACCGATTTAAAGTTTCGGACAATGGTATAGGAATTCCAGAAAACCAAAAACATAAGATCTTTGATATCTTTAGAACCGTAAAAAATGATTTTGGAAAGTCGAGTACAGGAATTGGTTTAAGTACGGTGAAAAATCTGGTTGAAAAACTAAATGGGCAAATTTCCGTAGATTCAGAATTAGGAAAAGGGAGTACGTTTACATTTACGATAGGATTATAATTAAAAAAGCTGTTAAACAAAATTGTCTAACAGCTTTCAATTTGACCTAACATTATAATTAACCTTTCAGCCAAGCAGCTCTTAAAGCTTTCTGTGCGTCGGTTGCATTTTCATCTTCAACAATAGATTCACCCGTTGCATATGGTTTTGTCAAGGTTGTTTTAATACTAACGGGTTTGCCATCACGCTCTAAGTCCATGGTGATATCTTGACCTTCTTTCCACATAAACATGCCTCCAATCACTTGTTGTGCATTTGCCATAGTTAAATCCATGCCGTTTACTTTCTTTATGACATCACCTGCCTGTATATTTTGTGATTTCCAAAATGAATTCTGTAAAGCCATAGGTGCAAAGAAAATAGTCCCTTTTGCTTGATCAGCATCAAAAATAACATTCTGTTCACCTGCAAAAATATAATTAGTTTCTACTTGGGTTTCGCCCGTCTTTAAGCCAACCATCGCAAAAAAGTCATCATAATTGATAGGCACATCACCTTCAACATGTGTTTTAAGGAATTCACCAACACTTGGATAGGTCATTGCCGTAATATCAGCAATCAGTTTATCATCTTCAAACGGTTTTTCTTTTCCGTATTTTGCAGAGAGTTCTTTCATTAACGACAGCATACTTCGGTTACCATCGCTTTCCTTTCGCATTAAAATATCAACGCACATGCCGATGAGTGCACCTTTCATATACACATTAATATAATTACTGGCATATGGTTCTTTTAAGATATTCTCGCTCATAATTGTAAAACTCATGGCATCATCCAAACGCTTAGACGTTTGTATTTTAGAATATATTGTATTGTAGAATGTTTGGTTTTCGACTAAGTCTTCGTACACTTGGAAATGTTGTGCAAAATATTCCGTAACCCCTTCATACATCCATAAATGTTTGGAAAATGTTGGTTTAGCGTAATCAAAATAGTGTACATCTTCAGAATGTACAGACAATGGTGTTACAATATGAAAAAACTCATGGGACACCACATCAATAATAGAACTCTTAAGTGACTCTAAACTTTCACTTTCGCTAAAAACAGCTACCGTTGACGTATGATGTTCTAAGGCTCCAAAACCTTTAGGGTCATTTTCACCACCTCTGGATAAGTATAAATAAATATCGTAACGCGGTGTTGTATTCACATCGCCTAAATAACGTTTTTGCGCTTCCATCATTTTGTAAACCGTCTCCTTTAAACTTGCTGCAGTATGTTTGCCTGTTGGCGAGTATAGACTTAGAACAATTTTGATATCACCTACCATAAATTCTTCAACATCCAAATTTCCATACATCATTGGGTTATCGGTAATATCAAAATAACGATCTGCAAAATAGCTACTTGTCATTGCCGTACCATCTGCGCTTGTTGTCGTACCTTTATTTTCTAAAGCAGAGGTTCTCTCAAAAGAGGCAGGAGCAGTAACATCCACAGCATATTGATTATTCTTTAAAGAATCAAAATAACCAACAAAGCCATGTAGGTTTAACACATAATTGTCGTCTTCTATATTAGTACCACCTGGCGAAAATATATCCTCACCTCCTATGCCACCAGTAGTTTCAATATCAAACGTATCATTCACATAATATTGAAGTTTATCTAGTTTTGTAGCATCCGTAATGCTCCATGTATTATCATCTACTTTGGTTACCGTTAATTCATTGCCATCGTAATCCAATGCTTTAAAATCATCAACATACTTTCCGAAATCACTTACGGAATAGGTGCCTTGTACAACTCTTGGCAATCTGTAAGTTACAGTTTCTGTTGTAAAACGACCAGGATTAATAGTTACTGGTACTCTATCATTATTGACCGCAGTTAAATCCAAAGCCGTCATAATAGGATTGCTTATAGCCAAATCGTCTACCGTTGGTTTTGCAGATCCACAACCTACTAAAACGATACTCAAGCCAAGAATGGCTAAATAATTCTTCATTGTTTAAATATTTATTTTTTTACAAGTCTTGCAAATCTACAATCTGTTACCACTATAAATCTAAAGGTTTTGTTAAAAAGATGTTTTTTAGTTTTTCTCTGTTTAAAAATTAAAAATGCTATTTTGCAGTATGCCAAAACCATCAAAATTTATTAATTATTTAAAAGAGTCAAAACGAATTTTTATATGGTTCACATTCTGCCTTCTGTATTGGTTGATATCAGATTTTTATGAAGGTATTTTTCAAGGTTTTTTTAATTCAACTTTGTTTATTATTGGATTACCTATTCTAGTTTATATTGGGCTTTATTTTATTCGGAATCATAAAATCATTAATATTATATGGTTAATGCTGATACTAATATTGATTTACTTTGCGACATTTTATTATGTCTAATTTTGAAAAACTAATAACTCTGAATTTCAATTGAAAACAATGCTCAACAATTTAGTTAGTGTTTTAGTCCCTTTCAAAAACACGGACGCATTTATTGCCGAATGTTTGGATTCTATATTGAAGCAATCCTTCACCAATTGGGAAGCTATTTTTATTGATGATCATTCTGATGATGATTCATACGCTATTGTTGAACGTTATGCTGAAAAAGATGCCAGAATCAACGTCTATAAAAATGAACACTCCGGAATTATCGACGCTTTAAAAACCGCATACAAACATAGCTCTGGAAATTATATCACGAGAATGGACAGCGACGATCTAATGACACCAATCCGGCTTAAAACCATGATCACCAATCTTGAATCATACGGTAGAAAACACTTAGCCGTCGGACAAGTAAAATACTTTAGAGCAGATGGTTTAAGTGACGGTTTTGCACGTTATGAACAATGGCTAAACGGTTTAACAGTTGAAGGCAAAAACTATTCTGAAATTTATAAGGAATGTGTTATCCCGTCACCGTGTTGGATGTTGCATCGTGAAGATTTTGATGTCTGTGGTGGCTTTAATTCTGATGTTTATCCTGAAGATTATGATTTAGCGTTTCGGTTTTTCAAAGCTAACTACACCTGTATTCCGTGTGATAAAGTGTTGTTACATTGGCGCGATTACAGTACTAGAACCTCAAGAACGCATGAGCATTATGCGGAGAATTCATTTCTCGATCTTAAAGTGCATTATTTTTTAGAGTTGAATTATGATGCCTCAAGACCTTTAGCCATTTGGGGCGCAGGACACAAAGGCAAAACATTAGCAAAAATACTTCTGAAAAAGAACATTCCGTTTTACTGGATTTGTGATAACCCAAAGAAAATAGGAAAACATATTTACGACCAAGAACTTTATAATTTTGATTATTTAGCTGAACTACAAAAACCGCAAAGTATTGTAACGGTTGCCAACACTAAGGCGCAAGTCGAAATCACAAGATATTTTAAAACCAAAAAAATGCAATCTATGATTGATTATTTCTTTTTCTGTTAAATTTCTCAAAAGCGAAACTAGGTAATCTCTTAGCATTCTATATATTTGAAGCTATAAAAGACCTTTCAGGTTTTAAAAACAATAATAACAGGAATGCAATTCAAAAATCCCGAATTACTTTACGCCCTATTTTTGCTGGTCATTCCTATTCTTATACATTTATTTCAGCTACGTCGTTTTCAAAAGGTTGAATTTACGAATGTGAAGTTTTTAAAATCGGTAAAGCTTCAAACACGAAAGAGCTCACAACTAAAAAAATGGATGACACTTTTAACACGAATGCTTCTTTTAGCTTGTGTTATCATAGCATTTGCCCAACCTTTTTTTCCGAATACAGAAGATTTTAATGAAGCCCAAGAGACGGTTGTATATTTGGACAATTCCTTTAGTATGCAAGCCAAAGGTAGCAATGGCACCTTGCTAAACGAAGCCATTCAAGATATCATAAATACCTTACCGGAAGATGAGACCATCAGTTTGTTTACTAATGATAAAACCTTTAGAAACACAACCGTAAAAGCATTGAAAAACGATTTGATTCAGTTGTCACATTCCCCAACACAGCTCAATTATGATGCGGCTTATCTTAAAGGAAAACAGTTGTTTTTAAATCAAGGTGCTGCGACTCGAAATTTGGTTTTGGTGTCCGATTTTCAGCAAAAAGGAAATCTATTGAATTTTGAAACAGATTCCACGGTTCAACTAAAATTGGTGCAACCGAAATCGACCTTGGTTTCCAATATCAGTATCGATAGTATCTATGTGGCTAACGCAACGGCTGAAACTCTAGACCTTAAGGTCAAATTATCCAATGAAGCCGAACCAATAGATAATGTGACCATTTCCTTGCTTAATGATGAGGTATTGCTTACAAAAAGTGCCATAGATATTGACAAAGAAGCCGAAGCTACGTTTACGGTTGCCAATAATAAAGTGATTAATGGTAAACTAACCATAGACGATGCAGGCTTGCAATATGACAATACGTTCTATTTCAATATCAATTCGAAACCTAAAATTAAGGTGTTGGCTATTAATGAAGCAACAGATGATTCGTTTTTAAATCGGATTTATACCGATGATGAATTCGACTTTAAAAGTTACAAGTTGAATGCACTTAATTTTAATTTAATTCCAGAGCAAAATCTCATTGTCCTTAATGAACTTGAAACCATTTCAAATGCTCTAAAAGCCGCATTAGTTTCCTTTATGAACGATGGTGGAAAACTCTTGGTAATTCCTGCTGATAAAATTGATCTAAATTCTTATAATCAATTATTTAGAGCGTCTAATATTAATGGCTATACCAATCAAAACTCCAACGAGAAACGGATAACGAGCATCAACTATAACCATCCACTTTTAGAGAATGCCTTTTATTCCAAAGTGACTAATTTTCAATATCCCAAAGTGGAGAGATCCTATCGTTTTGCTTCAAATTCAAACAACGTCTTGTCTTATGAAGATGGTTCGCCTTTTTTAGTTGGAAACACCAATACCTATGCTTTTTCTTCAGCCTTGAATTCTGATAATTCAAATTTTAAAAATTCACAATTAATCATTCCTGTATTGTATAATTTAGGACTACAGAGCTTGAAATTGTCTAAATTATATTACTCCATCGGTCAACCAAATTCCATTGCAATTCAGACATCGATCGGACAAGATGATATACTAACGTTAGATTCTGATGAAACCTCTGTGATTCCACTTCAAAAAACCTATAGTAAATCTGTGGTTATGGAAACGGAAGATTTCCCCAATACTGCGGGAATTTTGAAGGTTAAGAATAAGGACAATGTCCTTCAAAATTTAAGCTTCAATTATAACAGGACAGAAAGCAATCTCAGTTATTACGATTTAAACGCTTTGACAGACGCAAATGTAGAATCGAGTTTAGCCACAACGATTAACACTATAAAAAGTAACACAACTATTAATGCGTTATGGAAATGGTTTGTTATTTTTGCATTAGTATTTTTAATTATAGAAATGCTGCTTCTAAAATATCTTAAATGAACGCACTCATAAAATCTGCAACCATCGTTGATTCTAAAAGTGATTTTCACAATGAAACGGTTGATATTTTAATTGAAAAAGGTCGTATTTCCAAGATTTCCAAACGTATTGCCAATCCTAATAACTACCAAGAAATAAAACTGGACAACTTGCATGTGTCGCAAGGTTGGTTTGATAGCAGTGTGTCTTTTGGCGAACCGGGTTACGAAGAACGCGAAACTATAAGTAATGGTTTAAAAACGGCCGCACGTTCTGGTTTTACGTCGGTAGTTTTAAACGCCAATTCCAATCCTGTGATTGATAGCTACGCAGATATTACGTTTGTAAAATCTAAAGCGAATGACAATGTGGTTAAGCTCTATCCTATTGGTGCATTGACACAAGGAAGTAAAGGTGAGGATTTAGCGGAATTGTTTGATATGAGCAATGCCGGAGCGGTTGCTTTTTACGATTACCAAAAACCGATTTCCAATCCAAACTTAATGAAAATAGCGTTGCAATACGCCAGTAATTTTGATGGACTAGTATGTTCATTTCCGCAAGAATCAAAAATTTCGGGACTTGGTGTTGCTAACGAACATATCAATAGCACCAAATTGGGATTGAAAGGAAATCCTGCTTTGGCAGAAGAATTACAAGTCGCACGAGATTTATTTCTATTGGAATATACCGAAGGCAAACTTCATATACCAACGATTTCAACAGCAAAATCAGTAGAATTGATTCGTGCAGCAAAGGTTAAGAAACTGGATGTAACCTGCAGCGTGGCCATTCATAATTTGGTTTTTACGGATGATGTTTTGCAAGAATTTGATACCAATTTTAAAGTGCTTCCGCCTTTACGAACGCAAAAAGATTGTGACGCCTTGATTGAAGGCTTAAAAGATGGCACCATCGATATGGTTACCACAGACCATAATCCTATTGATATTGAGGATAAAAAAATTGAGTTTGATTATGCCAAATATGGCACTATTGGTTTAGAATCGGCTTTTGGTGCGCTACAAAACATCTTAACGCCTAAAAAAACGATCAGTCTATTAACACAAGGTAAATCACGTTTTGGCATTTCTGAAACAACGATTAATGAAGGCCAAATTGCAGATTTAGCTTTGTTTAATCCAGATACAACTTACGAATTTAATACTACTCATATTTCGTCCCGTTCCAAGAATAGTATGTTTCTAGGTTCAATACTGAAAGGCGAAACTTATGGTGTTATTGCGAATAGTAAAATGGTTTTAAAATAATGAATAATACTACTATTGAAGAGGGTAAAACAATGGCATTAGTAGCTTACTTAACTTTGTTCGGTACGCTCATTGCATTTTTTATGAACCAAGATAAACGGAATCCGTTTACAACTTTTCATGTGAGGCAAGGTTTAGGATTAGGCCTACTTTACATCATGATTGCTTTTGTAGTGAGTAGCTTGGATAGCTTGATGGCAAGTATGTCCTTTTGGATTTTCTTTTCCGTTTTATATTTGTACGGTATTTATGGCGCTATTACTGGGAAGCTCAACAAAATCCCAATACTTGGCGACTTTTTTCAGAATTTATTTAAATCAATTGGCCAATAAACATGTCGAAATTACACTATATCAAAAGACCTTCTTCGCTTAAAGAAAATGCACCATTGCTCATCATGTGCCATGGTTATGGCAGCGACGAGAATGATTTATTTTCATTTGCTTCAGAATTGCCTGAGGAATTAATGGTAATCTCATTAAGAGCGCCTTACACCATGCAACCGTATGGCAATGCTTGGTACGCCATAAATTTTGATGCCGATAAAGGCAAATGGAGCGATAATGAACAAGCCAAACAATCGGTAAAATTAATAGCTGATTTTATTGATTACGCTTGTGGAACTTATGCAGTAGATCCAAACAATGTTACACTTTTAGGATTTAGCCAAGGCACCATTTTAAGTTATGCCGTTGCATTGACTTATCCTGAAAAAGTAAAGAATGTCATCGCCCTAAGTGGTTATATCAATGAAGACATTCTACCAGAAAAGATTGAACCCTCTGATGTTGCCCATCTTAATTTCTTTTGTTCCCATGGTTCTGTGGATCAAGTCATTCCTGTGGGTTGGGCTAAAAAAACACCTGCATTTTTAGAAGGTTTGAACATTAACCATGTGTATAAGGAATATCCTGTTGGACATGGCGTTGCGCCTCAGAATTTTTATGATTTGAAGACTTGGTTAGATCAATATATGTAGTGTAAACCGAATTTATTTGCTAGTTTTCCCAATCCTGAAGCCTATCCAAATACAAATAGCTTTCCACAAACTTTCGGTGTTCTGCACTGGTCATTTTTTCAACCAAATTCAATGCTGAAATATAACTTGCCAAATTGCCGTTAGAGGAACTAAATTTACCGTCTTCTACAAATGTCACGAGACTATCGTTTTGTACTTTCAAATTCGGATATTCTTTTTGCAATTGTTCGCCTCCACCAATCCATGTGACTATTTTCTTCCCATCTGCAATTCCTGAAGCACCAATAAGCTGTGCACCAGCACAGTTGCTGACCACATATTCGGCTTCCTTGTTCTTCGCTCTAATAAAATTCAAGATTTTTTCATTGTGTACTTGTGCAAACATATCATAAGCACTTGGCACAAATAAAGCGGTCAATTCTGGGCAGTTTTCAAACGTATAATCTGGTACAAAGTGCATCCCTTCTTCGGTGGTGATAGGATCTTTAGTCTCGGCTATAGACACCACATTAAACAATTGTTTTCCGTCTGCCGATGGCTTTGCAAAAACGTCTGAGGTCGCAATAACCTCAATTTGCAACACACCATTGTACATTAAAAGTCCAATAGTTGGCAATTCCGGTATAAATGGCCTTAGATGCTTGGTTTAAGTATCTGTTTCAATATCAGATTGTTTTATGGCTTCGCTATTGGAATTCTTATTTGATTTGTTTGAATTACAACTCATCAAAATAGCTATAACTGTCAATAATGTTATATTTCTTAATTTTTCCATTTTATATAATTTTTTTTAGTACATGACAAAAATTGATAGTATGGTATATTTTTAATTTTGCCGAAGGGAAAAGAATTCGTGCTAATAATTTCGTTTCGAATGCATTGATTGAAAGTTCATTTTGAAATATTACGTTTTACTACTATATATTTTGCCACGAATACACGAATTCAATCGTTTCTTATAATATAAAATAATTGACTATCTATATCACAAATAAAATAGACCTAAGGTCTGTTCCAAAAATCTATATACTTTCGATTTATCGCAGATATAAGATTCGAGTATTCATGGCAAAAAAATTCATTCCTTATATTTTTGTCATATACTTAAATAATTTTTGAGATATAATAAGCCCTAACCCACTTTTGGATACATTAAATATTCAACCAACTTATATTTGAGATCGTTGTTTTCATCTATCTCATAAGTTACAAAAATCTCACCCCAAAATTCTCCATCAGTAAAATTGGCAATGATCCATTTATGATTTAAAATCCGAACTTTATTGATTAATAATTTAGAATCTGTCATGGAAACGTAAGGCACAATGGGGTGATCCTCGCCTTCATAATCATTCATATTATAAAGACCCTCAATAATTGCAGGAATCAATTTTTCCGTGTTATAACCTTGTGCTTCAAAATACGTTAAAGCATCCTCATTGCCTTCAATATTAAAATAACCCAATTCAAAATTCTGCGCTTCCAAAGTTTTAATCCGTTCTTCACTTTCTGAAAGTTGGGATTTTACGGTCACAATATCTTTTTCGTATTTATCAATGATGTTTTTTGAGTTCACATATTGAAAAATGAGCAGTAATACTGAAAAAATGAATAAATACATTAAAATTTTATGCTTCATATCTAAATGGTAATTTGCAAGTTATCGTAAGCTAAAAAAACGTTTTCTGGTAAGTTTTGTTGTACATCATCATGAAATCCCAAAAGGTGACTAACATGTGTTAAATAAGCGCGTTTAGGATTCACACGTTGAATAAATTCCAAGGCTTCTTCTAAATTAAAATGTGAAATATGTTGTTTTATCCTTAGGGCATTTATCACTAAAACCTCTAAATTTTGAAGTTTTTCTATTTCTGCGTCAGTAACTGTTTTCATGTCCGTTAAGTAAGCAAAATCATGAAAACGATAGCCAAAAACAGGAAGCTTATAATGCAAACCTTCAATAGGAACCACATTAAGATTTCCTGCTAAAAAAGGTTCGTTTTTTATTTCAACTTGCTTCACAGTTGGCACACCAGGATATTTCTTTTCTGTTGTAAAAATATAGTCGAAGCGTTTCTCTAAAGCCTTAAAAACGCGTTGATGCGCATACAATGAAATATCGCCTTGACGAAAGAAAAATGGACGAATATCATCTAATCCCATGGTATGGTCGGCATGCTCATGGGTAAAGATAACACCATCAATTTTCGTGACTTTTGCCCTGAGCATTTGTTGTCTAAAATCGGGTCCACAATCCACAACAAAGGTATAATCGTCCCATTCTACCAAAACCGAAACCCGCAAACGTTTATCCTTAGGATTGTCGCTTAAACATACAGGATGATCGCTTCCTATAATGGGAATTCCTTGTGATGTACCAGTACCTAAAAATGTAACTTTCAATCTCTATAAGTTTAGCACTGCTTAATATTTAAGCGGAATAACAAAAATAAACTTATTTTTTTGTTTGCGATAGTAAAACTGTACCTTTGCTTGTAACGATATAAACCCAATTTCTATGAAGGATGTAACGTACACGGGCGACACGGAATTTGAAAATATTCCATCACTTAAAGACAAAGCCTTACGAATTAATCTTAATGCCGATATTTATGGTACCTTTTCTGAAATTGGAGCAGGACAAGAAACGGTTAGACAGTTTTTTAGAGCTGGAGGCGCTTCTGGCACTATTGCCAAAGCCATGTCTGCCTATGACAAAGACTTTAGTGATGCCATTTATGGTATTGAAAACGACAAGCGTTATGTAACTGAGGCAAGACTTCGTAAAATGCTAAATCATGAAGTGGGTTTAATGGAAGAGCGCATCACTAGAGATAAGCATCCAAACAAAATTTTCTTCTCTTATGCTAATACGGTTGCCACCATAGATTTTGCCAAAAAGTACAAAGGTCACGGTTGGGTCGGCATAAAATATCAAGTTGCACCAGGTGCAGATTATAACGATATTGTTCTTCATATTCGTTTTAAGGAAACGGATGCACGTTTACAGCAAGAGACGCTTGGTAAATTAGGAACCAATTTAATATATGGCGCGTTTTATAAATACAATCAACCTCGAAAATTATTACGTTATTTATACGATCACTTAGATAAAGACCAGTTAGAAATTGATACTATTAATTTTGCAGGTCCTGTATTTAAAAATATAGATAACCGATTAATGAGTTTGCAGTTGGTCAAAAATAATATGACCGATGCCGTAATGTTTGCACCAGATGGTAATAATGTTTTACCTGCTCGTGTTCTCTACAAAAAGAATATCTTAACACTTAGAGGTAGCTTTAGGCCTGTAACCAAGGTGAATATGGATATGTTTGAGAAATCTTACGAAATGTTCATTAAGGAAAATAAAGTTGATAAGGACAAAACCCAAGTAATTTTCGAAATTACCTTATCCAACTTAAGAGCTGAAGGAAAAATTGATGAGCAAGATTTTATGGATCGAGCGAAACTTTTGTGTTCCCTAGGACAAACCGTATTGATTTCCAATTTCCAAGAGTATTACAAACTAGTGGAATACTTCTCTCAATATTCTAGAGCAAGAATGGGATTAGCAATGGGTATTAATAATCTAGTTGATATTTTTGATGAAAAATATTATCGTCATCTAAGTGGTGGCATCTTAGAGGCCTTTGGAAAACTCTTCTATAAAGATTTACGGGTTTATTTATATCCAATGCAAAATGACGATGGCAGCTTAACTACTAGTGAAAACCTTAAAGTGCATCCACGTATGAAAGAACTTTACAAATTCTTTAAATACAATGGTAAAGTTGTGGATATTTCTGAATATGACACATCTAACCTTGATGTTTTCTCTAGAACTGTTCTTAAAATGATTGCGAATAACGAGGACGGCTGGGAAAGTATGCTTCCAGAAGGTGTCTCTAAACTAATTAAGGAAAAAAGCTTGTTTGGTTACGAATCGGAGGAAGTTATGCATAAGAGTTAAACCAACAAATTATAATATAAAAAAATGCGTGCTGATTGAAATTTTCAGCATGCATTTTTATTTACTATAAGCGCAAGTTATTGCTTGCTATATTTTTCTACACAAGCCTCAATGCAAGGGTAATATAGCATTAAGGAATTTCCTTCTATGACAAATGAATAGTTCCAATTAGGAATCGATTCTTGACAATCATTTGGAGTAATAACAGAATCAACTTCAGAATACGTACCACTAGACGCATTGCCACCAGCTACAAACATAGAACATAAGTCGCCCGTAGATGTAACCGTTCCATCATTAAAAAAAGTTATGGTCTTATCACTTTCAACAGCCTGAAATGTTCCGCTGCCATCACCAGGATCAATGTAAACCTCTATTAATTTCCAATCACCAATTATTTCAGAAGTTTGTGTATTTGATTCGTCATCGTTGTTACAAGATGATAATATGAATAGTCCAAAACATAAATAAACTAACGTTTTCATATCAACTGTTTATTTAATAGATGAAAAAATTACAAAAGGTTGCGTACAAAAATTAGATTTCCAGAATAGCTTATTAACTACAATTTAAGATTCTAAAATCTGCTCCGTATGAGCTTTAGTTTTTACTTTGGTAATAACATCTTCCAGAACGCCATTTTCATCAATTACAAAAGTAGTTCTGTGAATACCATCATATTCCCTTCCCATAAATTTCTTCGGTCCCCAAACTCCGAAAGCTTCAATAACCGCTTTATCTTCGTCAGCTAACAATGGATATTGAAATCCGTATTTATTTTTAAAGTTAGATTGTCTTTTAGCACTATCTGCACTGACCCCTAAAATTTCGTAACCTTGCGCTTTAAAGCGTTCATAATTATCATTTAGATTACAAGCTTCTGCTGTGCAACCAGGTGTGCTTGCTTTTGGATAAAAGAAAACGACTAATTTCTTACCTTTATAATCTGATAATGAGACTGTATTTCCCTGTTCATCTTTTGCCGAAAAATCTGGTGCTTTATCTCCTGCTTTTAAGTGTGTCATAATTATGTAAATTTGTTTCTGTAAAAATACAATGAATGACTAAGCAAGAAAAGGTAGATTTTGTTATAAATACGTTAAATCGAATATATCCTACAATTCCGATTCCATTAGACCATAAAGATCCTTATACCTTATTAATAGCGGTTTTGATGTCTGCACAAAGTACGGATGTACGCGTCAATAAAATTACACCTTTGTTATTTGAACGTGCGGACAATCCATACGATATGATTAAACTAAGTGTTGAGGAAATCAGGGAAATTATAAAACCGGTTGGCTTATCTCCAATGAAAAGCAAAGGTATACATGGTTTATCCCATATTTTAATTGATAAGCACAATGGCAAAGTTCCGAGAACCTATGAGGAACTTGAAGCATTACCTGCAGTTGGTCATAAAACAGCTGCTGTGGTTTTATCACAAGCTTTCGGTATTCCTGCGTTTCCAGTAGATACTCATATTCATCGCTTAATGTACCGCTGGAATTTAACCAATGGCAAAAACGTAGTACAAACCGAAAAAGATGCTAAACGTATTTTTCCGGAAGAACTTTGGAATGATTTGCATCTTCAAATTATTTGGTATGGACGAGAATATTCTCCTGCTCGTGGTTGGGATTTGGAAAAGGATATTATTACTAAAACTATTGGAAGAAAATCGGTATTAGATGACTATTATAAAAAGAAGAAGCGTTAGTTTTTAGTCTCTTTCTCAGTGTTTAGTGTCACGATAATAACATTAACAACGGTTTACGTGATAATCATCCATTAAAAGAAAAAACAATTCAATATTTAAAAGCCTTAAAACAAGAAAATCTCACGAAGCAAAACTAGGAAGAATTACGTTTAACAAAAAAATCCTGATGCTTTCACATCAGGATTTTTCCATTAAAATTAATTCAATTTAGAAGTGCTTCAAACTTCAATTTATTATAACTTATAACACTTAAAGCCTTTGAATAATTCAAAAGGAAACTTATCGTTTCGTCTTTTGGTTTTAGGTTATCATTTTTTGGGGAAGCATTAGAGTAAATTTGTGCCATTTTAACTATTTATGAGTTTATATATAGCAAAAACGCACTTTTATATGCTTTATTGTATCAATTTGTTAAAACTATATTATTTTGTTCTATTACTTTACGCATATTAATCAATGCATAACGCATTCTTCCCAATGCCGTATTGATGCTTACACCTGTACGTTCCGATATTTCCTTAAAACTCATATCTTGATACATACGCATCATAAGTACTTGCTTTTGATCTTCTGGTAATTCGTCAATAATACGTCGAACATCAGATTCTACTTGGTCTTTTATTATCGTTTTTTCAGCGTTTAAACTAGAATCACTCAACACAGAAAAAATACTGAAGTCGCCCGCATTTTGAAATTTTGGCATACGCTTATTTTTTCTGAAATGGTCAATAACCAAATTGTGGGCAATTCGCATTACCCAAGGTAAAAATTTACCTTCTTCGTTATATTTTCCTCGTTTTAATGTTCTAATGACTTTAATAAAGGTATCTTGAAAAACATCTTCAGTAACATCTCTGTCATAAACCTTAGAGTAAATAAAACTGTAAATTTTTTGCTTATGCCTTTCTATCAAAATAGAAAGGGCATTCTCGTTACCGTTAATGTAGTCGCTGACCAACTCCGCGTCTTGGATAAGTTCTCTTTTCATAATAATTACTTTAAATCCTAGTATTTTGGTACTAAGTTTGGGGTTAAAAGCTGTTTTTTTAAAGTAATATTATGCTATACGCAGTTGTTTTTATAAATGAATAAGTGTCAAATATAACAACAAACATTCCGAAAAAACAAAAAAAAAGCGTAAAATTTAACTTTTTGTCGGATAAACAGTCCCTTTTATGGATGAAAATAGAATTAGACCAAAGATGATACTTTCTATAAATGAATTATGTGTGTAATTTTAATGATTATATGCTATTATAGTATCTTTGCAAACTTAGATACCGAAAATAACCTATGAATTCTACTGTTTTAGACGTTAGCCCAAAAGAAAACATCATAATAAAAGGAGCAAAACTCCATAATCTTAAAAATATCGATGTTGTTATCCCGAGAAACAAACTGGTGGTAATTACAGGCTTATCGGGTTCAGGAAAGTCGAGTTTGGCGTTCGACACCTTGTATGCAGAAGGACAAAGACGCTACGTAGAAAGTCTAAGTAGTTATGCACGCCAGTTTTTAGGACGACTGAATAAGCCCAAAGTTGATTATATTAAAGGTATCGCTCCAGCAATTGCCATTGAGCAAAAAGTGAATTCTACAAACCCACGTTCCACGGTTGGCACGACGACTGAAATTTATGATTATTTAAAATTACTATTTGCAAGAATTGGGAAGACCTACTCGCCTATTTCTGGCAACGAAGTAAAAAAGCATACCGTTTCCGATGTCATTAATTTCATTTCAAAATTTGAAAAAGGCACTAAATTATTACTCTTAGCACCTATTATATTAGAAGAAGGACGCTCGATTGAAAATAAACTTCAAACACTTCAACAGCAAGGCTATGCTCGTATTAAAGTAAAAGATGAAGTCCTCAGAATTGATGAGGCCTTAAAATCAAAAATCAAAACGAACAAAGATCTTTTTTTAGTTGTTGATAGAATTATTTTTAAAGATGATGAGGATTTTCTAAATCGTTTAGCAGATGCGGTAGGAACTGCCTTTTACGAAGGTGTTGGGACTTGTATCATTGAATCCCTTTCCGACAATAAACAAACCGTTTTCAATAATAAATTTGAATTGGATGGCATGTCTTTTCTTGAGCCAAACGCACATTTATTTAGTTTTAATAATCCTTATGGCGCATGCCCAAAATGTGAAGGTTATGGTGATGTCATTGGTATTGATGATGATTTGGTAATTCCAAACACAGCATTGTCGATTTACGAAAACGCCATTTTTCCTTGGCGAGGCGAAAGCATGAGTTGGTATCGAGATCAATTGGTCAACAACTCCCATCACTTTGATTTTCCAATTCACAAACCCTATTTTCAATTGAGTGATGCTAATAAAGCACTCATTTGGAAAGGCAATAAATACTTTGATGGTCTGGATGCTTTTTTTTCTGAGTTGGAATCGAAAGCCTATAAAATCCAAAATCGAGTGATGCTTTCACGGTATCGTGGTAAAACGAAATGTAATGTCTGTAAGGGTAAACGTTTGCGTGAAGAAGCCAATTATGTAAAAATCGATGGTTCTACTATTACTAATTTAGTTGATTTACCGATAGATGAACTGGTGGTGTTTTTCAAAAAATTACAACTGAATGACCATGATTTCAATATTGCTAAACGACTTTTAACAGAAATCAATACACGCCTAGGTTTCTTATCTAATGTTGGCTTGAATTATTTAACATTAAACCGAAAATCGAACACACTTTCTGGTGGTGAAAGTCAGCGTATCAATTTAGCTACCTCTTTAGGAAGTAGTCTTGTTGGTTCCATGTATATTTTAGACGAACCTAGTATTGGCTTGCATCCAAAGGATACTGAACGTTTAATCGAGGTTTTGAAATCGTTGCGGGATTTAGGTAATACCGTTATTGTGGTTGAGCACGACGAAGATATAATGAAAGCAGCCGATTCCATAATTGATATCGGACCAGAAGCCGGAACTTTTGGAGGCGAAGTTGTTGCCGTTGGAGATTTTGAAGCCATTTTAGATTCAGATACATTGACGGCAAAATATCTTAATGGTCAAATGGAAATTGAAGTGCCCAACAAACGAAGAACCTCTAAATATGGTATTGAAGTTGTTGGTGCTCGCGAGAATAATTTACAAAACGTTGACGTGACGTTTCCTTTAGAAATGCTAACCGTAATTACTGGAGTTTCAGGAAGTGGAAAAAGTACCTTGGTTAAAAAAATACTCTTTCCTGCGGTACAAAAGAAGCTAACGGGTTTTAGCGATAAAATCGGACAGGTTTCAGAAATAAAAGGAAATTACAGTAATATTCAGCATGTGGAATTTGTGGATCAAAACCCAATTGGTCGTTCTTCACGTTCTAATCCTGTAACCTATATAAAGGCTTATGATGACATTCGTGCGTTGTATGCTTCCCAAAAATTAAGTGATATTAGAAATTATGCTGCAAAACATTTTAGTTTTAATGTTGATGGTGGCCGTTGTGAAACCTGTAAAGGCGAAGGCGAAGTGACGATTGAAATGCAGTTTATGGCAGATGTGCATTTAACTTGTGATACTTGTGGTGGAAAACGTTTCAAAAAAGAAGTATTGGAAGTTAAGTTTGAAGATAAATCCATAGATGATATTCTGAATATGACTATTGATGATGCTATCGATTTCTTTAAAACCTATAAGCAAACAAAAATCAAAAAGAAACTACAACCGCTTCAAGATGTTGGTTTGGGTTATGTGACTTTAGGTCAATCCTCTTCTACCCTTTCCGGTGGTGAGGCTCAACGTATCAAACTTGCCACGTTCTTAGGAAAAGGTAGTAAAAGCGATAATGCACTCTTCATTTTTGATGAACCAACCACAGGACTTCATTTTCATGATATCAAAAAATTATTAAAATCATTTCAGGCTTTAATCGCTAAAGGCCATTCCATTATAGTGATTGAGCACAATATCGATTTAATTAAATGTGCAGATTACATCATCGATTTAGGACCAGAAGGTGGAAAACATGGCGGACAACTCGTAGCTTCTGGTACACCTGAAGAGATTGCAAAAAATAAAAACTCGGTGACTGGAAAATATTTGAAAGAGAAATTGTAAGATGGAGTTATCTAATAGGTCTGATGATATTTCAATTGATTTTAGAAAATTCGATTTTATTAATAATGAGACAAATTCGCTAAAATCTAAAGTGTCAACTTTACCTCTAAAATCAGGTGGAGCAAATTTCACAACGCATGTTCTGATAGAAGAATCGAGTTCTAAAATACTCTATAAACCTTCAACTGGTGTGGCACTTTTCAACTTTATATTTCTTGCCGTAGGTTTAGGTGTTTTATTTTTTGGACTATATCCTCTATTAAACAATGGCTTCGATTTTGCTGAAATCGAGTGGTTTTTATTGTTATTCGGACTAATATTTGCCACAGCAGGCGGATTAATGTTTTATTTCTTCTATATGCCTCGTGTTTTTGATAAGCAATTAGGCATTTATTACAAAGCCTATAAAATTGACGTAAACACAATAAAAAAGGATACTTCAAAAAAATATATACCGTTAAAATCTATTGTTGCCATTCAAATTATTGGCGAACACGTAAGAAGTGATAAGGGGTCTTACAAAAGTTTTGAACTCAACTTAGTTCTGAAGGATGCTACTAGGAAAAATATAATAGACCATGGCAATCTCAAAGCAATTATTATTGATGCTGAAATTTTGAGCCAATTCTTAAATATTCCTATTTGGCATGCTGGTTCTATTGAAGATTAATAGAATAGAAATGCGATAAGCCCCAAAATTACTACTGCAGTTGGAATGACTATAGCTATAAAAGTAAAGGTTGCCACACTACATTTAAACCAACTTAAAATCCAACCTTGTCCATAAAATCGTTTTAATGCGATCATTAAATATATAAAAGTCGATAAGGCAACAAGCCAATCAATCCAGTCTGGTATCTCCCAAATTAGATTAAGACCAAAAATGACACTGAAAACGGTAAACAAATATGAAAAAAAGTAAAAACTAAAGACCAAATGATGTGCGTATCTACCTTTTCTGAGATACAATAACTTAATTATTAGTGCAAAAATTGGCAACAGGAAGAACAATGCTATTGGTATGGTATCATAAAACGCTTGCAACACATTACCGCCATCCCTAGCTTGATAAAACTTGAGTCCTTGAGCGTACAATTTTCTCATAAACCAGCCATCGTCTTCTTCCATGCCCATGACTTTATAAATTTCTTCGTCAGAAGCACCTACATCAATTAATGAATCTATCTCCTTCTCATTAAAACCCAATGAAAAATCAGTTTTCTTAGGAATCTTTTCTAAATTTACAATAGAATCTATCTCCCTATCTGACATTTTTGTGAGCCATTTATTATCCTCAAGTGCCTTTCTTATTTCGGTTCTAGTTAATGAATCTTGAATTTTCAAATTAACCTCTTTCTCTTTTGCTTTGATCGAATCCAAAACAACCACCTCCTCATCTGACCTTAACGTTTTTTTAAGTTCCTTATTTAAAGTATTCGCCTGTTCTCTTGCACTAAATGAAAAAATAAAAAAGAATATCACAGAAATAAATAAATACATCTGCGCTGGATGTAAATACAATAAGCGTTTTCCTTTAATAAACTCTTTAGGTAGATAACCCGGTTTAAATAGCAACGGGATAAAGCTCTTAAAAAAACGAGCATCAAATGAAAAGTAGTTGCTGATCGTATTGTAAAACAGAACTCCAATAGTTAACTCATCGTTAGTTTTTTGTCCACAATGTGGGCAAAATTGAAACCCTTCTTCATAAGGTTTTTCACAATTTTTACAATTAACTTGATTGGTGCTCATGGTTGATGGTTAGTCTTGGTTTAAAAATACTAAATTTTATAACACCATTCGTCTTCTAGAAAAAGAGTCTAAATTAAAATTAATTCAAATCTAAAACTTATAAATCAACTAAAAATCTGAATTTCAAGTACTTAAATATTTTGGCACGCTAATTGAAAATCCATAACCCATAGCGTAAGTCCAAAAGTCCTAAACGAAATAGCGACTGGGCAAATCTAAAAACCTATAAATTATGAAAAGACAAGTACTTTTTATGGCAATGGTGTTAATAGGGTTAACATCAGCCACAGCGACAACAGCAGGAGATGCTGTTTTAATTGGGGAAGATTATAATACTGCGCGCAATCGTTATGTACAACCTATTTTGTTTGTAGAGCGAGGTGTGGAATTTTTGGTCTTTCCTGATGGTAGCTTCGATTTTAATACCGAATTATTTTCTCGTATCCCAAAAGACGAAAATTATTTCTACAGACGTTCTAATACAAGAACAAGACGTAGCACCAACAGAACTTATGGTGCACCTGGAACAACTTACAATGTTAGTGAAAGCGGTGTTTTAATTAGACACGACAACGAAGGACGCGTGAGACGAATTGGAAACGTGTTTATCAATTATGATAGACAAGGACGACTTAAACGTGTTGGTTCGGTGTATTTGGGATATAGAGGACATCAATTGGTGCAAGTCGGTGGTTTAAGAATTCTAACAAATAGACATGGTGAAGTCATCGGAACCAAAGGTTTTGTAAATTATAATAATCAAAATTGTGGTATTTGTGGTATAACCGGTTGTTCTGTAGATCATTTTGATGATTCAAATTATGATAACTGGAATGATGATGACTCAAACAACAACGATTATGATTATTACTATTATAGAAAAGGTGGTAAAACCTTGAAGCAAAAGAAAATCAAATTTTGAGATTTTGATTGATTACCAAAAACCCTGAATGTTTCCCCAAGCATTTCAGGGTTTTTAATAATAAAATAATGAGTAGATTTTTACTATCAATTCAAACAAATCAACTAATAATCAGTAATTTAAAAAAGTGGCACGCTGTTTGTTTAATATATTACGAGTTTAATTTAAAACCCAATTATTATGAAACGATTACTATATTTATTTGCAGCCTTTGTCGCTATAAGCACAACTGCATTCGCAACCAACACAACGACATCGGAAGCAGAAGCTTCAATTAATACCTATGTGAGAGGTTATGGTAATTCTTTCATATTTAATGAAGCCGGAATTGAGTTTTCAGTTTTTGCAGATGGTCAGTTTGATTTTTATATACCAAACTACGGTCCAGATGTAAGCGTGAACATTGATAGACCTGGTTTCAGTTTAAGCTTTAACTCTGGTTACGATTACAACCCTTATGTACAGTATGATAGTTTTGGAGCGATTATTCAAATTGAAAATACGCCAATCTACTATGATTACTACGGACGTGTCAATCAGATTGGAAACATCTTTATCAACTACAATAGTCTTGGTAGAATTAATAGAGTTGGTGGACTTAATGTTTATTATAGAAACAATACGTTCTGGAGATATGATGGCTATATCAACAGTTATAACAGAGCCTATGTTTACAGACCATGGCACCGATTTTATGCTGTACCTCATGTAAACTTTTGTATTGTACATGTCAATCCGTACAGACAATATTATGCACCTGTAAGACATATTTATTATAGACCTTATACTAATAACGTCAGATATTATAATATTGGAAGACGAGATAACGGTTATGCTGTGAGACGTTCTAATTCTACAAGAAGAACCAATAGTTATGCACAAACGCCGAGAAATGAAAGAGAACGAACTATTAGGACTCGTGCGACACGAAATAATAGAACAATAGCCAGCACAAGAGCTTCACGTTTAAGTGAAACTAATGCGACTAGGACAAGCACAACTCGTAGTGCCGATGCAACTTCTAGATCTAATTCTAGAGTTTCGACACCTACTAGAACAACTAGAAATGATAGAGCAATTACCACACGTTCAAATACTAGAGTGAAAGCTCCAACAAGAACGACTAGAACTAATAAAGCTATTGCGACACCTTCTAATACAAGAGTGAAAGTTCCAGCAAGAACAACGCGTAGTACTAATTCGTTTTCAACACGAAATACGAATAAAAATGTGACCAGAACAAATAGAACTGTGTCTAATAATAAAACAAGAACTACTTCGGTAAGAAAACCGCAAGCGACAAATTCTCGTACATATAATAACAGAACGTCGCAAAACATTAGACAGCGAAGTACTGTTCAGAATAAAAGAAAATCACCGTCTGTAAAAAGCAGATCAAATACAAGTAGAATGAGCAACCAAAATTCTACAAGATCTAGCTCAAGACGAACAAGAGGATAAAAAGTTTTTTTGGTTGGTTGGATGTCCCGTATGATGTATGCCTCAGAGCACCTTACGGGACATTCTTATATTTATATTCCTGCGAAAGCAGGAATCTCGTTTTACACATTACTTTATTACGAAGATGAAAAACGTGTTAGTTGCAAAGCAAATCATATATACCTTTAAAAAGCGATGAGCTGATTAAATTCAGTAATAATCTTTGCGAATAAGAATAATTTCTAAAACGATTTTGACATTTGGCAACAAAAGCGTGATTCAAATTAATAGGTTATTTTCACGTTCGAATTCAGTTTCAACTTCAAATTCAATTTCAACTTCACAAGATTACTTCAACCGCAAATACTTCCTTATCTGACTCGAAATATCCACAGAGACATTCAATTTGTAAATCATAATTAAATAAACAAAACCGATTAATGCAGATTTCAAAGTGATGTTCAGTATGGGATGAAATGGAAATTCCCAAAAGTAAAAAGCCACTGACATCACTATCAATACTATAACAATCTTTACCGAGCCTATTGTAAACGGTAACATATTGAATTTCCGCTTTACAAATATAATTTTGATCGTGTTGTAAATAAAAACAGCTAAAAATGTTGCAAATGCTGAACCTTCGATGCCATAAATAGGAATAAAAACAGCATTCAAAACAATGGCCATAATCGCCAATAAAACCCCAAAAAATAAGACCATCCTATAATAATCACTGTTGAATAATATAGCATTATTATTTCCTAAGCTGTTGTCATAAAGTTTTGCTAAACTAACAATTAAGACTACAAAAAGACCTCCTGTAAATTCCTTCGGCAGAATCTCATACAACTGATTGATATTTAAAATAATCAACAAAAAGATCAAACCACTGACCACCAAAAGCGTCATAGAACTGCGTCTGTACAAATCTTCTAAAGACAAATGATCTTTTTCATTAAGGTACTTAGCCGTTAGCGGTAACATAATTTGGTGCATGGCTCGTTGTGGGACCGCAACAACCGTAGCAATAAATATAGCAACACTGTAATAAGCGACCTGTTCAATATCCGGTAACATTAGGCCAATCATAAACTTATCGATATCGAGAATTAACATGGCAACGGAACCCGCAATAATCATTAAGCCAGCATACTTCATTATTGAAAATTGATTCTCTAATTTCTGAAATTTTAACTTTGGGAACCTTACCGAATACGCATAAAGTTTCATGATTACCATTCGTAAAACATAGACTCCAACGAGGGCGATGATAAATTGGTCCACTGAGAGCCAATCTAAATACACGCCAAACAGTAAAAACATAATACAGACTCTATGAAAAATCTCTTTCATTAAGTTTCCAAAAACGGTTTGCATTTGCACTTTGGTCCATGCAAAAAAGATTTCGAAATAAGCCATAGACACCGCCAAAACAAAAATATGCCAAATGTAACTTTCTACGATTTGGTTTTCATTTGAAAGCCAATCTACAATAGTATCATAGGCAAAAAAACCAATAAAAACAGTTGGGATTATAAACAGTAGTGGCAGAAACAACATCAAGGTCAGAAAACTATTGATGCTATTTTTTGATTTAAAAGTGGAATAGAACTTTACAATGGCATTATGAACTCCAAATGCCATAAAAGGCATCATAATATTCGCTGCTGAAAGTAAAAATGCCACCAAACCATAATATTGATCTGTTAAAAAATTGGTATAAAGAAAAAGCGTATTAATGGCTCCAATCCCGAAACCCAAATATGTGGTTAAGGTGTTTTTGAAAGATTGGTTTAATACGATTCCCATAGTTTTACCAAATGAATATTAAAATGGTTGATAGTAAATTTGAATTATCACTTCTTTAGATGAAATAGAAAATTTAATCATAGCCAAAGTTACGGTTCAATTTTATGTTGAAATATAAAGGAATTAGAAACAAATTTAATTGACTATTTTGATGTTTATTTGGTAATGAGCAAAATACAACTATAAAGTTTTAAATTCCAAAGTGACCTCATTAAAATTACTTCACTAACCTGCAAGGTTTCTAAAACCTTGTAGGATAAACATACGGGCTTTTTACGCCTAATTATTTAATTAAATTAGCCAATTTCTCGGATAAGGCTTTTCTACTATAAGGCTGTAAACCAATCGCATTTACCTTTAAGGTGTTGTTCAGAAAGGCTTCGAAATAAGATAAAATTTGTGCTTTTAATTCGCTCTTTTGGTTGTAATTAAAATACGTTCCTGTGTTGGTGGACTTTATGATTTGGGCCACATCAGCATCCTTTGGGCCAATAGCTAAAATTGGTGTTTCAGAAATTAGATATTCAAAAACTTTTCCTGGTATGATAGCTTTGGTGTCTTCGGAGTCGATTTCAATTAACAACAATAATTGTGATGACATTTGAAATTTTATGGCTACTTCATGACTAACATAACCAACTACATCAACGTGATTTTTAAGTGCATTTTTGTGAATCGATTCTATAACATCATCGCTGACTACACCTATTAATTGTAACTTAAATACTTCAGAAAAAGCTTGATTCTCTTTTATTAATTCTGAAATCGATTCCCATAAAACCAAAGGGTTCCTTTCAGATAATAATGAGCCAATATGAGATAAAGTAAACAATTCGTCCTTTTTTACTACACTAATATTATGAGAATCGTAACCATTGGTGATTACCGAAATCGGTTGCTTGGTTTTGGTTCGGAATTCGTTTTTGGTATGATTACTTGTAACGATGATTTCATCAGCTGAATTTAGAACGTTATGCTCTAATTCTAAATGTTTTGCTTTTGAAGCTTGAGTCAATTTTAAATCTTTATGGTAGCCAATGGTTGTCCAAGGATCTCTAAAATCTGCGAGCCACTTCACACCCAATGCTGCTTTTAACCGCAAGCCAATTAAATGTAAACTGTGAGGTGGCCCTGTAGTAATTATGGTTTTTATTTCGTGTTCTTTTATATAATTTGAAAGAAATTCAACCGAAGGTCTTACCCAATTTTTCCGCGCATCTGGAATAAAATAATTTCCCCTGATATAGAGCATCGCTTTTTCAATCAAGGATTGCTTTTTAACTTTAGGGATAACTCCGGAACTGATTTTTTTAGAACTTCCCTTTGAAAACCAACTCGCCAATCCGTATGGCTCGTTAATAGGTTGTTTTAAGATGGTAATGTGATCTGGAATTTCGCTGACTAAACTTTCGTCAATAATAGGGTAATTTGGATTTTCAGGACAATAAACAATAGGCTCAATACCAAACTCTGGCAAGTATTTTACAAACTTGAGCCAACGTTGTACGCCTGGACCTCCAGCTGGTGGCCAATAGTAGGTTATGATAAGAATCTTTTTGCCCATCCTAAATTCCTGCGAAGGCAGGAATCTCATTAATATTAATAATTAACTTACTATAACAAAGACACTTCGACTGCGCTCAGTGTGACAGCTAGTTTTATTTTTTCCTAAAAGTAAAATATAGACCCAACAAAACCAAAAGTCCCAATACAACAGAACTCGCCAAAGCCACTTTACTTCCAGTCTCTACAACTTGTGGCTCAAACTTAAATTCTACCGTGTGATTTCCTTTTGGAATCTCTAATGCTCGAAGCACATAATTTACTCTAAAATGTGGTGTTAATTCACCATTGATATAAGCGTTCCAACCTTTAGCATAGTAGATTTCTGAGAATACCGCCAATCCATTATTGCTATTATTCGTTTCGTATTTTAAGTAATTTGGTTGGTATTCTTTTAACTGAATTGAAGCGGTAGAATCAACTTGATAGGTTGTTTTTAAACTATTTTCAGTCTGAACCGATTTTTCAATAACCGCTGAAGTCTTAGTATTCAAACTATCCAGAGCCAAAATTTCTTGGTTGGCGTCAGCAACAGCTTTGAGTTTAGACACAAACCAAGCATTGCCATTGGCTTCTGTATTGGTATATGGAAAAATCTGTCCTTGCTCCTCGGCAATAATGTATTTGGTGTTAAGCATATTGAGGACATTCATGTTGTTTTTATACACATGGAATTCCAACAATTCTTCTGCACGACCTAATTTGGCAGCACTATAACCCATTAACGAATTATGATAATAAGCTGCTTTTGCTGGCATTCGCTGACCTTCGGAAGACATATCCATCACCCTAAAATGCCCTTTATCTTTTAAAATTTCCTTATCTGCACTGTTAGGTTGATAGGGTTTGTCGACTTTAATGGCAGACACAAAATCATCGTTATTGACATATTTTTTATCCACGCTGACCAAATCAAAAAGGATTAAAACGGCAAATACAACGACGACTAAAGTTTCTGATAATTTCTTTTTCAGAAACAGGTAAATCGTTCCTGCTGACAATAACACTAAAATCAATGTTCTTAAGGTATCCGTTGTCATTAGGGATTTTCTATCCTGTATAACAGCGTCCATAAAAGGTTGTCCGTAGGCTTCAATATATTGGTCGTCCCTTAGGCCTTCAAAATCAAATAGTATGGATTTAAATAGTAAAAAGATGACAGCCAAACCTGCTGTGATTCCTACAGTATATAACAAGGCTTTTAACTTTTCTTCATCTTTCTGGAAGTCATTAAACAAGCGAACCAAAGCAAATATGCCCAATACAGGAATGCATAGTTCCAAAATAACCTGAATAGAACTTACCGCTCTAAACTTATTATATAACGGCACATAATCAATAAAGAAATCGGTAAGAAACCCTAAATTTTTTCCGTAGGATAATAAAAGCGATAAAACTGTACCACCAACGAGCCACCATTTCAATCGGCCTTTTACTAAAAATAAACCTAGAACAAAAAGGAAAATTATTACGGCTCCAACATAAGCTGGTGCTTCAACTATGGGTTGATTTCCCCAATACATTGGTGCATTTCGGGCAGCATCGAGCGCTTCAATTGGCGATGCTCCTAAATTAATATAGGCATTATAGGTTTCGGAATCTTTACCAACATCCTCATAATTTCCGCCTCCCATAAATTTTGGAATGTAGAGATTAAAGGTTTCCAATATGCCGTAACTGTATTCAGTGATATAATCTTTGCTTAATCCTGAAGTCACTTCCTTTGGTGAACCATCTGGATTAATAGTCAGATCACTTTGACCACGAGCGCTTTCTTTTACATACTCTTGCGTTGCCATAATGTTAGTGGCATTGAGACCAACGGCTAAAATGGCTGCAACAGAAAGCAACCCAACTGATTTAAAGAAATGTGGCAATACTTTTTTTCTGTAAGCGTCAAAAAGATACGCCAAGCCTAGAACTAAGACCAATAATAAAAGATAATAAGTCATTTGGAAATGGTTAGCAACAAGTTCTAGCCCTAAAGCGATTGCCGTTAATATAAATCCGAGAATATATTTCTTTCTGAAGGTGAGCACAATTCCTGCTAACACCAATGGCATATAGGCTATAGCATGTGCTTTGGAATTATGACCAACACCTAAAATAATAATGAGATATGTTGAAAACCCAAAAGCTAAAGCACCTAAGGCAGCAAGTTTAAAATCAACTTTTAAAGACAACAATAAAATATAAAAACCTATAAAATACAGGAATAGATAATCTGCTGGTCTTGGCAGAAAACGTAAGGTTAAATCGAGTTTCTTAATATAATTGTGTGGGTATTTAGCCCCTAATTGATAGGTAGGCATACCACCAAAAGCACTATTGGTCCAGTACGTTTCTTCTCCAGTGGATTTGGCAAACTCTTTTTGCTGCTGAGCCATACCAATGTAATGCATTATATCACTTTGGTTGATTTTTTTGCCTTGTAAAACAGGACTAAAATAAGCTAAAGACACTATAACAAATCCTATCAAAATTAGGACATATGGCAAAAAACGTTTTATAGAAAAAGACATGAAGATGCTTTAAGTTGAATGATTCTGAAAAGTAGTTATTTTTTTTTGAAACAACTTAGAAGATTTCTGTTTTCACAAGAATGATTTACTCAATTTCCTCGTAATCAATATACTCGCCAACTTTATCATTGGATGATTTATTTTTGTTTGGCATTTTATCAATAACGGTTTCCCCTTCCTTCTCCTTCTGTTGTTGTCTTTGCTGGTTAGGATTTTGGAATCCACCGAATTGTTCCCCGAATTTTTGTTCTGCTTTTTTAGCCACGAAGCGTACTAATAATGGTGCAAAAAGACGCGCCAATATCTTAAAACCGAAGTAAACCAATAAAATAATTAAAATAGTTCTCAGTAATCCCATGGATCAAGGTAATTGAATAATAAACATTGTAATATTCAAAAATACAATTATCGTCATTTATATTACGTTATTATTCCTTAAAAAAACTATAAAATCTATATATTTGGCTCAAATCTTCAATAGATAGAATGGTTTTAAATCCTTAAACAATGAGAATACTCAAATCGACCCTTGTTTTATTATTTGTAATATCCTTTAATTCTACTTTCGCACAATATACAGAAGTTATTAACTCTAACCGTCCTGGAGTTTCAAAAAGTGCCTTTTCTGTTGGCACAGGAGTGGTTCAGTTTGAAGCTGGTGCGTTTACCGTTAAAGAAGAGCATGCCCTTCGAAATTATGAAGTCTCAGGATTTGGTCTCGACTTTGCCCTTAGATATGGATTGCTTTTTGAGCAGCTGGAGTTATCACTTGATGGCATTTATCAAAACGATAAAATAACTTATAATAATGGAACTATTGCGATTGAAGATCCACGTTCTAATTTTAAGAATTTCACTTTAGGCGCTAAATACCTCGTTTATGATCCTTATAAAAATGCAGAAGAAGCGAAACCAAATTTGTATAGCTACCATGCCAATAGAGGTTTTAGTTGGAAATCATTAATTCCAGCTGTTTCCGTATATGTTGGAGCTAATTTTGATACTAAAGATAACCCTTACACAGCTTATGGTATCGAAGGATTTAGTCCAAAAGTAATGATAGCGACTCAAAACAACTTTAATGGCGGTTGGGTTTTTGTGATGAATCTCATAAAAGATAGAATTGGTACAGATCAATCCGATTTTTCATATATCTTAACCTTAACGCATTCATTTACGCCTCAATGGGTCGTTTTTGGTGAGACCCAAGGTATTCAGAGTGATTTTTATGCTGACAATATTTTTAGGTTTGGAGGTGCATATCTTTGGACCAAGGATTTCCAACTCGATGCCAATATCGCATTTAACACTAAAGATACACCTACCATTTTCAATATCGCTTTTGGAGCATCATATCGCTTAGATTTCCATAAGGATAAAAAGATTGACAATGGTAATTCCGCTAAGGATGAAGGCAAGCGTAAAAAACGAAAAAACAAGAATAAAAAGAAAAAAGAAGATGATTTTGATTCCTAATTTAGCTCTCCTAACTACATGATTACAATCAAAGAAGCCACGTCAAAAAAGGATTTAAAGGCGTTTGTTAAGTTTCCTTTTGAACTATACAAAGACTCAAAATATTGGGTACCTCCAATTATTAAACAAGAATTAGAAACTTTTAATAAGGACAAAAATCCCATTTTTAATGACGCTGAAGCTCGTTTCTTCCTGGCTTATAAGGCTGGTAAAATAGTTGGCAGAATTTCTGCAATTATAAATTATTTGGAAGTTAATAAACAAGGCATCAAAAAAATGCGCTTCGGCTGGTTTGATTTTATTGACGATTTGGATGTCAGTAGCGCTTTATTGGAAACAGTTGAAAACATTGGAAGAGAACATGGATTAAGTTATACAGAAGGACCTGTTGGGTTTTCCAACTTAGATAAGGTTGGTGTGATGACTGAAGGTTTTGACCATTTGGCGACAATGATTACTTGGTACAATCATGCTTATTATGTGAAGCACTATAATTCTCATGGCTACAAAATTGAAAAGGAGTACGCAGAAAGTAGATTTCCGTTTAGCAATGTAAAGCCAGAGTTTTTTAAAAAAGCACAAGAACTTATAAAACGTCGTTACCAAGTAAGGGCTTTGTCCTTTACCAAAACTGAAGAGGTAATGCCTTACGCGGACCGAATGTTCGACCTTTTTAATGAAACGTATTCTTCCTTATCGTCTTTTGTGGAAATTACAGATATTCAAAAGGAATATTTCAAAAAGAAATTTGTCAGTTTCATCAATCCAGAATACATAAAATTTATACTGGATAAGGATGATAAACTCATTGGTTTCGCCATTGTAATGCCACGATTTGCTGAAGCTTTGCAAAAAGCCAATGGTAAACTTTTCCCATTTGGATTTACACATATCTTAAAAGCGAAGAAAAATAGTAAAGAAGTTATTTTTTATCTCATTGGCATACTTCCAGAGTATCAAAATAAAGGCGTACACGCCTTAATCTTCAATGAATACTATGAAACATTTACAGCAAAAGGGATAAAAACATGCTACAGAACTCCCGAACTTGAAGATAATGTTGCTATTAAACAAATATGGAAGCATTTTGATCCTAAGATATATGCTAGGCGGAAAACATTTGTGAAGGATTTATAATTTTGGCTTTTAGCTTTCTTGAAAACGAATAAAAAACGGTTATCACAATTTTTAGTGATAACCGTTTTTTTTTATCTAATGAGTTTCTAATTATTCACCCATAGCTGCAATTAAAGCTGCAGACATTCTTTTGTAAGTTCCATTTACCAATCGCTCTCTGATGGCCTCAAATGCATCAAGTGTTTCCCTTACATCTTCTAAAGTATGTGTTGCTGTAGGAATCATTCTAAGTAAAATCAGTCCCTTAGGTATCACAGGATATACTACTATAGAACAAAATATTCCATAATTTTCACGTAAATCCCTTACTAAAGCCATCGCTTCAGGAATACTTCCTTTTAAATATACAGGCGTTACACAACTTTGTGTTGTTCCAATATCAAAGCCACGTTCCTTTAAGCCTGATTGTAAAGCATTAACAATGGTCCAAAGATTTTGCTTTAATTCTGGCATAGTACGTAACATATCCAAACGTTTTAAAGCACCAACCACCAATTGCATTTGCAGTGATTTGGCAAACATTTGAGAACGTAAGTTATATTTTAAATAATCTATGATTTCTTGATCTGCTGCAATAAAAGCGCCAGTGCTTGCTAAAGATTTAGCAAAAGTTGCAAAGTAGACATCAATATCATCTTGTACGCCTTGTTCCTCACCTGCTCCAGCCCCAGTTTTCCCTAAAGTACCAAAACCATGTGCATCATCAACAAATAATCTAAAGTTGAATTTCTCTTTAAGTGCAACAATTTCTTTAAGTCGTCCTTGCTCACCTCTCATACCAAACACACCTTCAGAAATCACTAAAATTCCACCACCAGTTTGTTCGGCCATTTTTGTAGCACGCTCTAGATTTTTTTCAAGGCTTTCAATATCATTATGCTTATAGGTAAATCTTTTACCATGATGCAATCTTACACCATCAATGATACAGGCATGTGCATCAACATCATAAACAATAATATCATCTTTACCCACTAAGGCATCTACAGTAGACACCATGCCTTGGTAGCCAAAATTCAATAAATAAGCGGCTTCTTTTTGGACAAATGTGGCGAGTTCATTTTGCAATTGCTCATGCAAATCGGTATGACCAGACATCATACGTGCACCCATTGGGTAAGCAGAGCCATAAGCTGCTGCAGCTTCAGCATCCACTTTTCTAACTTCTGGGTGATTTGCTAAACCTAAATAATCATTAATACTCCAAGTAATAACATCTTTTCCCTGAAACTTCATTCTATTAGAAATCTCACCTTCAAGTTTAGGAAATACAAAATACCCTTCTGCCTGAGCTGCCCATTTTCCAAGAGGCCCTTTGTCTCTATAAATCTTTTCAAATAAATCCTTCATGCTTTAAAATTGCTATTAATCCTGTCCTAAATGCTAAAAACCAACACATAAAACACTCTCAACATTAGTTAATTTAATTTAGTAGTGTCTGCAAAATTAGGCAATAATATGATGACCGCATAATTTATTTTTTCTAACTATTATCAAAGTTTTAAACAAAAAAAAACCTATCATAATTTTATACGATAGGTTTCCTTCTATTTTCAATATTTCACTTTATATATTCTATGGTAGCTTGTACTTCAGATTTACTATCAAAAAAGCCTTGATCTTCCATCCACTTGTCGTTATAGACTTTACTCATATAACGTGATCCATGATCTGGAAAAATCACTACAATTTTATCCGTTGGTTTAAATTCGCCTTCCTCTTGTAATTGCTTAATCGCTTGCATTGCCGCACCACTAGTGTAACCTACAAAAAGTCCTTCAGTATTTGAAATCTCTCTTGCTGTATGCGCACTTTCTTCATCCGTGACTTTTACAAATCTGTCAATAGCATCAAAGTCCGTTGCAGAAGGGATTAAGTTTTTGCCTAACCCTTCAATTCTATAAGGATAAATTTCTTTATCATCAAACTCACGCGTCTCGTGATACTTTTGCAAAACTGAACCGTAAGCATCAACACCAATAACTTTGACATTTGGGTTTTGCTCTTTTAAATACTTCGAAATTCCAGAAATTGTTCCTCCTGTACCACTACAAGCAATAAGGTGTGTAATCTTACCTTCTGTCTGATCCCAAATTTCTGGACCAGTAGTGTTGTAATGGGCATCTATATTCAATTGGTTAAAATACTGATTGATATATATCGACCCTTTGTTCTCTTCGTGTAATCGTTTCGCTACTTGGTAATAAGAACGAGGATCGTCCGCTTTTACATGTGCTGGACAAACATAGACCTTTGCTCCCATAGACTTTAACATGTCTATTTTATCTGCAGAAGATTTAGAGCTTACGGCTAAAATACACTCGTACCCTTTAATAATACTAACCATAGCAATACTAAAACCTGTATTACCAGATGTAGTCTCTATAATCGTATCTCCAGGAGACAAAATACCTTGGCGTTCAGCTTCTTCAATAATATGTAATGCGATTCTGTCTTTAGAAGAATGACCTGGATTAAAAGCTTCTACTTTGGCATAAAAGTCACCATCGAAGTTAGCAGTCATTCTATTTAATTTGATTAGGGGAGTGTTACCGATTAGTTGTAACACATTATCAAATACATTTTTGTTGTTGTTCATAAAATGAAATTTTTCAGTAGTCATTATTTATTAGACACCTAAAACCTCGCAAAAGTAACATTTTTTTTTGAATTAACTCGAAATTCCTTCTAAATCAAGTACAAAAGCAAACTCTTCTGCATCTTCCTTTAGACTTTCAAAACGACCAGAAGCTCCACCATGACCAGCATCCATGTTGGTTTTTAGATATAATTTATTAGCATCTGTTTTCATATCACGTAGTTTTGCTACCCACTTTGCCGGCTCCCAATATTGGACTTGCGAATCGTGAAGTCCTGTTGTAATTAACATATTCGGATAGTCCTTAGCTTCAACATTATCGTATGGTGAATAGGATTTAATATAATTGTAGTACAAAATATCGTTTGGATTTCCCCATTCATCATATTCTCCGGTGGTTAAAGGAATAGAATCATCTAACATGGTGGTTATAACATCCACAAAAGGAACTGCTGCAATAATACCGTTGTAAAGTTCAGGCGCCTGATTAATAATCGCTCCCATTAACAAACCTCCTGCACTTCCACCCATAGCATATAAATGCTGAGCAGATGTGTAACGCTCTTTTATCAGGTGAATGGAACACGCAATAAAATCAGAAAATGTGTTTTTCTTATCCAATAATTTGCCGTTCTCATACCAATCGCGTCCTAAGTATTCACCACCTCTAATATGGGTGATGACATAAATAAACCCACGATCTAATAGACTTAATCTTATCGTAGAGAAATAAGGATCTACTGTAGAGCCATAACTTCCATAAGCGTATTGCATCAGTGGGTTTTTCCCGTCTTTCTTTATCCCTTTTTTATAAACCACGGACATTGGAATTTTTGTACCATCTTCTGAAGTTGCCCAAATACGTTCTGACGTATAATTGTCTTTGTTGAATTTTCCGCCTAAAACTTCTTGTTCCTTTAAAATGACTTTTGTTTTAGTACGCATATTAAATGCAATGACTGAAGAAGGCGTTGTCAGGGAATTGTAGCCATAACGTAAAATTTCAGTATCAAAATCTACATTAGTTCCCGTATAAGCTGTGTAGGTTTCATTATCAAATGGTAAGTAGTAATCTTCACTTCCATCCCATCGTTTTATTCTAATTTGGTTTAAACCATTACTACGTTCACTTAATACCAAATAGTCTTTAAAAATGTCAATACCTTCAATTAAAACATCTTTTCGGTGTGCCATGACTTCTCTCCAGTTTTCAACTTTAGTATCAGACTCTGGCGTTTTCATTAATTTAAAATTGGTCGCTTTGTCTTTGTTAGTCAGAATATAAAAATGATTATCATAATGTGAAATGCTATATTCCAAACCTCTAATTCTTGGTTGAAACACTTTAAATTTCCCTTCAGGATTATCTGCGTCAAGAATGTGATATTCATTTGTTAAGGTACTATAACAAGCAATAATGAGATACTTTCTAGATTTTGATTTATAAACCGCAACTCCAAATGTATCATCGCCTTCTTGAAAAACGAGTTCGTCTTCAGTATTATCGCCCAATCGGTGTTTATAAATCTGGAAAGCTCTTAAGGTAACCTCATCCTTTTTGGTGTAAAACAAGGTTTCATTATCATTTGCCCAACTTGAAGAACCTGTGGTGTTTAGCACTCGATCTAAAGCAACTTCATTTGTTTCCAAATTTTTAACATGAATAGTATAATTTCGTCTTCCTGTAGTATCAATTCCATAAGACACTAATTTATTATCTGGACTAATACTAATTCCTGCCAATTTAAAATAGCTTTCTCCTTTAGCCATGATATTACAGTCAAATAACAATTCCTCAGGATTTTCCAAGCTATCTCTTTTACGCGTGTAAATCGGGTAATCTTTTCCTTTTTCGAATTTTGTAATGTACCAATAGCCATTATATTTATAAGGTACTGATTCATCATCTTCCTTTATTCTGGCTTTCATTTCTTCAAACAAATCCTTCTGAAATGACTTGGTATGAGCCATTTCGGTATCACAATAATCATTTTCAGCATTAAGGTAATCTATCACTTCTGGGTGCTCTCTATCTTTCATCCAAAAGTAATTATCAATACGTATGTCTCCGTGTTTTTCTAATTGATGTGGTATCTTTTTGGCAATAGGAGGTTTGGTTTCTGAATTCTTTATCATATTTATTTCCCGAGAAAGCGGGAATCTTATTTTGTTTTAAGAAAATTTTAGTCTAAAAAGTCGAGCAATTTACTACTTTTACATCGTATAAATTTAAAAGACAAGAATATGTTTGGAGATATGATGGGAATGATGGGCAAATTGAAGGAAGCTCAAAAAAAAGTTGAAGAAACTAAAGAGCGTTTACACAGTGTTTTAATTGATGAATCAAGTAATGACGATAAGTTAAAGGTAACAATTACAGCTAATAGAACCATAAAATCTATTCGCATTGATGACGACTTACTTCAAGACAAAGATATGCTTGAAGACTATTTGATTCTTACACTTAATAAAGCCATTGAAAAAGCCACTAACGTTCACGAAACAGAAGTTGCTGCTGTGGCTAAAGAAGGTATGCCGAATATTCCTGGTATGGATATGTTTAAATAAATGCATATTAATTAATAAAATTTGAATGACGTCCTCTAAGTAGAGGACTTTTTTTGTTTAATAAAGACAACGCAATTTTAAGATTGTTCAAAAATGTAAAATTTTATTACAATTTTAAGATCCCACAAAAACCAATTCTATCGTTTAAATGGAAAAAAACTCCTTTTGTACTGTTATTTAAGCAGTTAGTCTAAAAAAAATTCCTAATAATTTGTTAAATTTTATTTTTGAATTATTATTAATGCTATTAATTCAACAATTTATTATGAAAAAAGTAACAAAACTATTATTAATTGCGATGTTGGTAATTTTTGCATCGTGTCAAAAAGAAGACGTCAAAGCAGAAGACGGCCTTCAACAAGAAGCCGAACTACAATTTAAAGACGGCAATGTAATATCTGATGGCGAGGAAGACAAAGAACTGACTTTTACCTCAGATAGTGAGACCATTAAAGAAACGATTACTTTGATGTCTAGATCATCTGGGTCCAGCAGTGCAGCGGTGGACCAAGCTTACGATGTTATTGATGCAGATAGAGATCCTTACGGTTCCCAACAACCAGTTTCAAACTTTTGGTGGTCCGAAACTCCTGATGCATCAGATTACTTTGATGCCTCAACTTATTTTTCGTCAAATGACAGTAACAATTTAGAGTTTACTGAATATGCTGACGGTACAGCTAGCCTTATCGGTTCTACCGTATCCGGAACTTGTACAGTAGAAGTAAATGTATGGTTTAAGAACAAAAAGACTTGGGCTGAATGGTCTGCAGATGGTGGTGGACACAAAAAAGAAGGAACAGCAGGTTACGCCTCTAACTCAGCTGACTTAAATTGGTATGTTATAGACCACACAAAAAGTACGATGGTTGCTACAGGTGGAGATTGTGCACAAGTAGGAACCTTTGGTGTAACTCAAAGACCAGATCCTAATGACCCAAACACTCCTAATTTCGGGACTCACGTAGGTCCAGGTGGTGCAAACTATGATTCTAACGTTGGTGCAAATGGTGTTAGTACTTGGGGATGGTTAATCGATCCTGTTTCTTGTGATCCTTTATGGCTAATTGATTTTAATTTTAGAATAGAACCAAAAGTAGATGAGTGCGACGACTGTCAGGGTAAGGTAGATAATTTAACTTTTAAATGGAATTGGCATAATGACTACAGAGTTAGACTCTACCAACGTTCCGAAAACTCTTGCTATGCTACTAAAATATTTGATGAAGTTGTAGGTTCTGACAACGACTTTACGGTTGATGGAACTAATGCAGATGGCACCTTTGGCAAGTGGATTTATGTCTATGTAGGTCACTGCTATTACACTAAATTTAGAACGGATTGTCACTTAAACATTGGACCTGGATATAAGCGTGGTGTTATGGAAGTAGTGAGTGGAACAAGTACTGATGGCGGTGAGCTTTGTGAGTACGAACCAAATTACAACTGGTGCTGGTGGTGGTAAACACAAGTTTATTAACCAACACTTAGTATGTGTAATATTAAAGAGGAGACAAAAAATTGTCTCCTCTTTTTTTTTTAGTAAATATATAAACCTAATTCAAGGAAGTAAATACAAAATGTTTAAAAATAAATTTAGATAACTCTTGTCTCGCGCAAGAGTTTTAATAATGAATCATCTTAAAGGAAATGACCTTTAATTAGAATATAAACGTTTTTTTTCTGAATTTTTATACCTGAACTGCTTTCTATTTTTTCAACTTTGACAAAGGATTGAACCCTCTAAATAAAGAATAAAAAACCGGCATATTATTAAACAACTTCACTAATATAAAATAAACAAACCCTTTATAATCCTTCCCATAAAACTGCTGTAAAGGGTAAGCATTTGTATTTGATATGCTATCCATAACTATTTTCACTTGCTCTAAATTCATAGTGGATTTTAGCATCCTGACCATCATAAAAAAAACAAAGGATTGTTGTCTTGTTCTCAATCGTTCTATGCATTTGTGGTTCGCTTTCTGTTCTATTAGGCATTCTATAAGAGATTCAAATACAATGGCTGCATTTCTATTATCGTCAATTACCCTTAAATATTGAGATGGTTCCTTGCTTGTCATTGCAGAACCTTCAACAACTAAATGCCTATGTGCGTCGAGAGGAAGACGTGCCATTTTATTGGCTTTTAGAAACAACTCTGCAGTTAAAATAGCATCTTCCATCCAGCGATCTTCAATAAACTTTATTTCGGTGTTTTTTATAAATTCTCTTTTAATGATATACCACCAAACTTCATTCCTGTAATTATAGTTGGCAATATAATCCTGACCTTTATAAATTGGACCAATTATTATTGATTTGGCATCACTAGGCGAAGAAAGAGTTAAATTTGAACTTGTTGTCTGTTTAGATAAAAATGTTAAAATATCTAGATCTTTTTCTTCCGCAAATTCGATCAAGGTTTTTAATACATTGGGTAATACAAAATCGTCAGGATCTAGAAAATACAAAAAATTACCCTTTGCGAGATCTAGACCCCTATTTCTTGCACTGCCTACTCCTCCATTTTCCTGATTATATAACTCAACATTACAATGAACCCTACTATAATCTTCAGCAATTTCTTTACTTCTATCCGTAGAGCCGTCGTTAATTATCAAAATTTCGTAGTCTTCCTTATTCAAATCTTGGTTCAACAAACTGTCTAAACATACTGAAATATACTTCTCAACATTATATACTGGTATAATTATACTTAGCTTCAAAGTTTAGATATATTAAAGTTTTGGTTTTACGAAGACGTTTTTTAAACGTAAAAAAGGATAGATTAAAAAGGGCCTATTCACAAAGAAAAGGAGCGACTTATATGCGACCGAATGATATTCTTTCCCAATAAAATTTTTGATGGGAAAGGCCTGAACACTTTTATACGATGCTATGTGCTTTTTTAAATATGAAACACTAAACGGATTCCTATAGATATTTAAAATATTAAAAAATGTAAAAACATCCCGTCTATATGTTAAGTTGTCAATTAGCTTATCTTCTGTTGAAGCAAACTCAATATTAATTGAATTGATTAACTTACTCTTATCAAGAATCATCATTTGTAAATACATCATTCGCTCAGCAAGAATCTCAAATTGTTGACTCCTCATTAATGAATTTGGGGTTTGAACATAGCGATGAATAGACAAAGGCAAGTAACCTATCTTATCTGATTTTAGTAATGCCTCTAAAGTAAAAACAACATCGGCATTGTATTCATTTTGGTTAAAGGTCATATTATGATGTTCTATAAACTCTCTTCTAATGAAATACCACCAAATTTCATGTCTTAAATATCTGTGATTCGAAATAAACGATGAACCTGAACTTAGTTCCACATCACTATTTTTAATTGGGTTATGTAACTCACTCTGATTGAGTTGTGTTGTTTCTTTAGTCTCAAAACCAATGAGATCTAAGCTATGGTCTTCTGCTATTTTTATTAAACTACCTAAACAGTTATCTACAAGGTAGTCATCCGCATCAAGATTATAGATATAATCACCTTTAGCCAATTTCAATAACTTATTTCTTGTAGAATAAGCACCGACATTAGATTCCGCATAAAGCTTTATATTTTGATGTTTTAAGGTAAAATCATTTACAATAGCTATAGAGCTATCACTAGAACCATCATCCATAATGATAATCTCGTAATCGTGTTCAGGAATATTTTGACGTAAAAGACTTTCAATACAATTACCAATAAATTCTTCGGCGTTGTACATTGGTATTAGTATGCTAAGTTTCACTCAGTTGAATTTTGTTCAAATCTGAAAAATATACCTTATATATGTAACTAATAAATAAACTCGTTAATATGTATAGGCAGCACTATTAAAGTCTTAATTTATTTAATATTGTTAGCAATTTTTCATGCATTGCATCCGTATAATCCAAATGAGTGACCATTCGTAATTTATTACTTCCCATACCAATAATGCGAATATTCTTATCCAGAAGTTGATTTATAAAAGTGGATTCATCAATACCATCGTTCAACTCAAAAATTAAAATATTGGTTTCTATGGGCTCCACCCTTTTAATAATTGATAATTTAGACAACACTTCTCCTATTTCCTTGGCGCGTTTATGATCTTCAGCTAAGCGCTCTATATTGTTATCCAAAGCATACAAGCCGGCTGCGGCCAAATAGCCCGCTTGCCTCATATTCCCACCAAAAAGTTTTCTTAAACTGAGTGATTTCTTCATAATGTCTTCATCGCCAATCAAAACAGAGCCTACAGGACAACCCAAACCTTTACTCAAACAAACTGAAATAGTGTCAAAAATTTTACCATATTGAATTGCCGATTCATGCTTTGCAACCATTGCATTCCACAATCGTGCGCCATCCAAATGGAGACCTAAGTTTTTGGTTTTACAAACTTGTTTTATGTTAAGAAACTCCTGAAAATCCCAACAAGCGCCTCCGCCTTTATTAGTTGTATTCTCTACTTCCACCAAACTGGTTTGACTATAATAATATTCAGAAGGATTAATAGCTTCCTCAACTTGTTTCGCTGTAAACATGCCACGATTTCCATCTATCAATTTACAAGACGATCCACTATGGAATGCCACACCACCAACCTCATAATTATAGATATGCGCATATTTATCACAAATCACTTGTTCTCCAGAGTTGGTATGTAATTTAATGGCGACTTGATTGGCCATGCTTCCAGAGGGAAAAAATAAAGCCTTTTGTTTACCGAACATTTGTGCCAAGCGTTCTTCCAATGCATTAATTGTTGGATCTTCCCTGAAGACATCATCTCCAACTTGAGCAGACATCATCGCATCCAGCATGTTTTCTGAAGGTTTGGTGACGGTATCACTTCTTAAGTCTATTATCATAAATCTATATTTTTGATAAGGGTTTTTAAAACATAAAACTACGCTATTTCTAAAAACAACTCAAAATTATCGTAATTTAATAAGGCATCAAAATACGCTATATAATTGTTGATTTTCAATTTAATTCATGGAATAAGTACCACCTTGTCAAAAAATCCACTCAAAATTATGGCACTTTAAATCCACATCCTATATTTGTACAAAATTACTTGAAACCATGATAACATCAGATCAAATAAAAGATCTTAATTCCCGTCTAGACATACTTAGACAATATCTTTGACTTAGATGCTAAGCTCATAGAAATCGCCAACGAAGAAGAACAAACTTTCGACCCTAATTTCTGGAACGACTCCAAAGCTGCCGAATTGGTCATGAAAGCCATTCGTGAGAAAAAAAGTTGGGTCAATGATTATAATTCAGCCAAAACCTTATTTGAAGACCTAGAGGTCATTTACGAATTCTACAAAGAGGACGAAGCTCCCATGGAAAATGTCGAGAATCGTTTTGAAGCAGCAGTGAATGCTATTGAAAAGTTAGAGTTTAAAAACATGCTTTCTGAAGAAGGCGACAGCCTAAGTGCTGTGCTTCAAATTACAGCTGGTGCAGGCGGAACAGAATCTTGTGATTGGGCAAGTATGCTGATGCGTATGTATTTAATGTATGCAGAAAAAAGCGGTTACAAAGTCAAAGAACTCAATTTGCAAGATGGCGATGTAGCTGGTATTAAAACGGTGACCTTAGAAATTGAAGGCGATTTTGCTTTTGGTTGGCTCAAAGGTGAAAACGGCGTGCATCGTTTGGTACGTATTTCTCCTTTTGATAGTAATGCCAAACGACATACAAGTTTTGCCTCGGTTTATGTTTATCCATTGGTTGATGATTCCATAGAAATTGAAATCAATCCTGCTAATATCGAAATCACAACTGCTCGATCAAGTGGAGCTGGTGGACAAAATGTAAATAAGGTTGAAACAAAAGTTCAACTATTACACAAACCTTCTGGCATACAAATTCAATGTTCCGAAACCCGTTCTCAACACGATAATCGTGCCAGAGCGCTTCAAATGTTAAAATCTCAATTATATGAGATAGAGTTACAAAAACAAATGTCACAACGTGATGATATTGAAGCCGGAAAAATGAAGATTGAATGGGGCAGCCAAATTAGAAATTACGTGATGCATCCATATAAATTAGTAAAAGATGTACGTTCTGCTCACGAAACCGGAAATGTAGATGCAGTTATGGATGGAGATATTGAACCATTTTTAAAAGCCTATCTCATGATGATGGGACAAAAAGAAGATTCGGCATTATAATTGTATTAGTCAGAAACGTTACTGAAATAAATTAAGCATAAAATGATTAAAATATACCACAACCCAAGATGTTCAAAATCGAGACAGGGGCTTTCCATACTTGAGGAATCTGGTCAAAATTTTGAGACCATTAAATATCTTGAAGATAAGTTAACTTCAAAGGAAATAACTATAATCCTTGATAAACTAGGTATAAAACCAATTGATTTAGTCCGAAAAAACGAGTCCATATGGAAATCGGATTATAAAGGAAAAAATCTTTCTGATACTGAAATTATCGCGGCTATGGTCAACCACCCAAAACTTATAGAACGACCAATAGTTGTTAATAACGAAAAAGCAGTAATTGGCAGACCACCAGAATCCATCAATGACATCATATAAAATCAAACTAATGAAAAAAATAGTTTTAATAGTTTTTGCATTGCTTTTAGGTTTAAATATCCATGCGCAAAGACGCAGAAGTACTACCAATAACATTCCTCAAACCAACAGGGAACCGACTGAGGAAGAAATTGCAAAACGAGAACGGGAAATTGAAGAACGCAAAGAAGAATATGTTGACAACTTCTTAACGACATTAGAAGCAGACGAATTTCAAAAGCATATCATCAAACAAAACATACTTAGTTTTTTTGATGAAAAAATGGTTATTTTCAAAACGGAGTTCAATCATAGTATTGATCGAAAAAGTGCGATAGAAAAACTTGAGAACACGCATTTTAAGGACCTTGAAGAACTTATTTCCGAAGATGACATGACCAAAATAAAAGAAATGATCAAAGGTGATTTTGACGAAAAAGAGGTCAAAAAAGAGAAAAAGAAAAAGCGTAAAAGGAAAAAACGTAAAAAAGATAAAGACTAATTTTAACATCAAAAAAGCATACTTTTTTAACAGATGTGTTTAACAAAAGATTAACCAATTTCAGTTAAACTAAAGGTATTTTTGTGAGTCTAAATCAGACTAACTTTTAAACCTTTTTAATGAATTTACGTCTTTTTACTACTTTATTATTTGTTTTCACAATTACCTTCTCTTTCGCTCAAAAAGACGTTAAAATAGAAGGAACCGTTCTTGAACAAGACACCAACATCCCTTTAGAATATGCAACAGTTGTTGTTAAAACAAAAGAAGACAACAAAATTATAACTGGTGGTATCACTGATACCAAAGGTGAATTTAATGTCGAAGTTCCTGCTGGTACTTATATCATTTCTGTAGAATATATTTCCTACAAAACAAAGACTTTCCCAGAACAGACCATTTCAAAAAACACCGATTTAGGAATCATTAATCTCGCGTTGAATGTAGATACTTTAAATGAAGTTATGGTTGTGGCCGAACGTACAACGGTTGAAATCAAATTAGACAAAAAAGTTTACAATATAGGCAAGGATTTAACTACAGCTGGAGGAACTGTAAGTGATGCACTTAACAATGTTCCGTCGGTAGCTGTGGACATAGAAGGCTCAATTAGTCTTAGGGGAAATGAAAACGTCCGTATATTAATTAACGGAAAACCATCTGCTATGGCTGGTTTTGGTGATAGCAATGTACTGAGTCAACTACCTGCAGAAGCCATAGAACGTGTAGAAGTCATCACCTCTCCTTCTGCCAGATATGATGCCGAAGGTACTGCGGGAATCTTGAATATTATTCTTCGACAAAAAGAAACATTAGGTTTCAATGGCTCTATTAATGTCACTGGAGGACAACCGGACAATGTCGGGATATCTGTAAACCTAAATTACAGAACAGAAAAATTTAATCTATTTTCAAACTTCGGTTGGCGTTATTATGACGCACCCAGAAACAGTTATAGCGACGTCACTTATTTCGATACCTTTGATGACGGAGAAACCGTCGTCCAAGAATACAGAAGAATTATTGAAGACCAAGAAGTAGAACGCTTAAACAGGAATTACAATGGCAACATTGGAATGGAATATTTTCTAAACGAATCATCTTCCATAACTGGAAGTTTATTTTATAGATTTGGTAGTGATGCGGATATTTCGCTGAACAATAGTGAACGATTTAATAATAATGCCATTGTTGAAGAAACCCTGAGAAGGGAAAAAGAAACTGAAGAAGATAACAGTTACCAAATCGCTATTAATTACATGAAACGTTTTGGAGACGACAGCGACCATAAATTAACGGTGGATTTTCAATATGAAAATGATGCTGAAGAAGGATTTACCAATCTTAATGAAGACTATATCTTTACCAACGCCACCAATCCATCAAATTTTCAAATTGAGCAAGAATTCACGACAGAAGATCAGAAAGAATATCTAATACAAGCTGATTATGTCTTGCCAATAGGCGAAGATGCTAGATTTGAAGCGGGCTTTAGAAGTAATCTTGAAAATGAAATTACTGATTATAGATTAGTACAAGAAAACACACTTACGGGCTTCTTAGAAGTAAATGATACGCTAACCAATATTTTTGATTATGACGAAAATGTCAATGCCATCTACACACAATATGGCACCAAATTTGGGAAATTTTCATTTTTATTAGGTTTACGTCTAGAACACACACAATTAAAAGGCAACATAGACTCTAGATTAACCGACGAAGAGCTTATAGAAGCTTATCAATTCCCTATTCAAACAAAGTTTGACAACAACTACCTTGGTCTTTTTCCTACCGTTAATTTTATCTATAATTTAAGTGGCACTGAATCCGATAGTGAAGAAAGTATAACGCTAGGTTTTAATAGAAGGATCAATCGACCACGTGGTTGGTATATTAACCCATTCCCATCACGATCTAGTAGAACTAACGTATTTCAAGGTAATCCTAATTTACAACCTGCATTCTCTAGTACTTTCGATTTAGGGTATTTAAAGCGTTGGGAAAAATTGACTTTGACAAGTTCTATATACTATCAACATGAAACGGATTCCTTTGAACGTGTTGAGGAAAACACAGGTCAGCAAACTAGTGATGGTATTAATATCATAAGAACCATTCCAATTAATTTATCTTCAAACAAACGTACTGGTGCAGAATTAGGATTAATGTATAGTCCTAAAAAATGGCTTCGTCTAAACACTAGCTTTAATTTTTTCCAATTTGAAACCGAAGGAGAGTTTAATGATGTTGATTACAGTGCAAAGAACACAAGTTGGTTTGCGCGGTTTAGTTCAAAAGTAACTTTACCTTTACAAATTGATTGGCAAACGAATGCCTTTTATAGAGGCGCTCAACAAGACGCTCAGTCAGATACTGAAGGTTTATTATCCATTGATTTGGCACTTAGTAAAGAGGTTAAGGTGGTAAGCAATAGTCTCACGGTATCCTTAAACGTAAGGGACTTACTGAATTCCAGAAAACGTCAATCTACAACTACAACACCATTCTTTGAACGTTACAGCGAATCCCAATGGAGACAACGCCAAGTAAACTTATCCTTAATTTACCGATTCAATCAAAAACTGGATAAACGTGAACGTTCTAAACGAGGTGATAATGGCGATGGTGATGATATGGATTTTGAAGGGTAGAACCTAATGATCTGAGCTTGAAGTCAAATATGATTCCTGTTTAAAGTACGTAAATCGTATGAAGAACTTAGCTATTTAAGTTCACAAATAAAAAGACACATCCAAAATGGAATGTGTCTTTTTGTTTTATATAACAATAATTTAGCGTTATGGCTACGTTTAAGCAACGACACCCAATTTGCCATCAACTGGCTCACTTGCTGATTTCACTTCAAATTGATTTGACGTATTTTTTTCACCGCCTGCTTTTAAGGCCTTATCACCTGCAAAAAACGTTTTATGAGCGTCACCAAGATCAGAACCAGCCATTCTCTGGTGCTTTACACAAGATACATTTTTTCTGATTTCTTGCCTTTGTACACCTCTCACATAAGCCAACATACCTTCATCTCCAAAATAACCTTCGGTTAAATCATTCATATGAAGTGCTGTAGTGTGATAGGTTGGCAACGTAATTAAATGATGAAAAATACCTGCTTCTCTCGCACTATCCAATTGAAAGGTTTTTATTTTTTTATCGGCACGATGGCACAATTCTGAATGATCATATTGTGCATCCATTAAATTATTTCTATCATAGGCTGTCATATTTTCCCCTTCTGCAAGCATTTCGTCATAAGCTTGGTTACGGAAATTTAACGTCCAATTGAACGACGGCGAATTATTGTACACCAATTTTGCATTAGGTACAACCGTTTTAATTCTATTTACCATATATGCAATTTGTTCTACATTAGGTGTAGGTGTTTCAATCCATAACAAATCGGCACCGTTCTGTAAACTTGTAATACAATCCAGTACTACTCTATCGATGTTTGAGCCCTCTTTAAACTTGTACAGCCCATTAGCCAGTCTAATTGGACGTACCAATTTACCATCTCTTTTCAACAACACATCATCATCCTTCACCTCTTCTATGTCCACTGCCTTAGCTTCGATAAACGCTAAATATTGTGACGCTAAATCTCCCGGTTTTTGAGAAACTGGCAATTTTTGAGTTAGTCCTGCACCTTCAGAATCAGTTCTAGCCACAATAATTCCGTCATCAACTCCTAGCTCTATAAATGCATATCTCACCGCATTCAGTTTTGCCACAAAATCTTCATGAGGAACGGTTACTTTTCCATCCTGATGGCCACACTGCTTGGCATCAGAAACTTGATTTTCAATTTGAATGGCACATGCTCCAGCCTGGATCATTTTTTTTGCCAATAAATAAGTAGCTTCTTCATTTCCAAAACCCGCATCGATATCGGCAATGATCGGAACGATATGAGTCTCAAAATTATCAATATCATTTTGCACATCTTCGCCATTGTCAAGTCGCTTAAATAGATCATTCAATTCAATAGCATCGGCTTGACGTAAGAAATCATATATTTCCTCAATAAGTCCTGAAACAGCCGTTTTTTCGTGCATGGATTGATCTGGTAAAGGCCCAAACTCTGAACGTAAGGCAGCCACCATCCAACCTGAAAGATACAAATATTTTTTACTGGTGGTTTTGTGGTGTTTCTTAACAGCAATCATTTTTTGCTGTGCTACAAATCCATGCCAACAGCCTAGAGATTGCGTGTAATTAGATGAATCCGCATCATAAGCAGCCATATCCTTTCTCATAATCGCTGCAGTGTATTTTGCGATATCCAATCCTGTTTTAAACTGATTTTGCGCTACCATTCTTGCAGCGTTTTCAGGATTGATGGCATGCCAAGTTTGACCATATTTTTCTTTTAAATCTCTTACGGTTCGCAATGCAGAACGGTAGTTACTTTGTGGTAAATTTTTCATAATTTTGTTTTGATTATTAATGTTTATTCCAAATTTTGATAATTAGGTCTCGCAATCTATTCCCGTAGATGCGAGACATTTTTTTTAAATATATTGATATGCTGAAAGTGTTAGAAATTCTTCAAACTCTTTTTGGGTGACCAATCGATTAAATAATGATATCGCCACTGGAAATTTGGTGTTTATCATTTTCCCTTCTCCTATTTCACTAATAATTTTCTCAACCTCATCATCAAAAAGCTCATCGAATAAATTCTTATTAAAGATTCTTCCATCATCGAGAAAAGATTCATTTTTCAACCATTGCCACACTTGGGTTCTAGAGATTTCTGCTGTTGCAGCATCTTCCATTAAGTTATATAGTGCAACTGCCCCAAAACCTCTTAGCCAAGCTTCGAGATATAAAATTCCGACGTTGATATTTTTTCTAATACCCTTTTCTGTAATAGTGCCTTGTGGTAGTTCTACCAAATCGGTTTCAGTAATTGTAACATCTTCACGCTTATTAAAAATCTGATTGAGTTCTGGCATGTATTTATCAAATTCTTTCATTGCCACTTCAACTAAAGCCGGATGAGCGACCCAAGTTCCATCATGACCATTTTTGGCTTCACGTTCCTTATCTACCCTCACTTTTTCAAGCGCCGCTTTGTTAGCTTCCGGATTATTCTTAATGGGAATTTGTGCCGCCATTCCACCCATAGCATGTATACCACGGTTGTGACAACGCTGAATAACGAGATTGGAATATGCTGCCATGAACGGTGTTGCCATGGTCACTTGATCGCGATTTGGAACGATAAATCCGTTGTGATTCCTAAATTTTTTGATGTACGAAAAGATATAATCCCATCGGCCACAGTTTAGACCAACGATATGCTCTTTAAGCTCATAAATAAATTCATCCAATTGAAAACTTGCTGTAATCGTTTCTATTAGTAAGGTGGTCTTAAAAGTGCCATTGGGAATTTCTAAATAATCTTGCGCAAACTCAAAAACGCTATTCCACCATCGCGCTTCCAAATAGTGTTCTAATTTTGGCAAATAAAAATAGGGCGCAGAGTTTTTGTTTATTAAGGTTTCGCTGTTATGATACACATATAATCCAAAATCGAATAAACTCCCTGACATTTCTTGTCCATTAAGTAATAGATGACGTTCATTAAGATGTAGACCCCTTGGCCGCACTAACAATACAGCGGTTTTACCCTTGAGTTTGTAATGCTTTCCACGGGCTTCATCTATTAGTTCAATAGTTCCGTCATTAGCCTCTTTTAGATTCTGCTGGCCTTCCAAGTTATTTTTCCAACTTGGCGCGTTACTATCCTCAAAATCTGCCATAAATGTTTTAGCGCCAGAGTTCAAAGCATTAATGACCATTTTTCGATCTACTGGCCCTGTTATTTCCACGCGACGATCTAATAAATCTTGCGGAATTTTTGCTGCTTGCCATTCGGATTCACGAATTGCTTTTGTTTCTGTTGGAAACGATGGAAAGCCACCATTATCAAAAAATATTTGTTCTTTTTCACGGCGCTTTAACAGCTCTAAACGAGGTGCGTTAAACTTCTCCTGTAATGCTGAAAGAAACTTCAATGCTTCCTCAGTTAAAAGTTTTGGGTAGAAATTGGTCACCTCTGGCGCGAATTTCATTTTCTGTTGTGTCATTGTTTCCATATTGATAAATTTTGATGAAGCAATGTTACGAACTATTTTTTGAAAAAACAAGCGAACGTTCGCTGTTTTTATTTATTCGCTATTTATATTAGTTCGCAAATTGTAGTATATTTGTGCCTATGGAGCAAGACTATATTAAACTAATATTTGGATTAAAACTGAAGCAAATACGCACGGATAGAGAGCTTTCGCTATTTGGACTGTCCAAATTATCTGGACTTTCAAAATCTTATCTCAATGAAATTGAGAAGGGAAAAAAATATCCTAAACCCGATAAAATCGCTGCGCTTTCCGAACACCTGGACGTACCTTACGATGAAATGGTATCTTTAAAATTGGATAAAAATCTAGCGCCCATTGGTGAAATTTTACAGACAAAATTGCTAAAGGAAATTCCATTAGAGCTATTTGGGATTCAAGAAAGCACCATGATTGATATCATTTCAAATGCACCTTCAAAAGTGACAGCTTTTATAAGTACTATTATAGAAATTGCCAAAAATTATAGTTTTAGTAAAGAAAGTTTCTATTTGGCTTCGGTACGCTCTTTTCAGGAAGCTAACAACAATTATTTCGACCATTTGGAACAAGCTGCTATCGCTTTTTCCAAGACCTATCAAGTTGACTTAACACAACCACTTAACTCCAAAGAGCTCAAAGAAATTTTAGTTGAAGAATACGGTTACACCATCAATACATCTGAATTAGAATCACACACTGAACTCGATAATTTACGCTCCGTTTTTGTTCCTAAAACGAAAACACTTCTATTAGCCGCAAATATTGATGACGCGCAGAAAACTTTTATTTATGCCAAAGAAATTGCGTATAACTATTTAGAGATCAACGACCGTCTTTATACGTTTTCATGGATTAAATTTGAAAATTTCGACCAAGTCCTCAATAACTTTTATGCTTCATATTTTGCAGGAGCTTTAATTATACCGAGAACACGATTGGTTGCCGATTTAAAATCGTTGTTTTCTAAAAAATCATTTAAACATAAAGATTTTGAGCGTATTATAAACAATTATAATGCTTCACCAGAATCTATTTACCAAAGATTAACCAATATTTTACCAAAGGATTTCAACCTTAAAAGTTTATTCTTTTTACGGTTTTCCCATAAAAAAGACAGTCAAAATTACGAGTTAAACAAAGAGTTACACTTATCTAAACAGCAGTCGCCACATGCTAATGAAACCAATGAACACTATTGCAGAAGATGGGTATCACTGAAAGTCATTAATGAAATTAAAAAATCAAATAATCCTCATGAGTTTGACCTTCAAATTTCGCACTACCCTAATGAAGAAAAAAGTTATCTCGTTCTATCTTCCGCAACAACAGACCCCTTTGTTTCCAATAGCTACAGAAGTGTTAGTATTGGCATTCAAATCAACAATCAGTTTAACAGAAAAATAGCGTTTGCGAAAAGTAAGTCCATACCGTCTACTCAAGTAGGTGTAACTTGTGAACGTTGCGCTATTGAGAATTGCAGTGTACGACAAGCAGAACCTATTGTAATTTTATCACAACTTAAAGACAACAAAATTGCAGATGTTGTGAACGAATTGCAGAATAAATTTAGTGAATAGCTCTACGAAATTGGAAATAGGATCCGATTTTAGACGAATAATGAGTAAAAAAAGCGTCCCTAAATTACTCAGAGACGCTTTAAAAGTCCTCAAACTTATCGACATAACTCACAGTCGATATTTTTTTAACTGTAAAATCACCTCTAAAAATAAGAGGATATTACTACTATTCATTAAAGATAAACGTATACCTTACTAAGCCTTTAATACCACTCTAAAACGAGCCTTTCCGTCATGTAGATGTTTAATGGCTTTATTGACATTTTCCATTTCAAATTCTTCAACGGTTGGATAAATGTCGTGTCTCACACAGAATTCCAACATTTTTCTGGTTAAGGCTATACTTCCCAATGGACTTCCACCAACGGATTTTTCACCAGCAATCATACTGAAGGCTGGAATTTCCATCGGCTCTAAAACGGCGCCAACGGTATGTAATTTCCCCTGTGGTGCTAATGTGGTTAAAAAGGCATTCCAATCGAGTTTCACATTTGTGGTGTTTAAGATAAAATCCAATGTTCCTGCAATACTTTCCAAGTCATCTGAATCTGTGGAATCCACAACGTTATGTGCTCCCATTTTCTTTAAGGCTTCCGATTTATCTTTGCTAGAGGTAAAAGCAGTAACCTCACAACCCCAAGCTTTCAAAAATTTTAACGCCATATGACCCAAACCACCAATGCCGATTACGCCTACTTTATCTGTAGGTTGTACTCCAGACAATACAATAGGATTAAAAACAGTAATGCCACCACAGAATAATGGGCCTGCTTTAGCCATATCAATTCCTTTTGGTAATTTGGTTACCCAAGACCAATGTCCACGAACATGGTCTGCAAAACCGCCATGACGACCAACAATAGTGCCTTCCGCTTCACTACAAAGGTGTTGTTTACCATCCATACATTGATTACAATGCAAACAAGACTCCGAGTACCATCCCATTCCAACTTTATCTCCTATTTTAAGTCCTTTAACTTCACTTCCTAAAGCGATAACTTCTCCTACAATTTCATGACCTGGAACGAGCGGAAATTGAGAATTTCCCCAATCGTTATTGATCATGCTTAAATCGCTATGACAAAGGCCACAATAATGAACTTTGATGTCCACATGCTCTTTGCCAATTTCTGGTAAGTTGTAATTGAATTTTTCTAAATCTGATCCTGCCGAACTTGCAGCGTATGCATTTACTTTCATAATTCTATTTTTTTGGTTTCCTTAAAATTAGGTAAAACCAAAAACAAACTATGTTAGACTGACGTTAATGTTTAAAAAATTTATGTACTTCCGAATAAGCCACTTCCTCAAAATCGGAAATGATAATATTTGCTTTCGAATAATCCTGACCTGAAGAATGTTCACTTTTAAAACCTACACAAAAAATATTGGCTGCGTGTGCGGCTTTTATACCATTGGTGGAATCTTCAATAACCATACATTCCGACTTAATAAAACCTGTATGTTCTGCTGCTTTGATAAAGATTTCTGGATGTGGTTTAGACCTCTTTAAATCTGCTCCACTAAATTTTCCCATGAAGAATTGATTCAAATTAAAACGATTAAAAATGCGCTCTATATTTGGCATGGAAGCCGAAGACGCTACAACCAACTTTATACCATTGGCATGATAATCTTTAATCCGTTCTAAAACGCCATCAATTAAAACCAAACCAGAATCATTTTCAAACAAGTATTTAAAGTGTTTACGTTTAATATTGACTAATATTTCCGGTACTTCATTTAAATTAAAATGATCGACTAAGCGTTTGCAGATATTGATAGTGGATTGACCTGTAAAAGATTCGTAAAGTGTATCGTTGACTTCAATATTTACATCCTTAAACATTTGATAGTAGGCTTTACGATGCAAAGGTTCTGTGTCCACAATGACACCATCCATATCAAATAAAACGGCTTTTAGCATAGGTTTTTATCTTTTGGCGAAATTAAAAAAGTATATGCTTAAACCTATGCAAATCCCTAAAAATAAACTTCAAAATCCAATAATTGCTTTTGGGTTAAGGAGTCATAATTGAATTCCTGATTATAATAATGCTTAGCTTTGCGTTGTACATATTTATTAACAATTGAAAGGATTCCGCTTTTGCGGCAACTACTAATGGCAAAAAGAGGAAAAGAGAAAAATACCAATAACAAAGCCAAGCACAGCAAATTAGTTGCTCAGAAAAAGAATAAGATAAAATCAAAAAATGCTGAGCGCAAAGCGCGTTTGAAGGCTATTGTTGAATTGGCTAATGCTAAAAAAGAAAACGGTAATTAGAGCTTCAAAACCCCGTGTTTTTGACTTCGTTTTAGCTTAGTTTTTTTTCCTATGTTCATTTTATCTTGATACAAAACAAACCAAAAAATCTAAACGATTTGTTAGGAAATTGTAAAGCACCATTCGCTAATACGTTATTAGTCAGGATTCTTTATAGAATTACTTATCCATTCCTAGATTTAGTAAATCAACACTATTCATTGCTCATTATTTCTGAAAATCGTTGAGTCCGACTTTGTCGGAACTAGGTGTGCGATAGAACCTAAAAATTTGTGAGTACCTTTTTAATATCGCACGAAACTGAAACATTCGTCATTGCCATTGAAGAAGATTCTCTAAGTTGAAGTAAACATAAAAAATGGCAAAAAATCATAAATCTCAATCAGTTAATACAACATACTAAGTTATACTGTTTTGGAATTTAGTTGTTGTAATTTGGAATTTTTGTCTATAGTCTTTATTCAATTCTCTTAATTCTTCATTTTTAATTATTAATTATTCATTTTAATTCTTAGTTTCTTTACAAAACATTATCCATAATATCCTGAACCACTTCCGGATTCAATAAGGTACTCGTATCACCCAATTGATCCGTTTCATTCGCAGCGATTTTTCTTAAAATTCGACGCATAATTTTACCTGATCTCGTTTTTGGTAAACCTTCCGTAAACTGAATTTTATCGAGTTTGGCAATTGGACCAATCCGATCTGTAATGAGCTGGTTGATTTCTTTTCGAAGATTATCATGGTTTCTACTTTCACCAACATCCTTCAACGTGACATAACCATATAGTGCATTTCCTTTGACGTCATGTGGAAATCCAACGATAGCGGATTCCGAAACTGCCGGATGCTCGTTAATGGCATCTTCAATTGGTGCGGTTCCTAAATTATGTCCGGAAACAATAATTACATCATCAACTCTACCTGTGATTCTATAATAACCAACTTCATCTCGCAAAGCGCCATCTCCTGTAAAATACATATTATCGTACGCCGAAAAATAGGTGTCAATATAGCGCTGATGATTTCCCCAAATCGTTCTTGCCATAGAAGGCCAAGGGAATTTAATACACAAACGCCCTTCTACCTGGTTGCCTTTCAGTTCCTCTCCATTTTCGTCCATTAAAGCCGGTTGTATTCCAATAAATGGTAAGGTAGCATAAGTCGGTTTCGTTGGTGTAGAAAACGGAATTGGAGTAATCATAATCCCTCCTGTTTCGGTTTGCCACCACGTATCCACTATCGGACTTTTCTTTTTTCCTATGTTTTCATCGTACCAATGCCAAGCTTCTTCATTGATTGGTTCTCCAACCGATCCTAAAACTTTTAGTGAGGATAAATCATATTTTTCAACAAATTCCGATCCTTGCTTTGCTAAAGCTCTAATCGCTGTTGGAGCCGTATAAAACTGTGATATTTTATGTTTTTCAACAATATCCCAAAACCGTCCGTAATCTGGGTAACTCGGTACACCTTCAAACATTACAGAGGTCGCTCCATTCACTAAAGGCCCATAAACAATATAGCTGTGACCTGTAATCCAACCAATATCCGCAGTACACCAATAGATATCATCCTCTCGATACTGAAATACATTTTTAAAGGTGTAAGCGGTATAGACCATATATCCTCCAACGGTATGAACCATTCCTTTTGGTTTTCCAGTTGAACCAGATGTATAAAGAATAAACAAAGGGTCTTCTGCATCCATAATTTCAGCAACACAATCTGAATAAGCCTCCTCCAAAAGTGGCTCTAACCAATGATCGCGTCCTTCTTTCATGTTGATTTCTGAATTGATTCTTTTCACAACCAAAACAGATTCAATACCTGGTGTATCATTTAAAGCGTCATCCACAATGCCTTTTAAATCAATCGTCTTGGCGCCACGATAAGACCCATCTGAAGTTATGACCATTTTGGCATTACAATCATTAATTCTTGAAGAAACCGCTGTTGAAGAAAATCCAGCAAAAACAACCGAATGAATCGCACCAATGCGAGCACATGCCAACACAGAAATTGCCAATTCTGGAATCATTGGCAAGTAAATACAAACCACATCGCCTTTTTTAATGCCTTTATCCTTCAGCACATTGGCTAATTTGCACACACGTTCATGCAATTGTTTGTAAGAAATATGTTCCGCTTCTTCTTCCGGATTGTTGGGTTCAAATAAGATTGCCGTTTTATCTCTTCTGGTGTGTAAATGTCTATCCAAACAATTTTCGGTAATGTTGACTTTAGCATCTTCAAACCATTTGAATTTGGCATTTTTGAAATCATAACTCAACACATTAGACCATTTTTTTCGCCATACAAAATGTTCTTCAGCTATTTCTTCCCAGAATTGTTCTGGATTTCGTACTGATTTTCTATAGACTTGAAAATATTCTTCAAACTGTTTGATGTGATAATTACTCATTTTTTAAACGTTGTTTTTTGAGCTGAAAAAGGTAGTTATTTTGAATTAAAAAAAGAAGCTTCTTCCTCAGTTAATAACCGAGAATGAATCAAAAATCGAAGTCCAAGTGGAATCTCCAATGAAAAGCTCGCACCTCGACCTTCTGTTATATCAACAGTTAAGTGCGTGTGTTTCCAATATTCAAACTGATCTTGGTTCATATAAAAATTCACACCTTCAACTGCTCCTAAAAGAATATCACTTTCATCTAAATACATATCGTCTTTTTCGAAAATCATAGGTGAAGAACCATCGCAACAACCTCCACTTTGATGAAAAATTAAATCGCCGTGCTTTGCTTTTAGTTGCTTAACTATTTCTGCCGCTCTATCTGTAATTTCTACGCGTTTCATGTGTTTATATCTATCGTTTTTCAATGGTCAGATGGAACATCCATATAATCATTGTCTTGGATATCAAAATTTAGTAATGAATGTTTCATAACATTAAGATATTAAAAAAGGCCGAATCAAAGAAATCAATTCAGCCTTAATCAGCTATTAATATTTTTTAAAAGAAGCCCAATTTATTCTTATCATAAGAGATGAGCATATTTTTGGTTTGTCTGTAATGGCTCATCATCATAAGATGGTTTTCCCTACCAAATCCAGATTTTTTATAACCTCCAAATGGTGCGTGAGCTGGATAGGCATGATAGCAATTTACCCAAACCCGGCCTGCTTTTATTGCTCTTGGTATTTGATATAACTGATGTGCATCTCGTGTCCAAACGCCAGCTCCAAGACCGTACATAGTATCGTTGGCAATTTCTATGGCTTCAGCTTCATCTTTAAATTTAGTAACACAAACTACGGGTCCAAAAATCTCTTCTTGAAATACACGCATTTTATTATGACCTTCCAATATGGTTGGTTTAATGTAATAGCCATTGGCTAAATCGCCATCCAATTTGTTCGCTTCACCTCCTGTTAAGACCTTTGCACCTTCATCTTTTCCAATTTTGAAATAGGATTGAATTTTTTCATATTGATCGTTAGAGGCTTGTGCTCCAACCATGCAATTAGAATCATAAGGACTTGTTTGCACTATTGCTTTTGTTCTCGCTACAACACGTTCCATAAATTTGTCATAGATATCTTCCTGCACTAAAATTCTAGAAGGACATGTACATACTTCTCCTTGATTAAAAGCAAATAAAACAGCACCTTCAATGGCTTTGTCCAAAAATGCATCGTCTTCATCCATCACACTATTAAAGAACACATTTGGAGACTTTCCTCCTAATTCCATGGTTACAGGATTCAGGTTTTTTGACGCATACTGCATAATTAATTGTCCTGTTGTGGTTTCACCCGTAAACGCCACTTTATCCACCTTAGAGCTTGAAGCTAGCGGTTTCCCTGCTTCTGGACCGAAGCCGTGTATAATATTTAGAACACCTGGTGGGAACACCTCTGCAATTTTTTCCATTAATAAGGTTGCAGAAGATGGCGTTTGCTCTGCTGGTTTTAAGACCACGCAATTACCCGTTGCTAAAGCTGGAGGCAATTTCCATGATAACATTAACAAGGGGAAATTCCATGGAATAATCTGGCCAATCACACCAAGTGGTTCCTTAATATTCATGGACAACGTGTTCTCGTCCAGTTCCGTAGCACTACCTTCTTCTGCTCTAATACAAGCCGCAAAATAACGCCAATGATCTATAGCTAATGGTATATCTGCATTCAACGTTTCACGAATTGGCTTACCATTATCACAGGTTTCTACCAATGCAAATTCTTCTAAATTCTCTTCTATAATGTCCGCGACTTTATTAAGAAGTGCTGCACGCTCAGCAGCAGACGTATTTCCCCAAGCATCTTTTGCAGCATTTGCCGCATCAAGCGCATTTTCAACATCTTCTTTTTGAGATCTTGGATATTTTGCAATTAGCGTTCCATCTATAGGAGATGTATTTTCAAAATAATCTCCACTAACAGGTGGCACAAATTTTCCATTTATAAAATTGGAATATTTTTCTTTAAATTTTGGCTTAGAATAGCTCATACCTTAATATGTTTTATTGTTAATTATTTATTTATATAGCCTAAAATATAACTATATTGTAATTTTGATAAAGTTATTTTATCAAATCCCAAACAAATAGAACATATTGCTTATATTATTGAACATATCTATTATTAACTATTTTTAAGACTATTTTTTCGTAATATTGAATATGAGCAGTTTATTAACGCAGCATAAAAGCCACAGAAAACTATCTACTTTAGTAGAAAATAGGACGACCTATAATGCTGAATATGCAGAACTCAATATTTATGAAACCCATGCTTTTGCAGAAAAAGTGTCATTGACGTTTGACTTTCCTATTATTGCCAGCATGCTTACCGGAAAAAAAGTAATGCACCTTGATGGTTTTGAAGCTTTTGATTTTTTTCCTGGGGAATCTGTTGTGATGCCAACGAATAAAGAAATGGTTATTGATTTTCCATTGGCCACAAAAGATAAGCCCACCCAATGTCTGGCTTTGGGAATTGATGCTTTTAAGATTGAAGAAGTTGTAGCGAAGTTTAACCATAATGTCGCCATAGAAAATGAAAACAACAATTGGGACTTAGACAAATCCACATCGCACCTTATAAACAATGTTGATGTTAATCATTTAATAGAACGATTGACATATACGTTTACGAACAGTAATAAATCTAAAGATGTGCTGCTGGATTTAATGATTCAGGAATTAATTGTACGACTACTTCAAACGAAAGCTAAATCCTTAATTATAAATGACAACAATACTTTTAATGATACCCGAATTGGAACGGTCATCAAATTTATTAAGGATAATTTAACCAATAAGGACATCTCAGTAGATCTATTAGCAAAGAAAGCCTACATGAGCACCTCTCATTTTCACAAACAATTTAAAAACACCTTGGGCATCTCTCCTATTGATTATATTAATTCTGAAAAAATCAAGTTTTCCAAAAAGCTTATTAAACAATACAGGAATTTACGAATGTCCGAAGTGGCCTATAAATCTGGATTCAACAACACAAGTTATTTTAACCGGCAATTCAAAAAAATGGAAATGATGACGCCTCAACAGTTCAAACTTTCCGTGAGTAAATAAGAAGCCTCGTAATTTTACCGAACATAATTACTTCTTACACTAATTATTTCACATATTAGCAACATTTAGATATATTGCCTGTCTTACACAAATCTAGATGACAAAATATTTACTCACAGCTATATTCACTATAGCATTTCTGACCACTTCTCTTGGTCAACGAAAAATAGAACCTGATGCTTACGATATTGCCAAAGCAAAACAACTAAAAAAAACATTTGACCATAAAGACGACGAGATTGCACTCGAAGAAAGTATAGACTATGTGACTTTCGATTTTGACAACCGCAACCAAAAAGTAACGGTCAGTCATGATTTAAAAGAGAAAATGATCAACATGATTTCTCGTGCAGATATCCAAAAGTATTCTTTTTATAATGACCAATCCACCATCGAAGAATTCGAAATCTTATACAAAAACAACAAAAATGCTAGTTTTCGTATTAAAGATGAGGCTTCTGTAAGTAGCGATTTATTTCATGTCGATTCAAGAGTGAAATTCACACACGTTGACTTCCCCTTACAAGGTTACCGTTACGGCACGCATATTTTAAAGTCCTACAAAGACATTAAATATTTTACAAAATTGTATTTCAATGATGACTATCCGATTGAAAAAAAGGTAATTTCTGTTGAAATTCCAGATTGGTTAAATCTCGAATTAAAAGAACTGAATTTTGAAGGTTATGACATTGAAAAAACGATACAACCAAACACAAGGAACAAATCTAAAATTCACATCTATACTTTGAAAAATGTGCCTGCAATGCGCCAGGTTTCCAATGCTCCTGGACCGACTTACGTTTATCCGCATTTATTGGTCTTGGCAAAATCATATACTATAAAAGACGAAACCACGCCTATTTTCGATTCTACCCAAGATCTCTACAATTGGTATATATCATTGGTAAATAGTTTGGAAAATGACAATACAGACCTAAAATCCAAAGTCGCAGAATTGACCAAAGATGCCAAAACGGACGAAGAAAAAATAAAGAACATCTATTATTGGGTTCAGGACAATATTAGATATATTGCTTTTGAAGATGGTATCGCCGGATTTAAACCAGACGAAGCCGCCAACGTTTTCAACAAAAGATATGGCGATTGCAAAGGTATGGCAAATCTCACCAAGCAAATGCTGATAGAAGCTGGCTTTGATGCGCGACTCACATGGATAGGCACCAAGCGTATCGCTTATGATTATTCCACACCAAATTTATCGGTTGACAATCATATGATTTGTTCGCTTTTTAAAGATGATGACATCATCTTTTTAGATGGTACAGAAAAGTTTAATGCCTTTGGAGAATATGCAGATCGCATACAAGGCAAGCAAGTTTTAATTGAGGATGACGATGCCTTTATTTTGAAACACGTGCCAACAAGCGATGCCGTATTTAATAAGGAATATCATAATTACCAACTGACTTTAGACGATGAAACCCTAACTGGTAAAGTTGAAAAAGAATTTAATGGCGAAAGCCGATCTAATCTTCTGTATTACATTGACCAATCGAAAACAGATAAAAAGGACGAGTTCTTGGAATCTTATTTAAGCAGAGCAGACAGCAACAGAAAGGTCAGTAACATTACAACGTCCGATTTGTCCAACAGAGAACTTAACGTCACTATTTCTCACGATCTTGAAGTAAAAAATGCCGTTTCAACATTTGATAATTCCATATACATTGATCTCGATTTAGATAAAGAATTCAACGGTTACGAATTAAAGGAACGTGATGTAGATTTTATATTCAGCTCAAAAAAATACTTGGAATCTACCACTGAATTACAAATACCAAATGGATATTCAGTTACACATGTTCCGAAAAACATTAAGGTTTCAAGTGATAATTATGATTTATCTGTGAGTTTCGAAACTGAAAATAACATCTTGACTTACAAAAAATTATTCGAGATTAAAAATGCAAAAATCGAAACTAATGATTTTGAAGAATGGAATACATTCATAAAAGATCTCAACACCATCTATCAAGAACAAATTATCCTGACAAAAGACTAACAACTAGCAATTAACACATGAAAACCAAAACACTAAACGCTTTACTATTATTTTTTACATTTACCATTTTTTCACAATCCAAAGAGGAATTAGCCGCAAGAGACTTTTTCTGGGGAGCCACTGATGCTTATAAAACGGTTACTGAAGTTCCAGAAAAATGGGCCAATGAATCTGCTGTCATATTATATAAAAACGAAAATTACGATTTCCACAAGTTTGGAAAAAATGTGACTTATACAAGTTCTATAAGACAACGTATAAAACTGTTGGATAAGGCTTCCGTAGAAGAATTTTCTGAATTTGTGTTTAAAAAGCGCTTCAGATCAGATAAAGGGCGTTACACCTATTTGCAAAAAGGAAATAATTACGTTGGTGTAAAAATCGTAAAACCAGACGGGAGCGAAGTAGAAATTGATGTAGAGGAAGAATCAGTTGAAGTCGATGGCGAAACTAAACTTGCGATTTCGAACTTAGAAATCGGAGACATTATAGATTATTATTTTTATCGTTTAGAGCCTTTTAAAACCACCTATGCTTTTGGGTTCGATCCTGTGGAAACGTACTTAGGTGAAGAATACCCTGTGGTAGATTTTAAATTGTTTTTTGAGACTGAAAATGATTTTTTTATCAATTTTAATTCATTTAACGGCGCACCTCAACTGACCGAAATTCCAACCGAAAAACGAAACATGAGACGTTATGAACTTATCGATTCAGATATAGAAAAGATTCAATCGACACGATGGTCTTACCCACTTCTAGAGTTACCGTCATATAAATTTCAAGTTTATTTTGCGAGATCTGGAAAGTTCGAAGATAGAGCGATGGCCTTTCTCCCAGAGAATGAAGAAAAAATCAAAACATCGGTTTCAAAAGAGGAAGTTTTAGAACTTTACGCTAAACGTTTTACACCTTTTGGTAACCTTGGAGATATTGAAAGATATTTCAAAAACAAAACCTTTAAGAATGATAGTGAAAAAGTAATAGAGGGCTATTACTTTATGAGGCATTATTACCTAACACGCTTCGTGGAAGCCATAATAGTAAAGGATGCAGAAATTTTATACAATCCATTTGAGTTTTATGGAATGCCTGTTTTTATTGAAAATCAAAAGCAATTTGTTCGACACTTTACAGCATTTTTATTCGAGCAAGATATAAAATACGAAATTATAGTCGCAAAAAAACGTTATGACGGTCCTATTGATGATTTATTGATTGAAAAAAACTTAAATGCCCTAGTTAAAGTAAAAACCAACCCTCCTATTTATGCTGACCACTTTAGCGTACATACTAATATTAACGAATTTTCGCCTTTAATTGAAGATACAGATGTTTATGAACTATATCCAACAAAAAAGAAAAATAAAATTGATGTCATAAAAAAAGGAAAATTACCTGTATCAACACATTTAGACAATGAAACAAAAAAGGATATTACGTTCAGTCTTAATGATGATTTTTCGGGTATTAACTTAAGCGCTGTAACCAATTATAAAGGGCATTCCAAAAAAGACGAACAATTAGATCGCTTAATGTTCATGGACTACGTAACGGAAGATTATGCAAAGTATGAAACCCAACCTTGGATTGAATTAGTTAAACGTAAAAAAAATAGGGAACGCTATAAAAAGGAACTCGCAGCTGTTGTTGAAAAAATTAAGGTCAAACAGAAGGAACGCTTTGAAAAAAGCGCAAAAGCTGAATTTCAAGTTGGCGATATTGAGGACTATACCTTTGAAATAAAAGATACAGGTCGTTACGCTTTCGATTCATATTTCACATTTACAGAAAGTTTTGAAGCCAAGAATTCATTGATAAAAAAAGCAGGTCCCAACTATATTATTGAAATAGGAAAATTAATTGGTGGGCAAATTGATATTGAAGAAAAAGAACATGAGCGTACTACAAACATAAATACAGCAAGCGCAAGAAGTTACAATTACAACATCACCTTTAATATTCCCGATGGCTATACAGTTGCTGGCTTGGATAAATTAAATAAATCTGTAGATAATGAAACTGGCGCTTTTATCAGCACAGCTGTACTTGAAGACAATCGACTGGTTGTAAATACTACAAAACAATATAAAAACAATTTTGAGCCAAAAAGTAATTGGAGTAAAATGATTGCGTTTTTAGATGAAGCGAATCAATTTACCAATGAGAAAATTTTGTTGAAGAAGAAATAAATCACGCTTCATATATTATGACCTCTTGTGATTCTTTGAAAAATCGCAAGAGGTTTTTTATTTATTTTTTACTAAGGTTCGATTAAATATTTTGTTTTTACTCAAAGTCTTGGTTCTATTGGGTCCTTAGTGTTTAGTTTTATTAATTACTATCATTCTATAATTCGACTCAGATTTATGTCCATTATCCTCAAAGATATATTTGAATCCTTTCTCCACAATGTGGTGGACTTTTTCTTCAAATCCAATGGTGTCTTTTAGAATTTGGACTTTTTTTCCTGTGTCCTGAATACAGAAAATGACTAAACATCCTTTTCTGATTTGGGATATTATTTTTTTGATAAATTCAGTTTCTTTTATTCGGTCATTCTTTTCGAAATGAAACATACTATCGAGTAACACATAATCATATTCTTTAAAATTTTCAAACTTGAATATATCGGCAATTACACCATTTAAGGCCAAATTTTCATCCCTCGCAATTTGGTTCATTTGTTCAATTCCAACTTTCGAGCTGTCAATTCCGGTTACGTCAAATCCAATTCGAGCTAATGGAATGGAATCCCGTCCCTGTCCGCAACCTAAATCCAAAACTTTTCCATTTTTTGGATATTTATTAAAAAATTCTATCAGTTTTGGGTATGGTTCTCCAAACAGGTTTTCGGTCCGATAATATTTGTCATAAATTAAAGTCATTTCGCTTTTTTACATCGAACTTATTTAGATAGCACCAACTCGTTCAAGATTTTTAATAGTTTCAATGATCAACAGCCTCACCAGCTCCACTAGGAATTCTAATTTTTTCCACCAACTCCTGAACATCTTGAGGAGGCGCTTTTGTAAATTTCATTATCGTTATTGAAACTATAAAATTGAATAGCATTGCTATAGTCCCAAAACCTTCGGGCGAAATCCCGAACCACCAATCGGCTTTTTCTCCACCTCCAAACCAGCCAAACTTAAATTTAGTCATATAAAACAACATGGCAGATATGCCGACAACCATCCCAGCTATGGCACCTTCTTTATTCATTTTTTTATAAAATATGCCTAAAATAATAGCCGGAAAGAATGATGCAGCAGCCAGACCGAAAGCTAAAGCTACAGTCGCTGCGACAAAACCTGGCGGATTAATACCAAAATAACCAGCGACACAAACGGCTATAACTGCTGATAAACGCGCCGCAATTAATTCGCCATTTTCTGAAATATTAGGATTTATCATTTTCTTGATTAAATCGTGAGAAACTGATGAGGAAATAACCAATAGCAGACCAGCTGCAGTAGATAGTGCTGCTGCTAATGCACCTGCAGCCACTAAAGCAATAACCCAATTTGGGAGATGGGCAATTTCTGGATTTGCCAATACCATAATGTCATTGTCTACCACCAATTCATTTTTAGATGTATTCGCTACATATTGAATGATGCCATCATTATTTTTATCTGTAAATGTTATTAATCCAGTAGTTTCCCATTTCTTAAACCATATTGGCATTTCTTCATACGGTTGATTTGATACAGTTTCAATCATATTTGTTCTAGCAAAAACAGAAACTGCTGGTGCTGTGGAATATAAAATTACAATAAGCAATAAAGCTAATCCTGCAGATTTCCTAGCATCCTTAACCCGTTTTACGGTAAAGAATCGTACGATGACATGCGGTAATCCTGCAGTTCCTACCATTAAAGCCAACGTGATAGCGAAAATATCCATCGTAGATTTTGAACCTTCTGTATATTCCGTAAAACCAAGATCAGTACTTAATCCATCGAGTTTATCCAATAAATAAGTTCCTGAGCCATCAGATAATGTGCTACCAAATCCCAATTGTGGAATCGGGTTACCTGTCATTTGAATGGATATAAAAATCGCTGGTACCATAAAAGCAAATATGAGTACACAATATTGCGCCACTTGCGTATATGTAATGCCTTTCATTCCACCCAAAACAGCATAAAACAACACGATAATCATTCCTATAATCACACCAGTATTAATATCAACTTCCAAAAAGCGTGAAAATACCAGTCCAACACCTCGCATTTGCCCTGCGACATAGGTAAACGATACAATGAGCGCACAAATTACGCCAACTAAACGTGCCGTATTCGAATAATACCGATCACCAATAAAATCGGGAACCGTAAACTTTCCAAATTTTCGCAAATAGGGCGCCAAGAGTAATGCCAAAAGCACATAGCCGCCTGTCCAACCCATTAAATATACGGCACCATCATAACCGGCAAAAGAAATAATTCCAGCCATAGAAATAAAAGAGGCAGCACTCATCCAATCTGCAGCAGTTGCCATTCCGTTTGCTAAAGGAGAAACACCTCCACCAGCGACATAAAATTCTTTGGTGGAACCAGCTCTAGACCAAATCGCAATACCTATATAAAGTGTAAATGTGATGCCGACTAAAATATAAGTCCAAGTTTGAACATCCATTTCGGCTATAAGTAATAATCTATTCATCATAGCCATATTTTTTGTCGAGATTATTCATCAACTTCACATACACAAAAATGAGGACAACAAATACATACATTGAACCTTGTTGCGCAAACCAAAATCCTAATTTAAAGCCTCCGATTTTAATGGAGTTTAATTCATCTTTAAACAAAATTCCAGCACCATATGAAACTGTGAACCAAATGAGCAGAAGAATTAAAACATACTTTATATTTTCGCGCCAATAGGCTTTAGGATTTGCTTTTGGTTTCATTATCACTTTGTTTTAGTCGTTTGGCATAACTTTTTAATTCTTCAATTACTTTTGGTGCTAAAAGAATGGTCGCAATCATTGTAGGAATAGCCATCAAGGCAAATACGCCATCTATGAGATTAATCATCATGCTTAAACTCGTAGTTGCTCCAATAAGAATGCTTACAATATAGAAATAATTATAATAGTGTTTTTTATCGTCACCAAAAAGAAAGGACATACACTTTGTACCATAATACGAATAAGAAAACAATGAGCTCAAACTAAAAACTGCAATACAAATTAGCAATAAATACTTGCCATAGTTTGGCATCACATCTGCGAAAGCCGAAGCCGTAAGGCTTACTCCATTATCTGAAGTGGTTTCCCAAACACCAGTAACCAAAATTGCCAGAGCTGTTAGCGTACAAACAATAAGGGTGTCGATGGCTGGCCCAAGCATAGCGACCAGACCTTCACGAATTGGTTCATCTGTTTTTGCTGCGCCATGTGCCATTGGCGCTGTACCAATTCCAGCTTCATTTGAGAACGCTCCACGCTTAATACCATGAAGAATCAATGCGCCCAAAACACCTCCTAAAAACGTATCGTCCTTAGGATAATAGTTAGCGGCAAAAGCATCCGAAAAAATCAGTTTAAGATAATAGACCAACATATCGCTATGTGCCACCAAGATAATAATGACCAACACAAAGTATAGAGCGACCATACTTGGGACTAATCGTGAGGCCACAGACCCAATCCTTTTGATACCTCCTAAAATAACTAAAGCCGTAATACTTATTAGAACAAAACCAATAATAAGGTTAGATTTCAATCCAACTTCCACACCATTCGGAATTAATAAAATATCATTTAATGCTTGTGTGAGCTGATTCACATTAAAAACGGGAAGTGCTCCTATAAGTCCACATAAACTAAAAAAAACAGCCAATGGTTCCCAAGATTTTCCTAAGCCTTCTATAATAAAATACATTGGACCACCTTGAATTTCGCCTGCACTATCTTGACCTCTAAACATAATGGCTAAAGTAGATGTAAAGAATTTTGTGGACATGCCTACTACAGCACTAATCCACATCCAAAAAACCGCTCCAGGACCACCAATTGAAATGGCGACTGCAACTCCTGCAATATTTCCCATACCTACCGTTGCAGACAAAGCCGTCGTTAACGCTTGAAAATGAGAAATCTGACCAGGATCATTAGGATCATCAAATTTTCCTCGAAGCACGTTTACAGCATGACCTAAATATCGAAACGGTAAAAAATGTGAACGAATTAATAAATATAAGCCGCCACCAATCAATAAAATAAGCAAAGGCAAACCCCAAGCTAAGGACGAAAAATCGCTAAGAAGTTGGTTCAAAAATTCCATAGATTATAAATGTAGTAAACCGTTTTAATTTATGCCGAAATGTTTACGATTAATTTGAGATTAGGATATTGAAGGGATGATTTCTAATTTGGGAACTACTAACTTTGGTTTTCCAATAATATGAATTAACACAACCAAAATGGTAGTACTATTTTTAGGCTTTATTTTCAAAATCAAATGGCAATTTCGAAACCGTAAGCAAACAATATTATAAAAAAACATAATTGATACTCCATTATAATAATTACCAAAAACTTTGAAAACAAAAATTACTCAAACCTTCTATAGTTCACTAACTTAAACACTTTATTATCTTATATTTATAAGAACAATAGTTCACCATCAATGAAAACAAGTATTAATAATACAAATATCGACACTATTAAGAGATCAACACCATGAAAACCAACAGGAATTAACTGGTAAAAACGTACTCATCACAGCTGGAGCTCGAGGTATTGGTGAATCAATCACCAAACACTTTATTGATAGCGGAGCCAACGTTGCCATTCACTATTTTTCTAGTGCTGATACCGCAAATGAATTAACAGAATATGTAAAGCGTAAAGAACAAAAAGCGGTTGCTATAAGTGGTCACCTAACCAAAGAAGCTGATGCAAATGGCATGGTAGAAAAAACTGTAGAAGTTCTTTGCGGTTTAGACATACTAATTTACAATGCAGGTTCCTTGGTTGCTCGGAAAATGCTGAGTGAAATGGAAGCTGATTTCTGGCATAATGTAATGGACATCAACCTTACGTCCATGATGTTTGTGACAAGAGCCGCAGCGCCTTATTTAGCAAAAAATGACAACAGTAGTATTGTAAATTTGGCTTCACTTGCTGGACGTAAAGGTGGTCATCCAGGATCATTAGTGTACTCAACTAGCAAAGGTGCTATTCTAACCTTTACACGAGCGCTCTCTACAGAATTGGGAGCACAAGGTGTACGGGTAAATGCTGTCGCACCAGGTCTTATCCTTGGGACTTCGTTTCACAATACACATACTACCATAGAATCAGCAGCAGCAACAACGGCTGGAATTCCAATCCAACGTGCAGGAAATGCTGCAGACGTCGCAAGAGCAGGTATGTATCTCACCTCCGAATATGATGGCTTTATTACTGGTGCTACATTCGACATCAATGGCGGTGTTTACAATAGGTTCTTCGTCTATAAAAACAAAAATTGATTATCCAATTAATTAACGTATCTTTGCAGCTTGAAAAAATCCACAGTTAGGATTTAGTAAATTCCTCAGAGTGAGGATGTGTTACCTAGAAGTTTAAGTGTTTAGTATGTCGATTCGCTTCTTTTGTAACACCAAAAGCACTTAATCGAATACATAACTCAAAGAATGAGCACATTCCAAGAACTCGGTCTTAATGAAGACCTTTTACACGCTATTACGGATTTAGGTTTTGAAAGCCCTAGTGAAGTCCAAGAAAAAGCCATCCCAATTTTATTAGAAGAAGACAAAGACTTAGTCGCTTTGGCACAAACTGGTACTGGGAAAACCGCAGCCTTCGGCTTTCCGATGTTGCAAAAAATAGATATCGATAGCAGAACCACACAAGGTCTCATCTTATCGCCTACTCGTGAACTTTGCTTGCAAATCACCAACGAATTAAAGCTTTATGGTAAATACTGCAAAGGTTTAAATGTGACTGCTATTTATGGTGGTGCGAGTATATCTGACCAAGCCAGATCTGTAAAACGTGGCGCACAAATCATTGTGGCGACTCCTGGTCGTATGAAAGATATGATTAAACGTAACATGGTTGATATTTCTAAAATACAATACGCTGTTTTAGATGAAGCCGATGAAATGTTGAACATGGGCTTCTTTGAAGACATTACAGACATCTTATCGCATACTCCCGAAGATAAAAGCACATGGCTATTCTCTGCAACGATGCCAAAAGAAGTATCAGTTATCGCCAAAAAATTCATGTATGATCCTACGGAAATTACGGTAGGAAACAAAAATGAAAGTACAAGTAACGTATCCCATGAGTATTATTTAGTTAATGCAAGAGATCGTTATCAAGCTTTAAAACGTTTGTCTGATGCCAATCCAGATATTTTTTCTGTGATTTTCTGTCGTACAAAACGTGATACGCAAAAGGTGGCCGAAAATTTAATTGAAGATGGTTACTCTGCTGGAGCCTTACATGGCGATTTAAGTCAGAACCAACGCGATTTGGTCATGAAATCTTTTAGAAATCAGCAAATACAAATGTTGGTAGCCACAGACGTTGCTGCTCGTGGTATTGATGTCGATGATATTACACACGTTATTAATTATCAATTACCAGATGAAGCGGAAATTTACACACACCGTTCTGGTAGAACGGGACGTGCTGGCAAAACAGGCATCTCAATGGTTATTGTTTCCAAAAGTGAGGTTAGAAAGATTAAAAGTATAGAGCGCATTATTAAAAAGCAGTTCGAAAAGAAAGAAATTCCTTCTGCAAGTGATATTGTTGAAGTTCAATTAATGTCTTTAGCCAATAAAATCCATACCACAGAAACCAACCATGAAATTGATAAGCATCTTGAAAGTATCAATGAATTATTTGTAGATACTGACAAGGAAGAATTAATCAAAAAGTTCTTTTCAGTAGAATTTAACCGTTTCTTTAATTATTATCAAAAATCAAAAGATTTAAGTGTGGTTGAATCCCGCGGAAGTGATAGAGATGGTGGACGCGATTACAGCAAACAATCTAACGATTCACGTTATTTTATAAATGTTGGTAGTAAAGATGGTTTTGATTGGATGAAGTTGAAAGATTTCTTAAAAGAACAATTAGAATTGGGACGTGATGACGTTTTTAAGGTTGATGTAAAAGATAGCTTTTCATTCTTTAATACTGAAAAATCCTTGCAGGAAAAAGTATTGGCATTCTTTACGGACTTTAAACATGAAGGTCGTTTTGTAAATGTTGAAGTCAGTGAAGATAAAGGCAGAAGTCGTGGTGGTCGAAGTGGCGGAAGAAGTCGTGGAGGCAACGATAGACGATCTGGCGGTAAAAGTCGCAGAAGAGATGACAAACCAAGAGGAGAAAGACGCTCTAGTGGCCGACGCTCTGAAGGAGCTCCTGGAAACCGCAGTGATAGACGCAGCAGAAGATCGGACGATTCAGGAAGTGACCGAAGCGATAGAAAATTCAATGATTCCAGAGGCGATAGACGCCCAGAATCAAGTGGATCTGGTTCGGATAGACCTAGACGTTCTAGAAGACGAGATTAAACTGTTAAACAAGCAGTAAATTCCAATAAATAAAATAACAAATTCCAAGACTTGAGGCGATACTTTAGGTTTTGGAATTTTTCATTTAAAGACTGTTACAACTAGTAAACTCTAACTAATTAATTAAAGACCTAAGACTGAAGACTGAAGACTGAAGACCGAATACTCTAAAAGTTAATATTTAGTCAAAAACAAACCTGCCATATGTTAAATCCGTTTTGTTTATTACCTTTACCTCGTAACACAAGTACATGCGCCATTTATTAATCTTATTGTTATGTTTAACTACAGTAAATAGCTATAGTCAAGACAGTACAAACACAAAAACACCTACCACAGTTAAAGGAACGCTAGTTAGCGCTTCAACTGATCTTCCTTTGAGTCAAGCTAATATTGTAAATATCAATCAAGTTGTCGGAACTGCGACAAATGATGAAGGTGAATTTGAAATTAAAGCTAAAGTCAACGACACATTACACTTATCCTATTTAGGTTACAAATCCATTAGAGTTAGAGTGACCAATGACTGGTTAAAATTTGGAGATACCGAAATCCAAATGACAGAATTAGCTTTAGCACTAGAAGAAGTGACTGTAAAGCAACTGAGATTAACAGGCTATTTAGAAGTTGACATGGAACAAATTCCGGTAACTTCTAACAACCGTTATCGAATTTCCGGTTTACCAGGTCAAGCTTATGAAGCTGGAAAACCCAATATTGCTACCAAAGTTTTGGGTGCTATTTTCAATCCTGCAGATTTCTTGTATAATATGTTTGGCAGAAAGCCCAATGAGATGCACAAGCTAAAGAAAATGAAGGAAGATGATGAGATTAGAAATCAATTAGCCAAGCGTTTTGATAGAGAAATGTTGCTCGTTTTACTTCAAGTCACCAAATACGATTTAGACGAAATAGTCAATCAATGTAACTATTCAAAAGATTTTATAAACACGGCAAACGATCTTCAGATATTGGATGCCATAAGTGAATGTTACGAAGAATATAAAGTCATTAATCGTAGTAAGGATCGAAAGAGTAAGAAGAACTAATCTTAATTTTAGGATTTAGAGTGCAATGCGATTCTATTCCCTTCAGAATCTATAAATACGCCCATAAAACCATGTTCATCTGAGATTTTGGTTTTCTTTTGATAGATTTTTCCTCCAGCGGCTACTACGTTATCTAATTCATTTTGAACATCATCTGACATAAAATAGACCAAAGTGCCTTTTTCACTCGGCTCGTAAGTTTCTTGCTTAATGAGCGTTCCTGTGGCTCCATAAGCTCCATTATTATCTGGAAACCAACCCATTTTCATTCCACCAAAATTCACATCTCTAATTTCAACTTTAAAAACAGTTTCATAAAATTGCTTTGCACGATCCATATCGTTTACAAGAATTTCAAACCATCCTACCATACCTTTTTTATTTAGATTCTAATATTTGTTTTAAATCAGCCAGTCCTGCTTCAAAATCCCTTCCTACGGTTTTATCCATATTAAAAAATAGAAAGAAAATATTTGAAGGTGGTTTGTTATGTCCAGTAAAACCCCAAACCACATTGGTAGTTTCGGCATCTATTTCATTTACGGTTAAATAAGCATCAGATTGTGACTTCCAAGGTTTAAAAAAACGCAATTGACTTTTAACGGATTTATTTTTCGTAATACTCGTTATTTCTTGTTCACCAGTTCCAACGTCTTTGTTGCCTTCCCATTTTGAAACAAACCCTACTTCTCCATCAAAACCAGTAAATTCTTGCTTCATATTAGGATCCTTTTTTTTCCAAGGCGACCAATCATCTTGATTTTTAATATATTTAAGATAATTAAAAACTTCAGCGATGGGCTTATTTATGGTGATACTTCGACTTAAGTCATAAGTTTTAGGGGCAATGAGGGCTAAAAAAACAATTAGCACAATTATTGTTAGCACGACATAGAATAATGTCATCATGGAAATTTGATTTTTTAGTTAGTCCTATAAATTTACGAAAAATTATGATTCAGATTGATAATGTGCTATAATGGCATCATAATCCTTGATGGTTTTTTTAATCCAATCAAAGCGTTTTTCAATAATTTCTTCTTCAGTCAAATTCCAATTTATGTCAGACTTTCTTAATTGTGAAGTGACATGCTGGAGAATAATGGCTGCAGATACCGAAATATTAAGACTTTCCGTAAATCCTACCATTGGAATTTTTAAAAAGCAATCAGCTTCATCGATGACTTGTTGTGAAAGACCTTCTGTTTCCCTCCAAAGAAAAAACATGATTTTTCCGTAATATCAAAATCTATTAGCTCACAATCATTAACATGTGGCGTTGTTGCTACAATTTGGTAGCCTTTCGACTTTAAATCCTTGATACAATCCGTAACCGAATTATAACGATTCAAGTCCACCCACTTTTGCGCACCCATTGCAATTTCCCTATCGATATCTTTAGAATTGACTTCTTCAATAATATTTAGTTCCTGAACACCAAATACATCGCAAGATCGCATAACGGCACTGGTATTATGCAATTGGTACACGTCTTCAGTAGCAACCGTGAAATGCTTAGTTCGATTGTGTAGAACCGTTTGGAAACGTTCTATTCGTTTTTTGGTTACGAAAGTTTCTAGGTATTCTAGAAGTTTTAGATCTTGCATGATTCAAAAATAATAAACCTAAATTAAAATTGAACTGTCATTGTGAGGAATGAGAAATGAATGACGTGGCAATCTCTTAAATTGAAGTAAATCTGATGAAATTGCCAAATCACGCAATAAAACGTAATTCAAAATGAGGTAATTTTCTTATTTTTAGTCTATGAAAAAACATATTGTCGTATTGACAGGAGCTGGTATGAGTGCCGAAAGTGGTATAAAAACATTTAGGGATGCAGACGGACTGTGGGAAGGCCATGATGTAATGGAAGTCGCTTCACCTGAAGGTTTTGCAAGAAATCCTGAATTGGTCTTAAACTTTTATAACAAAAGGAGAAAACAATTAAATGAGGTAGAACCCAACCAAGCACATAAAGATTTGGCTCAGCTTGAAAATGATTATAAAGTCACGATTATAACCCAAAACGTTGACGACCTGCACGAAAGAGCTGGTAGTTCTGATGTAGTACATCTTCATGGTGAATTGCGAAAAATACGAAGTACGGGAAACCACAATGACATCAAAGATTGGACAGAGAATATTAATCTTGGTGACTTATGTGGCAAAGGTTACCAATTACGTCCTCATATTGTATGGTTCGGAGAAGCCGTTCCCGAAATTGAAACCGCCGTTAAAATATGCTATGACGCAGACATTTTGGTTATTATAGGCACAAGTATGCAAGTCTATCCTGCAGCGAGTTTAATTGATTATGTACAACCCGATACGCCCATTTATTATATAGATCCAAAACCAGCTATTAGCAGTGGTGGTAAGGTAACTGTTATTGCCAAATCTGCTACGGAAGGTACGACAGAACTTATAGATATATTAAAATAAGATATACACATATTATAATTAAGTTAATCGTCTTCATTTAATTTAAAAAAGTAATTCACTGGTTTATTAAACAGATTAGAAAGCTTTAAAGCTAAAATCGTTGAATGCACATAATGATTAGCTTCTATGGACTTAATGATCTGTCTAGAAATACCGATGTTTTTTGACTAATAAGGTAATCTAACTTTATTATCGTATTATATACATAATGAGAACGACTTTATGTCAATAAGTTTTGTTATTTAGAGCTCTGTTAAGCAAGCCCATAGCTACATATAAAACTGGAGAGATTAATAATTCTTGAATTGTTCTTGCAAAACGACTTAAATTTAGAACCGTTTTTCCTTCTAGAAACACCCAATCATATATACCAATACATGTAATAATACATAATCCCAAAATATGTACAATGTGCCAAAGAGATGCCATCCAAGTAACCTTCAATTTTCCAAGGTGAAATGTACCTACGAAGTATACAGCTACAGTAAATAATAGAGAAATTAAGTGTCTTAATTTCCTTGGAATTAATGCTGTATTTTTATGTTCTGCAATAAATATATAATAACAGGAGTATATGATAAAAATAATAATAAGTCCAATAATAAAACGAACCCTATCGGATTTGTAAAGCTTCATTTTTTAAATGTATTTTTCTAGCAAACAACATCCATAATAGAAAAGTCGCTCCATAAACGGCTGTTTTAAATAAGTATTTGTGGGCAAAATCGAAATATAATTCAAAATATTCACGCAAATATATTAAACCAATACATCTAAAGATATTAACCATATCTAGAAGTATAGCTCCTAGGATAATGTACAGTACTTTACGCCAAAAATTTGATGGCATACACACTATAAAACCAATATATAGCACAATCAATTCCAATCCATTACAGACGTCTGCTATATGTAAAATACTTTTACCATTATGATATATTTCTGAGGCTTCTACTGTTGTGTATTCACCTTCATATAAGGTTGTCTTAGCTTCCCTTACAGCTTCAAATCCAGACATGGAACTAAATCGATTTAGTAATTCTGTCGATGCCTCACCAACATGCGTAGTTAAAGGGTAATCTAAAATTTTTGAATCTAATAAAAAACCAACATAGATAATTTTCCATGCAACAAAAAACAATAAGGCTTTTCCTAAAAAAAGCCTTATTGGTAATGGAATTTCATTCTTTAACGAACTTACGTTTATCATTACTTATTATTATCTCGTAATTTTTTTACTCCATATGCCGCCGCACCTATTACCAGGGCAATTAGCCCACCATCTAGTGGAATAGCATCTTGAGTGTCAGTAGCTCCTCCCGGAGGTCCTTGTGCGTATAAGTTCGTTGTACTAACTATTGCAAAAACAATAACTACTGTACTAATGACCTTAATAAATTTGATTTTTGAATTTTTCATTGTTTCTATTTTATTAATTAATAATTAATTTTTTAACTGTTGTTTTTCCTTGAGAACTCAATTCTACAAAATATGTACCCAAATCTAATTTTGAGGTTGCATCAATAGTGACTCTACGCCCTGCAGTAAATCCAGTTTCATTGTATAATCTAGCACCTAATACACTGTAAATTGTTACTTCTAAATCATCCATGCCTAATGGAATATTTAAATAAAATTTACCAATGTTTGTTGGGTTAGGATACAATAGGATTTCCTCCATATCTGAAGTGCCAACTGATAAAGCCTCTACACTAAAGACTATCGTAAATCGGCTAGCGTCAATAGAACCAGAAATTTCTGAATCGATTGTATAATCATAATTAACGATACCACTTTGCGGAATTTGCGTATATGAATCCGTAAAGTTATCATATAAATATGCCGTTGCACCTTGCATAGAGATACCTTCTGCCACTATTGTATAGTTGGTATTTCTGTAGGTATTAATTTCCAATTGGATTTCTTCCTCATCCATTGGTGTCGCTCTACTTTCAATACTCAATAAAACATCGTTATTATTAGTTGCGAAATTCTCATCTAGGTTAGTAATATTTTGAGCGTCATTAGCATCAACAGTATTACTTCCTTCGGTGTCAAATAAAATCAATAAGCCATCTGTAGCCGTCTCGTTGTTAGCTAATGCACTACTTTCGTATAACGATAAACGTAATTGCCCTTGGCTAGTCAAGTCACTTGATTCTCTAAATGTTGATGTTTCAAGTCCGGATGAATTTTTACTTGCTTGTGTAAAACTTACAGACGATACACCAGCTCCTGCTGTGTAAACCCAACCTGCTTGTCCTGCTTGTAAATACTGATTGGCATCAGAATCTCCTGACGAAGCCGTACCAGAAGATGCAATTATAGCAGTATATGCTCCTCTTGCACCTAGGGTTGGATCCCAAACCCAGTAATAATTAGGACTTATATTTGTTGCATTTGTCGTTAACACAACATTCATATCTACTTGAGACTGGAATGGATTACCAGCAGCAATGAATCTTTGTTCAGGTACATTGACTGAGATAGTTTTAGATCCTTCATTCTCTGCAGTTAACTCCCCTGTAGCACGTAATGTGGTTACAGACGGCGTTGCTTCATTATTTGTTAAATCCGTTGTTCTGTCACCTCTAATTAAGGTATGATACATAGTTCCTGGATATAAATTAGTGGCATTGGTGTTAGCCATTTGCACATAGTCATAAACCATATTATCAAATATATACATAGATGGATTACCAGTTTCTGTTTCATCAAAGCCATTTATATTACCTACTGGTCCAGTAATATGGGTATCTAACTGCCAGTTCTCAGATATAGGAGTGCTTGTTGTTACAGGCGAACCTAATTGACGGTAAGCTCTTTTTGCAGGAATATATCGTTCTACCGTATAATCACCTACGAACATACCATTACCTGATCCTATATAAGCAGACCCTGAATCATCCGATTCAAAAGTAACTGTACCATCAGTATTATCAAAAACACCATCATTAGTAACCACAGCGTTTGGATTTACTGTTAACGAAGCTCCAGTTTCAACAATCACAGTCGAACATTCATCAATATAAAGATCTTGTCCATCCATTAATACAGGATAGTTAGATGATGATTCGATAAATACATTACCAGTGACCGACAGTCCTGGTGCTAAGCCAGAAGCCCAGTTTCCTGCTTCGGTCCAATCTGAGTTAACGTTTCCTATCCAAACATAACTTTCTAAATCAGCACATGGATCTACACCCTCACAAGTAATACTTAGGTCAAAATCGCCTGATCCTGATCCAAAGGCATGGACCAGCACAAAGTATTCTACTCCTGCTGTTGTAGGGATGGCAAGCTCTGACGAGAAATCTGAACAATTTGTACCATCATCATTTCCATCAATACAGGTTAAATCATCACAGACTCCAGTGAATACACTTATTTTAGTATCGAAGTTAGCCATATCGCAAGTACTAATTGTTGTTGTACCTTCAATACCAGTAAATGTATACCATACGCCATTGGCTGTATTAGAGATATTACAAGTTCCTACATCATCAAAAGTAGCACCGGTTGTAGTTCCGCTTACTGTGTCTCCACAAGAAAGCACTTCAGCATTTGAACACAAGTCGTTATCTGGTACTGCTATTGGGTCTACACAAGTTACATTCATATCGATATTTCCTGTCGCACCACTGAAACCTTCAACTCTTACTAAGTAAGTAGATGATCCATCAGAAGTAAAGGTAACTGATGATTGTAATCCACAGAAATCATCATTAAACACTAATTGACTTGCATCGTCACAAGGACCTGAGTAAACTGTAATATTCGTATCGAAATCAGAGTCACATGTTTCTATAGTAACTTCTTCACCAGCAACTGTGCCAGTGAATGCATACCAAAGATCTATGTCTTCATTTCCGTCAGAATCTGTTGCTGCATCACTATTTCCCATGATGTTATCACCACAGGCAATAGCCTCTGCAACGTCACAAGCATCGTTATCTGGTCCAGGTAGTGGACATGTAAACGTGAATTCTCCTAAATCAGCGTCACATTCATCGTCTAATGCATCTACCATTAAGTTTACTGTATCACCACTGTTGTATGGTCCTGCTGTTACAGTACCTACTACTACTGGATATGTATTTGTTCCGTCACTAATCACAGTACCTGCGTCTCCAGCATCTGTAACATCAATTTCTACCGTAAACGTGCCTGTACCGTCTGGGTCACAGCTATCTACTACTGCTATATTTTCTATAGTTGGTGATACACACTCTGGCGCAGCCACACATGTAAGATCTAGTACAAACTCTGCAGTTCCTGAATAATCAAATATTCTCACTGTATAGGTTCCAGCTGCTGGTGCATCTAAAGTAACTTCTTCAGGGCTACCACTATCACTGCACCCTAAACTTGTAAGGTCGACACATGGGCCTGAGTAAACGAAAATTACACCATCAAAAGCAAATCCTCCAGAAGCATCGTCTAAGCTAAGGGTATAGCTACTTGAGCCATCGGCATCGAATGTATAGAACAAGTCTTGTGCACTAGAGGATGTAAATCCACTACATTCTGCATCAAGACCAGAAGCCGTAGCATTTTCTGTGTTACCTGTAACGGTTACACCACATTCTAATGGCAATGCTCCTGCACAATCATCATTCTCTGGTGCTGGTGGAGGACATGTAAACGTGAATTCTCCTAAATCAGAGTCACAATCGTCGTCTGTTGCATCTACCGTTAATGTTACAGTATCTCCACTATTGTAAGGTCCTGCTGACACAGTACCAGCTACTACTGGGAACGTATTTGTTCCGTCACTGATCACAGTACCTGCATCTCCGGCATCGGAAACTTCGATATCTACCGTGAATGTTCCTGTTCCGTCTTCATTACAATTGTCAACTACAGTTGTACTGTCTATTGTCGGTCCAACGCACTCTGGTGGAGCCACACATGTAAGATCTAGTGTGAACGCTGCAGTTCCTGAATAGTCAAATATCCTTACCGTATATGTTCCAGCGGCTGGTGTATCTAAAGTAACTTCTTCTGGGTTACCACCATCGCTACAACCTAAACTTGTAAGGTCCACACATGGCCCTGTATAAACAAAGACAACACCATCCAAACCAGTAGAACCAGTTGGTTGATCTAAGCTAACCGTATAACTACTAGTTCCATCTGCATCAAATGTGTAGAACAAATCCCTTCCGTCAGTGGAAGTAAAAGTACCACAAGTAGTATCAAGACCTGATGCCGTAGCACCTTCTGTAGTACCTGTAACGGTTACACCACATTCCAATGGAAGCGCACCTGCACATAAATCATTATCTGGTAATGGTGGAGGACATGTAAATGTAAAATTCCCTAAGTCAGAGTCACAATCGTCGTCTGTTGCATCTACCGTTAATGTTACAGTATCTCCACTGTTGTAAGGTCCTGCTGACACAGTACCCGCTACTACTGGGAACGTATTTGTTCCGTCACTTATCACAGTACCTGCATCTCCGGCATCTGACACTACGACATCTACCGTGAATGTTCCTGTTCCATCAATACAGCTATCTACTACCGTTATATTGTCTATTGTCGGAGGTGTACACGTTGGTATTTCAGCACATGTTAAGGTGACATCTATTGTACCAGTTGTTGTACTTGTTCCACTGTAATGTGCAATATAAACTAAATACGTTTCATCTAGTGTTGATGCAAACGTGTGCGTTTCAGCTCCCAAAGAACTATCATCACAAATAATATTAGTTAAATCTCCACAAACTCCGCTTGATATTGCCATTTCATGATCGAAGCTAGCTTCTGACGTCAACGTCATATCTCCTCCTGTTCCTGTGAAAGTAAACCAAATTCCATTTGCTCCCATTGTACAAGCACCTCCTTCTTGAGTACCTGTAGAACCAACCGACGTTGCATTGATTGTTTCACCACAAGCTATTGTAGTAGCATCTATACATGCATCATTGTCTGGTGCTGGTGGAGGACATGTAAATGTGAATTCCCCTAAGTCAGCATCACAATCATCATCTAACGCATCTACCATTAAGTTTACTGTATCTCCACTGTTGTATGGTCCTGCTGTTACGGTACCTGCTACTATTGGGAAGGTATTTGTTCCGTCACTGATCACTGTTCCTGCATCTCCGGCATCTGATACTACGATATCAACTGTGAATGTTCCCGTTCCGTCTTCATTACAATTGTCAACTACAGTTGAACTGTCTATTGTCGGTCCAGCGCACTCTGGTGGTGCTGCACAAGTTACCGCCAAAGTATAGTCGCCTGAAGCGCCTGTTCCATTAAAAGTACTAAAGAAGCCTTCTACTAATATGAGGTACGTTGTGGCGCCATCTGAGGTAAAGGTTATCTCTGATTGTAAGCTACATGAATCATCGTTTGAAAATAACTCTGTTCCATCACAAGCGTCAAAGATGCGCATTAAAGTATCGAATGATGATCCGCACAAACTTGCCGTGATCTCTTCACCATTAGCAGTACCTGCCAATGAATAGAAAACATCCGAGGCACCGTTACCAGCAGTATCCGTTGCACTTAAAGTTGAGCCCGTTACGGTATCACCACATGCAATTGCAGCAGCTTCCGCACAAGTATCGTTATCTGGTGCTGGTTGCAATACATTAAATTCTAATGTCCAATCAAAAGGACCTTCCTCCCACTCATTTGACCATTCTATGTAGTAAACTTGACCCGAAAGTACTGGGTAACCAAGAATTTCAGAAGCGTAAAAATCCCCAGATCCTAAGTCACATGAATCATCATTATTAATGACATCAGTCAATGATCCACATGTTCCAGTTCCAATACTTAAATCAGTATCAGCACCACCGAAACATGAACTAACATTAATGGTACCATCTCCAGGTGCTGTATAAGCAAACCACGCTGAATCAGGACCACCACCCATTTCTCCACTTCCTGTTCCTGGCGTAATAGCTGTACCAGATTGGGGTCCTGCTGAAATAGGTACGGCAGAGGCACAATCGTCTTGTGCAAAACCTTGCCAAAAAAAGGCAAGCATCACAAACATTAACAAACATGATATACCCTTCCGTGAGGGATGAAGAATGTCGTTATTCAAAATTGAAAAATAAAATTTGTTGGATCGGGTGCGAAGAGTTGGTTTTCCAGTCATTGATCTTTAAGTTTTTATTTGTTAAACATTATCATAACAAAAAAAGAATCAACAGGAATTTAGACGAATAATCAATTAATGATATTCAATTCTAAAACTGCAACGTTAAGGTAGGAATCGGGCGATAAATTCTGCTATTAATCAATCGCTGATAAATGAATGTGTTAAAAATAGTCAAAAAAAAATGTTAAAAACAAATAATTCCTCAATAAAATCGACGAAATACAAATATATCGGTATAAAAATTGCAAAAAAATGCCAAAAATTGATTTAAAGGCGGCTCAATAAAAATGCTTTGAACAATTAAGTCACTTGTAGTGAAGAGCACATATTTAACTATTTACAAGTTTTATTTATTGATCGATTCAACTTTTTAATCGCATTTGTGGCTTCAATTAAGAATTCTATAGCAATTTCGGATAATAAAAACGTGTATATAAATAATCTTTCAACTGACTTAAACAGAAAACAGATTTTTTATGGATTATTACTACTACAAAAGGCAATTGTTTGTTTACTTTTTTATAATGCTACGAGTTAGTGAAAAATAAACTGATGAAATAAGCACATACGCACAATTCCATATAATAATTTATTGCTAGTTCTAGCCTAATTACTGGAACCTATATGGGTTTTAGAATGAAAACTGTTGAAGACAAATAGCGATTAGCTTTTAATTCGTTTATAGTTTGTTGAAAAACACCTATACTCCACATTTATTTGTTCCCCAAAAATTTTACTGAACTTGACTTTATAAAATGAAAACCCTAACTTAGAAAATTAGCGTTCTACAAGTTTCATAAATATTGAATCATATAAAGCAAAGTCCAATCAATCTCATAGAATCCCATAACGTTCCCAACATCAAAATTCCCATGAGACTTCAAGAATATGGTGTTGGTATTTTTGATGCTTATCCCACAAAATCAGCTTTAAAGAAAGCCCTCAAGAAAAACTATATTACAGTTAATGGAATTGTGGCTACTTCAGCAACATATATAAATGGTGGCGAATCGATAACTTTGACCGTTCCTGAAAACACAACTTCTATAAAAAGATTCAACCTCAAACTACAACTATTATTTGAGGATGATTATCTGGCAGTAATCCACAAGCCTGCCGGTATTTTGGTTAGTGGCAATCATTTTAGAACTATTACCAATGCGCTTGTTCATAATTTACAACGGAGTTCTTCTCCAGATGCCACAAAACCACAACCCGTTCATCGTTTGGATTTTGCAACCACAGGTGTCTTACTTGTTGGAAAAACAAATGGCGCCATAAGAGCTTTAAACAAACAATTTGAAAATAAGGACATTGAAAAAACCTACTTTGCGGTAACTATTGGAAAGATGAACAGAAAAGGTACTTTAATTTCGGATATTGATAATAAGCCTTCTAAATCAATTTATAAAGTTGAAAAAACAGTCTTATCAAAACGGTTTGGTCAATTAAATTTGGTAAAGTTAAGACCATTCACAGGACGCAGACATCAACTACGGATTCATCTATCTGAAATAGGGAACCCAATTTTAGGTGATAAGGATTATGGCATAGAACCTTTAATTTTAAACGGAAAAGGAATGTATTTGCATGCTTGTTCTTTAAAGTTTAGACATCCATTTTTAAATGAAGCCGTTGAAATAAGAAGTGAATTACCCAAAAAATTTAATAAGTTATTTAGTCCTAAATAGTAGTATAATATACCAGGAGTCATTACTTGACTTAGTAAAATTAAATTTCTAGTTTTGTTTATTATTACTGTAATCGTATCAGTTATGTCAGACATAATTCAATAAATGGAACCCCTATTAATTAAAGCGTACTACGATTCAGTAACAAGTCAGTACGAGAATAACTTCAAATGAAAAAAATCTTTATCATTCTTTTTTTGACCAATATCAGTCTGTCATTTGGTCAAATTTCCACGAAACAATATCAAACCGGTATTTTTGAAACCTATGATAATTTTCTAAAAAATGAAATTAAGTTACAAGACACTATTACGGCAAAACAGAACCGTAATAAATTAAGTACATCTTTTAGACTGAAGAATAGTAACGGTAAAAAAATTAAAGATTCCTTTGCCATTTTTGATGGTAACCACTTATACTTTAGAGCGAATTCAATACAGCAGCACTTTACAAATAAAATAAATGACAGCTATAAGATAGACAAAGCTGGGTATTTTAGAGTCCTTTTAAGTAATGATAATTATTTTTATTTTGAAAGCTTTTTTCAATGTAGAAGCGATGCTTCAAATCACAGAATTGGATCGAATTATCGAGCAGGTATTATATATGACATTTCAAAAGGAAAATTCACTGTTTTTTATACCATAGAGGATTTGAAAAAATTTTTAGAGGAAGCGCTGAATATTAAAGTAAGCTATGACGATAGTGATAGATTAAGTCTGCAGATGGTGAGGTATGCTATGGAAGACTTATTTAAGTAGCTATACGTAAATCCTAAAATTACCTATTCTTTTCCTCAATCCACTTACTCATATATTTTGTACTTTGCATACTTTGATACATTAATAACTGACCAATAAAGTTATTTTCACGACATGCATTTAAATTATTTGAAAGTTCCGCTATTATTTTAGCAAAATCAGATTCAAAATTTGTTTTATCAAAACGTTGGCTCAAAACTTCAAAGCCAATTTGTTGTTTTTGTTCCCAGATTTCAGAATTTTTATACAACAAAATGACTTTCTCAACAAAAGCCTCAGCATCAACTTTCACAAATCCATTAGTTTCCAATTCACCAAACATTCCTTCTGCCGCAATATCAGACATTACGCAAGGTGTTCCATTTTGCATAGCATCAATCAATTTACCTTTCAATCCTGCACCAAATCGTAAAGGAGCCAAGCACACTTTTGCGTTTTGCATCACTTCGTTCAGATCTTCCACATAGCCTTTGATCAAAAAGCCTTCATTTTTATTGTTGAGTTGCAATACTTTTTGAGACTCATAAGCGCCATAAATATGTAATTCTGCTTTCGGTAATTGCTGTCTTATCAATGGCCAAATGGTTTGTTTTAAATATAAAACGGCATCATAATTTGGAGCGTGTAAAAAATTACCAATAGTTATGAAATGTCGACGTGCTTTAAAATTCGGCAGTTGTTTTATGTCATCTTCAGAAATGGCATTCAGCAAAAACGGCAAATAATAAAGTAAGTTTTTATCGATTTTAAACTGACTTATTAAAATATCCATTTCAGCTTCAGAAATGATTAAGCTTAAATCGCAACGATACATACTTGCAATTTCGCGTTTAGTAATAGCGTTCTGCAAGTGTTTTATTGAAACATCTTCATTTTGTTTCAAAGCCACTTCCCTAGCCTTCCGTAACCCATGAAAATCTTCGGTATCTAAAATTCTTAGCGCATTAGGACATTGCTCTGCTACGCGCCAACCATATTGTTCCTCGGTCATAAAGCGATCAAACAACACGGCTTTTGGCTGTAAGTCTCTGATAAATGCATCGAAAGAGGAATCATTTAAAAGAATAGGTCGTGTTTCTACATCAATACTGCTTAAATCATAGGTATTTGCTGAAGTTTTAGCAGCCGAAGAAAACGTAATGGCATAGCCTTGATTCTGAAATTGTTCTACCAACTGAAGCATGCGACTACCAGCTGCCGAGCTTTTAGGCTCTGGCCAAACAAAACCAATAATCAACAATTTCTTTTTCATAGTTTAAAAATTCCAAATAAAAAGTATCCCAAATTCACATGGGCATAGTTTTGGAATTTGGGATTTAGAGATTGAAATTTGCCTTTTTTACTGAGGTTCTTTTAAAAATGCATATTTCAAACGCACCGTTTTTGCCCAAGAAACCACAGCATCAATTTGCTCTTGCGATAAATCTGCGTCTCCATGAGTCCATGTATAACTTGGTAATGGCATTTCTTTTTCTTCCACCATTTCAATTAACTCGTCTAGTTTATGATCTTTTTTCTTGTCGGAATAGTCATTCCATTTGGAGATATTAAAATGTTTTTTTCCATCTTCAACATGTTCTGCCAACCAATAATTGACTGGTGTAATTTTATCGTACCAAGGATAACGCGTATTATCGCTATGGCAATCGTTACAGGTATTTTTCAAAATTAATTTTACGTCTTCCGGCGGATTGGTATCTGCATAAAAAGCTTCAACTGAAGTCACATCACCATCATTTTTCTCTGGCCCAAAGAACTGAGCAACTATAAATACTACTAAAAGTAAAAGTCCTATTTTTTTAATAATCTTCATTTTTAATTAATTTTAGACCTTAAAATTAATCATTTTCCATTGAACAAAGCAGAACTCTACAAAGAATTAACTTACGTGAATCATTCGCGCGAAAATCGATTGAAGTATGCCTATCTGGTCATGGATAATCCTGAATTAATTCCATCACTATTGGAGATTCTTTTTGATGTTGATGATAAAATTTCGTGCAGAGCGGCTTGGGTTTTTGAATTTATGTGTGGTGAAAAACTCGAAGCTATTATTCCCTATCTCGACACATTTACTGAAAACATGTCTAAAGTTCATTTAGATTCTGCGGTTAGACCTGTGGCAAAGGTTTGTGAATATCTTGTAAAAGCGAATTATTCCAAAACAGACCATATCATTAAAACTAAACTTTTAGAAAAACATAAAGAAAAAATTATAGAGGCCAGTTTCGATTGGATGATTAATGATGAAAAAATTGCTCCCAAAGCTTACGCAATGAACGCTTTGTTTTTATTGGGACATGAATATGACTGGATTCATAATGAATTAGTAATTATATTAGAACGCGACTTTCAGATGCAGAGTTCTGGTTTTAAGGCTCGTGCTCGACATATTTTGAAGAAGATAAAATGAGCTCTATGACTGAAGAATAAGATATATAATTCAAAGCGTCGTGAAAAATATCATCACGCAAAGGTGCAAAGCAGGATTCGTATTAGGAAAAAATAATTTTAATAGTCTTACTTCACTCTTATTACTTTACACTAACTACTTTAAACTTCTTATTAATTATCGCTAACTGAGCACTGAATACTGCCAACTGTGGACTGAACACTAAACGTTATTTCGTGACTCTAAAACTACCTGTAGAGTTATCAAAAGCAATCAAATCCTTTGGAAAAAGGGAATCAAAAATACCTTGGGAAATTAAATTACAAGGCTGGTCGCAAACCGTTTTATCTTTTTGCATCACAATCATGGTGTCACATAATTGAATCGCTAAATCTATTTCATGCGAGGAAAACAGAATCGTTTTACCAGTTTCCTTAGTTAATTTTTGAAGTAATTTTAATATGTAAGCTTTGTGATACATATCGAGATGTGTTGTTGGCTCATCTAACACAATTATAGCTGTATCTTGTGCCAAAGCACGTGCTATCATAACTTTTTGTAATTGACCATCACTGAGTTGATAACATCTTTTATCCTTTAACTCCAAAATATTAACTTGGCTTAATGACGAATTTATTGTAGCAATATCATCAGTTGTAAGATTTCCTATCCAATTGGTATAAGGATGTCTACCCAAAGCCACCAGCTCAAAAACAGAAAGGTTTTTAGAAATTAAAGGTTCGGTTAAAACAATACTCAATTGTTTGGCTAGTTCTAAATTCGAAATTGAATTTAGAATTTTTCCATTCAGTGAAATATGACCAGATAAAGCGGATTGCACATTAATCAATGTTCGCAATAAAGTTGATTTCCCAATGCCATTAGCGCCAACCAATCCAATTAATTGTCCTTTTCGTAATTCAAAATTAATGTTTGAAGCAACAACAGTTTCAACTTTTTTGGTTTTGTAACCAATGGTAAGTTGCGCTGCTTTAAGGATGCTATGTTGGTTATTTTCTTTCATTAATTTATTTTCAGAATTGTAAGATTTTGAAAACCTGACAAGTCAAACTTCATGCTTCCAACTTCGAGCTTCAATTTCTAAAACATCATTTTTCGCTGCCTTACCAACAACCAAATTACAACAGGCGCACCAACTAAAGCTGTTATCGCGTTAATCGGCAACGTGTAATCACTTGTTGGCACTTGTGCAATACTATCGCAAATTAACATTACAATTGCACCAAATAAAAATACGGCTGGCAGTAATATTTTATGATTAGAGGTTTTAAAAATCTGACGTGTTAAATGCGGAATTGCTAAACCAATAAAAGCAATTGGTCCTGCAAAAGCGGTTATAGTTCCGGCTATTAAACTAGTTGCTAAAATAATGACGAATCGGCTTTGTTTCAAATTTAATCCCAAACTTTTAGCATAATTATCGCCAAGTAACAAACTATTTAATCCTTTTATTGAAACTACGCTTAATAGTAATCCTACGGCATAAATTCCGAAGAAAATCAATAGCTCTTCCCAAGATAAATTGCTTAAACTTCCAAATCCCCAAAATATATATTGCTGTAATTGTTCTGCAGAACTGAAATAAGACAATACACTAACCACAGCGGCTGTAATACTTCCGAACATAAGTCCTATAATTAAAATAGCCATAGTATCTCGTACTTTACTCGAAACCGCCAGAACAGCCAAAAGCACAAAAAAGCTACCCAAACTGGCAGCAATAACTATACTCCATTTTGAAATTAAAGCCGTTGCAAATACGCCACCGAATAATCCTGAACCCAAAATGACCAAAGCCACTCCCAAACTCGAACCAGAGCTGATTCCTAATACAAATGGACCAGCCAATGGGTTTCTAAATAAGGTTTGCATCAATAATCCTGAAATTCCCAAACCAGAACCTACCATAATTGCTGTGATGGCTTTTGGTAACCTTACTTTAGTAATTATAATTTCCCAAGTTTCGTTTTTGGCGGTACCAATAAGGCTTTCAAATACTTCATAAAATGGAATGTTTATTGAACCTAAACTAATGTTAGCCACAAAACATAGCAATAACAATACTGTTAGAAATATAAATGGATATGTGTGTTTGGTTTTCATTTGATATTAGACCCTTCAAGTTTTGAATTCGACTACGTTCAGCCACCAATAAACCAGCAAGGTCTAGGTAAATTTTATGATTATTCTAATTTTTCAAAAAAATAAGTTTCATAACCGTCTAACAATTCAGGATGCGCAATTTTAATCAAATCTTTCAACACCAAATCCGGTCTTGCCGTTCCTAATTCATAATACAACACACCTCCTGTTGCTCCTGTTTTATTGGCAAACGTATAGATGTTTTTGTTTTTAAAAGCTTCAAAATTAGTATAAAGTGAATTGGCTTTTTCTAATTGGTCTAAACTACTATAATATGATGGGCTCAACCAAAGTTCCGCATCTTTGGCTTTTACCAATACTGTTTCAAAGCTTAATGCTAAGCTACCATTGCCAGTGGATTCATTCCACAAGTAATTAACATTGGCGTCTTTTAAAAACTGTGCTTCTGCACTAGAACCATTTGGTAAATACCAAACATCTTTTTCCATGGCGCCACTTAAAACAGAAGGTCTGTCCGCAGCATTCTTTGCCATCGCTTTTGCTGTTACATAATTAGATTCAATATGATTAAAAATAGAATCGGCTTCTTTTTCTTTACTAAATAAAACACCAAAGAATTTAATCCATTCCGCTTTTGCCAAGGCTGAGGATTCTACCCAATCGCCATTATAAATTATAGGAATACCTGCCTTTTTAATAACTTCAAACGTTTTATTTACGCCATCGACACCAAAACCAACCACTACATCTGGATTGATATCTAGTAAAACTTCTGTATTTATACCTTCATTTTTTCCAAGCTCTCTAATTTTTTTTTCGTCGATTAACAGTCTCGTATTTTCTGAAGAAATATAATCCACACCAGGAAATCCGATTAGAGCGTCTTCAACATTTAATAATTCCAATGCAGGAATATGAGTCGTAGATGTTACAACAATGGTTTCTGCAGGATTCACAATTATGGCATCATACTCATTTCTAGCAAAGGTAGTTTTCGCCATATTTTCTTTTGAAATAAGAACGTATCTATAAGACTTTTCTGCTTGTGGCCAAGGTTTTGTGATGTTTAAAACTTTAAAGTTTTCATAATAAGCCACCGAAAAACCTTCAGCATATTTTAAATTGAGTTTTTCTGTTTCAGGAATTGAATTTATCTCTTTTTTAGATGCGTTCTTACATGAACTAACAATTAAAAGAAGTATTACAATTTTGATAAATTTCATTGGTAACATTTGTAACTTATAGATCTTAATCTTATCATTAATTTTGATAAAAATTCTACCATGAGAGGCGATTCAAATTTAACACTATATATTGTTGCTGGAATTATTATTGCCCATTTTTTAATCGGATTCATTTATTTAATCTACAAAATGAATAAAAAAAAATGATAAAAATCAGCTTTCAACTACATTAAAAAGTCTAGTTTTACGGCGAAATTAGGTTCGACTACAATTAAATATAAGTCGATTAAAAGGGAATCTGGTGAGATTATTTTTATCAAGTCCAGAACTGTTCCCGCAACTGTAAGTTTTATGCTGAATTTCAGCATCTATTTAAAAGAGTTGTTACTCACTTCAAAACCACTGAGAGATTGGCACCGTTAACAAAAAGTCAACTTCAAAATGCCATTCTTGGGAAGGTAGTGTAACAAAAAACAAGTCAGGAGACCTGCCAATTTCAACATAGAAGTCAAACTTTCGGGATAAAAGTTTACATACTAATTTCGGTATGTTCTCGAACAATTAAAAATTAAAATGAACAAAACAAACCTGTTTTGTAGCATCCTTGGTATTGGTATGCTATGCACTGGTAATGCTCAAAAATTGCCAGTTACTATTGGGAAAGATTCAATTCCTGTCGAAGAATTAAATGAAGTCGTTGTTACAGATTCTAGATTTTATCTTAAACGTGAAAATTCTGGTAAAGTGATTACCAAAATCACTTCAAGGGATTTAGAAAAACTTCAAGGGCAATCCATTGCTGAAATCATTGGTAGAACCGCTGGAATAGAAATCAACGGTGTGCGAAGTAATTCCGGACAAAATTTAAGTTATTTAATTCGTGGTGGTCGTAACCGCCAGGTATTAGTGATGATTGACGGCATACAAGTCACAGATGCCTCTCAAATTGCAAATGATTATGATTTACGATTATTGAACGCAGACCAAGTAGAATCCATTGAAATTCTAAAAGGTGCATCCAGTACACTTTATGGCACTGGTGCGGCAACGGCTGTGATTAATATTAAATTGAAGGAAGCTTCAAAAAAAGCGTTTAATTTAAATTTAAGAAGTACACTTGGCACCAATCGATCTTCAGATGAAAAGAATTATGCATTAGAAGATTTTAGAAATAGTCTTTCTGTAAATGGAACTCCTGGTAACCTTAATTATTTAGCCAGTTTTGGACAGCAATTTACGGATGGATTGTCTGCAATTGAAGCCGGAACCGAATCCGATGCTTACAATAGCTACAACGCTAATCTCAAATTGGGTTATAAATTTAACAATGCGTTTAAATTGAATGCGTATGCAAATTATGATAATTTTAAGGCCGATTTTGATGACAGTTTTGCTATGCAGGATGCTAAGCATGTCTCGCTTTCTAATCAGTACAGAGTCGGTTTGTCACCTGAGTTCAGTTATAAAAATGGAAGTTTAACTGTTAATGCTGCTTATAGTGACGTGGAGCGTGAGATAGAATCTAGTTTTCCAACACTATTCAATGCTCAAAATATTGTTGTTGATGCTTTCAACCGAAATAACTTTAATGATAAATTTTATACAGTTTTAGGTGTTAATTATCAAGATAATCAGATGGAAAGTTTTACTATACCTTTTGGCGCGTCAGAATTTAGCCAAGCGATAGACTCTGAAAATGCACAATTTACCATTACAGACCCTTATGCGAATGTGGTTTATAATTCAGATTTTGGACTCAACCTTAATGTTGGTTTGAGACTGAATAACCACAGTGAATATGGCAGTCATTTTGTATATGGTGTGAATCCTTCTTACAAAGTGGATTTAGATTTTGGTTACCTAAAATTTCTAACAAGTTATAGCACAGCATTTATTACGCCTTCGCTTTACCAATTATTTGAACCAAGTTTTGGCAATTCTGATTTACAACCTGAAGAAAATGCTACAGCAGAAGTTGGTACAGAAATTTCATTGAAAAACAAAGCAACGCTTAGTTTGGTTTATTTCCACAGAAACGAAACTAATTTTATTGATTTTGTTGATACTGGAAATTTTGTGTTTCAATATCAAAATACTGTAACATCCTTTACAGCTAGTGGTTTAGAATTTGTTGCACAAGCCAAACTTATTGAAAAATTAAATCTAAACCTCAACTTAACTTACACGTCTGTTGATGAAGATTTAAGTTTAAGAATTCCAGAAATTAAACTGAATACCAGACTGGATTTCGATTTATCTGATACTACTATTTTAAGTTTATCCTATCAATACAATGACGATAGAGACGATTCTGTTTACAACCCTGATACCTTTCAAAATGATAAAATCACTCTAGATTCTTATGGATTACTTGATTTTTATATCAGCCATAAAATCATTGCTCACAAAATGACTGTTTTTGCCAATGTGACCAATATCTTTAATGAAGACTATCAAGAACTTTTTGGTTTTACCACCAGAGGACGAGGTGTTAATATAGGGCTTAATTTGAATCTGTAATTACTCAAATTAATAATTAAATATCTAAAAAGCCGCTTTATACATTATAGGGTAAAGCGGCTTTTCTATTTAAAGCTTAAATTCTAATAGTCGATAAACATATCTTGTTCTAAAGCGGAAACAGGAGTTTCCAATGGTCTATATATTATTGCTTCACTAGACTGATTTGTAGAACGGTCTGCCAATGTTATATTAGCTATTGCAGCAGCCAATAAAGGCTCATTTACATCTCCTAAAGTTCCTAATGTATGTGCTCGTTCCCTCAATTCAATATCTGGTTGTAATCCATTTGGTGGCACAAGCTGATCATTTACATTTGTAGAATTCGCAATTAAAGGTTGCATGGCGTATGTATGGTTTACATTAACATTATCAAAGGAAAAATCGGGCGAATCATATATGGTCTGTGAAGCTTGTGTTTTTCCAACTGTATTTTCCCCAATTACGACCACTTCTATATAAGAACTTAAACTATTAATAACTAATTCACTCGCAGAAGCAGTTCGTCGCTCTGTAGTTAACACATAAACTCTAGAAAGATTTAGACTATTAATGGCACCAACACCTTCAATTGAACTGGTAAACAAGAAATTTTGATTATTGTTACTTAGATTTTCATTATAGAATAGTTTTGAATAAATTTCTCCTGTAAACTGACCCGTAACCATACTTCCCAAATAAGCCGCTGTCTGCACAGAGCCACCTCCATTATAGCGCAAATCTATCACCAATTCGGAAACTCCTGCAGCCTGAAATTGCGCAAATGCATCATTTAATTCAGCATCAAAATTCCTATTGAATTGATTGTACATTAAATAACCAATATTTTCATTATTGACATTTAAAACTTGGGATACATGAACCGGATTTTCAGTGTAAATGGCTTTAGTTAAGTCCGCACTTTGTCCATTCAAAGTTATGGTATCATCTGCCAATTCAGGTGTGTTGTTATCGTTATAATCTGCAAAATTCAATGTGTAAGAATCTTGATAAATCGGGTCACTTAAATCGTCTATGCTAGCATCGTTTAAGGGTTCACCATTTATAGCTCTAAAAATTTGACCGCGCTGTAAACCTAAATTATCCGCAACACTATTATTGAGAACTAGAGTTATAGCTCCAAAAACTTCAGTTTCACTTCCTGGCACTCTGTATAAATTGAATTCGATGCCATTATTTAAAGTCGTTCCAGCTTGTTGGTTTTGTAAATCAAAATAGTTATCATAGATTCTACTAAATCTATCAACAGTACCTGGATTATGCTTTAATGATTCGAATAATTGTTCAGGACTACCAAAATCATTTAAGTAGTTATTGTATTCTTCATCTGTGGCAAATCTATTGTCTGCTAAATTAGGAACCTCCGACTTATATAAATAGAAAACATTCATCCCTTTCCATACAAAATCATTAATCTCTAAAGTAGAAGCTGGAATGATATTATCATCCATATCATCAAAACAGCTTGTTAATGCCAAAGCAGCAAAACAAGTAAATAGTAAAACCCTAATATTCTTCATAGTATATTTTTCTTATTGTACAATTTCTTTCTTTAGTCAATCTTTAGTCAGTAAAACTCTAAATTTACTTACATTATTGTGAAAAATAAAAATCTTTGTAACAAAATGTAAAGTGTATCGTCGTAATAATAGAAGGCAGTAATATTGTTTTCACCAACCAATCAAATAAGTAATGAAACAGGCAGATTTTGTAGATATCGTGATGCCGTTTAAGGATAAAGTATTTCGTTTAGCAAAGCGATTATTAGTGTCTCGTGAAGAAGCGGAAGATGCAACTCAAGAGATACTATTAAAATTATGGAAGAACAATAAAAAGATTGGTGACTATAAAAATGTAGAAGCGTTTTCAATGACCATGACCAAGAATTTTTGTTTGGACCGTTTAAAATCGAAACAAGCGCAAAATTTAAAAATTGTACATAGTAATTATACGGATAACAATTCTTCATTACAAAAACAAGTTGAAGCAAAAGATAGCGTGGACTGGGTGTCTAGAATAATGGAAGACCTACCAGAACAACAAAAAATAATAGTGCAATTAAGAGATATTGAAGAATATGATTTTGCGGAAATCGCCAAAATGCTAGACATGAATGAAACAGCAATACGCGTCAATTTATCGAGAGCACGAAAAACAATAAGAGAAAAATTAACTAATACACATCGACATGGTATTAAATAATATAGAAAAATTAATAGAAAAGTATAACAATGCGGAGACAACGCTACAGGAAGAAGCGCAATTAAAAGCGTATTTCTTAAGTGATAAAGTAGCACCACATTTAGAGCATTACAAACCGATGTTCCAATACTTTTCGCAATCAAAAAATGAGCAGTACACTAAAGACGTTCCATTAAAAACTAAAAACACAAAATTGTATCAATGGATTTCTGTCGCAGCTGTTGCCGTTCTAATGCTTGGTTTAATTGTACCAACTTTTATTGGTCCTACAGAAGAAGAAAAACAAGAAGCACTTTTGGCTTATAACCAAACCATAGATGCTTTTAATTTAATCTCTATAGGTATGAATGAAGGCAAACAACAACTTAATTCGCTGATTTTAGTTTCGGATAATTTAAATGAAGGAATGGAAGAAGCCGGAAGGTTAAGTGAATTTACAGAAACAACAAACAAAATTTTTAAAAACAAGTAACACACAAAAAATTAAGAAATTATGAAAAATTTAATTGTAATAATCGCGCTAATTGTAGCACCATTTATGTCAGGAGCACAAAGTATTTTTGATAAATACGAAGATATGTCTGAGGTCGCCTCCGTAATTGTTAATCAGAAAATGTTCAGCATGATTGCCAGCATAGATATTGACATGGACGATCCTGAAGCCCAAGAATATATGAATATGGTTAAAAAAATCACTGGACTTAAAGTATTCACAACTGGTGACAGTAAAGTTTCAGCAGATATGAAAGCGACTGTTGATAAATATTTAAAATCATCTCAGCTTGAAGAACTCATGCGAATGAAAGATGGCGAACAAACCGTAAAATTCTATGTAAAAGAAGGCAGTGACGAAAACCATGTAAAAGAACTTTTAATGTTTGTAAGTGGTCTTAAAGAATTAACCAAAGATCAAAACATTGAAATTAATGGTAAAAAACGGGAGTTTGAAACCGTGTTACTATCATTAACAGGTGATATAGATTTAAGACAAGTTTCTAAAATCACTAACCAAATGGATATACCAGGAGGTGAGCAGTTAAAGAAAGCTGGAGATAAAAAACAATAGAATCATGATACAATCAATCAAAAAATCAATAGTAGTGTTGTTTTTGGTTGCCGCTTTTACCAGCTGCAACCAAGGACCAACATTGCAAACCTATTATGTAGACAACGAGTTAAAACCTGGTTTTGCTTCGTTTGATGTCCCAACCAGTTTTGTTAATGTTGAAAACATTGATATGACTAAAGAACAGAAAGAAGCTTATAATTCTGTTGATAAGTTGAATGTACTCACTTATATGAAAGAAGATACAGAAGCTGAAGACTATACGCTAGAACTAGAAAAGGTAAAATCCATTCTAAAAGATCCTAAATACGAAGAGCTAATGCGTGGAGGCAACTCTACCGATGGAAAATTTGTCATTAAATATTTAGGTGATATAGACAATATTGATGAACTCATCATTTTTGGAAATGCCAACAATAAAGGCTTTATGATCGCAAGAATTTTAGGAGATGATATGAATGCTAGTAAATTAATGTCGTTAAGTTCTGTATTACAAAATGCAAAATTTGAAGATACCAATCTTAATGGCCTTACAGATTTTTTTAAATAACAAATGTCTCAATGAAATTTAAATAAACTGACAATTATTTAAATGTTAATATGAATCGTCTTGGAGCTTGTCTTCAGGACGATTTTTTTTAGCATCATTTTTTAAACCATATATAATGGCTACAACAAATAAAATTCCAAAACCTAAGAATAAAACGACTTTAATAATAATATAATCGAGCACATCACACAAACCTGCAACAAACCAACTCAACGCAACAATAGATACGCAAGATAATGCGATAGCGTCTTTGGTTTGTGGGATGAATTGTTTCAAATTTTATGTAATTTTAGATACCCGTATAATTACTAGGTGTAATCTTTTTTAATTCAGATTTAATAGCTTCAGAAACCTCTAAGGTATCAATAAAATCTGAAATGGAACTTTGGGTAATTGCTTGGTTGGTTCTTGTCAATCCTTTTAAAGCTTCATATGGGTTTGGATAACTTTCACGTCTTAAAATGGTTTGGATCGCTTCTGCAACTACAGCCCAATTATTCTCTAAGTCTTGAGCGAATTTTGGTTTATTCAACAGTAATTTGCCCAAACCTTTTACAGTAGATTTAAAGCCAATAATCGTATGCCCAAACGGTACACCAACATTTCTTAAAACGGTACTATCGGTTAAATCACGTTGCAATCTAGAAATTGGTAATTTAGCAGACAGATGCTCAAAAATAGCATTGGCAATACCTAAATTCCCTTCACTATTTTCAAAATCAATAGGATTTACTTTGTGTGGCATGGCAGAACTACCAACCTCGCCTGCTTTTATTTTTTGCTTGAAATAATCCATAGATACATAGGTCCAAATGTCCCTATCCAAATCAATGATAATGGTATTGATGCGCTTTAAAGCATCAAACAAAGCAGCTGCATGATCGTAATGTTCTATTTGCGTGGTCGGAAACGAATGTTGTAAACCTAATTTTTCTTGAACGAATGTTGTTCCAAATGCTTTCCAATCAATATTAGGATAAGCTACTTTATGGGCATTAAAATTTCCTGTTGCACCACCAAATTTTGCAGCACCTGGTACATTATTCAATAAATTGAATTGTTCCTTTAATCTTACTGCAAAAACTTCAATTTCTTTTCCTAAACGCGTTGGCGATGCTGGTTGTCCATGTGTTCTCGCTAACATTGGGATATCTGCCCAATCTTTTGCCAAGCCTTGAATTTTTTCTAAAAGTGATACATATTCAGGCACGTAAACATCGTTCATCGCTTCCTTAATACTTAAAGGAATTGCCGTATTATTAATGTCTTGTGAGGTCAATCCAAAGTGGATAAACTCTTTATAGGCTGATAACTCTAAAGCATCAAATTTCTCTTTAATGAAGTATTCAACAGCTTTTACATCGTGATTGGTTACTTTTTCAATCTCTTTTATTGCAGAAGCATCTACAGCTGTAAAGTTTTTGTAAATCGCTCTTAAATCTTCAAAAACAGAACTTGAAACAGATTCTAATTGTGGCAATGGCAATTCACACAATGCAATAAAGTATTCAATTTCTACCAACACACGATATTTAATCAGTGCTTCTTCCGAAAAATAATCTTTTAATTTTTCGACTTTAGATCGATATCTACCATCAATTGGTGAAATTGCATTAAGAGGAGAAAGTGCCATTTATGTTGGTTTTTTTGAAGCATCAAATATACTGATAAGTTTGTAGTTTAGAGTTTAGAGTTCAGGGTTTTTTCCTTTATAGAATTTTAAAATTAGTTATTAGAATTTAAAATGTTTTTATAAAAATTATGGATTTTCTGATACGCAATGTGTAAAATAAAAATTTTTACATATAATATATTTTATTGATTTTCAACCCTTAACCATTTTAAAAACCTATATTTAACTTGAATTATAAATAGCTTCACATTTATGAACCTTTATACTCCATTTTTCAAATTAACTTATTTTTTATTTATGTCAATTATTTCTGGTTGCAAAGAAAAAGCTACATCATTTATTAAACCTCATAATTAATATTAAACTCAAAACTCATGAAATCGCATTTGAATATTATTTTAGCAAGTATTATTTTAGTTGTTTTGGCTTATTTCACTTTTAATAAACCGGCAGAAGCAACGCCACCAAAAGCGCCTAAATTAGCAATGAATTTTGTAAAATGTACATCAACAAAATTCTTATTAGAAGATGTAGATACCACAAAACAGATTTCGCCACTATTTAAAAATCTAGGAAATCTGCATTTTTCAATTAGTACGGAAAACGAAAGAGCTCAAGCATTTTTTGACCAAGGATTAAAATTATCATACGCTTTTAACCATGCCGAAGCACATCGTTCGTTTATGGAAGCATCGCGATTAGATCCAAATTCCGCTATGGCATATTGGGGACAAGCATTTACACTCGGACCAAATATTAACGATCCTCTTCCACCAGAAGAGCGTAAAATAAAAATCAACGAAGCCATTACAAAGGCTCAACAACTGGCCTCAAAAGCAAGTTTGAAAGAACAAGTGTTGATAGAAGCATTGTCTAATAGATATAGTAATGATTTAACTGCCGATATACCTAAATTGAATATGATGTACATGCATGCAATGACCAAAGCTGCGGCACAGTTTCCTGAGGATGCAAACATTCAAATTCTATATGCAGCGTCAGTAATGAACACTGTACCTTGGAATTATTGGGACAAGGATGGAAATCCGTCTCCGAATATTAAGGTAGCAAAAGCAGCTCTTGAAAAAGCTATGTTGCTTGAACCTGAAAATCCTGGCGGACATCATTATTATATTCATATGGTCGAACTTCCTTATCCAGATATTGGCGTGAAGAGTGCTGATAAACTGGCTTCTCTTATGCCTGGCGCCGGACATATTGTACATATGCCATCACATATTTATATAAGAGTTGGGCGCTACAAGGATGCTGTTATTACAAACCAAAAAGCAATTTTAGCTGATGAAGATTATATATCTCAATGTTTTGCCCAAGGGCTCTATCCTCTTGGTTATTATCCTCATAACATTCATTTTTTGTGGTCTTCCGCAAGTTTATTGGGAGCCAGTGATGTTGCAATTGATGCGGCAAAAAAAACAGCAGAAAAAGTGCCTGTTGGTGAATTTATTGAAATGCCCTTTCTTCAAGATTTTGCCGCTACTCCATTGTTGGCATATACTCGATTTGGTAAATGGAATGAAATCTTAACTATTCCTGCGCCTAAGTCAGAAATTAAACACCTTAACCTTATGCGTCATTATGCAAGAGGAATTGCGTTTATTCGAAAAGGTAATATTAAAGAAGCCCAAGAAGAATTGGACGCTATCGTGGTTCTAAAAAATGATCCAGAATTAGAAACCTTAATCGCCACAGCCAATAATGCCTCAATTCATTCTGCTAATATCGCCTATGAAGTCGTAGCAGGAGAATTAGAAGCCTTAAAAGGAAACATTCCCAAAGCTATTGAACATCTTGAAAATGCCGTGGTTTTCGAAGATGATTTAACCTATACCGAACCTGCAGCATGGCATATTCCAACAAGGCAAAACTTAGGCGCAATTTTATTAAAAGCTAAAAAATATGATGATGCAGAAAAAGTATATGAAGAAGACTTAAACATTTTAAGACAAAATGGATGGTCATTAATAGGATTGTATAAAACCCTTAAAGCACAAGGAAAAAATGATGAAGCAGATATTATAAAAAAAGAGTTTGATATTGCTTGGAAAGATTCAGACATAAAAATTGACAATTCTGTTTTGTAACTAAAAGATTATCAATGTCACTAACAAAAAATAACTGGATAACAATTATACTCATCATCATAGTTAGTGTATTAGTTTATTTTTATTTTGAAAATAACGCTCAAAGCAAAATATTACCAGTTTATAATCCTTCTGATTTTAATCCAGAATTAGTCGATAAAAATCTTCAAAACAAAAGTAAAAACCACACCATTTCAAATTTTAATCTCGTAAATCAAAATGGTAAAACCATCACTCAAGAGGATTATGAAGACAAAATTCATGTAACGGATTTCTTTTTTACACGTTGTGGTAGTATTTGTCCAATTATGACGAGTAATATGGCTCAAATACAAAAGGAATTTTTGAATGATGATGATATTATGCTTTTGTCCCTGTCAGTCACACCAGAAATTGATAGTATTTCTGTATTACGAGAATACGCCAATAATAAAGGTGTTATAGATTCTAAATGGAATATTACCACAGGAAACAAAAAGCATATTTATGAACTGGCACGCAAAAGCTATTTTGCGGTTGTAGAACAAGAGGATGGTGGATTACAAGACTTTATTCATACGCCAAACTTTATTCTAATTGATAAAAAGAAACAAATTCGCGGTATCTATGATGGTACAAATAGCGAGGCTATTGAACAATTAATCACAGATATAAAAACTTTAAAATCTAGCCACTAAGTTTAAGAGAGTTTCCTTAACTATATTATCTTTGATAAATTTCTCTTTTCAATATGAACGACACACTTATTCTATTAATTACAATCATTATTTCCGCTGGTATTGGTGCCTTTATAGGTCTTAAATTTTCACAATTAAAAAGCAAAAGCGATAAAAGCACATTGGAGGAACGCAACGCTAATTTGCAGCAACAATTCAATGAATTTAAACAATTTTCTGAAGCCGAAAACCAAAAACAAGATCAGTATTTCAATCAATCATTAAATGAATTGAAAGAAAACATCTCTAAAATTGAAACGGAACGTGAAGCCATAAGACGAGAAAAAGACTTATTAAACTCAGAATTATCAAGACGAAATTCCGAATATGAAAATCTTGAAAAAGCAAACCTAAAGCGTGATGAAGAATTAGCCCAACAACAAGAACAACTACGAAAGGATTTTGAATTGATGGCTTCTAAAATATTAGATGAAAAGTCAGAAAAATTCACACTTCAGAATAAAGAGAATATCAAGAATATTTTAAATCCGCTTGAAGAGAAAATTAAAACTTTTGAAAAGAAAGTTGAAGACACCCAAAAGGAAAGCATCAGTATGCACTCGGCTTTGAAAGAACAATTATTAGGCTTAAAAGATCTGAACCAACAAATGGCATTGGAAGCCACAAATTTAACCAGAGCCTTAAAAGGCGATAGTAAAACCCAAGGAAATTGGGGCGAATTGGTATTAGAGCGTGTGCTGGAAAAATCTGGACTGGAAAAAGATAGAGAGTATTTTGTACAACAGAATTTTCAACGTGAAGATGGTTCCCGTGTGATGCCAGATGTGGTGTTGCATCTTCCCGATTCTAAAAAGATGATTATCGATGCGAAGGTTTCTTTAACAGCTTACGAACAATTTGTAAATGCAGAAGAGGAACAACGACCGTTGTTTTTAAAAGCACATGTCAACTCTATCAAAAAACATGTGGATCAATTATCTGCCAAGAATTATCAAGATTTATATGATATTGAATCGCCTGATTTTGTATTAATGTTTATTCCTATTGAACCCGCTTTTGCAGTGGCGATAAACGAAGATAATTCGCTTTACAATAAAGCTTTTGAACAGAACATAGTCATCGTTACACCTTCTACCCTTTTAGCGACATTACGCACTATAGATTCCATGTGGAATAATGAAAAACAACAACAAAATGCATTGGAAATTGCAAAACAAGCTGGCGCTCTTTATGATAAATTTGAAGGTTTAGTTACCGATTTAACTGGTGTCGGCAAAAAGATTGACGCAGCCAAAAGTGATTATTCAGCTGCTATGAACAAATTAGTGGATGGTAAGGGTAATTTGATTTCACGCGTTGAAAAAATTAAAAAAATGGGTGCAAAAGCCAAGAAAGCACTTCCTGAAAGTATTATTAAACGTGCAAATGAAGAGAATTAGTCTATTAGTCCACTTCTAAGGAATAATTAATCATATGCCTTAAATATGGCATATATTATTTTATTCCTTTTTAAAGGCATAAATTTGTTTATTCCGTTGAAAAGGCATACATTTGAAATGAAATATAAATAGTATGACCAGCGTAATAACAGGCGACATTATAAAATCTAGAGATGCAATAAGTGAAGAGCTATGGCTTATTCCATTAAAATCAGCATTATCTAAATTATCCAATGATGCTTCATTTTATGATATTTATAGAGGAGATAGTTTTCAGTTAGAGTCTAATTCCATTGAAGACAGCTTTAGAACATCTGTATATATTAAAGCATTTTTGAAATCCATTAAAGGTATAGATGTTAGAATGTCAATTGGTATTGGCACAAAAGATTATGAAGGCAATACTGTGAGTGAATCTAATGGTGAAGCTTATATATTCTCTGGAGAAACCTTTGATAATCTCAAAAAAGAAAAACAAAATCTGAAAATAAAAACCAGCAACGATACGCTAAATGAAGAATTAAATCTATATTTTAGGTTGGCGTTAATTGCAATGGACAATTGGACGGTTAATTCTGCAGAAATTGTAAAATTAAGCTTAGAACATCCTGATATGATTCAATCTAAATTGGCAAAAATAATCGGCATTAATCAAGATGCCGTAAGCAAAAGGCAAAAACGTGCTTACTTAGATGAAATTTTAGAATTGGATGCACTTTTCAGAAAAAAAATAGCCACATTACTATGATCCTTATAATTTTAAAACTCATTTTTGCGCATCTTATAGGTGATTTCTTTCTGCAATCACACAAATGGGTTAAGCATAAAGAAAAAAACAAACTAAAATCTGTTTGGCTATATGTGCATGTTGCGATTCATGTGGCATTAATGTTTCTGCTGATTTGGGATTTATCGTATACGCCGTTAATTTTAGGAATCGGTTTAATACATCTCATCATTGATGGATTAAAACTTATTTTACAGCGTAAAAAAACAAAACGGTTGTTCTTTTTTATAGACCAGGTATTGCACATTATTTCAATAATAGGATTAACGTTTATTCTTTATGGTACTGATTTCGATTTTACTTTAGATTTAAGTAACCAATTTATCTTATTGATTATTTGTGTCGCATTTTTAACGCAACCAACTTCCATTTTCATGAAAACCATTTTTTCTAAATGGAACATTTCCAAACTTACCAAAGACAACGAATCGCTAAAAGATGCCGGTAAATATATTGGAGTTTTAGAGCGTCTTTTGGTATTTATATTTATTGTTGTAGGTCATTGGGAAGCTGTAGGATTTTTAATAACCGCTAAATCCGTTTTTCGATTTGGTGACTTAACTGCTTCCAAAGAACGGAAACTAACGGAATACATTTTAATAGGTACATTAATCAGTTTTGGCATTGCTATAATCACTAGTTTGCTATATTTAAATCTTTTGACATATGTTTAAAACCACTGAAGATTCCAGGATTCAAATTTCAGAATTAATGAAACCACATCATGCTAATTTCGGTGGAAAAATCCATGGTGGTTATATTTTGAGCCTAATGGATAATGTGGCTTTTGCTTGCGCTTCAAAACATTCCCGTAAATATTGTGTCACAGCATCCGTGAATAAGGTCAACTTCTTAAATCCAATTGAGGTCGGTGAATTGGTGACCATGAAAGCTTCGGTTAATTATGTTGGTAAATCGTCTATGGTCGTTGGTATTAGAGTAGAGTCTGAAAATATTACAACAGGAGAAAAGAAACATTGCAACTCGTCTTATTTTATAATGGTCGCGGTGGATGAGGATGGAAATACTTTAACCGTTCCAGGCTTAATTTTAACTAATAAATTGGCTGCCAAGCGTTTTATTAAATCCATAATCAGAAAAGAAAGCGACACCAAGCGAAGTGAGGATTTAGAAAATCTTTATAAAAACGTTGATGACCACTTGGAACAGCTTAAAAATTATAATGTGAAAATTGATTTTAAGTAAAAAAGCCATTTCTCCCAATAGTTATCAGGACTGAAATAGCTTTAACTTAAAATATATTAAATGTCTTTATTGTTTAATAAATCGTTTGGTCTGTGATTCGTTTTCGTCCGAAACTTTAACCAGATACACGCCAGTTTTCCAACCCGAGACATCTACAGAAGCTTCCAACTGCGTGATAGTACTTTTATGAATTCGTTTTCCTAAAACATCAAATACTTCAAGTATCATATTATCTGATGTTCTTGGTAATTTGATATTTAACTTATTCTTCGAAGGGTTTGGTGAAATCTTGAAACTTTCATCTTGAAATAAATCATCATTCAATTCAAGATTTAAAAAACACAAAGAATTATAGGATTCCGAAGCACCAATAAAATCTGCATGTTCTATAAATTCAATAGCACTATTTTGATACGAAGCCGAATGGGCAAACATAGTACCAAGGGTAAATATTGATATAAGACTGAGTAATAATTTTTTCATACAATTTGGGTATTGTTATAGCTAAGTTAGTAAATATTAATGAATAACACTTACACTTCATCGAAAACTATGCCAATTATCTACTCAAATACATTTTTCGTCTTGCATACAAATCGTAAAACTGATCGTCCTTTAAACTATCAATAAATAAAATACTTTCTCCAGTACTTTTCATTTCTGGTCCTAATTGTTTATTCACATTAGGGAATTTATTAAATGAAAATACCGGTTGTTTTATCGCATAACCTTCTAATTGAGGATTAAAGTCAAAATCCGTCACTTTTTTCTCGCCCAACATTACTTTGGTCGCATAGTTTACATAAGGTTCTTTATAAGCTTTGGCGATAAATGGAACAGTTCGCGATGCTCTTGGATTGGCTTCAATGATATAAACAATATCATCTTTTATAGCAAATTGTATATTTATTAAACCTACAGTATCCAAAGCTCTAGCAATCGTGTGGGTATGATCTATGATTTGCTGCATGACTAAATCACCTAAATTAAAAGCAGGTAAAGTCGCATTACTATCACCTGAGTGAATACCACATGGCTCAATATGCTCCATAATCCCAATAATGTAAACATTACCATCTGCATCACAAATCGCATCTGCTTCGGCTTCAATGGCACCATCTAAATAATGATCCAATAATAGTTTATTACCTGGAATAGATTTTAATAAATCGATCACATGAGATTCCAGTTCTTGCTTATTAATCACAATTTTCATCCCTTGTCCACCAAGTACGTAAGAAGGTCTTACTAAGATTGGAAAGTCCAGAACATCAGCAATCGCTAAGGCCTCATCGGCAGATTCTGCCACATCGAATTCTGGGTAAGGAATATTGTTTTCTTTCAATATGTTTGAAAAACTTCCTCTATCTTCAGCTAAATCGAGCGATTTGAAGCTGGTTCCCATAATCTTAACACCCCATTTTTCTAATTTTTCAGCTAATTTTAATGCGGTCTGCCCTCCTAATTGTACGATAACTCCTTCTGGTTTTTCATGTTGAATGATATCATAAATATGTTCCCAGAACACAGGTTCAAAATAGAGTTTATCTGCAATGTCAAAATCGGTTGAAACGGTTTCAGGATTACAGTTAATCATGATGGTTTCGTATCCACATTCGGCTGCAGCTAAAACGCCGTGCACACAGCAATAATCAAACTCAATACCTTGACCAATTCGGTTAGGCCCAGAGCCTAAAACGATGATTTTCTTCTTATCTGTTACTACACTTTCATTATGTACATACCGATTTCCGTCTGGAGTCTCAACTTCACTTTCAAAGGTTGAATAATAATATGGTGTTTGTGCTTTAAATTCCGCAGCACAAGTATCTACTAATTTAAAAACACGGTTAATATTAAATTCCATTCGTTTATTGCGAACCTCACTTTCTAAACAACGCAGCATATGCGCGATTTGTCGATCTCCATAGCCTTTTTGTTTCGCTTCAAGTAATAAATCGCGCTCAATAGTACCAATCGTATAGGTGGAAATTTCTTTTTCAAGTTGAAACAATTCTTCGTATTGTCTTAAATACCACATGTCGATTTTTGTAATCTCGTGAATTCGGCTCAACGGTATTCCCATTGCAACAGCATCATATATTACAAATACGCGATCCCAACTTGCGTGGGTCAATTTCTCAATTACAGTATCATAATCTTTATAACCTTTACCGTCGGCACCAAGTCCATTACGCTTAATTTCTAACGATTGGGTGGCCTTGTGCAATGCTTCTTGGAACGAACGACCAATGGCCATAACTTCACCAACAGCCTTCATTTGAAGACCCAATGTTCTGTCAGAGCCTTCGAATTTATCGAAATTCCAACGTGGAATCTTTACTACTACGTAATCTAAGGTAGGTTCGAATAATGCCGAAGTTGATTTTGTGATCTGGTTCTTTAATTCATCTAGGGTATAACCTAAAGCTAACTTCGCCGCAATCTTAGCGATTGGGTAACCTGTAGCTTTACTTGCCAAAGCAGAAGAACGTGATACACGAGGGTTGATTTCTATAGCTATAATTTTTTCCTCTTCATCAGGGCTCACGGCGAACTGAACATTACAACCACCTGCAAAATCTCCGATACTGCGCATCATATGAATTGCCATATCCCGCATTTTTTGCTGTGTTTTATCAGATAAGGTCATTGCTGGCGCAACCGTAATGGAATCACCCGTATGAATTCCCATAGGATCCATATTCTCAATGGTACAGATTATTACAACATTATCGTTTTTATCTCTTAATAATTCAAGTTCATATTCTTTCCAGCCTAATAATGCTTTATCAATCATAACCTCATGAATAGGGGAAATTTCCAGTCCTCTGGTTAAGGATTCATCAAACTCTTCTTCATTATATACTATGGCCGCTCCTGCTCCGCCCAAAGTAAATGATGCCCTAATACATAAAGGAAACCCAAATTCTTGGGCTATTTCCTTTCCTCTCAAAAATGAGGTAGCTGTTGCTTGAGGTGCCATACCAACACCTATTTTTAGCATTAACTCCCTAAATTTTTCTCTATCCTCAGTAATATTAATCGCGTCGATATCAACACCAATAATATTGACACCAAAATCTTCCCAAATTCCTTTCTCGTCAGCTTCAATACAAAGATTTAAAGCCGTTTGTCCGCCCATTGTAGGTAGAACCGCATCAATTTGAGGATGGTCTTTTAAAATCTGAATTAATGATTTAGTTGTCAATGGTAGCAAATACACATGATCTGCCATTTGTGGATCCGTCATTATGGTTGCAGGATTGGAATTGATTAAAATAGTTTCAATTCCATCTTCTCGTAAAGATCGTAAAGCTTGAGACCCTGAATAATCAAATTCACAGGCCTGCCCAATAACGATAGGACCTGAACCGATTAGTAAAATGGACTTTAAGTTTTTATTTTTTGGCATGAGACGTTCTATTTAGTGTTATGCGATTTTATTTTTTATTGATTTGGCTGTGCAAAAATAAGTAACAATAGGATACAAAAAAAGGCGTTACACCTAAGTAACGCCTTTAATATATTAACAATTGTTAATCATTATTTTTTATGTCTTGATTCAGTTGAAACTGACAATTTTTTTCTTCCTTTAGCTCTTCTACGTGCTAAAACTTTTCTTCCGTTAACAGAAGCCATTCTTTCTCTGAAACCGTGTTTGTTTCTTCTCTTTCTTTTTGACGGTTGAAACGTTCTTTTTGGCATGTCTTATATTTTTAAAAACTAATATTCTTTTTAATGGGTTTAGAGCTATCTCAAAACTGCGTGCAAATATACAACAAGTTTTTACTTTAGCAAATAGCAAAAAGAAAATTTTTGAATAGATTTTAAACTCTTAGTTTTTATTATCTTTGCGCTCTGCAAAAATACACAGATATATGTTTAATAAAAATATAAAATTAGTCATTGCCACTTTAATAATTGCTTTTGGGATCTATCAATTCACAGAAGGTTATATTGGCAACGGCATCATGTATATCCTACTTTCTACCATTTTTATTTTCCTTTACTTTAAAAATGAGTTGATCTTATTGGCTTTTTTAAGATTAAGAAAGCAAGATTTTGCTGGTGCGAAAAAATGGCTGGATAAAATAAAAAATCCAGAAGGAGCCTTGGTAAAAAAACAACAAGGCTATTTAAATTACCTCAATGGGATCATGGTATCTCAAACCAATATGAATGAAGCTGAGGGTTACTTTAAAAAAGCGATTAATTTAGGATTATCCATGGATCATGATTTGGCCATGGCAAAATTAAATTTAGCAGGAATCGCATTTTCTAAGCGACGCAAGCCTGAAGCCATGAAGTTATTGGCTGAAGCTGAAAAATTGGACAAAAGGGATATGCTTAAAGATCAGATAAAAATGATGAAGCAACAGATGAAAAAAGCTGTAATCCCTAAACAACAATATGGTCAGCCAACTTCGGCAAGACAGAACCGTAGAAGTAGACGATAATTATAATAATGGTGCCATGAGACGGGCAACCGCTTCAATGAGTTTTGTGCGTTTAGAACGGTTTTGCCAAGATTCTAAATTTAGTTGCTCGCAATCTTTTAAGTCTTCATTAAAAAAATCTGTGAGTTGGCTGCTAATTTCTTTATTGTAGATTAAAGCGTTCACTTCAAAATTAATATTGAAACTTCTATAATCCATATTGGTTGTTCCGACTGTGCTAAAAACTCCATCGACAACCATAGTTTTAGCATGAATAAATCCTTTCGTATAATGATATACCTCAACGCCTGCTTCTAATAACCTTTCCAAATACGAATTGGTTGCGTATTCCGCAATCCAAGAATCTGACTTTTTGGGCACTATAATTTTAACATCCTTATTGCTTCTGGCTATGACTTGAAGCGCTGTTATAATCTCACTATTAGGTATAAAATATGGCGTTGTAATGTACACATGATCATCCGCATTGGTAATGGCAACAAATATGGCTTCCATAATATTTGACCAATCGGTATCTGGGCCGCTTGCCGCAATCTGAAGTGGGATGTTTTCTTTACAAGTGTGTTCAGGAAAATATTTTTTTGTAATGTTTAATTCTGAGCCACTAACAAAATCCCAAGATGTAAAAAACAAAATCTGTAGCGGTTTTACAGCTTCACCAACGATACGAATGTGCGTATCTCTCCAATATCTATTATTATTTGAATTGACATAGTCGTCTGAAACATTAATACCTCCAACATAACCTATTTTCCCATCAAGAACCACGATTTTTCGATGGTCGCGATAATTCATTTTACCTGTTGAATTAGAAAACCAAACAGGCATAAAGGGATACATTTCTATACCACAATCTTTTAACTGACGTTTCATTTTAGAAGATATTGAACTTCCTACATCATCAATCACTATTCTAATCTCTAAACCTTCCTTTGCTTTTTCAATCAATAGATTAAGCAATTCTGTACCAATTGCATCATCGTTGATTATAAAATATTCTAGATGTATATGATGCTTTGCTTCCTTTAGATCCTTGAAGAGCATCTTAAACTTTGCGTCGCCATTTTTGATAAGTTTCACATCATTATTAATAGTCAGTTTTGATTTTTCATTATTATAAAGTAAAGGAATGAGTTTTGATTTTTCTTCAAGAAGATCATCAATTTCTTCAATCTCTTTGGTGTTGAGTTCTAACTGATCTTGAATTCTTTCTACTACAGATTGGTTTAAAACATGCTTTCTACTAAACAGTTTCGTTTTACGGTATTCCTGTCCAAAAAGATAATAAACGATTAATCCTAAAAATGGTAAAGCCAACAAGCCAATAATGTAACTTATGGCCTTGGTTGGATTTAGTTTTTTAAGCAGAATTGTAATAACCGCAGACAATGCGATCGTATAATTGAGCACAAAAATGATTTGCCAGATATGGTTTCTAACAAATTCCAAATATTAAGGTGTAGACGTGTAATATCCTTTTTCAGGAATATCAATTAAATATGTTTTACGAGTTTTATTATTCAAATGTGGCTCTCTTAACCAAGGATTATGAAGTTTTAAAATTTTATAATTTATTCCGAAGTGCTTTGCAAACTGGGCAAAATCAGTAACTGCCGTATCTACTTCCACTTTATGGGTTGGTACTGATTTATACAAATGACTTTTATTAAAGTTGAATCCATATTTACTCGGATTTGAGAGAATTTCTTTTAACGCTACAATTCTGAATACATAACGGCCAGTTTCCTCTCCTAATAACAAATCGTAATACCCAGTCACATCTTGTTCCTTCAATCGTCTAGAAACACCATAGTTCCCAGCGTTGTAAGCTGCTGCTGCTTTAGTCCATGATCCTAAACTTTCCTTGGCTTTTTTTAAATAATGACAGGCAACTTCTGTAGCTTTTTCTAAATTATAGCGTTCATCCACATTATCATTGACCTCTAAACCATTTTCTCTTCCCGTAGCAGACATAATTTGCCAAACACCACTGGCACCTGCTGGTGATTTTGCAGTTTGGATTAATCCACTTTCAATCACCGCTAAATATTTAAAATCATCTGGGACTCCGTTTTTCTTCAAAATTGGTTCTATAATAGGAAAGTACTTTTGTGCACGTTTGAACATTAACAAGCCATTTGATTGCCAATAGGTATTAACCAACAACTCTCGATCCATACGTTCGTAGATATCTGGATTTTCGATCGGAACGGCTTCACCTGCAAAATTCAAATTTTCTGGCATTTCAAGAGCATAAACATTGTAATTATTTACAATCGGATCTTCTTTTACTAATAAATTATCTGAAGGTGCTTTTTCGTCTGGTGACTTTTGCATCGCAAAGATAAAAAAGCCTGATATACAGATCACTCCTATTAGCGCTAAACTATTTTTTATGATTTTCATAATTCTATTTTTTAATTCTTTTTCGTTTTATAAATGTAATCAATCTACGGACAAGTTTCAAATTCAACTTTCAATAAGTTTTGGTAAATTTTCGTTAAACCATTTGTATTTATTAATGACCATAATGTGTGTTCCGCCTTCGACAACAATACAATTTCCTCCACAGGAATAGGGGAAAATAGCATCGTTATCTCCATGAATATATATGGCATCTAGATGTGCTTCTTCTTGATCCCAACAAACCACTTGCTTTATGGCCCAATCGAGATAGGTTTTATCATTTACGGACAGATATTTTTTGTAAAGATCCACACGCTTTTTTATGGTTTCGCCAAAAGCATATTTAGCCAATAAGTCAATGTTGCTTACCAATTGGGTCGGTAAAATCTTATAAGCTTTGGTTACTTTGAGTAATTTTAACCGTTTTGGTAATTCGTGATGTGATTTTACACTAGAAACCACAAATAGTTTTTTAAGCTTTAGATACTTACTCATTTCCTGTACCAAAATACCTCCAAACGAAACGCCTAAAAGCACTACATTATCGTGCTCAATAAATTTACACATACGTTGGGCGTATGCACTAAGTGTTTCTGTTTTATTGGGAATTTGCCACTCTAACCAATGTATCTTATACCTATCTTCTGGTAGCTTGATATTTTCGAATATAGAAGGATTTGCCGCCATGCCTGGCATCAAATAAACATGAGTCAATTTGGGATTCATAGGTCTTAAAACATTTTACTCGGGACGCCTTAAAGATTTACAATTTAAGGTTTTAACAACAATAACCTAATTTTTTGGTTGATTTTTTGTACCTTTGCCCAGCAAAACTATATAAATTTATAGTATCTACGCTACCAACCGCTGAATTTAATAAAGAGAAATTATGACAGAAACTGCTGAACTGATTGACAATGATTTTCTTCGTCAATTTGAATTAAAGGTTGAAAACGACATGGCTATTATTGAATATTCCTTACAGGAACGTAAGATATTCTTAACAAAGATGATTATTCCTGATGCCATTAGAACAGACGAATTTGAATTGGATTTTATTGATTTGGTATTCTCAAACATTAAGGAACGAAACATTAGTGTGGTACCAACAAGCCCTGAAATCGCAAAATTTGTAAGACGAAACAGAAAATATAAACGGATGTTACCCGTTGGTATTCGTATATAATTTAAGACGTTAGATAGACGTTAGACGTTAGACGTTAGACGTTAGACGTTAGACGTTAGAAATATAAAAAAATCCGATGCTTTGATGAAGTTTCGGATTTTTTTGTTTTTTTTAGGATCAGACTTACAATTTAGTAAATACCAATGTTAAATCTTGTTCAACAATAACATCAAAACCAACATTTTCTTCAATATACAACCCTTCTTCCAATACAAACGATAAAGTGTTACCATTTAAAGTTGCCAATAAAATAACCTCGTAGATTGTGCCATCTTCTTCATATGTTGTAGTAATAGTAACGGTATTCCCATTTACTGAATAACTCGCAGGACTATTACTTACTTCATCTTGGCACTCTATTGTATAGACATAATCTGAGGTAGATCCCGCTACTAATTCGGCATATATATCAGCATAAGAGGTAGTCATATATGTTGCTACGTTGTTATTAAAAACAATGGTTTCATTATTGTAACAATTCATTTCTTCTAATAAATTGGTGCTCGCAGTACCGTCATTATTTAAATCATAGGAAGACCCTGAAACATTCCAAGCTGTAAGTTTCCAAGCACCTTCAATATTACTAGACGTGTTATCATCATCGTCACTTGAGCATGCTGTTGTTAAAGATAAACTTGTTAAAACAAATAAACCTAAGATAAATTTTTTCATAATTAATTTGAATTTTTTTAATTTGGCTGTAAATATAGGACTAGAATCAAACTACGCAAATATATTATTCTACCAGTTCATTTATAAACTCTAACCTTACTAAACCATCGTCATCTATGTTAGTGAGAATCACATTATGAAGTGTATTTACCAAATCCGGATTCCATGGTGCTTTAACCTTAACGTAGTTCTCCGTAAAACCATGAATGTAACCTTCTTTATTTTCGCCTTCAAACAATACAGTTCTTTCCGTGTTTAATTGCTTTTCATAAAACGCACGTCGCTTTTTAGCCGATAATCCTCTTAGCATTTTACTGCGTTTTGCCCTAACATTTTTATAAACGGCACCTTCCATTTCTGCTGCTTCTGTATTGTCGCGTTCAGAATATTGGAACACATGTAAATAAGAAATATCCAATGTATTCAAAAAATTGTAAGTTTCTAAAAAAAGTTCATCCGTTTCTCCAGGAAAGCCAACTATGACATCCACTCCAATACAAGCGTGAGGCATAACTTCTTTTATTTTTGAAACTCTATCGACATATAATTCCTTCATATAGCGACGTTTCATCTTTTTTAAGATGTCATTGCTTCCGCTTTGCAACGGAACATGAAAATGTGGTACAAATGCTCTAGATTTTGAGACTAAATCTATGGTTTCGTTTTTTAATAAATTGGGCTCAATGGATGAAATTCTTAGTCGTTCAATACCTTCCACTTTATCGAGTTCAGTAACTAAATCTAAAAAAGTATGTTCGTGTTTTTTATTCCCGAATTCACCTTTTCCGTAATCGCCAATGTTCACTCCAGTTAATACAATTTCCTTAATATTTTGTTCTGAAATTTCTCTGGCATTCGCAAGAACATTAGCCATAGTATCACTACGGGAAATACCTCTAGCCAACGGAATGGTGCAATACGTACATTTATAATCGCAACCATCTTGAACCTTTAAAAATGCTCTGGTTCTGTCACCAATGGAATAACTGCCGACATAGAAATCGGCTTCTTCAATTTCGCAAGAATGCACTTCTCCGAAGTCGTTTTTAGTCAAATCATTTAAATAATCCGTGATTTTGAATTTCTCCGTTGCTCCCAAAACCAAATCCACGCCATTCACATCTGCTAATTCTTCAGGTTTTAATTGGGCATAACATCCAATGGCTGCCACAAATGCTTCAGGATTATTTTTTTGAGCTTGTTTTACAATAGACTTAAATCGTTTATCCGCATTTTCGGTTACAGAACAGGTATTAATCACATAAATATCCGCCTTCTCCTTAAAATCCACACGATCAAAACCTTCATCTGTAAAACCTCTGGCAATTGTTGAAGTTTCAGAAAAATTAAGTTTACAACCTAGTGTATAAAATGCGACTTTTTTTGTTGGATTCATTCTTGTACTTTTACCAAGTTGGCAAATTTACAACATATAAGTTATATGCTAAAACTCACACCGTTCTCATTCAATAGATTTCTTTTTGGTACATTATTTTTGATGATATGTTCTTGTACGTCTATAGATAACATTCAAAACCATGATCTCGTTTTTAGATATAACGAACACAAAAACATCGGCTCACTCGATCCCGCATTCTCAAAAGACTTGGCTGATATTTGGGGAACACACCAGTTATTTAACGGGTTGGTGCAGATGGACGACGCATTAAACGTTAAGCCGTGTATTGCCAAAAATTGGACGATAACCGATAGTGCAAAGACCTACACGTTCAACTTGAGAAAAGATGTTCTATTCCATAAACATGAATTGTTCGGACGAGATTCCACAAGAAAAACAACTGCTTCAGATTTTGAATATAGTTTCAACCGATTGAGAGACAGATTCATTGCATCTCCTGGAAGTTGGGTTCTAAATAAGGTGGACGATTTTTCAGCCCTCAATGATTCAACATTTCAAATTAAATTAAAACAGCCATTTCCTGCGTTTTTGGGTTTACTGACTATGAAATATTGTTCTGTTGTCCCAAAAGAGATTGTAGAACATTATGGCTCAGATTTTAGGTCGAACCCAATCGGAACGGGACCATTTAAATTCAAGCGTTGGGAAGAAAATTTGAAATTGGTCTTTAGACGCAATAATCATTATTTTGAAACCGATTCAATAGGGCAACCACTGCCCTATCTTGAAGCTATTTCCATTACATTTTTACCAGACAAACAGAGTGAGTTTCTCCAGTTTGCACAAGGTAATATAGATTTCGTATCGGGTTTAGATGGCTCTTATAAGGATGAAATTTTAACGGCTGAAGGAGAATTGAGAGCGAGCTATGCCCATGATGTAAAAATGATTCGTGGCCCCTATCTCAACACAGAATATTTGGCGTTTTTTATGGAAACTGAAGTCAACACCATTCAATCCGGAAAATTAAGGAAAGCGATTAACGTTGGTTTCGATAGAAGCAAAATGATGACGTATCTGAGAAACGGCATCGGAATTCCTGCCAATGGAGGTTTTATTCCAAAGGGATTGCCAGGTTTTGATGCTTCCATAGGTTTTACTTATCAACCCGAATTAGCTAAACAATTAGTATCCGAATTTAAATCTGAAACAGGAATACAAAACCCTGAAATTACCTTAACTACTACAAGCAATTATTTGAGTTTTTGTGAATTTATTCAGCGCGAGCTTCAAAAAACAGGTTTAAACGTGAATGTCGATGTGATACCTGCTTCAAGTTTAAAAGATGCCAAAGCGAATGGCCAGCTCGATTTTTTTAGAGCGAGTTGGATTGCAGATTATCCTGATGCTGAAAATTATTTGTCATTATATTACAGCAATAATTTTGCACCAAACGGCCCAAATTATACACATTTCAAAAGCGAAGCATTCGACAAAATGTATGAAGCATCATATTTAGAAACTGATCCAGAATTGAGAGCGCAACTTTATACCAAAATGGATTCCTTGATTATGGACGTGGCTCCTATTGTACCCTTATTTTATGATGAAGTTGTTAGGTTTACGAGAAAGAATGTGCAAGGCTTAGGGATCAATGCCACTAATTTATTGGAATTGAAATCTGTAAGAAAGTCATTTAATATGACGGAAGTTGAATGACAGAAGACGGAAGAGCTAAAAGTTTTAGCACAAAGTTCCACAAAAAAGGCATAAAGCTTCACAAAGAAATAAAGAATTCGCTTAACAAATAAGTTCTATTATGTTATGGTTAAGTCGCGATGTGTCCCTAAAATAATTATTTACCAGAAAATCCCGAGAAATAATACAAATCGTCACCACCTTCTCCTCTTAATCGCCTTGAAGATAAGTAGCCTGTTGTTAAATCATCATTCAAAAAAAATGAAAAGTCATCTCCACGATCGTTAATTGGTGCATCTAATGAGACTGGTTTTTGGTCCTCATCATTGGATTCCAAATCGTAACTGTAAATATCTATACCTCCTTTTCCACCGCGTCTATCGGAAGAGAAATAAAGCTTGTTATCTGCACTTACAAATGGAAATATCTCGGTTCGAGAGGAGTTAATCTTTTCGCTTAATTTAGTAACTTCACCATAGGTTTTATGGTCAGAAACCGATACTTTATATAAATCTGATTTTCCTTTTGTGCCTTTTACATCGGCAATAAAATAGAGCGTAGAGCCATCAGGGCTTAACGCAGGATGTGCAAAATTATGGTCAGGATCGCAAAATGGCAATGTTGTAAAATTAGTCCAACCTATGCCTTCTTCATATTCGGCACGCTGGATCAATAGGTTGAACGTATTCTTATCTTGTAATTTATTCTCTCCTTTTTCCGTATGGTTAGATGTAAAATACATATATTTCCCATCTTTAGAATAAGTGGCTACCGACATATTAGACATGCCAACCTCTGGTCTTTTTAGAAGCTCAACATTTTTAATTTCACCATCCTCATCTATAGTACCTTCATAAATACCAAAAAGTTGTTGAGAAAATTTGTCTAAAATAGCACGACCTCTTTTGGTCACTAAGTTAGAACTCAAAAGGACTTTATCATTTACAACTCTTGCAGCAAAATGATCAAGTTTATTATTGATTTTAAGATTTTTAATCTCAACCTCTTGCGAAAATCCAAGGCTTATAAAAAATAAAAAAAGTAGGGTAAATTTGGGTAATGGTTTCATGTTATTCTCTTCTATATTGTTTTGTTTCTTCAAATATGTGTTCTAAAATGGCCTTGTAGAAGTGGTTTTAAAATTTTTATGTTTTCTATTTAACTTCAAAAATACTATTTATATAGATTTTTTCACCCTGTTCCGTAAATCCTTCAAGTACTATCTCGTAAAAACCTGTCACACTAGAGGTATAAAATTCAATTTCCTTTCTTGGAGCATCTACTATAAATCTTGGCTTCCATAATAATAGCGTTCTAAAATCTGGCACGTGTTTATCAATTGATTCGTGAGTTTGGTAAAAGTAACGTTTAGGGTTTATTACTGGTTTCACATTTAATTTAAGTACACTGCCTTGATCAAAGTTAAAATTATTTGGTGTTTTTAGTCTAATATCAATTATGCCATTATAAAATATCAATCCATCAATATATGTGCCTTTCACCAAGTTTATGGACTCTATCTCCTTTGGATCGTATTCCACAACATATTTTTCGTCCATAAAATGTACTCCATTGAAAATTAACAATGGACTTGCTTCATCAAATAATCTAGTATTATCTATAGCGTTATTCTCATAAACCAAAAACTTATAGTCTTGTCCATCGTTTCTAATAGCAGCTTGCTGCACCACCTCAACAAATGTTTCTTTTAGTGTTTTAAAACGTGTATAATCATCTAAAACATATACTAAATCTGGCTTTCCGTAAAAAGGTAACGGATTCTGCTGATTTATGATGCTATCTCGTTTTAGGTTGAAATAGGCACTTTCTACTTGATTAAAAACACTTCGATTCTCGACCCAGTTCCGAATATCCTTATTAATTTTTAAGGGATAAAACTTCAAATCATCATAAGCATCAAAATATGTTGAGTCTAATAGTATCTTATAATAATGTTGATCTTTTAGTTCTAATTGCAAATAGCCAACTTTATCATCATAGTTTTCAATCATATTAAAATAAAACTCACCTGACTTATTTGTTGTTGCCGACTTATAAATCACATCATCTCCTTGCATGGACAACGAAACCGAAATCTTCTCTACTGGTTTATTGTCTTTTATGTTTATAACCTTACCAGATATTAATTCACCTCTGTAATCTGGTAGACGCAGTTCTTTCACCTTTTGTTCGTTTTCTATATTTTGATTGGTGTTGTTATGTGCCACAAAAATCGAATTCATTTTTTTTACTGAAAGCGTATAACTGCCAAAATTGGAAGCCCCTTCTTTATTTTCAATCTGAAGCGTAACTTTTTGTCTTTTGGCATACACACTATCAATGGTAAATAAAGTGATTTCTGAATTGACATTTTTTTGTTCAGTCATTAATTTTTTATTGACTAAACCAATTTCAATATACTTTTCTGTAGCTCCAAATGTGCTTATAAGGTTATTGTCCCAAGCATTCAAAAATGGATTAATCAGATACACGTCATTGTGAGCATAGGCATTCTCATAATTATTTAAACTCCAATTGGTATAGCCTATTAGTTTGTATTGTCCAGTTTTTAATGAAGTAGGCAAGAAAAAATCACCTGAGGCTCTGCCATTTAGCAGTTTTAATTTATGCTTAAAAACTACATTTCTATTACGATCAACTAGTTCTACATAAGCTATCTTACTAATATCACTATATGAGTTTGTTATTAGACTATAGAAGTCATAATATAAAGTTTCCCCAGATAAAATAATACTATCGTTAATTTTTAAGAACACCTTTTCGGAAGGCACGTCTTGAGTCAAAGATAATTTATTGGAATCCTTTTGAGCATTTCCAATGTAACTAAAAGTTAGGACAAAAAATACTATGCCAATATTTGTGATTAATCTTCCCAAAATTCTGGTATTACAGTTGATGAAATTCTTGTACAATCTCCACATTCGGCTCTTACAAAATTAAATATTGGATGTTGTCCTCCTAAATATAGAAATTCTGGTTCTGCCACTGAAAATATACTATACATGTAGCTACGATCATTTCGGTCAAAATCTTCTGTTGTATTATCAATATAATCGAGATCAGTTAAAAATTCACATTCAGAAAAATAAGGTGGTTTTTGAATGTTAAAATCCGAATAATTAAAATACAAACGCGATGAAGAAACCGACGATACTTGAAAAAAGCCAACTACACTTTGTTCTGGATTTTCAACGCAGGTTATATTACCTTGAACAAAACCTGGTTGGTTTTCTACCAAAAGGTTTTCTGTTATTCCCAATTCTTTTAATACTCTATAAAAATTATAAGCTTCAAAAGATTGAACATACTGTTTAACTAAAATACTATAGCGCTCTCTCAAAATTGCATTCTCCTGTTTTATAAATCTGACCGGAAAATCTACTATCGAACTGACCTCCAACTCATTTAATGACGCTTGAATTATAGCCGTCGAATTCTTTGTAGAGTAACATACCCTGACATTTTCATCTTTTGGTTGAAGAACAATATCATACTCTAGAGAGTCACCCGAACCAACAACATTTTCTATTGTAAAGTCAAAATTATTGTAATATGGAGCTATCACTTTATAGGTTTCCTCATAATCGTATTTAAAAAATGTGGCTTCTCCAGCTGCGCTATTAACGAGGACTTGAACGCCTTGTTCTCCATTAACTGTTAGTAATTCCGCACTAAGATTTTGAATTTCTGAAACTGGAGGAGCTATCTCTGGGCTTGAGACATAGTTTAATCCATCCGCTGCAGCTATGTGCAGTATGTATGTTTCACCTTCAAAGGTTTGGAAATTGCTATTAGACATGTAATTACCCATTCCGAAATTACTGAATGTATAGATATTTTGATTACCGTCTTCTACCCAAACCTGAGCATCATTTACATAAATTGGCTGTTCAGAATTTAATGGTATTGTTCTGGATAGTTGAATTTTTTGAGGTCCTAGTTGATCTATTAAAGTAGCTTCAACTACCAATAAACTCTCAAAGTTTTTTTCTGTTAATTCATAGCGTTCAGTACAACTCATAAATAAGCTGACAATAGCAGAAAAATAAAAGAGCTTTATATAGTGTTTTCTTTTCATCTAAAACTTAAAGTTATATGTAATTGTAGGAATCGGTATAGCAAAAATAGATGTTTTATAGGCTTGTATTGAACCTTCATTATTGACATAAAAAACAGAATACGGATTACTTCGACCTAAAACATTATATACAGATATATTTATAAAACTATGTGCTAACTTTTCAAGTTTGTGACTGCCTTCAATATTCACACCAAGGTCTAATCTATAATAATCTGGAATCCTTGCTTTATTTCTATCACTATAAATAACTTGTTCAGTTCCATTAAATATAAACTTTCCGACCGGATAAGTTAAAGGTCTTCCCGTCTGATAATTGAAATTCATAGAAAAACTATAACGCTTAGTAAGTCTAAAGTTAGAGACTATATTAAAATCATGTGGTCTATCATAATTGGCCGGAAAATAATTACCATTATTTATTGTCTCAGTTAAAAATTGACTTTGTAGCTGTATTAATGATCGCGAATACGAGTAACTTAACCAACCATTTAATTTACCATTATTTTTTTTAACCAAAAGTTCTAAACCATATGCTTTGCCTTTTCCTTGTAAAACTTCGGTTTCTATATTTTCATTCAAACTTAATTGAGCTCCAATTTTAAAGTCCAAAATGTCTGACATTTTTTTATAATACGTTTCAAAACTTAATTCATAGTTATTATCTGAAAAATTCTTGAAAATACCAAATGACACTTGGTGTGCTACTTGTGGTTTAATATTTAAGTCAGATAATTTCCAAGTATCTACAGGTGACATCGTTGTATTACTTGAAAGTAAATGGATATATTGTAAGGTCTTATTATAGGAACCTTTTACTGATAGTGTTGGCGATAAAAAGTAACGACCAGATAATCGGTATTCTAAGCCACCATAGGTTTTTACAATCGCATTGTTCTCGAAGGATTTTGTTTCTATTACACTATTATCCGATTTTGGCTGAGAAGAATCGTAAACGTTATAATCTCCTGGTCCTAAAGCAAAATAGAGTGAATACCTTAGACCCAAATCTAAGGAAAGCTTATCGTTGATTTTAAATAAGTCGGAAATAAAGATGGCAGATTCTAATGCTTTTTCTTTTTCAATACGGTTAGATTCAACATTAGAATTTTCATCTAATGGTTTTATATTTCCTGGCTCAATATTATATAATTTACTGCTAATACCATAATCGAACTTATGTTGCTTACTCATTAAATATTTCATATTTAATTTAAGCTCTGTTTCATTTAAAGTATAATCGTAGCCGAAGTCGTTATTAAAATCACTATCATAAGTGATTTTGAATTTATATTGGGTATTAGCAAGTGTTATCGTTCCTCGATTTTTGTTATCAAACGTGTGATTCCATTTTAAAGATGCCAAGCGATTACTATAATCAAACAACGAGTCAGATGTAATGCTAAATTTATCTTTACTATAAAATCCCATAGCGCTAACATCATTTTTATCATCAATTTTAGAACTATATTTTATGATACCATCATAAAATGAGGCTTCGCTATTACTTATGGTTTCTTCGTCTATAGTATTTAAAATCCAATCAGAATATGTAGCTCTAACACCAGCAATTATTGAAGATTTATTTTTTGCAATAGGCACCTCTACAGCTAAATTACCAGTTACTGGCCCGATACTACCTTCAGCAGAAAATTTCTCAGTATTGGATGATTTTGTAGTCATATCTATAACAGATGATAAGCGACCGCCGAATTCAGCAGGAACACTGCCTTTGTATATATTAACACTTCCAGTGGTAAATGGATTAATAGCCGAAAAAATACCGAAAAAATGTGATGGGTTATACATTACAGCATCGTCCATTAAAATAAGATTTTGATCCGTTTTCCCTCCTCGCACATTGTAACCTAAAGCCCCTTCCCCATTAGTTTTAATCCCTGGCATAGTTGTGGCTACCTTTAAAACATCACGTTCACCTAATATCAATGGCACAGTTTTAATAGCTTCTACATCTATAGATGTCACTCCAGACATTACTTCTTTAACATTCGCATCCCTATCATTTTCAATTAAAACTTCATCTAATAGCGTTAAAGACTCTATAAGAGAAAAGTCCAAATTACCATCTCCGTAGACAACAACTTCTTGTGCATTAGTTTCGTAAGCTATTGATTTGGTTTCTATAATGTAAGATCCACTAGGTAATTTCAATTCGTAATTTCCATTACTATCTGTAACGGCATTAATGTCTTTACTGACAACATTGACTATTAAATCCGGAATCGGTCTATTTGTATTTAAATCTTTCACAAGACCAGTTATTTTATACCGCTTTTTTACTGCTGATTTACTAGCTTTACCAATCGCAACCACAGTTCCTCCGGTTCTGATTTTCACATTTGTATATTGTTTTATGAGTACAGGAGTTCGAGAATTAATAGAGTCTAAATTACTTTCAGTATCCGAAATGCTATCTTCAGCACTTTTAAGATCTTCATTAAAAAAAACACTTGGTAACGTATCAACTATTAAACTATTCTGTGTGAATATGACAGTGTCGTTATAAATTAAATAATTTAGGCTTGTATCTTGCAGAATGGTCTTAAGTATAAAATCTAAAGTCTGGGATTTAAAAGCACCTGAGACTTTTATATCCTCTAACCAAGACTCTTGAAAGTAATAATCTTGATGAGTTAAATTCTCCAACTCTAGCAAAGCTTCCTTTAATGAAGTCTCATCAAAAGTGATTGAAAACTTATCTGTATGTTGTGCATACAAATTTTGAAAACATAGAAACCATATTACAAATAGGATGAGTCCTTTCATTCAATATATCAGAGTTTAAATTATTCAGTATCTAAATGACTAAAAAGAGAAATCATAAAAGCTTTCGAATCTCGTACTTTTAAAATTTTATTTTTTTTGTAGAATGATTTTATTTTCGACTTTTCTTGTGGTAATACATCTATGATATCATTTTTTGAAGTCAATTGATAATATTCTGTATCATATTCTAGCAGTAAAATTTCAGACTCTAAAAACTCATATAGAACGGTTTTATCAACAAGTCGCTTTTTTATATTTTTTTGGTGCTTTAAAAATAAATTGAAGTTTTGACCTTTATAAAGTTGCTCAAAAAAACCATTATTATAAAATGAAAATTTTGACGCTTTGTGTGGTAGTCTCAAAAACGTAGAACCATAAATTTTAAAAGCATCAATATGCAAAGAACTTAAAATAATTTCAAAACTCTTATCTTCTGTATTGTTTCTAAAAACAATCTGATCTTCAAGGAGATCGTATTTTATATTAGCATCGAAGAAAGGTTGACCATTATATTGAAGAAAAGCTGTTGTATATACGTTGGATTTAAAAAATCTAAAGTCATTTTTTGAATAGGTCCTATTAAAATCATCTACAAACCTTATACCTTGACTTAAATCATTATTAATCGTTCCTACGATCTTATCAAACTCTTTATAGTTATTTGAAGAATTATTTTGTGAAAAAATTGTGACAGGAATAAGTAAATAAAATACTACGTTAATATTGAATTTCATTAGGGCTAAGTAATTATGGTCAAAGTTAAGATTAAAACGGATTATGCCAAGTTTATAGACCTATATTTATTAGTCTTTTCTATATTGTTTTGTTTCTTCAAATATGTGTTCTAAAATGGACTTGTCTTGGTCTGTAAATTCTTCTTTTCGTCTTGCCATAACTACTTCAGCAACTTCAAATGCTTTATTAGTTTTATAGGTTACAAACCCCTTACTTCCTCCCCAAGAAAAACTTGGCACAAAATTCCTTGGAAATCCACTTCCAAAGATATTAGCACTTACACCAACAACTGTTCCAGTATTAAACATGGTGTTAATACCACATTTACTATGGTCTCCCATCATTAAACCGCAGAATTGTAATCCAGTTTTTGCAAAACCCTCGGTTTGGTAATCCCAAAGTCTAACTTCAGCATAATTATTCTTTAAGTTACTATTATTTGTGTCTGCTCCGAGATTACACCATTCGCCTAAAACTGAATTACCTAAAAAGCCATCGTGTCCTTTATTAGAAAAACCAAATATGACAGAGTTATTGACTTCACCTCCAATTTTACTATATGGTCCAACCGTTGTAGGTCCATATACCTTAGTACCTAATTTCAAGGCTGCATTATTACAAAGTGCCAAAGGACCTCTAACCATAGAACCTTCCATAATTTCCGCATCTCTACCAATATATATGGGACCAGAACTTGCATTTAAGGTTGCGAAATTTATGACAGCTCCTTTTTCGATAAAAATGTTTTCAGGGTTGAGGGTATTTACGGTTGAAGGAATAGGTTGTGACTTTCTATCTTTTGTAATTAAATTAAAATCTTCTGCAATGGCGTCTCCGTTTTTAGAAAAAATATCCCAAGTATGTTCAATCTTTAAAATATCTCCTTGGAGTTCTATGGCTTCAAATGTTGAAAAATCCGAGTGCTCTTCGCCTTCTTTAGCATAAAATGCAATGACGTCTTCATCTTTGAACAATGCTTGATTATGCTCTAAATTCCTTACAATTTCAGCAACCTCATAATTTGGAAGAAATGAAGCATTGATCATGATATTATCATCCATTTCAACCATAGGAAACTTATCTGCCAAATAATCTTCAGTAATAGTTGTGGTTGTATATTCTAGATAGGATTCCCATTTTTGTCGAATAGTTAAAATACCAACTCTGATATCCGCCACAGGTCTTGTAAAGGTAAATGGCAACAAGTTGTTGCGATATGGCCCATCAAATAATATATAGTTCATAAATGATTGATGTTAGAAGCTCGAAAATAGAAGTTATCACTCTAAGTTCCACTAATTAGTGGATCAAAAGTAATTTAATTATAGAAAACAAAAAAGCCTTTCTGTTGTTAGAAAGGCTTTTTCGATTATCGGTAAGCTTCGTTTATTTTTTAAACTTAGCGTATTTGTTTTTGAACTTATCAATACGACCAGCTGTATCTACCAATTTAGATTTACCTGTGTAGTATGGATGCGATGTTCTAGAAATTTCCAATTTAACTAATGGATATTCAGTACCATCAACGTCAATAGTCTCATTTGTATCTGCAGTAGATTTTGTTAAAAACACATCGTCATTAGACATATCTTTAAACGCTACTATTCTATAATTTTCTGGATGTATTCCTGCTTTCATCACTAAATGCTTTAAATGTATTCGATTTTTCGAGGTGCAAATTTAAGTAATTTTTATAAATGTACAATCTTTTTGATGAATTTTATTTCACAAAAATATGTAACATTTCTATATCTTTGGATACTAACTAGTCAATTAACTCAGAAATCAACTAATAATTATGGAAAACACTAAACCATCTATTAAACCAATTGCATATAATTATGGCCTTTATTCAGGACTTTTAACAATAGCCGGACTTGTAATATTGTATGTTTTAAATATAGAAAGTCATTGGATTATTAGCGTTATAAGTACCATGGCAACCATTGCAATATTCTACTTTGGAATTAACGCTTACAAGAAAATGAATGGCAATATATTAAGCATTAGAGATGGCTTAAAAACAGGAATGGGAATTGCTTTAGTTGGAGGTCTCATTTCTGCTGTATATGCCGCAATACATTATACATTGATTATTCCAGAATTTCTATTAGGCAAAAAAGAAGAAGCAATCGCTGATATGATGTCACAAAACCCAAATATGGAAGGTGACTCATTAGAAATGGCAATGAAAATGATTGACATAACAACTTCAGAATTTTTTATTGCGACTATGATGCTACTCGGAAGTTTATTTTTTGGATTTATTGTCGCTCTAATTATATCTGCAATTCTGAAAAATGACCGATAGTATCCTTAAAAATTTTCTCTATTTTTGAAGTCTAGAAATTAGACAAAAACTCTATGGACATATCAGTAGTAATACCACTACTCAACGAAGAGGAATCTTTAAAAGAATTACACGATTGGATAGTATCAGTGATGCTGTCCAATCAGTTTTTTTATGAAATTCTATTTATAGATGATGGTAGTACTGACAAGTCTTGGCAAATTATTTCCGAACTCGTGGAAATAAACCCGAATGTAAAAGGGATTCGGTTTTTAAAAAACTTTGGAAAATCACAAGCCTTGCATGCAGGATTTGCGCAAGCCAAAGGCAACGTGGTCATTACCATGGATGCCGATTTACAAGATAATCCAGAAGAGATTCCTGAACTTTTCAGAATGATAAAGGAAGAGCATTTCGATTTGATTTCCGGCTGGAAAAAGAAGCGTTATGATTCCTATTTTTCTAAAAATTTACCTTCAAAATTATTCAATTGGGCTGCAAGACGAACTTCAGGAGTTAAACTCAATGATTTTAATTGCGGTTTAAAAGCCTATAGCAATACCGTTGTAAAACATATCGATGTCTATGGTGAAATGCATCGCTATATTCCTGTGTTGGCTAAAAATGCAGGTTTTACAAATATCGGTGAGAAAGTGGTACAACATCAAGCACGTAAATATGGCCATACCAAATTTGGTATGAATCGTTTTATCAACGGTTTTTTAGACCTTATCACTATTTGGTTTATTTCGCGCTTTGGCAAAAGACCAATGCATTTATTTGGTGCGCTTGGCGTCATGATGTTCATTATTGGTTTCGGATTTGCATTCTATTTGGGCATTGACAAATTATTTCTGAATCCAACCGGAAGACTTATCACTGATCGACCGCAATTCTACATTGCACTATCAACAATGATTATTGGTTCGCAATTCTTTATCGCAGGCTTTCTGGGCGAACTTGTTTTACGTTCTAAACGGGATCAACAACGGTATTTCATTAAAGAAAATTTGAATCTTCAATAAGGTTCAGAATTTATAAGCTTGTTAGTCGGTTTCAAATTGCGAATTGTTTATTTTTGTTAAACAAATTATTCAGCTAATAAATCCATACAACCATGATTCACATTAAACCAGAAATTTTAGATCGTGTAAACGCCTGGCTAACGCCAACTTTTGACGACGAATCCCAAACACAAATTAAAAATATGATTGCCTCTAATCCAAAAGAATTGGAAGAGAGTTTTTATAAAGATCTTGAATTTGGAACTGGTGGAATGCGAGGAATAATGGGATTGGGCACCAATAGAATCAATAAATACACCTTAGGAAAAAACACACAAGGTTTAAGTAATTATTTAAAAGCGTCCTTCCCTAATGAAGAAATAAAGGTGGCGATTGCTTACGATTGCAGACATAATAGCAACACCTTTGGTAAACTGGTTGCAGATGTTTTTTCAGCCAATGGCATCAAAGTTTATTTATTTGAAGATTTAAGAGCAACACCGGAATTATCCTTCGCCTTAAAACATTTAAACTGTCATTGTGGCATTGTGTTGACCGCGTCGCACAATCCACCTGAATACAATGGTTATAAAGTCTATTGGCAAGATGGAGGTCAATTGGTACCACCACATGATTCAGCCGTAATTGCTGAAATTAATAAATTGGATTATTCTGAAATTAAGTTTGAAGCCAATTCAGATTTAATTCAATACATAGGAAAAGACGTTGATGATGTTTTTATTGATGCCTCTGTGAAAAATGGAAGTTTTGATACGTCTGCTGAAGCTAAAGCCAACTTAAATATTGTATTCACATCTCTACACGGCACCTCAATTACAGCGATACCGGAAACATTAAAACGAGCGGGTTACACTAACGTAAATATTGTTGAAGAACAGCGATTACCAAATGGCGATTTCCCAACCGTCGTTTCTCCAAATCCAGAAGAGCCAGAGGCTTTAAAAATGGCCATGGAATTAGCAGAAAAAGTGGATGGCGATATTGTCATCGGAACCGATCCAGATTGTGATCGTTTAGGTGTGGTGACACGTAATTTAGAAAACGAATTAGTAATCCTTAACGGTAACCAGACCATGTTGCTAATGACCGATTTCCTTTTGAAACAATGGAAAAATTCTGGAAAAATCAATGGGAAACAATTTGTAGCTTCTACTATTGTTTCTACACCAATGATGACGGTTTTAGCCAATGCTTACGATGTAGAAAGTAAAATCGGTCTGACTGGTTTTAAGTGGATTGCTAAAATGATAAAAGACTTCCCGGAACTTGATTTTATTGGTGGTGGCGAAGAGAGTTTTGGATATATGGTTGGCGATTTTGTTCGAGATAAAGATGCGGTAACCTCTACACTTTTAGCTTGTGAAATTGCTGCACAAGCCAAAGCAAAAGGTAAGACCATGTACCAAGAATTGATTGATCTGTATGTGGCACACGGTTTCTTCAAAGAACGATTAATCTCTCTAACTAAAAAAGGGATTTCTGGTGCACAGGAAATTAAGCAAATGATGATTGATGCCAGAGCTAATCCGCTGAAAGAAATCAATGGCCAAAAAGTAGTTTTGATTGAAGATTATGATTTATCAATTTCAAAAAACCTTCAAAACAACGAAGAAACGACTATAGATATTCCAAAATCAAATGTATTGATCTATTATACTGAAGATGGTAGTAAAATAGCATTGCGACCAAGTGGGACAGAACCTAAGATAAAATTCTATATCAGCGTAAATACTGATCTTGACAATAAGGCAGACTTCAAAAAAACGGAGCAGTTATTGGATGACAGAATTGATGCCATTCTCAAGGATATGAATTTATAATTAATGGATTATATAAAAAAGTTATCACGGTTTATTGTTCCGTACAAAAAGTATGCGTTTCTAAATATTTTCTTCAACGTTTTATATGCCCTTTTTGGAACATTATCGTTTGTTTCTCTAATGCCAATGTTAAAGGTATTACTGAAAACAGCAGAACCTATTGCTGAAAAACCACTAAGATCTAATTACGATGGGATTCTAGAATATGGCAACTATCTTGAAGATTCTCTTAACTTTTTTATTACCCAAAAAATTGAAGCGGACGGTCAATACAGCGTATTAATTATAATGATTTGTGTTGTATTGGCTACTTTTTTACTTAAAAATGCGGCTGGATACTTTTCAAATTTCTTTTTAGCATATCTTAGAAATGGTATCTTGAAAGATATTAGGAATGAACTCTATCAAAAAACTGTAAGCCTTCCTATATCCTATTTTTCAGAAAAACGAAAAGGCGATATTATAGCTCGAATATCGGCTGACGTCAACGAAATTCAGAATTCATTGTTGGCTATTTTAGAATTACTAGTAAGAGAACCGCTAACCATCATTTTCACAATTATTGTGATGTTTACCATAAGCCTAAAACTTACCATTTTTGTATTCATATTTATCCCTATTTCTGGTATAATTATATCTAGAGTAGGTAAAAGTTTGAAAAAACATTCGCAACGTGTACAAGAAGAAAATGGTGCATTTTTGTCGGTGTTGGATGAAACCTTAAACGGTCTAAAAGTCATCAAAGGGTTTAATGCTGAAAGAAAATTTACGTCAACATTTAAAAACTCAACGTCTAGATTATACAAGTTTTCAAATGATTTAGCCCATAGACAGAATCTGGCGTCGCCAACTTCAGAATTCCTCGGTATTGTTGTAATCGCAGTTATTCTATTGTATGGAGGGCAAATGGTCTTGGTTGATAAAACCTTGACTTCAGATCAATTCATTACCTATATGGCTTTGGCCTACAATATTTTAACACCGGCAAAAGCAATCAGTAAGGCAACTTACAAAGTAAAAGCAGGCAATGCATCTGCAGATCGTGTCTTAGATATCTTAAATACAGAATCAAGCATTCAAGATGTCGAGAACGCTAGAGTAAAAACTGATTTTAATTCTGACATAAAACTAAATAATATTTCGTTTAAGTATGAAGACGACTTGGTTCTTAAAAACTTCACTCTTCAAGTCCCTAAAGGAAAAAGTGTTGCTTTGGTTGGACAATCTGGAAGTGGCAAAAGTACCATTGCGAATCTCGTTACCCGTTTTTATGATGTTAATGAAGGCAGCATTTCCATTGATGGCGAAGATATAAAAGACATTACAAAACATTCTTTGCGACGTCTAATGGGATTGGTAACACAAGATTCCATTTTGTTTAATGAGAGTATTAAAAACAATATACTTTTAGGTAAAGAAGATGCTACTGACGAAGAAATCATAGATGCTTTAAAAATTGCGAATGCCTGGGAATTTGTAAAGGATTTATCAAAAGGAATTGATACTAATATTGGAGATGCTGGTGGTAAATTGTCTGGAGGACAAAAACAACGCTTAAGTATTGCAAGAGCTGTGCTAAAAAACCCGCCAATTATGATTTTAGATGAAGCGACCTCAGCTTTAGATACCGAAAGCGAACGTTTAGTACAAGATGCGCTTGAAAATATGATGAAAAATAGAACCTCTATCATTATAGCACATAGACTCTCAACAATTCAAAATGCTGATGAAATTGTAGTGATGAACAAAGGTGAAATTGCAGAACAGGGCACGCACGCTGAATTGATCGCTAAAAATGGTGTGTATAGAAAACTTGTTGACATGCAGAGTTTTGATTAGTGCTAGTGATATTTTACTTCTAATTTAAAATTATACATATTGGATTTTTACTTCACTTTTTATCTTTCCGCAGTATTACTAATTATTTAGAAAGCCCATTATTTCAGTGGTAGCATTAAAAAAAATCTGCATAACACTTGTAAATTAACAATAAAAAAAAGGATGCATATTTAAATACATCCTTCTCTTTTGTTACCAGATTTGGGGAACTGATAACGAGTAATAGGTTAAGCTGAGACAAACATAGATTAAATAAAACTATTACACAAGAAAAATATGCTTTTTGTCGTATTTTTTTGCATTTTATCGTATTTAAAAGCTTTAACACATTGATAATCAATAAAACGAATTAGCACTAATTTTAATTAATAATTAATTAAACTTTTTGTAATTTAACCAGTCTTAGTACCAAAGTAAAACACTTGATTGACGAATCAGAATTTATAGAGCGTTTACAAAATCCTTTATCTAAAGAAGCGGCTTTTAGAGAACTGCTGCAGCTCTATAAAGAACGTTTATATTGGCATATAAGAAAAATTGTACTGAATCATGATGATGCTGACGATGTGCTTCAAAATACGTTTATAAAAGTCCATCGTAGCATTGACAAATTTAAAGGAGAAAGCAAGTTGTTTTCTTGGCTATACAGAATAGCTACAAATGAGTCCATTACACTCATCAATAAGAATGCTAAACGCTTACAGATTACAAACGAAGAACATCAAAACAGAGCTATAGATAACTTAACCTCAGATGATTATTTTGATGGTGATGCTATTCAACTTAAATTACAAAAGGCAATAGCAACCTTACCACAGAAACAACAATTGGTTTTTAACATGCGCTATTTTGAGGAGTTAAAATATAAGGACATGTCGGAAATTTTGGATACTAGTGAAGGTGCACTAAAGGCCTCCTATCATATTGCCGCAAAGAAAATAGAAGCCTATTTGACTTCAGATTAAACTATTTTACTAATTTGAAGTCTTATATATAGATACTGAAATACTGAAATTAATTCAGCATAACGTGAAAAAAGAAAACATACATAATATTAAGTCATCAGGATTTGAAGTTCCAGAAGATTATTTTGATACGCTGGAAGATCAACTTCTCGAGCGCATTTATGAAAAGGAATTGATTACATCTAAAGAAAATCCTGGCTTCACTGTGCCAAATAATTATTTTGACACGGTTGAAGATGACATTATAAGTCAATTTAATACGGAAGAAAATCCAGTGATCCGCTTAAATTCTAGAAAAGCACTTTATTATGTAACTGGATTTGCAGCTAGTTTTGTGTTACTATTCAGTTTATATATTGCCAATAGCGAAAAAATTAATATCAATACTATAGAAACGGCGAGTATTGAAAATTATTTATACCAAGAGGACTATTCAAATGAGGATTTGGCGTCCCTTTTCATTACAGATGATATTTCAGAAACAGATTTTATTGATGTGAACATTTCAAACGAAACAATCAATGAATATTTGGAAAACACAGATACTGAAGATTTTATTCTAAATTAAAAATCCATGAAGACATTTCATATTTTACTCCTAACCTTATTCGTTTCTGCGAGTGTATTTGCACAACGACCAGATAGAGAAAAAATAAAAGCTCTAAAGATTGCTCATATTACCGAGCAAATGGATTTATCCAAAAAGGAAGCGCAAAAATTTTGGCCAATTTATAATGACAATGAAGACGCTGAAGATCAACTTAGGGAAAAGTTTAGCGCTCTGCGCAATGAAAAATCCGCAAATGAATTAACCGAAAGTGAAGCGGAAACATATCTTCTTAACATGATTAGCATAGAAAAGGAAAAAACAGAATTACGCTCCAAATTGCTCAACGATTTATTGGAAATTTTACCAGCAAAAAAAATTGTTGCCCTTGTACAAGCAGAAAAATCATTCAGACGTAAAATGATTGAAGAATACAAAGAGCGTCAAAGAAGAATGAAAAAGAATTAAGTCCTCAAAAAGGTTACGTATTTAACCATCATATCGAGTTTAAATCATCTTAAAATCTAATAACACTTCCTCTTCAATAGACGCTTGTAAATGATCACCTTTAACGACTAATCCTGTTCCACTTGCAGGAGTTCCCGTAAACATTAGATCTCCTTCTTCCAAGGTCATAAAAGATGATACGTAAGCAATGATTTCGGCAAAACTATAAATCATTAAACTCGTCGTCCCAATTTGTTTTTGTTCACCATTAATTTTTAAATTGAAGTTAATTGCCTCTAAATCCAAAAAGTTTGAAACAGGTTTAAATTCTGAAACTGGTGAAGCACCATCAAAACCTTTAGCCAAAGCCCAAGGCCCTTTATTTTCTCTACTCGCAGCCAATACGTCCTTGGCGGTATAATCTATACCTACGGCTATTTCAGAAATAAAGGAATTCGCATTTTTTAAGCTAATGTCCTTCCCTCGTTTACCTATTTTAGCAACCAGCTCAACCTCATAAGCCAATTGATTTGTGATTTTTGGAAAATCAATGTCCTTATTGCCGGTCACCAAACTTGATTCTGGTTTAGTGAATATCGTTTGTGCTCCTGTTTTTATAGCATTAATTTCTGATTTATCGTTGACGTAGTTTTTGCCTATTCCTATGATTTTCATGATGGTTTATGGGTTTCGTTTTGTTATAATAAAGATACAAAAGGTAATTATAGACAAGTAAAAATTTCAACACTGCATTTTATTAAGAACAAACATTAGAAGATTACCAACTTCGAACTTCAATCTTCACTTTAAAACATATCAAACACATAACCCAATAACCAATACAGAATAAAAAACACGACAATTGTTCCAATACAACCACATTTACCACCTCCTATTTTTTTTGCGCCCCAAGCCGCACCTATAATTCTGAGTAATTTTTCCATATTCGGTTATCTATTTTTTTTGATTCGTATAGTCACAAAGCTAACTTAAACTTTCTAACGAAGTTGCTTATTAAACTACGATTGTTAATCCATTTACATTGCAACAACGAAAGTTGGGTTCTAACGTACAGCGCACTTTGTAATCTATAGGTAAATATTGAATTCCTCCCTAACAGAACTGCGAATGCGACCTTGTCCGAGACTGAGACTGAGACTGAGACTGAGACTGAGGCTGAGGCTGAGACTGAGACTGACATTAATAAATCCAAATAAACGTTCACATTAAATTAACATCTAAAATCAGTACCTTTGCAGAATTGCTAAAAATAAAAGAAGGATTTAAACATTTATGAGCCAATTCAACGATTCCATTGAAGTAAAAGGAGCACGCGTTCACAACCTAAAAAATATAGATGTTACCATTCCGAGAGATAAACTAGTTGTTATAACCGGTCTTTCTGGTAGTGGAAAATCATCATTAGCTTTCGATACTATTTATGCCGAAGGACAACGTCGCTATATTGAAACCTTTTCGGCTTACGCACGTCAGTTTTTAGGGAGTTTAGAACGTCCTGATGTAGATAAAATCGACGGTCTGTCACCTGTAATAGCCATTGAGCAAAAAACCACGAGCAAATCGCCACGTTCTACAGTTGGTACCATTACTGAAATCTACGATTTTCTGCGTTTATTATATGCCAGAGCAGCGGATGCTTACAGTTATGAAACTGGCGAACAAATGGTAAGCTATAACGATGAGCAGATAAAAGACCTTATTTTAGAATCGTACAATGGCAAACGAATCAATATTTTATCTCCTGTGGTCCGTTCTCGTAAAGGACATTATCGCGAATTGTTTGAGCAAATTGCCAAGCAAGGCTTCGTCAAAGTGAGAACAGATGGCGAGATTGTGGATATTGAAAAGGGCATGAAACTAGACCGTTATAAAACCCACGATATCGAAATTGTAATCGATAGATTGAAGATTGACGACAAAGAAAACAATGAAAAACGCCTAATGGAATCCATCAATACAGCGATGTATCATGGAGAAGATGTTCTAATGGTTATTGACCAAGATACCAACGAACCTCGTTTTTTTAGCCGGAATTTAATGTGTCCTTCCTCTGGAATATCCTATCCAAATCCAGAACCGAATAATTTCTCATTCAACTCACCAAAAGGAGCTTGCCAAAATTGTAACGGTATTGGTGAATTATATGTGGTCAATGATCGCAAGTTGGTGCCAGACGAATCATTATCCATAAAAAATGGCGCATTAGCACCACACGGTCCTCAAAAGAAAAGCTGGATTTTTAAGCAATTCGAAACCATTGCGCAGCGATTTGAGTTTTCATTAAGTGACCCTTGGAAAGACATTCCCGAAGAAGCCAAACAAGTTATTCTTCATGGCGGAAAAGATAAGTTTACCGTTGAGAGTAAATTGTTAGGGGTTTCACGCGATTATAAAATAGATTTTGAAGGTGTCGCCAATTTTATCGAAAGTCAGTTCAACTCAGACTCAACCAAACTAAAACGATGGGCAAAAGAGTACATGGATAAGATAGAATGTTCCGTTTGCGAGGGTTCAAGATTACGAAAAGAATCGCTTTACTTTAAAGTGGATGGTAAAAGCATTGCAGAATTGGTAATGATGGACGTTGTTGAATTAGGAGCTTGGTTAGATGGACTAACAAATCGATTATCCAAAAAACAACAACAGATTTCAGCTGAAATCATAAAGGAAATAAGAAATAGAGTTCAGTTTTTACTCGATGTGGGACTCACTTACCTCAGCTTAAACCGGAGTTCTAAATCGCTTTCCGGAGGCGAAGCACAACGTATAAGATTGGCAACGCAAATTGGCTCACAATTGGTAGGCGTCCTGTATATTCTTGATGAACCAAGTATTGGTTTACACCAGCGTGATAATGAAAAACTAATCAATTCATTAGTGTCGTTACGGGATGTTGGTAACTCGGTAATCGTCGTTGAACACGATAAAGATATGATAGAACGTGCCGACCATGTGATAGATATCGGTCCTTTTGCTGGTAAACATGGAGGTGAAATCATCAGTGAAGGTACACCAAAAGAATTGCTGAAACAACATACGTTAACTGCGGCATACCTCAACGGTGAAAAGGAAATTGAAGTCCCAAAGACCAGACGAAAAGGCAATGGTAAAAAAATGGTCTTAAAAGGTTGCACAGGTAACAACCTGAAGAACGTAGATGTTGAGTTTCCTTTAGGGCAAATGATTGGTGTTACGGGAGTTTCAGGAAGTGGAAAATCGACCTTAATTAATGAAACCCTCTACCCTATTCTCAATGCACATTATTTTAATGGCGTTAAAAAACCAATGCCTTACAAAAGTATCAAAGGTCTAGAGCATTTAGACAAAGTGATTGACATTAACCAATCACCTATTGGACGCACACCGAGAAGTAATCCGGCAACCTATACCAAAACCTTCGATGAAATAAGAAGCTTGTTTTCTAAAATTCCCGAAGCGATGATTCGTGGTTATAAACCTGGGCGTTTCAGCTTCAACGTAAAAGGTGGACGTTGCGAAACTTGCCAAGGCGCTGGTTTACGTGTGATTGAAATGAACTTTCTACCAGATGTTTATGTGGAGTGTGAAACCTGCCAAGGCAAACGTTTTAATAGAGAAACTTTAGAAATACGATATAAGGGAAAATCGATAAGTGATGTTTTGAATATGACGATTGAAGAAGCTGTCGGTTTCTTCGAAAATATTCCAAAAATTCATAGAAAACTAAAAACCATTAAAAATGTTGGCTTGGGCTATATCACTTTAGGTCAACAAAGTACCACACTTTCTGGTGGTGAAGCACAACGTATAAAGTTAGCGACGGAACTCAGTAAACGCGACACAGGAAATACGTTTTATATTCTAGACGAACCTACCACAGGTTTGCACTTTGAAGATATTAGAGTCTTGATGAAAGTCCTCAATAAATTAGTAGATAAAGGGAATACCGTCTTAATTATTGAGCACAATCTAGATGTGATTAAAACCGTAGATTATATTATTGACATTGGTTATGAAGGCGGAAAAGGGGGTGGAAATGTCGTTGCGAAAGGCACTCCAGAGCAAATCGTAAAGGATAAAAAGAGTTATACTGCTCAATTTCTAAAGAAGGAGCTGGCTTAAAGCGTAAAAACGTATAATCGGAAAATACCTTGAGCCTCATACGTTACACTTTTTACTGAACACTGAGGCCTGAATACCGAAAACTAGCCTGTGTATGTCCCTAGTATAGGTTGACCACTTTAAACAAAGTGTAAACTTATGAAAGCAAACATTAAACTATTAAAAAAGAAACGAATTTATTCTGAAGAATTTAAACGACAAATCGTAAAAGATTTTGAATCTGGTCAATTTAGCGTGCCTCAATTGGAAAAATTACACAACATAAGCAATACATCAATTTACAGTTGGATCCATAAATTTTCTACCTTTAACGAAAAAGGTTCAAGAGTTGTAGAGATGAAAAACAGTAGTGCCCAAAAGATGAAAGAACAACAAGCCCGAATAAAAGAGCTTGAAGCCATAGTTGGGCGTAAACAGATAAAGATAGATTATTTGGAGAAGCTAATTGATATTGCAGAAGACGATTTAAGTATAGATATCAAAAAAAATTCCAACACTCCGCAATCAACTGGTTCAGAACACATAAAGAAACACTAAGTTTTAGTATGAACCAGCTTTATAAAACCATAGGCATCAGTAAACAAGCCGTTAACCAGTATGCAAAGCGGCAAGCGGTTTTCGATAGTCGAGTGTCTCAATTAATATTAGAGGCAGATGATCTTCGGGAGGATCATCCTGGTTGTGGAGTAGAAAAGATGTACAATATATTAGATCCGGATTTTATAGGTCGAGACCGTTTTATAGAAACCATGATGGGTCTTGGTTACAGAATTAAAAAGAAAAGGAATTATAAACGCACAACAATAGCAGGTAAAAAGTTTTATCCCAACCTAATAAAAGGTCTAAGGGTAAACGCACCAAACGTGGTATGGCAATCGGACATAACCTATCTGCCGCTCAACGGAAAACACTATTACGCTGTGTTTATAATAGATGTTTATACAAAAAAGATTGTTGGGTTTATCGTATCTGATAACATGAGAGCGCAAGCGAATGTAGAAGCACTTAAAATGGCAATCAAGGAAAATAATGCACCCGAGATCCATAACTCGGACAGGGGAAGCCAATACACTTACAGTAAATACATAGACTTACTGGTAAGCAATGGCACTAAGATAAGTATGTCTTTAAGTGGACTGGACAATGCATATGCAGAACGAATCAATAGAACTATAAAAGAAGAATATTTAGATTATTGGAAACCAGAAACCTTCTTTCAATTAAAAAAATGTGTAGCAAAAGCAGTTAAGAATTATAATGAAAAAAGAACACATAAAAGTTTACCAAAAATGAGCCCAGACAATTTTGAGAAATATTGGTCAACCTTAAAACCAAAAAATAGACCCATAATGACTATTTTTAACAATGAAGTAAATAACTAAAAAACGGTCAACTCTATTCAGGGAAGTACACTGAAAAAGCAAATTGTTGCGCATTTACTTATATTGTTAACCCAATTGATTAAATTCTATGGTGGTCTTCATAATGTTATTTAACTTGTAGTATCTAACAAAAAAACATCAAAACATTATGAAAAGTATTCTTTGGCTTGTTGCCGTAATCGCAATCGTTGTATGGTTATTAGGATTATTAGGAATTGTTCCTGGTCTTGGTTCTAGTAGTTTAATTCATATTTTACTTGTAATCGCTGTAATTATAATCCTATATAATATTATATCGGGTAGAAAACCTTTATAAACACTTTGAAATTTTAAACATTAAGCGTATCCATTCATTTGGGTACGCTTATTTTTTTGTCAATATTAGAACAAGATTCCCTCAATTTATCTTAACTTTGGTGGTCTTTATATTTAGACAAGGCCATATATTAATATGGCTTTTATATTGTTATACAAAATTTTATCAATTATATGCAAAGCGAAATTAAAAACAAAGGCTGGAATGAAATAAAAACAAACGACTCTTGGGCGATTTTTAAAATCATGGGAGAATTTGTAAACGGTTACGAAAAATTGAGTAAAATAGGACCTTGTGTTTCTATTTTTGGTTCAGCAAGAACCAAACCAGACCATAAATATTATAAATTAGCCGAAGAAGTTGCTACTAAAATTGTAGATCAAGGCTATGGCGTTATTACAGGTGGTGGACCAGGTATCATGGAAGCAGGTAACAAGGGCGCACATATTGCAGGTGGAACTTCCGTTGGTTTAAATATCGAATTGCCTTTTGAACAACATGACAATCCATACATAGACAGCGACAAAAGCTTAGATTTTGACTACTTCTTTGTTAGAAAGGTAATGTTTGTAAAATATTCTCAAGGTTTTGTGGTAATGCCAGGAGGTTTTGGAACCCTCGATGAATTGTTTGAAGCAATGACTTTAATACAAACTCATAAGATAGAATCATTTCCTATTATTTTAGTAGGAAAAGATTTTTGGGGAGGTTTGATGGACTGGGTAAAAACCACACTTATAGATGCTAAAAATATAAGCGCTAAAGATTTGGACTTAATTCATTTAGTAGACAGCGCAGATGAAGTCATAGAAATTCTAAACGATTTTTATAAAGAGTACGACCTTAGTCCTAACTTTTAGAATTCAATGCATACTTTCTGATTCTAGCGAAAAACTGAGAATAGTTTTCACAATTGAAACCATTTTTAAGTTGCATAGCCTGAGCTACAGAACGAAATTTGATGTAAAGTGAGTAAAAAAGATTATTTTGCAGCCAATTGAAAAAGTTAAAATAAATTTACCAAAACCATAATTTTTATTCAACGCTATGAAAAAGAAAATTCTAGGTTTTTTCACGATTATATGCCTTGCTTTTACCCATGTTTCTGCACAAGAAACAGTTAAAGTAATGTTTTATAATTTATTAAATTACCCTCTTGAAGAAGCCGTTCCAAATCGGATTGATGACCTATCTTACATTCTTAATGACTATCAGCCTGATTTATTCTTAGTCTGTGAGCTCAATAACATCACTGGAGCTATGGATGTTTTAAATACCGTTAAGTCTGCCGTTAATTCTAATTTTGAAATGGCCACTTATGTATCTAATACTTCAGATGATAATTTTGGGGATCAAAATGATTTACAAAATCTACTTTATTACGATAGCACAAAATTTACAATAGAAGAAGAAATTATTGTGCCTACGTATTTACGCGATTTTAATGTTTACCGTATACAATTAAACACTATAAATCAGGCCACAGATCCTATTGAAATTTATGTCATAATTTGTCATTTAAAGGCATCCAGCGGAACTTTTAATGCACAGAAGCGTTTTGAGATGGTTCAGGATTTAGAAACGTATTTAGATACTTTACCAACAGACACTAATGTCTTATTGGGAGGCGATTTAAATGTATATACCAATAGTGAAGGCGCCTTTCAAACGTTAATAAGCAGTGCTAATTCAATTACGTTCGTAGATCCTGCTAACCGAATTGGCAGTTGGCACAACAATCCTAATTATGTTGATGTTTTTACCCAATCTACACGTACTCAAAACGGATTGGGAGGCTCAACAGGTGGTTTTGATGACCGATTCGATTTTATACTTACTTCTGAAAACATGACGAGTACGGCAGATGTGACATATGTTCCTAATTCTTATCAAGTATATGGCAACAACGGTTTGATTTCTTGTTGGAATAAATCCATAAATTCTTCCGATTGTGAAACCACAGGCTCTCAATTTTCGTATGAATTAAGGAATGCATTACACAATTTTAGCGATCATCTTCCCGTTACTGTGTCATTGGAAACGGATGCCACTTTTTTAAGTAACGAAGCTGTTGAACTTTTATCTGGAATGCAGTTGGAAACTACAATTATTAATCAGAACCTCACGTTAAATATTGATCACTTCGATTTATACAATGAGCGCTTAAACATTTATAATAATTTGGGACAAAATGTAAAGACATTTCTGATGAATTCTGACAGCAAACAACATTTTAATGTTTCCGATTTGCAAAATGGTTTGTATTATTTGAAGGTATCCAATATCCCATCTAACCCTATTAAATTTATCATTGCTAATTGAATAAACACCTCATTACAACAGTCCTTTTAATTGTTTTTGGCTTCACCATAGAGGCTCAAAACGCAATGGATATTAATGCCAAGGTAAATGTGGAAACCAAAACCATTTCCATTTCCCAAACTATTGTTTATCAAAATGAATCTAACGATGTATTAAGGGAAATTTACCTCAACGATTGGAATCATAGCTATTCTACAAAATCCACGCCTTTAGCCAAACGTTTTGAAGAAGAGTTCAGTACCAAATTTCATTTGGCGAAAAATGAACAACGTGGTTTTACGGTTATAACTTCAATTAAAAACGAGAATGACTCCTCTTTAGAACACAACCGTTTGGAAGCACATCCAGATGTGATAAAGGTGAAACTAGAAAATCCTTTATTACCCAACAAAACGTACACATTAACGCTCAACTATCAACTTAAAATACCAGACGCTACTTTTACAGATTATGGATTTACTAAAACTAATGACTTCGATTTAAAATATTGGTATATCACACCTGCAGTTTATGACGGAGAATGGCAGTATTATAGCAATAAGAATTTAGATGATATGTTTGTTCCAAAGTCGGATATCACTATAAGTATTACGCATCCAAGAAACTATAGAGTTACTTCTGAGTTAAATTTTAGTGCTGTGGGTTTTGATAAAGACGACAATACCCAAACTACAATTCTAACTGGAAAAGATCGTATCGACACCTTTTTATCATTACATAAATTTCCTCCCTATGGCTTTATACAAACGGATGATTTTATTCTAATTTCAAACATTAGCGAAAAAGGTTTACAAGGTCCCGAAAAAGCGCTTATAACAGACCGCGTAACAAAATATCTATCGGAACAATTAGGCGATTATCCGCATAGGCAATTGATGGTTACTTCAATTGATTACAGGAAAAACCCACTTTATGGGCTGAATCAATTACCTGCATTTTTCAGACCTTTTCCAGATGATCTTCAGTACGAATTAAAATTGGTGAAAACCGCTTTAAAAAAATATATTGATAATGTGCTTTTACTAAATCCACGAAAAGAACACTGGTTAAGTGAAGGGCTTCAAATCTATTATTTGGCCAAGTATGTTGATGAGTATTATCCAGACTTAAAACTATTGGGAACCTTATCTGATATTTGGGGCATAAAGGCATTTCATGCGGCAGATCTTAATTTTAACTTTCGCTATTTTCTATATGCGATGGAAATTGCCCGGAAAAATAAAGATCAACCTTTGAGCATGTCCAAAGATTCTCTCACAAAATTCAATTCAAATATTGCCGGAAAGTATAAAGCAGGCGTCGGACTTAACTATTTAGATGCGTTTGCAGAAGATATCAATTTATCTGAATTAATTACGGAATTCCTAGAAACAAATCGATTAAAACAGATTAAAATCAGCGATTTTGAAACTTTTATAACCTCACAAACGGATAAGGACATACGCTGGTTTTTTACAGATTATATCAATACCAGAAAGAAAATAGACTTTAAGATTACTGATTTAGAAACTACCGACGACTCTTTAAAATTAACCATAAAGAACAAAAGGAACAATACCATGCCTATTTCGGTCTTTAAGATGAAAAACGATTCGGTAATGGGTAAATTATGGGTGGAGAACATAAAAGGCACCAAAACCATTTCACTACCAAAGGACAGTACCGAGAAGTTTATATTAGACTATGATAATGTTATACCCGAATTTAATCAACGTGATAATTATAGAGCGGCAAAAGGATCTTTTCTGAACAACAAACCTTTACAGTTTCGATTGTTTAAGGATATTGAGGACCCAAATTATAATCAGGTGTTCTTGATGCCTTTAGTGGAATTCAACAACATATACGACGGATTGACATTAGGCGCTAAATTCTATAATAAAACCATTTTAAGAAAACGCTTAAATTACAAGTTCTCTCCGCAATATGGAACAAGTTCTAAGTCGTTTACAGGAGGTTTAAGTGTTTATTATTCCCATAATTTAGAAAATCAAAATCTTTATGATATTTCCTATGGAATCTCAGCGGCTTACCAATCCTTTGGAGAAGATGCTTTTTTTACAAGAATCCGCCCTTCCATTTCATTTAGTTTTAGGGATAATACTGACTTAAGATCCAATAAAACAGATCATATAAACGCAAGGTATATAAGCATAAAAAGAGAAATTGGAGAAAACGCAACTGTGGTTGTAGATGAACCGGATTATGGTGTCTTCAACTTAAGGTACGTGCATTCAAATCCTGGAGTCATTAATTATTCTACAATCAGAACCGATCTTCAAATTGCGGATAAATTCAGTAAAGTATCTTTTAATTATGAAATTAGAAAACTGACTAAAAGCAATCGAAATATCAGCTTCAGGTTTTTTGCAGGTTTCTTTTTAGAAAACAACTCCGATTTAGGATCTAATTATTTTAGTTTCGCTCTGGATAGACCAACGGATTACTTGTTTGACTTTAACTATTTGGGGCGTTCTGAAGCCACCGGAATATTCAGTCAACAAATCATAATTGCAGAGGGTGGTTTTAAATCTAAATTAGAAACACCTTTTGCCAACCAATGGATGACAACGGCTAATTTTAGTACGTCTATTTGGAGATATATACAAGCTTATGGTGATGTTGGTTTAGTAAAAAACAAATATGAAAACACCAAATTTGTTTACGACTCCGGTATCCGATTAACGCTTGTCGAAGATTATTTTGAAATCTACTTTCCTGTGTATTCTAATCTTGGTTGGGAAATTGCGGAACAAGATTACGACCAACGTATTCGATTTATGTTCACTGTAGATCCGCAAGTACTTTTAGGTTTATTTAGAAGAAAATGGTATTGATCTGATTTCAACCTTTTTAATGCGCTAAAACTGAAAACCTATAATGAGATTATTAGCAAATTCTTATTGAAAAGTTAAATTTCTGATTTTATTTAAACAATTCTCCGTCTTTAGTTTACTTTTTTGAGAATAATTCAAGATTATAACGTTCTATGCTATTGCATAAAATTTTAATTTTTCGTACTTTCGCAATACCAGATACTTCTTAAAATGATTCTTATTATTATTTTGGAATTTATTTGGACCTACACTTAAACAGTACTTGCATGAAGACCAACCCTAACACCAAAACAGAAATTACATTTGAAGATTTTAAAGCTGAAGTTTTAAATGATTACAAACTGGCAGTAACCAGTAGAGAATGTAGTTTGTTGGGTCGTAGGGAAGTTTTAACAGGAAAGGCAAAGTTTGGTATTTTTGGAGATGGAAAGGAAATCCCACAAATTGCTTGGGCAAAAGCTTTTGAAAATGGCGATTTCAGATCAGGTTATTACAGGGATCAAACTTTTATGATGGCCATTGGCGAATTGACCATCGAACAGTTCTTCGCAGGATTATACGCTAATACAGATATAAAAGACGAACCAATGTCAGCCGGTCGCCAAATGGGAGGCCATTTTGCAACGCATAGTTTAGATGCTGATGGGAATTGGAAAAATCTAACAGAGCAGAAAAACTCAAGTGCAGATATTTCACCTACAGCAGGACAAATGCCTAGACTTTTAGGGTTGGCACAAGCGTCTAAAATATACAGAAAAGTTAAAGGCATTGATACTACAAATTTTTCTAAATCGGGAAATGAAATTGCTTGGGGAACCATTGGTAATGCGAGTACAAGTGAAGGCTTGTTTTTTGAAACCATAAATGCAGCAGGTGTTTTACAAGTGCCAATGATCGTTAGTATTTGGGATGATAATTATGGTATCTCTGTACACGCCAGACACCAAACTACAAAAGAAAATATTTCTGAAATTCTAAAAGGTTTTCAACGCAACGAAGACGATAAAGGATATGAGATTTTCAGAGTCGATGGTTGGAACTATCCAGAATTAATGGATACCTACCAAAGAGCTGCTAAAATCTCTAGAAAAGAGCATGTGCCTGTAATGATTCATGTTCAAGAATTAACGCAGCCGCAAGGGCATTCCACATCTGGATCCCATGAGCGTTACAAGGATCAGGAACGTTTAGCTTGGGAAGCCGAATACGATTGTAATGCGCAAATGCGCAAATGGATTATTGAAAATAATATTGCCACGACCGAAGAATTGATTGTTTTGGAACGTAGCATTAAAAAAGAAGTTAGAGCCGCTAAAAAGGCCGCTTGGACAGCATTCCATAATCCTATTTTATCCGAGCGCACTGAAGCACTAAACTTGTTAGATAAATTAGCAGCTTCTAGCCCGAATGGCGTTTTCATCAAAAAATTTAAAAACGATTTAGAAGCTTTAGATGAGCCATTACGACGCGATATATTGTCTGCCACACGAAGAGCATTGCGGTATGTGGTTTCAGAATCATCTTCTGAGAAATTGGCGCTTCAGAATTGGATAAATAATTACATCACTAAAATTCAGCCTAAATACAGTTCACATTTACATAGCGAATCAGAGCACAATGCTTTGAATCAATCTGAAATTATACCAACCTATGCCGATGATGCCAAAGATGTTGATGGACGCGTTGTTTTACGGGAAAATTTTGATGCTATTTTCAATAGTTATCCAGAAGCTTTAATTTTTGGAGAAGATGCTGGTTATATTGGAGATGTGAATCAAGGTTTGGAAGGGCTTCAGGAAAAATATGGAGCGCTTCGGGTTTCTGATACAGGGATAAGGGAAGCCACCATTATCGGTCAAGGTATTGGGATGGCTATGCGTGGTTTAAGACCTATTGCTGAGATTCAGTACTTAGATTATATTATGTATGCACTTCAAATCATGAGTGATGATTTGGCAACGGTACAATACAGAACTAAAGGTCGCCAAAAAGCGCCATTAATTGTAAGAACCCGTGGTCATCGTTTGGAAGGCATCTGGCATTCTGGATCACAAATGGGAGGCGTATTAAACTTGGTCAGAGGTATCCATGTGTTAGTCCCAAGAAACATGACTAAAGCTGCCGGATTCTACAACACGCTGTTAGATAGTGACGAACCAGCTTTAGTCATTGAATGTTTAAACGGTTACCGACTTAAAGAGAAGTTACCCAACAATATTGGAAAATTTAAAACACCAATTGGAGTGGTCGAAAAAATTAGGGAAGGCGACGATATTACCTTAGTCTCCTATGGCTCTACCTTGCGTTTGGTAGAACAAGCTGCAAAAGAACTTCAAGTCGTTGGTATTGATGCAGAAATTATTGATGTGCAGTCTTTATTACCGTTTGATTTAAACCATGATATTGTAAAAAGTATAGCCAAAACAAACAGAGTTATGGTTATTGACGAAGATGTCAAAGGTGGCGCTTCGGCTTATATTTTAGATCAAATATTGAATGTGCAAAATGCGTTTCAATATTTAGATAGCCAACCAAAAACTTTAGCAGCCAAACCTCACAGGCCAGCTTACGGAACTGATGGCGATTATTTTTCAAAACCTTCTGTAGAGGATATTTTTGAAGCGATTTATGAGGTTATGCATGAATTGAGTCCTCATGATTATCCAAAATTGAGATAAACTACATTTTTTATTAAAAGACAAATTAGAGCAGTTAATTAGTGTATAGTTGACTGCTTTTCCCTTTATCAAAATCTTTATATTTAACCAATTATACAATGCCTATATTTATCATATGAAGATTGAATCCATAGTCACCATAAAAAAAGAATTAAAACATCTTTCGCAAGAAGAACTTCTGGAGCTTTGTCTACGTTTGGGAAAGTTCAAAAAGGAAAATAAAGCGTTATTGACCTATTTGTTATTTGAATCCCATGATGAAGATGGTTACATCGCAAGTGTCAAATTAACTCTAGACGAATTGTTTGAAGGGATTAACTCAGACAGTTATTTTTACATGAAGAAAACGATTCGAAAAATTCTAAGACAGATTCGGATTTATAGTCGATATTCACTTAAGAAAACAACCGAAGTTGAACTCCTGCTCTATTTCTGTGAACGCTTAAACGAATTAAAACCATCAATTCATCGAAACACCACGTTGAGTAATCTTTATGAACGCCAGATTCTTTCCATCAAAAAGAAAATTAGTGTGCTGCACGAGGATTTACAGTATGATTATAATTTGCAATTGGAGGAGTTTGGACGCTAAAAATTTCTCGCAGAGGCGCTAAGCTGTACGCAGAGAAACTTAGGCTTAGAACTATTACATAATGTTAATCGGAGAAGACACAAAGATTCACGAAGAAAAAAAGCTGACACAAATTTCACTAATTCTCACCAATTATTGCGCTGAAATAACTTGATACGGATTTCACAGATTAACACGGATAAAAATAAAATAATAGCCTTGTTAAATTAAAATCTTTAGGATTCACAAATATAAACTCAGACTGTAAACAAAATTACTGCCTAAATATGACAAAGACTGCGAACTAATTTTCCCCTCTGGGGAACTAAAGGGGCTTCTACTGCTTGCTAGCCTTCCGGCTACCCTCATACATTTCGTATTTAACTAATCGCGCTTCAAGCTTAGCGTTGAATACCTTAATTTTTCGTGATGGTCTTAAGCCCACTGATTTTAAAGCTTCCAAATTAGACGTAATTAGCCATGCATTGGTTCCTGGATAACCATGTTTTAAGGTGGTCCCAATATTCCCGTAGAATTCTTCAACATTCAAGTTTTCTAAACGTTCGCCATATGGTGGATTAAAAACCATGTGCAATTTCTCGTTACCTGATTTTTGGGTTTTAAAGAAATCTTCATGTTGAATATATATAAATTCATCCAAATGCGCATTCTTTATATTTTCCTTCGCTTTGGCAATTGCAGAAGGCGACTTATCATAACCAATTATTTTATGATGAAAATCCCTTGTTTTCTTCAATAAGGATTCCTCAATTGTTTCAAATAAATCCACATCCCAATCCTTCCAACGTTCAAAAGCGAATTCCTTTCGCATTAAATTTGGTGGAATATTACAAGCAATCATCGCAGCTTCGGCAAGTATAGTGCCACTACCACACATTGGATCCATAAAATCGGTTTGGCCGTCCCATCCACTCATCATAATTAATCCAGCGGCTAAAACTTCGTTAATTGGAGCAATATTAGTGGCTGTTTTATAACCGCGTCGGTGCAAAGATTCGCCTGAAGTGTCTAAAGAAATGGTACAACGTTGTCTATCAATATGAACATTGATTTTTAAATCTGGAAAACGTAAATCCACATCTGGTCGTGTGCCATCAATATCCCTAAACCGATCGACAATCGCATCCTTGGTTTTTAGTGCTGTGTATTGCGAATGTGTAAACACACTGTTATGAACCGTGGCATCAACCGCTAAAGAACCTGTGGGTTTTAGATAATCTTCCCACTTCATTTGCTTTACATTTTTATAAAGATCCTCTTCCCTAGCAACCCGAAAAGAATGAATGGGTTTTAATATTTTAATAGCCGTTCTTAGACCAAGATTGGCCTTATACATAAAGCCTTTATCGCCAACAAAACTCACGTTTCGGACCCCTTTTTCCACGTCCATGGCACCAAGTTGTGTCAGTTCCTTTGCTAAAATATCTTCGAAGCCAAATAAAGTCTTGGCTAACATCTTATAATTATTGTCCATAAGTTCCGCTTAATAGATTGCAAAAATACAGTATTTTTGCAGGACATTTAATGTTATGACTAAATCTACAAAACAATGGTACGCATCGTGGTTTGACACACCTTACTACCATATTTTATATAAAGACCGGGATTACGATGAAGCCCAAGGGTTTATGGATAATCTTACTAACTATCTCAATCTGCCCGAAGGCGGTAAAATCCTTGATTTAGCATGCGGCAAAGGTAGACATTCGGTGTATCTAAATTCTTTAGGCTACGATGTTACAGGAGTCGATTTATCGGAACAAAGTATTGCACACGCCAAGCAATACGAAAACGAAACCTTGAAGTTTGCTGTGCATGATATGAGCAAACCCTATCCAGATACGTTTGATGCCGTTTTTAACCTGTTTACGAGTTTTGGGTATTTTGATGACGAGAACTGTAATTTAAAAACCATAACATCCATCAAAGCGGAACTAAATGAATTTGGCTTTGGTGTCATCGATTTTATGAATACTAATTACGTGGTTGAACATTTAGTGGCTGAGAATGTGAAAACCGTTGAAGGCATCGATTTTCATCAAAAACGCTATGTAAAAGACGGTTATATTATAAAGGATATAAGTTTTCAAGTGCCTGCTGAGCGAAGTCGAAGTATGGATGTCGAACACTATGAATTTCAAGAACGGGTAAAAGCATTTACTTTAGAAGATTTTGAAACATTGTTTGAAAAAGCAGGCGTTCATTTGTTAGATGTATTTGGCGATTATAAATTACGAAAATTCCATGCCAAAACATCCGAACGCTTAATCATGATTTTTAAGTAAACCTATAAATGAATAGCTATTTACTACCATTACTAGCAGTTATCATTGGCGTTGTCATTGCTTTATTGACCAAGAAACAAAAGTCAATTTACACCAAGTTGTTGTTATCTTTTAGTGGTGCTTTTTTATTGGCACTCACGCTATTCGATTTATTACCAGAAGTCTACCATCATATCGATGCCAAACTAACAGGTTTGTACATTATGTGTGGTATTTTGCTTCAGATTATTTTAGAGTTTTTCTCAAAAGGTGCCGAACATGGCCATGTGCATATTCATAAAAACGATACCCAATTTCCTTGGTTATTATTTATCAGTTTATGTATTCATAGTTTTTTGGAAGGTTTTCCTATTCACCAGCACAACGATATGGTTTATGGTGTGCTGATCCATAAAATCCCAATCGCTATTTTAATCACGGCTTTTTTATTACAGTCTAGCTATAGCAAATTTCAAATGGTAAGTTTCTTGGTGGTATTCGCAGTCATGACTCCTTTGGGTACGTATATTTCCAACCATTCTAGTATAATGACCAATTATGTGGATGTCATCAATGCCATTGTTATTGGTATCTTTTTACATATTTCTACCACTATTCTGTTTGAAACTGGCGAAGGTCATAAGTTTAATTTATCAAAGTTGGTGGCGATTTGTTTGGGTATTTTGATTGCTTATTTTATTTAAAAATTAAACTACCTGTGCTGAGCGTAGTCGAAGTAAGGCATTCTGTTTAATAATAACTTGAAAGTTAAAATTCTGAGGAATGCTTAGTAATTCGTAATGACTTAAACAATCCATTTTATCACTAAATTTGAAACCAAAACCAAAACACATTGTTTTCAAAAGAAGAATCTAGACAACTCAGACAAGAATTTTGGACCAGCTTCGGAAAGTCATTTCCACGTAAATGGCTTTTATATGATACCAAAATCAAAGGCGTAGCTTTCAAGTTTCATTTCGATACCAAGCAAGCCTTAATCGCTTTAGACCTTGAAGACGATTTGGAAAACCGCATCAACTGCTGGGAAAAGTTAGTGGCCTTAAAGGGCCTATTAAAAAGCGAATTCTTACCAGAAGCCATTTACGAAGAAGAATATTACTTAGAAAACGGTAAAGAAATCTCACGCATCTACTTGGTGTTAGACGAAAACGTATCTATACATAACAAAAATACCTGGCGCGAAGTGATGGAATTCTTTAATAAGAATATGAGCCTATTTGAAGCTTTTTTTGATGACTATCGGGATGTGATAAAGGGTTGATTTTGCAAGACTATAGGATACATAAAGTGTTGATATCCCGAAATTAGTATGTTTAAATAACTATATTTGTTTTGATATAACCAGTTGGCAGTAATTATTCTGACCCAAATACCTAGATTATTATCGTTTATGTTTTTTTAGCCTTTCATCAATTGGTAATTCAATAAACTCGACTACTTCAACTTTTCCGAATTCTTTAAATAAAGGATTAAGAATAATATTTGATTCAAGACCGACAATAGTCGATGGTACTCTTAAAGCAAATTTATTTCGATCTTTTGCTATATCAGTAAAAACATCTGTGGTTTTGGAAGAGTATGGATATTGATTCCATCTTTCGGGAAGTTCTTTTAATTCTTCGATTACAAACTCGTCTGGAAATTGAATTTTTGCAATTAATATTTTTTTAGGTAAGTATGCAATATTTTCAGAATGCACATAATACTCTAATAACGCTAATGAAATATTTTCTGAACAATAAACAGCTCTCGTACCAACTGAATTCCATCTTCCACCAACTTTTTCAGCACCAATTCCTGATAATGTTAAGTCTTTATATTTTACATTAGCAACTCTGTAAACAATCATTAACTATAAACATTATATTGAATTCTAATGATTTCGTTTTCTACCATTTCAAAACCAATACTACTATCAAGTAACTCAAATGGAATTTTATTCCCAAGAGTTTTTGATGGAGTCATTAGCCATTTCTTGAAATCTTCTTTGGAATCAAAAACCTCATAACCTAATCCAAATAATCTAGCTAGCTCATAAATACGCTCTGATGTCTCTTTTCCATAAATAGCTTTCTTTTGCATACTACTTATAGATGCAGGAAGAATATGTTCAAACTCTTTTTCAGTGGAATCAGTGTATTGAATCAATTGTTTCCAATCTGACTTTTTCACACCTTCTCTAATACGATCTATTAATTCCATTTTGAACCCAGGCGCATCCTTAGAATGAACGACAACCCAAGATGGTGAAAACTTGCTATGTCTTGAACTTACCGGATTTTTTCCTTTTTTAGCAACCCTAACTTTAACTGAACCCTGTTTTTTATTCGAATTCTCTGTCTTTCTCTTGACTTCCATTATAGTATTTTTACGCCCAACCTATAGTAAATATACAATATTATATAGAACTATTTCAGACTTTTATTAAAATTTGTAGAGAATTTACTAAAAAAAATAAAAACTACTGCCAACAACGGTAACCGCTGCACAACCCATTAATAATTAAATTAATGAGTTTAATAGGTTTAAATTAAAAGATATCCACTTTCGTAGTACTCTTATTTCCATAAACATAAGATCAAGTGCTTTTGCATTGGTTTTTGCCAGTTTTTGAACAAACTTTAAGTACTTCTTTATAGGCCATTGCCGATAAATGCATCACCTTGTTTGCCTGAGCTATACCCAAGGTGTTAATTTTCCTCAAGCCCATGAATTGCGTGAATGTTCCAAAAACAGGCTCTACCGTGCTTTCGCGTTTGCCTTTCATAGAACCTCCCCTCGTACTGTTGACACTCTCTGGACAGACATAATAATCCTATTACCCATTGTGAACATCCACCTGGTCCACCTTTGTAAGTACCATGTGGCGGAATAAAACTCAATAAATTTATCTACTCTAGAAAAGCGTAGTTCTCTCCGCTGCTATAACCTGTGTCGGCTACACAGTTGCCCCAAAGCAATCCTAACAGGTGTAACCTTGATCTTAATCGTCCAACGATATCCAGAAGACATTGATTGTCTTTTTTGTCGGCGTGATAAGCTCTAATATTTGTAATGACACAACTTAACCTTGGCGGTATCAATCTGGTGATTAACTTTATCAACAGAGATTTGCAACAGGCACAACGTGTGTATTTTATTGCTAGTTCTAGCCTACTTACGAATCCCGATAGCTTTCGGGACGCGGACTTTCTATCTGTGATTTATTTGCTAACTTTAGTGCTTAAACACGCAACGAAATCATATACAACATCGTTAGCCTTCATCATCACCAACTATTTAAAAACATATATCCATGAAAAAAATAATTATATTTCTCATCTGTATATCTTTTTCTTTTGTACTTCATGCCAAAGGAATTATTGGTGCATGGGAAACCTCTTTCACTTAAAAAAATGGAGACCTAATAAAAAGTGTAGTCATATTTGCAGACGGCTATCAAGTATCAACCACATATAATGGTACTACTGGCAAATTCATTCGCACCATTGGTGGCACATGGAAATTAGAAGGTAATACAATGACTAAAAAAATGGAGTTTGATACAAGCACTCCGGAACTCGTAGGAACACAAGTAAGCTTTAAAGTACGCATTTCAGACAATGAAATTGAATTCGTTGACATTCGTCTGAAATTGAAAAGATTAGATAACGGCTTGCCAGGCAAGTTGCAAGGTGCTTGGTTAATGTCTGGTAGAATTAAGGATGGTGAAACTCAATTGAGGGATACAAGCAGACCACGTAAGACAATGAAAATTTTATCAGGAACTCGATTCCAATGGATAGCGTACAATACAGAAACTAAAAAGTTTATGGGAACTGGTGGTGGAACATATATTACCAAAAATGGAGAATATATTGAGAACATTGAGTTCTTTTCTAAAGACGATTCCAAAATAGGACTCAAGTTGAAATTTAGTTATGAATTGATTAATGATAAATGGCATCATTCGGGATTATCAAGTAAAGGAGATCCAATTCATGAAATTTGGAGTATTAGAGAATAATATGCTTTACGGAAATAACAACGGCTAACAAAGTACTGTAGTAAAAACAAGTAAAATCCCTTTAATTTTTCACTAGAGTACTCTTATCTTATATTCTCCATCATATATTAATCCTGATTTAGCTATTGCAAAGACCTGTTTTAGCAGCTTATTGCACACTGCAATCAACGCCAGTTTTTTACGCTTACCCTTTATAAATCTCTGCAAGCGTACAACAGATTTAATTACGAACGTGACTAAATAAAAAAGCTCCATCCAAAAGATGAAGCTTTTCAATATCAATCCATTAAAAAACTATTTAACTATTAGCTTTTTAACGGCTCTAGCAGTTTCACCTTTAAATTCCAACATATAAATACCAGAATTCAAATCAAGGTTTAAAGTATTGGCACCTAATTGTAGCGTTTTTTCTGTTATCAATTTCCCATCGATGCTATAAACATTCAAGTGTTCAAAAGCCGTATTATTATCAAAATTCAGTTGACCATCTGTAGGGTTCGGATAAATACTAAGCCCATTAAAAGCCAAATCATCAATACCTAAAAATGCACAATCAACAGGGTCAAACGTAACTAATCCCAATGAATTATCATCGTTTTGATGTGAAATTACAGCTTCTGCATCTGCAAGTGTATTAGGAACATTGTCTTCATCCCAACAATTGTGCAATGCCGTCAATGGATTGTCTGTATTGTTGAAAAGCGCATAGAGTGCGCCACCATTACCATTATCGGAAAACACATTCTGCCCAACATTATCAACGTTGTCACCTAAGTTTATCATGGATTCGCCTTGAAGTGTAATGCCCCATAAATTTCTTCGAATCTCATTACCACTTGCAATAATGTTATTACCTTCCACAGATGCTACCAATGAAATACCACTTCCGCCTTGGAAAGGAACGCCTTGCGTATTATTGTCTTCAATAACATTATTTCTAATAAATGCAGATACATTGTTACTCTGAATAACCATACCATAACGATTGTCAGTTATGATATTATCATCGATTATAGCGTTCACACCTGCAGAACCTAAAAGGTCAGAAACAGAAAGGCCGCCTACCAATGTTAAATTACGATCACCTTTTATGGTGTTCTGAATAATTTGTGTCGGCTGATCAGTAAGTGAAGGTCCTAAATTAATTTGTGGTCGGTTAGAATTCGCTTGATTATTACCTTCAAAATAATTGTTAAAAATATAAGGAGAAACTTGATTTGTAGCTCCAGATCCAATGCCTGTAGTTTCATTAAAGGTAATAGTATTATTGGTAATTTGAGGCATTCCTCTAGAAAGTCCAATAACACCTCCTGTAGAAACACCAGAAACATTGTTGGTAAGTAAACAATTATTAATAGTGAAGGTTTCAGTTAATACACGAAGACCTCCTCCATATTGAATAGTTGCGTTTTGAATATTAATATCTGAAAATTCCTCAAAACGAAAACCGTCATAAGGTGCATTGGTGTCAACAGCCGTAAACATTACGCTGTTAGCGTCGACGTTAAAGGTTCCAAAAATGGTTATTCTTATATCTGCTCCAATTTCTAAAGTCACATCAGAATTGATGAGAAACGTATCGGTCGCAGAAATTGTAAGGTCTTCCACTAAAGTATAGGTGGTTCCTGATACTGAAATAGTAGCAGGACTCGCCGCAACTAGATCATCCAAGCTGTAGGTCATACCTGTATCTGGTGTGGTATATTGTGCAGAAAGCATACTGACAAAGCCAAAAACAGTAAATAAATTGAGTAATAGTTGTTTCATAAGGTTGTGTTTTTTGAATTTTGATAAAATTATAAAATATTGCCTGTTATGGCTATTAAAAAAGGAACTTTAATAGAATATTTTAAATTTCAAGACAACTTTAGAGTTTGAAAAAATTATTTCCTAAATATAGAATTGGATAGATTTGTAAAAGCTTGATAGAATAAAATTAATGGTAATCTAAATTTATCGCAGACTTAAGGTATAGATTATTTATGACTAGGAATAAGATAATTATTTATAGATTAATCCTTGACATCAACAAGCTTCATATTTTTAGCCCATTGTACAGCCGATTCAATTGTAGTAAAACGTTTTATTTTCTTTTTAAAAAAAATGTTTTCAATTGCAGAATTTACCGAACTAACATTATTGTATGAAACAATACCATAACCTTTTAAGTCAAGGCTATGCTTATAAAATTTAAGCCAATCCATTGGTACTACCGAATATGAATTAATTCTATGGGATATATAAACCAAGTCGGTACCATCGGTTTTCGTGAAATCAATGACATCTTTAACGGTAAGTTTTCCATGATCTTCCCAAGAATAGCTCTCACCTTCCTTGACTTCTGAAATAACAAAACCGTCAAAAATAAAAACATCGCCAAACTTATAATTCAGTTCTTTGAGAACTTCCGAATATAAATTGCTATGTTTTATACTTAACATATGGTTAAGTTAGGAAATTTCTTTATAATAAAAAAATAGACTCATAAGGCTTAGCTGCATTTATTCATTGCTATCAGCTATATAAGCATTTACAAACTCCTTGGCTCGTCTATTCTGAGAATTAATTTCTAGCGTCTTTTTATAATTGGTATAGGCTTGTAAACTATCGCCATGTAATAAATAAGCTTCTCCTAAACTATCATAGACATTAGCGCTTTCAGGATGCAATGCTGCATTTATTTTTAATATCTCAATTGCTTTTGCATATTCATGTTTTCTTATGTGTTGGTAACCCATGCTATTAAATTCCCGTTCGTTTATAAAGATGCTTGTAGAATCTTGTTTTTTAATTTCTAAATAACCAGCTAGTGCTTTGTCATAATTACCTTCTTTTAGATGAGCACTTGGCGTTTTATAACCTTCTGGTACTTTTAGATAGTCGTAGGTAATTTGGTTTTCATTTTCTTCTGAAATTGCAGACAAGTAGCGTTCTTTCGTTTCCGGATGTTGTACAAAACGGAATTTCTTATACATATCTGCCACAAAAAATTCGTTCGTGTCTAAAGCTACAGGTTTAATTTTCCCTCCTCGCCAATTTAGAAAAAGTGTGTTGTTTTCATAGTAAACCTCAATTAAATCATCGTAATGATAAAGGTAACTTCCTGAAGTTTCATTTTTAAATGCTTCTGAATAGTCGATATTATTTGAACAATTAAACACTATGAATAAAAGTGATAGTAATAAAAAAAGTGTTTTTAGTTTCATATTGAGAAAAGTTTGGTTGCGTTTAATTTTGAACATAAAAAAAGTCCCACTATATGTGAGACGATTCTTTTTCTATTTTGTTACTTAAAAATGATAAACCTTAGGCTTTTACATCCATTAATTCCACATCGAATACCAAAACTGCGTTTGGTGGAATGACGCCTCCAGCTCCAGCAGCACCATATGCTAAATCACTAGGAATTACCAAACGTGCTTTATCGCCAACGTTCAATAAACAAATACCTTCATCCCAACCTGGAATTACTTGACCTACGCCTACTTGAAAATCTAATGGCGAATTTCTTTTGTATGAGGAGTCGAAAACCGTGCCATCTGCCAGTTGACCTTTGTAGTGAACAGATACCGTATTTCCTTTTTCAGCTTTTTTACCCTCTCCTTTCTGAATGATTTTGTATCGTAAACCAGATTCAGTTTCGTCAAATCCTTGAGCCAATTTATCCAATTCTGCACTTGCTGCTTCGCGTTCTGCTGCGATACGCTTTTCACGAGAACCTTCAAAAGTTCTAAACGCTTCAATAGCATTAAACTTTTCTGCCTTGTCGCCTTGTCTTATGATTTCTAAGCTTTCAATCTTATCGCCTTGCGAAATAGCATCTACAACATCTTGTCCTTCAACAACGTTTCCAAAAACCGTATGCTTTCCATCTAACCAATCCGTAGCAACATGTGTAATGTAGAATTGACTACCATTAGTTCCAGGACCTGAATTAGCCATAGCCAAGACACCAGGACCATCATGTTTTAAATCTGGATGAAACTCATCATCAAATTTATAACCAGGATTTCCTGTTCCTGTACCTTGAGGACAACCACCTTGTATCATAAAATCTGGGATAACTCTGTGGAATTTTAAACCATCATAATAAGGATTTCCTTGTGGTTTAGCCGAATTTTCTAAGTTTCCTTCAGCTAAGGCCACAAAATTACCAACTGTTCCTGGAGCCTTTTCGAACTCCAAATTCACTAATATCTCACCTTTTGTGGTGTTGAATTTTGCGTATAAACCGTCTTGCATTGTGTTTTCTTTTGTTTGAAGGTGCAAAGATAGTCAATGATTTATGATTTACGAATTTAGATTCAAGTTTTGGATGATTGTTAAAAAAATGACGGAAGACGGACTACGAAATATTGAACTGTCAGGATTGTGGATTGAGAACAAAGAATTACGACTTAAATAGCGAAATATTTGAAATTCGAATTAATAAAGTTAGTTTTGAAAAAAAAACGACATGGCATTTTTATCTAAACTCTTCGGCTCTGAAACTAAATCTGATGATACCGTTGAGGCAATTATAACTGACGTCGAGAACAGACCTTTCGGAGTCTCAGAAAACAATGTGCTTTTTGCAGGTTTGAATGAATTGGGTGGTTATTTCTTTTTTCAAACTGTTATTGTCGGGCAACTTAAGGTGAAATGTAAGACTGGCGCTGATCTGATTTTTAAAGGTGATAATTTTGAATTAAAACTAAAATCTGATATGCCAGAATTTGAATCTGAAGGCTCTGATATAAAAGGAAGAAATGTAACTAAGATTGATTTTCAGGTTGAGGAAAGTGAAGTAAAAAAATTGGAGAATGCTACTCTTAGAAGTATTCGGCTGAAAGTTAAAAAACATGAAATTTTGTTTAGCAAGTATGTTGTTGACGACGCTATCGATGAGGAAGAATAGAGTTTTTGGCAAATTGCACTGGTCAAATTTTTGCAACGAATTTCACTAATTTTCACAAATTATCTACGTCATAAATCCTTGACGTAAAGTTATTATGCAGAGATTCACAGCGTTTACACGGAGATTCTCAGAGAAATTGTAATAATTTGAAATTGGACATGAATTACACAAATTTTTTACAAATTAATTCCTTTACGGCTTTGCGTAAAAAATTATACTGAGATTCGCAGAGGTTTCATGTGGTACAAATGATACTTTAAAAACTAAATTTTTAAATGAACAACTAATCTACTGATCCCGATAGCTATCAGGAGAGACTGCGACTTCAAACTTTCCCCTTTGGGGACATCGAAGATTCAATGAATCAAAATAAATAAAATATAAACTACTGAATTAAATGTCCAAAGGATAAAGGGGAACTAGTTAGCTACTTCACTCATAAATTTAATGCGATACAAACGTAATTCTTCATCATCATAATCACCATCAAATTCTTCAATGGCATCGTCTATTTTATCGCTTTCAGATTCCATAAAATACTCATGGATTTCCTCTTGCTGGTCTTCGTCTAAAATCTCATCTATCCAATAGTTGATATTCAACTTGGTACCCGAAAAGACAATAGATTCCATTTCCTTGATAAACGCTTTCATTTCCATGCCTTTTGAAGATGCAATATCACTTAAAGGCAATTTTCTATCGACATTTTGTATAATGTATAATTTTATGGCAGAGTTTGTGCCAGTAGATTTGACAATCATATCATCTGGTCGCATAATGTCGTTATCCTCAACATAATCAGCAATTAAACCCACAAAATCCTTACCGTATTTTTTGGCCTTACTCTCTCCAACGCCATGTACGTTAGACAATTCTTCTATAGTAATAGGATATTTCAGCGCCATATCTTCTAATGAAGGGTCTTGAAAAATTACAAATGGAGGTACCCCTAATTTTTTGGCATTACGTTTCCGTAAATCCTTTAGCATTTTCATCAATTTCTCGTCGGCTACTGCTCCACCACCTTTAGCATTGGTTATAATACCATCGCCTGTATCTTCATCAAACACATGGTCTTCTGCCATCATAAAGGATTTTGGATTTTTAATAAAATCCAATCCACTTTTACTTAATCGTAAAACACCATAAGTTTCAATATCTTTCTTTAATAAACGAGCGACTATAACCTGACGAATCAACGCCATCCAATAGCGTTTATCTTTATCTTTTCCAACTCCAAAAAATTCTTGACTATCAGTTTTATGAGACGAAATAAGGGCATTTGAATTTCCAACAAGGACTTGAACTAAATCCTTGGCCTTATATTTTTCATTGGTTTTTTGTACGGTATCCAATAAAATCTGCACGTCATCTTTAGCTTCCTTCTGTTTTTTAGGATGCCGTACATTATCATCCATATCGCCACCCTCGCCTATTGCATTATCAAACTCTTCCCCAAAATAATGAAGGATAAATTTTCGTCTGGACATAGACGTCTCAGAAAAAGCAACTACTTCTTGCAATAATGCATGTCCTATCTCTTGTTCAGCAACAGGTTTTCCTGCCATGAATTTTTCAAGCTTCTCAATATCTTTATAGGCATAGTAAGCCAAACAATGTCCTTCGCCTCCATCTCTACCAGCTCTTCCTGTTTCTTGATAATAACTTTCAATACTTTTAGGAATATCATGATGAATTACAAAACGCACATCGGGTTTGTCAATTCCCATTCCGAAAGCTATGGTGGCTACCACAACATCGGTATCTTCCATTAAGAACATATCTTGATGTTTCACTCTGGTTTTAGCATCAAGACCTGCGTGATAAGGCACTGCTTTTATCCCATTGACTTGAAGCACCTGCGATAATTCTTCAACACGTTTACGACTTAGACAATAAATAATTCCAGATTTCCCTTCGTTCTGCTTTACGAAACGAATGATATCCGAATCTACATTTTTCGTTTTTGGTCGTACTTCATAATAAAGATTTGGCCTATTAAATGAGGCTTTAAACGTAACCGCATTTGGCATGCCTAAACTCTTCAAAATATCTTCTTGTACTTTTTCAGTTGCCGTTGCCGTCAGTCCTACGATTGGAATATCATCTCCAATACGTTTTATAATCGTTTTTAAATTTCTGTATTCTGGTCTAAAATCGTGTCCCCATTCACTAATGCAATGGGCTTCATCCACTGCCATAAAAGAAATTTTAACCGTCCTAAGAAAATCAACATATTCTTCCTTGGTTAAAGATTCTGGAGCAACATAAAGCAATTTTGTAATACCATTTGTAATATCATCCTTCACGCGTTTGACTTCCGTTTTATTTAAAGATGAATTTAAAACGTGCGCGACACCTTCATTTTCAGACACAGCTCTAATAGCATCTACCTGATTTTTCATCAGCGCTATCAATGGAGATACCACAATGGCAGTACCCTCTTTTATTAAAGCCGGCAGTTGATAACATAACGATTTTCCGCCACCAGTTGGCATAATAACGAAAGTGTTATTACCAGCTACGACGTTCTTAATTACTTCTTCTTGAAGGCCTTTGAACGCTGAAAACCCAAAGTACTTTTTTAATGCGGAGTGTAAATCAATTTCTGCAATACTCATTAATCCCTATTGGTATTTTATATACATTTGCAACAACTTTAAAGATAACAAATTCTTTAAACTTAGAAAACTCTATAAAAAATAAGTTTTGAACACTAAGGAATCCATCCTAAAAATTGCGAGAGCAACCATAAAATTAGAAAGTAAAGCTATTGATAATTTATCAGATTTACTAACGAACGATTTTGCGGATGCCGTAGAACTCATTTATAAGTCTAAAGGACGCGTTATTATCACAGGAATCGGTAAAAGTGCTATCATCGCCAATAAGATTGTCGCCACTTTAAATTCTACTGGAACTCCAGCAATTTTTATGCATGCTGCGGATGCTATCCATGGCGACCTTGGGCTAATTCTTGAAGATGATGTGGTCATTTGTATTTCTAAAAGTGGAAACACGCCAGAAATTAAAGTTTTGGTGCCGCTTATTAAAAATGCAAATAACAAAATGATTGCCATTACTGGAAATACTGAATCGTACTTAGGACAACAAGCCGATTTTATTTTGAATGCGTACGTGGCACAAGAAGCTTGCCCGAATAATTTAGCACCAACAACAAGTACAACGGCACAGCTGGTTATGGGAGACGCATTAGCGATTTGCTTATTGGATTTACGTGGATTTTCGAGTAAGGATTTTGCAAAATACCATCCAGGAGGTGCACTTGGTAAACGCTTGTATTTACGCGTCAATGATTTATCATCCCAAAACCAGAAGCCACAAGTTGGACTTGAAGCGTCGTTAAAAGAAGTGATTGTAGAAATTACCGAAAAAATGCTTGGTGTTACAGCAGTTGTCGAAAACGATAAAATTGTGGGCATTATTACTGATGGCGATTTAAGACGTATGTTGAGCAAAAGTGATGATATTTCAGGTTTAAGGGCCAAAGATATTATGAGCAATAATCCACGACGGATTGCAGAAGACGCTATGGCAGTAGATGCTAAGGAGCTTATGGAAGAATTTGGAATTTCCCAATTGCTGGTGGAACATGATGGTAAATTTTCAGGTGTAGTTCATCTTCATGATTTAATAAAAGAAGGCATTATATAATGGCGAAAAAACAAATGGATGAGATGTCTTTTTTAGACCATCTCGAAGATTTAAGATGGCATTTAATAAGAGCTGTTGCTAGTGTTATAATTGCAGCGACTTTAGCTTTTATTTTTAAAGACTTTGTGGTTGGGATTATAATGGCCCCAAAACACATGGATTTTCCGACTTATGTTGCACTTTGTAATCTGTCTAAGTTTTTTGGGATGGATATGTCTTTCTGCGCCAATGAGCTACCATTTGTAATTGAAGTCAGATCCGTTGGAGGTCAGTTTTCTGCGCATATCTGGACTTCTATTTATGCAGGCATCGTAGTTGCGTTTCCTTATGTATTATATCAATTGTGGAGTTTTATAAGTCCAGGATTACAAGATAACGAGCGTAAAAGCTCAAGAGGATTTATTCTTATCGCATCATTTCTCTTCTTTTTGGGTGTTGCTTTTGGGTATTATGTAATAACACCTCTATCATTAAACTTTTTAACCAATTACACGTTTGCTGAAGAAGTCTCAAATGCCTTTGATTTAAGTTCCTATAATTCCATTGTTCGCTCATCTTCCTTGGCTGCAGGTTGTGTTTTTGAGTTACCAATTGTCATATACTTCTTAACTAAAGTTGGACTAGTTACCCCTCAAATCTTGAGAAAATACCGAAAATATGCTCTAGTGGTTGTATTATTATTATCTGCCATAATTACACCTCCGGATATTGCCAGTCAGGTTATTGTGGCCATACCAATATTATTATTGTACCAAGTGAGTATATATATTTCTGCCGTGGTGGTTAGAAATCAAGCTAGAAAAACGGCAAAAGCAAATAAAAAATCTAAAGTTAAGTCTTAAATTATGTCTGATATTGTAGAGGAATTCAATGATTATCGTGCTAAAATGAATGATAAAATATTAGCCGATAACAACAAAATTGTTAAACGCATTTTTAATCTTGATACCAATGCGTTTCAAGCTGGTGCTTTAGATAAAAAAACCAAAGAACTTTTAGGGTTGGTGGCTTCAACTGTTTTACGTTGTGATGATTGTGTTAAGTATCATTTGGAAGCCTCCTATAAGGAAGGTTTGACCAAAGAAGAAATCAGCGAGGCCCTTGGTATTGCGACTTTGGTTGGTGGTACTATCGTGATTCCACATCTGAGGCGTGCCCATGAATATTGGGAAGCCATTGAGCAGCACAACCAACAAGGTTAAACTTTTAATAAATGACTGCCAAAGCCAATAGAATCTATATGATTTTATTAATTTTAGCGCTCTTATTCCTTTTTAATGATGAAATAGGAATAAAATAAAATGATGATTTTTTTATTTATTCAAAATAGAAAAATAAAGCATAGCCTTAGTTACGGTTTATTTTTATGTTGAGAAGAAAGGAAACCTATATGCCGACAGGCAAAAAAGGGCGTTTTATTATTGCGATTTCATCATTAAGAAGGATATATAAAAGATATGAAGTTACGAGCAGAACATTTAATGAAGTCCTACAGTGGACGAAAAGTGGTAAAAGATGTTTCACTAGAAGTTAATCAAGGTGAGATTGTTGGGTTATTAGGTCCAAATGGCGCTGGTAAAACCACCTCTTTCTATATGATTGTTGGGATTATTAAACCCAATGGCGGAAATATCTTTTTAGATAACACCAATATTACCAAGTTTCCCATGTACAAACGTGCCCAGAATGGGATTGGATATTTAGCACAGGAAGCTTCGGTATTTAGAAAATTAAGTGTTGAGGATAATATTCTGAGTGTACTTCAGCTGACTAAGTTAAGTAAGAAAGCACAAACCGATAAAATGGAATCGCTGATTGAAGAATTTGGTTTGGGACACATTAGAACCAACCGAGGCGATTTGCTTTCTGGTGGCGAGCGACGCCGAACAGAAATAGCACGTGCTCTGGCAACCGATCCTAACTTTATACTTTTAGATGAACCGTTTGCAGGTGTAGATCCTGTTGCGGTAGAAGATATTCAACGTATTGTTGCTAAATTGACCAAAAAAAATATTGGCATTTTGATAACTGACCATAACGTGCAAGAAACTTTAGCGATTACAGACAGAACCTATTTGATGTTTGAAGGTAAAATTCTTAAAGCTGGTAAACCCGAAGAATTAGCTAGTGATGAAATGGTACGTAAGGTGTATTTAGGTCAGAATTTTGAATTGAGAAAGAAGAAGTTAGAATTCTAAACTTCATTATATAAATTAGCCTTTTCAATTATATTATATGGGTGGATAAGATTCACTGAAACTCGTTGGTACTCAGTTTCCGTTAGAATGCAAAAAGCAAGACTTATATTTAAAACAAGCAGAAACCTAAAACTACAGTTAGTTTTCGCTTCGTATTTTTCTTAACACAATAAGTACAGCATAAACAAATACTGATTGAATAATTACATTTATAATCCAATATATCACAACCATAAATAAATCTTCGGGAACGTAAAAAGGTAAATTACTATTAATTAAACTAATAGGATAACTACATATGTCTAGCAACATTGACGTTATTGAAGATAGTTCATTATTTGCTCGGGACAGCAGAACTTCAGAAAGACCGATAATAAATTGAATTACTATCAGAACAAAGAAAACGATTAAGAATTCTTTAAGTTTAAATTTTTTCATTTTAATACTCGTTTTAGTTTAGTACCATACAATATCTCTATCATATTGGTCGGTTAGGGTTCTGCTATTAACCAACTAAAAAATTTACCAAGTGCTTAAAAATAACAATTATATTTTTTTAATGGTTTATACTTTTACGAAAAAATAACTTTTTAATTAAATTAACGAGAAGTAGGCAAGCAGCTCCAACTGCTAACCCAATGATAAAATCCCTCAATATCGAAGGTATCTGTTCTAAAAAATGATGAAAGAAATCTATATTATGAACAAAAATTCCACCAGCAACCAAGATTAGTGCTATGGTGCCTATAACCGACAAACTTTTAATGATTTTTGGCAAGGCCCAAACTAAAAATTTGCCAATTGAAAATAAAAACCCTGATTCACTATTACTTTTAGCAATCAGTTTTAGCCCAAGATCGTCCATTCTCACAATTAACGCCACAATTCCATATACACCAACAGTCGCAATTAAAGCAACAATTGATACGACGATAATTTGCGTCGTTAAAGGCTCGTTAGCTACAGTTCCTAGCGCAATGATTACAATTTCAACAGACAATATAAAATCGGTTACAATTGCCGATTTTATTTTCGTTTTTTCTAACTCCAGCAGTTCTTCTTCAGTAAAATCCTTGTCTAGATCAACGGTAACTTCTTTTGGATGTGGTACAAAAAACTCATAGATTTTTTCCGCACCTTCGTAAGCCAAATACAATCCACCCAATACCAAAACCACCACAACTGCCCATGGTAAAAATGCACTCATTAAAAAAGCTAGAGGCAGAATTATCAATTTATTCAAGAACGACCCTTTTGTAATTGCCCATAATACGGGAATTTCCCTAGAGGATATAAAACCAGACGCTTTTTCAGCATTTACTGCTAAATCATCACCTAAAATACCAGCGGTTTTCTTAGTTGTTATTTTGGTCATCGCAGAGACATCGTCCATTAAAACCGCAATATCATCTAGTAATGCAAAAAATCCTGAAGCCATTAATTATAATTGTGTTTTTTAATTAATTATATGATAAATTAAGCAATTTTAGACTTTGTTAATAAAGATAAAATTATATACAAAGCTATTATTAAAGGTATCGCAGCAAAATGTAGCACAATTAAAAACACTACACTCAATATTAAAAAAATGTATCTCACTGAATTATCCTTAAATCTGTAATTTTTAAATTTTAGTGCAAACAATTTAATGTTGGAATTCAACAAATAACAACTTAAAAGTGTGATACCAATTAAAAACCATTTGTTGATTATGATAGAATTCATTGCATCGCTATTCTGATATTCTAAAATTAATGGTAACGACAATATCACCAAAGTATTTGCTGGTACTGGTAATCCTTTGAAATAGGTTTGTTGATCTTCATCCAAGTTAAATTTGGCTAAGCGATAAGCCGATGCTAAGGCTATTAACAAACCAAATAAAGGTAACACAGACATTTTGAAGCCTTGCCAATGAAAAATGGAGTTCCAACTATCCGTATAACTGCCATAATCTGGAGCATCGGTCGCCAATGAAATAAGTTTAAACATAATCACTCCTGGCACTACTCCACTCGTCACCAAATCTGCAAGTGAATCTAGCTGAATACCTAGTGGACTTTGCACGTTTAACTTTCGGGCTAATAGACCGTCAAAAAAGTCAAAAAATATGCCTAAAAAAACGAATATTGCAGCTGCAACAAAGTTGCCATAGACTGCAAATATTAGGGCTATACAACCTGAAAATAAATTCAGGAGCGTTACTATATTCGGAATGTGTCGTTTTAAACCCATAAAGTTAATTTTTGTAAAAATATAAAAGTAATTGCGTCTTATATGATTTATTTTTTGAAATTGTATGCACTCAAAACAATAAGAACGCCTTTTAACAGTTAAAGACGTATATGCTATTTAGAAAAATAATGCGCATCTTTGTAAAAAAATATTGCTGTTGAAAAGTTACTATGTAATTCTCTTAACACTTACTACATTTATTGCTTCGGCACAGACCACACGAAAATATTCGAATGAATTTATGAATATTGGTGTCGATGCTGCCGCATTGGGTATGAGTAACGCTGTTGTGTCGCAAACTGATGATGTAAATTCTGGATATTGGAATCCAGCAGGATTGGTGCATCTTGAAGACAACCAATTGGCCTTAATGCACTCCAGTTATTTTGCTAATATCGCCAATTACAACTACATCGCTTATGCCATGCCTTTGGATACTAAAAGCGCATTAGGAATTTCTTTAATTAGATTTGGTGTCGATGATATTTTGGATACCACACAATTAATAGACGATCAAGGGAATATTAATTATGATAGGATAAGTACGTTCTCAACAGCAGATTATGGACTCACATTTTCATATGCCAAAAAATTACCACTAGACGGCTTAAATTTTGGTGTCAATGCTAAAATAATACGTCGGATTATTGGTGATTTTGCCTCATCTTGGGGCTTTGGTTTGGATGCAGGTATTCAATTTGAAAGTAAAAATGATTGGAAATTTGGTTTTATGGCTAGGGACATTACGACGACTTATAATGCATGGTCCATAGACGAAGAGAAATTTGCACAAATTAGTGCTGCGATTGAAGGGGAAAATCAGGAATTACCAGAGACCACAGAAATAACAATTCCAAAGTTACAATTAGGGATGTCCAAAAAATGGATTTTTCATTATGATTATTCTTTATTAGCAGCCTTCAACTTAAACATGCGTTTTGCTGAAAATAACGATATTATCTCAACCTCTTTTGCCAGTATCAATCCTGCATTGGGTTTTGAGTTTGGTTATACAGGCCTAGTATTTTTAAGAGCAGGCGTTGGTAATTTTCAGAATGAAATACAGATTGACGATTCTGAGCAGGTGTCTTTTCAGCCTAACTTTGGTGTTGGCTTTAAATACAAGGGCATACATATAGATTATGCTTTTACCGATATTGGCGACCAGAGCGCGGCTTTGTATTCAAACGTATTTTCTTTAAAAATAGATTTTAGCGTTTTTCGATAATCGTAAATTATGAAGAAATTTTTACTGTTCTTTTTATTATTCTTGTTTGCCTTAGGTTCTCCATTTGCGCAACAAATTCAACTATCTCCAAATTCTGAAATATCTGTATTAACGATTGGACCTGGTGAATCTTTGAATGATGCATTTGGTCATAATGGGTTTAGAGTAAAAGACAGTAGCCAAGGAATAGATGTGGTTTATGGTTACGGCGCCTATGATTTTGATGCGCCAAATTTCTATTTGAAATTTGCCCAAGGCCAACTGAACTATCTGATAAGCAGACATAATTTTTCTGATTTTCAATATCATTACACCTACTACAATCGTACGATAGACGAGCAGGTTTTGAACCTTACCAATCAAGAAAAACAAAACTTGTTCGACTTTTTAGAAAACAATTACAAACCAAAAAACAGACGTTATTTATATGATTTTTTCTATGATAATTGTGCTACACGAATTAGAGATGTAACGCTTAAAATAACAAATCGGAAGATTGAATTCAATGCACCTGAAAATTTTGAACCTAAAACCTTTAGAACCCTTATTCACGATCATGTTGGCTTAAATACTTGGGGCAGTTTTGGTATTGATATTGCTTTGGGAAGTGTCATTGACAAAAAAGCCTCTCTTTGGGAGCATATGTTTTTACCACATTATATTCATACTTTTTTTGAAAATGCAAAGTTGAATGGTACTGAAAATTTAGTTAAAAAATCGACGACGATTTATCAAAAAAAAGAAACTGATTCGTCTTCAAATGTTCTATTTAGTCCATTGATGATTATGGGATTAATTGGCCTTGGGATTTTATTTTTAACATATAAGGATTATAAAAACAATACGAGAAGCAAGTGGCTAGATATTATAATATTTATAATTACAGGTGTTATTGGAATTCTTATTCTGTTATTATGGTTTGCAACTGACCATTCTGCAACAGCTCAAAATTATAATTTGTTATGGGCTTTTCCTTTGAATATTATCGTCATCGGACAATTATTGAAACCTCAAATAAAGAACTGGTTTAAGAGTTATTTAAAATTTCTGATTATAATGCTCTGTCTAATGACCTTACATTGGCTTATTGGAGTCCAAGTATTTGCTATTGGGTTAATTCCTATACTTTTAGCCTTATTGATCAGATATATTTATTTGGTTAAATTCTATAATAAGAATTCAAATTACTGACCTCGATAATATAGAATGGTACTTAATGTTTTTACTGCGATACTAAAGTCCAAAAACATACTTCTGTGCTTTATATAATACAAATCGTACTGAAGTTTTGTAAGACTATCATCTATGGAAGCTCCATATCTGGTGCTCACTTGGGCCCAACCTGTTAAACCTGGTTTTATTATATGGCGCGTTTGGTAAAAAGGAATGATACGCGAAAGTTCATTAACAAAAAACGGTCGTTCGGGTCTTGGTCCAATAATGCTCATATCGCCTTTCAGTACATTGTAAAACTGAGGAATCTCGTCTAATCGTGAACGTCTTAAGAATTTTCCAAAAGCTGTAACTCTGACATCATTTTTTTTTGCCCACTTTACGCCTTCTTCTTCGGCGTTTACCACCATAGTTCTAAGTTTAATAATATTGAAACTCTTATTGTTTTTACCAACACGTTCCTGCATATAAAAAAGTGGACCTTTATTTCCAATTAAATTTCCTATTAAAATAAACGGTATAAATATGACTCCCAATATCAATCCAATTAAGGAGAAAATAACATCAAAAGCACGATGAAAAAAGATATATAACTTATTTTCGTTACTACGACTAAAGGGAAAATATTTATAGAAATCCTTTCCTACAAACTGAATTGGTACTTTTTTAAGTAGCTCTTCATAAACCTGAGTATAATCTCTTATCTTGAATCCACGTTCCAAAAGCAACATTAAATCATGATAAACTTCGGCCGTTATGGCTTCGGTATTAAAACTAGCCACTAAAATCTCTGAAATTTTTTCTTTATTAATGATTTGTAAAAAATCTTTAGCTTCAAATTCTTTTAGTCCCTTGAATTTTACAGATTCAGGAGTCGAAATTTCGCTATTAATAAAACCTATAATTTTATAATTGGGATCTGATGTATCCAATGCTTTTATCAATCCATCAATGTTAGACACCTCACCAACTAATAGCACACGCTTATAAAAGCGTGGAGACTCAATTAAATTGATATAAACAAGTCTCCATAAAAGTATAGATACAATAATGGTTAAATATAAATATACGATTTGCATTCGCTCTTCAGGTAAGAAAGGAGAGAGTACTGGAGTAAAGAGATAAAATAAAACAACAATCGAGGCGGTTATTACAATATTTTGAAATGTGGTATCAAGTCTACTCGCTTTTTGCAAATCATATAGTTCAAAAATAGTCGCAAAGATAGAAACATAAATTCCCAATAAAATTAAAGCCACATTGTTATCTGCACTGACAACAATATATTCAAAATCAAAATAAAGACTTAGGGAATACACGCCTAGGAATACCATCACTAAATCCATAATTCTTAGTAAGATCTTGCGTTCGGAAACTTCGAAATGAATACCTTTTTTTTTAGCCATTGAGAGGGTAAACTATGCTGTAAAGATAATAAGATGAAACGATTTTTATAATTAATCTAAGACAAAAGGGCTTCCCATTTTGGTTTTACTACTTTCCAATCATAATTCTCAACCTTAGCTCGTGCATTGGTAACTAATTTACTTCTAAGGTTTTCGTCTGAATTTAACTCAATAATAGCTTCGACCATGGCGTCAACATTCTCTTTTTCAACCAATAACCCATCAATATGATCGGAAATTAAATATGGCAAACCACCAACATTGGTTGATACTACTGGTAAACCGAGTGCCATAGCTTCAATAACACTGAGCGGTGTATTATCTAAATTAGTAGTATTGATAAAAACATTAGAGTTTTTAGAAAGTTCTAACCATGCTGACTTAGCTAATTTTCCTGTAAAATGTATTTTTAATTGTTTCGATTCGGCTAATGTCTTAACTTTTATCAATGAGCCATCTGAATCAGGTCCAACCATAGTGAGTTCAGCATCATAATTTCTTTCTATTAATTTTTCTAAAACTAAAACCGCTAATTCGGGATTATATATTGATGCAAAAGATCTTACCCATAATAATTTTATTCGGTCTATGCGTCGATTATCAAAACTGTAATTATCAATTTCTATACTGTTAGGTATGAATATTACCTCATTATAATCATAAGCTTCAAAAACGGTTTGAAAAAAGTTTGATGGTGCTACCAATTTGTGAGCATTTTTAAAAATGAGACCACTTAATTTAGGGTTTTTTTTTAATCTGTTTTCTAGATTCCCTCCGTGTAGAATGGAAATGTATTTAAGACTTAAAATTTGACATAAACGACTAATGATTAGGGCATAATAAAAGTTAGTGGTGCTATAGGTATCCAATAAGACAATGTCAACCTTTTTCTGGAGTTTCACAACACTCCAAAACATATCTACCAATCGAAAAAAGATATTAGTTTTAGAGGATGCATAATACATGGTATACCCTTCTTTTTCAAGCAACGCACCGAGTGTCTGAATTCCAGAAATATTAGAATTTTTACTCTTTAAGTTGTTTCCTATGTATAGGACGTTTTTCATTTTTGACGTTTAAAAGTGCTAGAGCATATACAAATGCTGGTGCGGCTACACGCATCGATGAATGGTTTATGGTAGCAAACCAAAAACATAAGAACGCATAAAAATAATAATTTTGTTTATGTTTAGTTCTGAAATCTAAAGGTTTAAAGATTAATATTACTAAAATAACAATACCCAACATTCCGTGTTCTGCTAATATTCTACTAATTTCATTATGTGACGTAACACCTTGTCCTTCTAATTCTATTCGTTCATCTTTTGCTCTGCTGGATCCAATTCCAAAAAACGGATTTGAAATAAATCCTTCTATTTCACCCAAAAATAATTCTTTACGACCTGTGGTGACGTCTTTTTTCTCAATTCCCGCTGCATTTTGGTTAGCATATCTTTTCTCTGTCATTCCACTGGTTTGATCAGAGCTCACAACCCAAGCGGCAAATAAAGCGCCAACAAAAAGTATAGTAACACCTATTATTTGATTTTTTGCTTTAGATCTGGCACTATTAAAATACATTATAATGAATGCAACTAAACAAATAACAGCAGCAACAACACCACCACGGCTTAAAGTAACCACAGCTCTGTATGAAATAAATACCAACAGTACTACATTTAATATTTTAAGTCCAATAGATGGTGAATTTACGAATAACCGAATTCCTACAATGAACATACCAAGGCCCAAGGCTGTTGCTACCTGGTTAGATCCAAAACCACCTGCTGCGGCCCTATTTGATGCCGTACTAGTTAAAAGATCTTTTAAGTCTGGTGCATAAAAATATACATAAACGGTATGAGCTATAATTGGTAAGAGCATATAAAGCAAAATCTTTGACATCTGTTTGAAAGTTATGGTCTTATCATAACAAAATAAAGAACTTAACCCTAAACAAACGGGTCCACTTAAAACAAAAGCAATATTGGTCCTGAAATTAGCATCGAAACTCAAAGTTGTTGAGGCCACAAAGATTGAAGGAATTAGTAACATTAAATAGATAAAATAAGGATATCCCTTTCCAGAAATCCCTTTATAAAACATACCTAATATAATGAAAACGATAACCAAGTATTTTCCTGCTTCATAAGAAACAGCTCCCTTTGTTGTTCTAAAAAACACCTCGGCTCCAACAAAATAGGCACAGGCCTTTAGTACCTCAAATGTTTTACGATTTTTTGCTCCTGTGATAAGACGAAATAAAAAATATAATACGGCAATTACAAAATAAGCCTTTGCTATACTCTCATTTAAATAAATTACAAATCCCAGAGCTATATGTAAACCTATCGCGCTAATATATGTAATGTTTGTTTTCAATTATTTATTAAAATATAGAATTTTGATTCTCGGATTACAAAAATTCGGATCATAATTAGAATATAATCAATTATTACGAAAATATTCTCTTATAATCGTCTAACGGAAATTTATATTTATAACTCTTAGCAATTAAATATACTACAAAGTGAATAATAAAAACGGGAAGTACTGGTCGCAAAGTTTTTAAGAAAGCATCATATGTTTTATTTGAATAATTATGAATAATAAATGGCACATTATCTGGGTTTAAGTAATTCTTATCTATACTCTTGTGATCTACGTCCATAGCGTCGTTAAATATATTATAGCTGACTTTTTCACCATTTCTAAGTAAGGTATAAAATTCGGTAACCGATAAAGGCTTATCATCTTCAAAATAAAACAAAGAACAATAAGAAACATCTATCATAATCCACTTATTTAATTCTTTGATAAAAACTTCGTTAAAGGAATGCCCACCATACTTGGTATTAAATGGAGCTCTGGTCACGCCCCATTCTCTAATTTTAATATCATTAATAACACAAAAATTATTAAATACCTGAACCTTATCACTACAAACACCTCCTTTATTTGAGAGCATTATTTTTAATGCCTGTTCTGATGAGACACTTAGTCCTGGACCACCTTGAATATTATTTTCTAACCAAGTACAAAGTTTCTTAACTAAATCAATGTCAGATTCGGGCTTACCATCCTCGAATATTTTATTATTTACCTCTGTAAAATACGCTGGAATATCCGTTTTTCTATTGTTATTATTATATGAGTAATCACTTAGCTCATTAACATTAGAATTTTTAGACAACAATCTAAATCTTGTCAAATACAAAAATGGATGACGCTTAACTGTCCAGAGTATTTTTTTTAAAATCATAAATGATCGTTACAGTGTTAATGCAAGTAAAGGCTAAAATAAATTTATTTTTTTGTTACACCAAATAAATCAAAACATTACAAAAATGCATCTTGGTTATTATTATTGTTATACACACCAACAAAATTATTTTTAAGCATAAATTTTATAAGATTTTAACAGCAACATGGGCATAATAATTTTTTGCAGCCTTGGTACTTGCCAGCACTTCAAAATTTACATTATAAGATTTGCAGTAATCTTCAAAAGCTCTAAACTCATGCAGTATGCTTGAAAACTCATCAAATATAATAATAGAGCCCTTTATAAGTATTTTATGAGACATCGTTAATACAAAAAGAGTTGATGAGTATAAATCGGCATCTATATTTATTATTAAGGTGTTTTCTGATTTATAGTGGTCTAAAAATGGCGGAAAAGTATCTTTAAACAATCCCTTATAAAAAGACACCCTGTTATCTTCTATTTGTGGCACTTGTCCCTTAGTATCAAAGAACCCTTTTTCTAGTCCTCCAGTAAAATTATCCCAACTTTCCGGTAATCCACTAAATGTATCAAAACCATGCAATAGAGAATCCTGATGTGTATTTATTTTAGACCAATACTTCATACTCTTACCCTTAAATACTCCAAATTCTAAATAGGAAATTGGGGCATTATCTATACTTTGGTTAATAAAATCATATAATTGTGTTCTTGTTTTCAAAAACGTTCCTTTAGACCCAAATGCAGTGTTAAAAGCTTCTAATTTTGGCAATGAAAATAAATATCTGAGCTTTTCAGAATTAGGGATAACCTTGGACAGGATTATCTTAAATTTTGTAGTTAATTTCGAATTCATAAATTAATTATTAAAATAAATTATTTCTCTTTTAAAATAAATCCACAACCAGCGTTTTGCAACAATAGATGCGATTTTTGAAAAACCAGCTTTTTCAATACCCCTTATGGAACTTAAGTTGTCTTTATTTACTATTACAAATACCGATTTATGATCATTATCTAAAACATCCTGAGCAATTTTATTAATTACAAATGGATAAATAGATTGACCTCTATGACTATTTACAGTGCTACAATCTCCTATTGCTGGACCAATTTTGTTTATAGATTTTAGCAAAAAAACTTTAGAAATTAAATAACTTCTATGAACTATGTTTCCGGAATCTTTTATGAAATAGCATCTTCTCCCTTTACGCAGGTTTGATTTTTCTATTTTATAATTGGGTAGAGCATCCGCAAAGGGCTTATAATTTAACATTTGATAAATATAAACATCAATGGAAATTACCTTAAATCGTCTTAGTAATTTTTTCATCGCTTCAACTTTGCTAAAATTTTTGAAATATTTGCTTTATATGGTTTTAAATTTTTATCAAAAAAGAGAAATAATCTGAAATACGTTTTGTTTAATACTTTATGGTAATGGGGATTTTCATAATTGATTGTTTCAGTGCTAAATCTACGTTTAAAATCTTGCACACCTTTGGAACCTCCCATGGATATGTTGTAGCCTTTACATCCATTTTCTAAAGCCTTTTTTATAATCTCCCATTGTAACATATACCCTAATTTAATGTCTGGTTTTTCACGAATTACGCCTCCTGTAATATTAGTAATATAACCACTGGATTTTACATAAAAGCCCGAAGCTTTAATAACGTTATCTACCTCGCAATTTATAAAATAGGCTAAATCTTTATTTATTAAATTAAAAATTGTTGACTGAAAATCTTTAAAATCCCGTACGCTATAATTAGCTTGTTTTGCGTTTTCAGTAATGACCTTATATCCTTCTTCAATTAATTTAGCATCCTTAACAAATGTAACTTTTGCTTCTTTATTATAAGGCATTCTAATATTTCGCCTCACTTTTGGGGTTAATTGAGCTAAAAATTCTTCTGCATCTTTGAATCCATTAAAATCGACCCAATTAATGCCGTAAGAACTATAAACATATTTAAAAAGTTTACCCGGTTGAAATATAGAATTCAAAAAATCCACCTTTTTTGGATGATAAACATGCTCAGAAATTTTTTTGTTCGATGATTTCGGAACGCTTAACTGTATATAGCAATTTCTGCTTGTTTTGGCGTGTGCTATAACTTGCAAAATATGGTTCTTAAAATTATCCTCGTAACCAGATTCATAAACTAATCCATGAGGAATAACATAAAACTTAAAAAACAAAAACTTTGGAATTACGGCTCCATAACCTCCAATAATTTTGTCATTCTCTAAGAATAGACCCAATTCAAAATCAAAGCCATAGGGTTTAAAGGATTTTAGCCAATCGGTCAAAATTAAATGGCTTCCCTTTGGATTGTTAATCAAAAATTCATCCCATTTCTTTTGCCATTCAAAGTCTTTGGTAAAAATCAATTGTATCATCTTACTTGCCTAGAAATTAATTCATTATTACTAATAAAAATTTCTCCGTCTTTATTGCAATCATATTTCACATGTTTAGTTTTTTCCATATAACCAATTAGTTCACTTAAGGTTGGATTCCATATCTGTTCTAATGCCATTTTTTGTGACAAATAATTAAAGCGTTCTTCTATTCCAGTATTGATTTTATCCTTTTCCCCGAATATTTTTCCATCATGATAATTCATTGGTGCTGAAAAATAAGTATGTGCTATAAATAGCCCTTTTTCTTTTATTAGCAAGTCTAAGTTCTTGGAATGTAAAGCATTTTTGAAATTTATCATTTCCAAGGTTTGAAAAACCGTAAATGTCTGTCCATTGAGTTCATGCTCAAAAAAAAGCGGTGTATACTCTGCTAAAGGATATATTTTTTTGTTGTGTATAATCCAAAACAATAAAATAGGAATTAGGTATATGACAAATTTTACTATATTAAAAACAAAATACACATGCTTTATTCGGCTTTTTTTATGCTTAATAGTTTTGGCATATTTAACAATTTCTCTATATAATCTTATTCCATAATCGTCATTTCTATAATGAAATACCACTTCTTTAATTATTAAGCTCACAATATTCTTTATGCCTAAATGCTTAATTCCGTTATAATAGGCTTTTAATGTAAACTGTTGTGGGTTAATCTGATTTATCACTCCATCTACTGCGGTACCAGAATCTATATAATTCCATAACTGGCTTATATTTCTTTTCTTTAAATAATGGCCATATTGGTCTTTAATTTCATCTTTGCTACTGTACAAAGTAAAATTATAGGGCTGAAAACCATGGTCAATCCATGTTTTTATAATCCCGAAAGGAGGTTTAAAGGCTAAAAAATCCTGAAAACTTTCTTTAGCTGATTTTATGGATTGTGATAATGAATGATAGGCCAACTCATGCCCATCTTTGATCCATGCTTCTATTTCCGCGCTATTAAATTCAAAAGAAGCCGTATCTTCTCGCTTAGAAAAATGGTTTAGAAAAAAGCCCTTTGTTACCTTAATGTTATGTCTCTTAAAAAACTGGCGCTGTAATACTAAATTTTCCTCAGTATCAAAATCACAATGGTCGGTGAAGCATACTATTGCAGAAAACGGAAATTTAGATCTACTCACTTCAATTCCAAAATCATTGGTAAACAGAAGTGCCAATGGTTTATCGAAAATATTTTGGGATACGGCATTTATAATATGCTTCGTGTTATTTCTATCGTAATTTGCTATTGGGTTTGCATTCTTGGGGTTAAAATGCCAGTATAAAATTGTATTTTTTTTAGGATTAACTTCCCAAATACCAGAATTTTGATTGGCTTGGACTATTCTATTGTTTTTAAGTTTTAAGAGTTTTGGCGCAAACCAATTTGCTATCCTTTTTTTATTAACATCGACCCAAGTATAATCATGGTTTCTAAATAAAACTATGGGCTGGGACAATTCAATTTTTAATGTAAACGATACCAATTCAATGGCTTCAACATTAAGTACCGTCTTATGGTCATGGATCTCTGTAAAGCCAATACTTTTATCGATGTCACTACTTAAAAGCTGTATTGATTTAATCATAAATCCATCTTATTGTCTAAAAATTGAATAAGCAAATTAAGAGAAAATCTAGCGAAATCTTATGGAATTTCGTATAAAGATTATTTCAACAATTCATTCTTGACTCTAGCATTGTAATAATTAAACGTGAATCTTTTAATAGCATCTCTTTCAAAATCTATCATCTTTGCGTAGTCCTTAATTGATAGTTTCAATACATTTTGTAATTTTAAAGCTACTGCTTCTACCGAAATAGCATTCAATAAAAACCCGTTTACACCATCTTTTATGTAATTTGAAATTCCCGAAACATCAGAAACTATTGGTAAACATCCAAAATTTAATGCTTCGGCAATTACTTTAGGAAAACCTTCTGATGCCGATGGCAATACTATAACATGAGATTTAATGTAAATATCATGAACCGCTTTTCGCGATAAAAACCCATGAAAATGAAAATTCAATTTCGATTCTCTTGCTTTTGTCTTATAGGTCCTAAAATCCTTTCCGTCACCTACAATATGAATATGGCTTATTCTGGATACGTCAATTTCTTTCAAGCTTTTAAAAGCATCTATGAGCAATCCAATACCTTTTTCCTCTTCAAGTCTTCCAACAAAACAAAAAATGATCGATTTATTACTGAACACCTTATTTTTAACTACTGAATTCCCTTTTAAAATATCATCATTGCTCAAACAAGGATTCTCAAAAGTTAGACATTGATTTTTTTGGTTATGCCAAGACCCGTTTATAGTAACGTGTCGATCCTGATGTTGTAAAAGCCATTTTTGAAAACGATAGGCCAATGGTGCGTTTTTTTGGTTCCAATTTCCGGCATATTTAAACCAACCTTTTTTAGCACTAAAAAACATTAAATACGGAATAACATAGACGCCAATACCTGTTGGTGCCCTAAACTGAAAATAGTCAGTTTCTTTCAGTGCATTGCTAACAATACTCAATACTTTAGGAGCTTGCGCAATCACAGAAAATTTATCCATAATACCCTGACCACCAACTGCTTTAATGGGAATTAATGTAATATCTTCTGAGACATAAGGTAATGCACTAGAAGGTGCTACTACCGAATGTAACATTGCTATATGATTAATTTTATCGAATATACTTAATAGGTGATTGATTTCAGTCACCGTGGAACCTAAACCAACAACAGAACCGTTGGGCTGCATGTAATGTTCTGTATGCGATATAATGGTTAGTGTTTTCATGCCATACTGAATAATTAAAATCAGGGTTTTAAAAATAGAATTTAATTTTCTTTCTTAATGGTTTTTCTATATATAAATAGCAAAAAGAAGAGAAAACAATTAGAATGAACAATCTAACCATAAAAGCTAATGTAATTTCTAAATCCTCATTTAGTCCAAAGTATTTCTTTAGTCTATAATCCGTTAGAAAGAGCCATATTGGAACTTGTAATATATAAATACTATAACTGATCTCACCTAAGAAAACAAAAGGTTTTTTAGAGATTATTTTACTGATCATGTCTTTACTGCAAGACAATAAATAGATGATGGGCACAAACACAATAGCCAATAATCCATTGTGAAAGTTAAGTCCTATTTTAAACTTCAATAAAACAAGTAAGAATAGAAATAACAATACAAGGTGTGGTAAATAATTTTTATTGTATTGAACAACATTCTTTTTTAAAAAATAGAGTCCAGTAAGATTACCGATCAAAAACTCATTAAAGTGCATTATGGGATGGTAAAAGATATCATTAACCGTATATATGGGTACAGAAAATCGGTTATAAATTATTGCGTGATATAATAATTGGCTAATCAGCCAAAATCCTAAAATAACAATAGTTATGGCCTTTAAACTTTTTTTATTATAAATATAATTCAATAGAAAAGGAAAACTAACATAGAAGAATAATTCTACTGAAAGTGACCAACCAGGATAATTTATCGTTTGTGCTCTTTCACTAAACCAAGATTGGAGCATGGTCACATTTAAGAACAAATCCACTTTATTGATATCGTGTAAGGTTTTACCAACTAGCCATAAGATAATTGCCAAAATATAAACAGGATATATTCGCGCAAACCTGTTTTTAAGATAGTCAAAGAATGATAAGTTTTTCTCACAATAGGCAATAATCATTACAAAACCAGATAGTACAAAAAAGTAACTTACACCAACATTGGCGTTATTAAAAATGAAATCGACATAATCATTGGAAAATAATTGACTTTCTCTACCAAAATGAAAAACCACTATAGCTATGGCCGCAATAAATCTTGTAAATGTTAATTGTTCAATTCTCAATTGAATGTTTTTAATTTAGACGCCAATTTTCTAGTAAATAGTTCAGACCCTTTTTTGTTCATGTGTCTTGTATTATAAAAATAGGCTTTATTATAACAGATATCATCATCTGTAAAATCAAGAAATTTGAAATTATAAGCTTCCGCTAAACTCGTGTAAGTCTGTTTTAATATGGCTTCATTTTTTATAAATTCCTGTCCTTCAATATAAACAGGAGCATAAACTAGGACAACCACAATGGCATTGTCTTTGCATTTTTTAAGATAATTATCAAAACTTTGTTTAATATCCACATTGATATTTACGTTATAGCCTTTCATCCTTTTTTTTGCGTTTTCAAAATCTTTATTCCACACGCGCTCTTGCCCCTGATATCCCCTAACTCTTTGCTCTTTTTTATTCTGGGAAGTTAAACTCATTTTTATTGCTGTTGAAATTGCTTCGGTTTGACCATAATATCTTAACAAAGGGATATTATAGTCCAAGACATTATAAGACTTATAGTTTGCCGTAAATTCTTCGAAATCTTCTTCCCATAGCACATAAGGTAAAATTTGTTCTGAATTAAAAAAATTGCCTTTCTCTAAAGTGGTTGCATCAACAGAATGAATGATCATTTTAGGTTTCTTGTTATATTTTAAAGCCAATTTATGTCGTAATTGCTGCATATTAAAGGTATGGCCATCAACGCCAAGATTATAAGCAGATAAATGCAAAGTATCTTGGAGAATTTTCGGGTCAAAATGTACCCAAGCGCGAGAGCTACCGTAAATTAAGATATCGGCATCGAGGTTTCCTTCCAAAATATCATTCCAGATCGTATATTCTTGATGAGCAAATAAATTCGATTTTTTCAAGTAATGGGATAAATAGAGGTCAACGCCATAAGCCAATACAATAATCGGAATCGTAAACACTACTATTTTATAAAAGAATGCCTTCATTAAAACTGAAAGTAAATAAACTCTTGGTTAGAGCCTGCAAAAACAAAAATTAAAATCAAAATCAGATAGTAAAATGACCATTTTAACACGCTTTGTCGTATAAATATAGATTCTATTGCATATTTGTCTCGTCTTCCAATCCATTCAATAAAGATAAAAAATACAATTAAAATCAATGTTGGTATTGCCAATGAGCCATCTTTAAAATATGGAACTGAAAATATTGAATGGGAAAATATACCAGACACATAATTAAAAGCGTGCTCTAAGGTTTCTGCCCTAAAAAATATCCATGCAAATACGGTTAAAATAAACGTGAATGACATGAGACCAAATTCCTTAAAACTTGGGAGGTATTTTCCTTCTGCAACGATGTCTAAGTGGTTCCTATTGTTTTTGGTTAAAAGTATGGGCAAAAAATAAACCGCATTTAATGCTCCCCAAATAATAAAAGTCCAATTTGCCCCATGCCAAAACCCACTGACTATAAAGATTATGAATACATTTCTTATGGTTTTCGCCAATGTACCTCTACTTCCACCGACCGGAATATATAGATAATCCCTGAACCATGTGGACAGGGAAATATGCCATCGTCTCCAAAATTCGGCAATATCCCTTGAAAAATAAGGGAACGCGAAATTCTGTTTTAAATTAAATCCGAACAAACGGGACACACCAATGGCAATATCTGAATATCCAGAAAAATCTCCATAAATCTGAAACGTGAAGAATACAGCACCTAAAACTAACGTACTTCCATTTAAATCGACAGAATTATCAAAAATATAATTGGCATATGTAGCACAATTATCTGCAATGACCACTTTTTTAAACAAACCCCAAAGTATTTGTCTCAAGCCGTCAATTGCATGATTATATTTAAATCTTCTATGTCTAAAAAATTGAGGTAATAAATTGGTCGCCCTTTCAATAGGGCCAGCCACTAATTGGGGAAAAAAACTCACAAATGCCGCAAAAGAAATAAAATTTTTGGTTGGTTCTAGCTTATTTTTATACACATCAATGGTGTAACTCAATGTCTGAAATGTATAAAAGCTTATTCCAACAGGTAAAATGATGTTCAGGGAATTGGCTTGGATTTCAGAACCAAAAAAAGTAAAAGCGGTTATAAAGTTGTCAAGAAAAAAGTTATAGTATTTAAAAAAGCCTAGAAATCCTAAGTTCACAAGAATACTAATCCACAAGAGTATTTTACGCTTACCTGAATCATTCTGTTTGGATAAAGCAACACCAACGGCGTAATCTACTATGGTGCTAAACGCGATTAAGGATAAAAAACGCCAATCCCACCAGCCATAGAAAATATAACTGGAAACGACCAACAGCAAATTTTGAAATCTTAAATTTTTCTGCACTACAAACCAATACAGCACAAAAACGATTGGCAGGAAAATAGCGAAGTCTATAGAGTTAAAAAGCATTAGCTACAATTCCAGGTATTTATTTATTTCGAGCACATATATACTATAATAACGCTTCATAGTGTTTAATTATATGAGACCAATCATGAGTGTTTGCCCAAGCCTTAGCTTCTGATCTGAATTGCGATAAATTCCCAAGTATTTTAGATATTCCTTCAACAAATTCGTTACTATTATTGGTATCTATCAAAATTCCTGATTTCCCACAGACAATGGCATCTTCAATACCACATCCTTTAGCTCCTATCGCAGGAATTCCCATAGCATTAGCTTCTAAAATTGCAATTCCGAAACCTTCCACATCTCCTGTGCTACTTTCAGTGCTCAACATTACAAAAATATCTGTTGCGTCTAATACTTGTTTCAATGTCTCTTCATCCACACTTCCGTGAAACGTAACGTGATTATTGATATGTAAAGACTCAGCAACTTTAATAAATGCATCAGCTTCCGTAGGAATACCAACGCAGTGGTAATGTAAGTCCGGATATGTCTTTATAAGTTCAGGAAGTTGATTAATTACATTTAATTGGCCTTTTCTTATACTCACTCGACCTACTGTAGTTATTACCGGATCACCTTTTAGCTTCATTTTTTCATTAGGAGCCTTCCATTGGGAGACAGTGATTCCATTTGGGATTACAACAACTTCCTTGTTCAACTCCGATATTAGGCTTTTAGTATATTTAGACACCGCAACAATTTTATCGAAACGTTTTAATGAAAAATCTATGGAATTTCGGATTAAAATAGATTTAAAATTAACTTCGGTCCCATGAACCACAGCAATTGTTTTTCTATTAAATAAAAAACTTGAAAAAGCGACATTCCACAATGAAAATTTCCCGGTTACGATACAATGCGTTGTCCTTTTAGTAGATTTTACGGTATGGACAATGCGTTTTAAATACATTATAAACCGAAAGTTATGCAATTTTATGCGTTTTACTGAAAACGTCAAAGCGGCATCGAAATGCGCTTCATCAGTGCCTGATCTAGAACGTTGATCTGCAATAACCTTAACGCGATGACCTTGCTGGCTAAGGTGTAGTGCCAAATTGTAAGCATGATTTCCAATGCCACCTGGCTGTGGTGGGAACTCTGATGTAACAATTAATATCTTTAAACTGGAATCCCTCATACCAATGGCTCGATTATCGCACCTTTTTTTAATTTTTTACTGGATAAATGCCATGATTTCCAAACCTGAAATCCTACAATAGGTAAGATTAATAGGGTTACAAATAATCCGATGAGCACTAAAGGTTTGTTCTTTTTAAATTGATAGGGAAAAATTGATATTGGGACCGTTCTCAACAATGCTAAACGTGCTGAAGCGTTACCATAATATTTTCTAAAATAATACAGTACACTAGGTATTGGTCTTGGTGCAAAAAAGTTTGAAGGTCTAAAGGCATCCCAACTTCCCATTTCCCTTAATCCTCCAGTTCCTGCTTTTACATCGATACAGAAAGCTTTTGGATTCGAAATACTTTTTAAGCCATTAAGATATAGTCGCATTCCAAATTCTCCATCTCCCATACGTTGCTTTTCAAACTGACGATCAAATAGGCCAACCTTTTCAAAAACAGTTCTTTGAAGCATTGCATTACCAGTGGCAAACTGAGAAGCAATCGCAAAAAACGAACGTGATTTAGGAATCTGCTGACCTTCTGGAAAGAATACTCCAGCTGAAATCTTGGCATTATAAAAATCGAGACATTTTAAATGCATACGAATCCAATCGGGTTTAATTCTTACATCATCTTCAGATAAGGCAACCCATTCACCTTTACTCGCTTTAATTGCCGTATTTCTTGCCAACCACAACGCTTTTTCCTTTTGATTTATAATTTGAAAATTGAGTTTAAAATCGTTATAAAATGCGACGTTGAAATCATCTGACTGATCAACAACAATCACTTCAAAATTTGAATAATCTTGAGCTTCTAAATCTTTTAGAACCGATTTTAAATAATCGTATCTATTCAATGTTGGAATTATTACACTTACAAGTGGTTTCTCCTCTATCAATTGAGACTGAAAGGGTTCCCATGTCTCATAAGCAATGGAATTATTGGATGCTTTTAGCTGATTAGTGTTTCTTGTGCTAAACCAAGATTTAGATTCTTTAAATGGATTATGAAATGAAAGTATGCGCAATACAAACACAAAAAACACCCAAGCTGAGTGAAAGTTTTTTCTTATGAAGTGATACTCGTCTTTAATCGGCACTTTTGAAAAACTTCTATAGGTTTCCGTATTTCCAATATAACCCAATTGAATGGCTTGCCAAGATAAATCGTAATCCTTTGCTTCTGCTGAAGAATATAGACTATCTGGTTGTAATTGATCAATAATATCCACTGGCAAGTCATGTGCTTTAGGGAATATAGATTGACCATTTTTAGTAAAGCGCTGAAAATAATGGGTTGGTTGTAAATATTTTAAGAAACTGAACGGCATCAAATTGATTTAGGTAGTGGACTATTTTGTGCTATACCTTTAAGATAATCCGGATAGGGTTTACCCTCAGGCAATAAAAGCAAATGACATTTCCCTCTGGTTGCTATTGTCTTTCCCGAAGTCAATACGTCTTCTGTTTTAAGATACCAGGCCACATAATTATTTTCGTTACACCATTTTACCATTATATCTCCTGCAGCTTCCATACCTAAACCTTCAACTTTGTGCATTTCTATAAAAAAAGTACATTTAGCTTCCCTAGCCAACTTAGTGGCAGATTCCATTACTAATGTTTCGGCACCTTCCACGTCTATTTTAACCAAGTCTGGCTTTAATCCGTAAAAGTCATACATGTAATCTAAGGTAATGGTTCTAACGTTAATAAAGGAATTCATTGCAGACGCCGTTTCTGCATGCGAAGCATACATACTTCCTGCAGCTCCAGAACCAACCGTATAAAATTTTACGGTATCGTCCAATTTATTGCCAACAAAGGCGGCAATATATCGTACTCTGCTTCCTAATCCATTATTAATAATATTCAATGCCGCATTTTGCAAAGCAACGGGATTGGGATCTACAAGAACAATTTGCTTATTTGGGTCTTGTATTAGCGCGAGCAAGGCTGTATAACCAATATTGCATCCCACATCATATACCAAATTGTGATGCTTACATAGATAAAACCACCAAGTATCATCTTGATCTACTTGCGCTCTAACGGTACTTGGAATAACATTTAAAGGAATCCCACATAAGTTAGTGCCAACAAAATTATCTCGCTTTGTTTTAACGGAATAATAAAGCTTTTTTATTGCCTTTTCGAAATTCATTGCTAAGAGGTTTTAAATATAATTTTGGCATGCAAGTTAAATATAAAGATTAGAATTGAATAGAAATTATTAATTCTAATTGTTGTTGGTCGATAAAAGACAAAAGACCGCTCGCTGTTAGTCCCGATAGCTATACGGGAAAGAACATTGACTAAATCCTAATTAACTGATAAACAAAGTAACAATCATTTTTCCTATATTAAACTTTACCAATTTTGAAAAAACAAGGTATCTTAAATTAAAAATTCTCAAATTCCCAAGAAACCCAACGCATTAAAAGGTCCATGAATAATTGTAACTAATCAGTATGCACTTTTAAACCTAACTTACCGATTTTCAGAACGAATATTTAACCGCTAAGAAACGCAAGGAAAAATCGCAAGGTTCGCAATGTGTTTAAATTCAACGTTTTAATGCATTGTGACCCTTTGTGTAAATCTTGGTAAACTTTGCGGTTAAAATTTATAACTCTATGATTGAAAATGCTCTATCTCATATTTTAGTAGGCTGAATAGTTACGAATAATTTAATCAGTCACAAATGAATTCTAGTATATCTCAAGTTGTTAAACTATTAAGACAACTATTTTAGATGTCTCTATAAAATTGAGCAAAAGCATCTTGTTGTTTTTTAATATTAAAATCTGCTTGTACTCGATTTATGGCTTGTAGCCGGAACTGTTCTTTTTTTTCTGTGGGTAACTGAACCACCTCAATGATTTTTTTTGCAAGTAATCTTGGATGTCTTTTTGGAACTACCCATCCTGTTTTATCGTGTATTATATTTTCTTTGAGTGCTCCTGCATTAGTCACTACACATAATAAACCCATTGCTTGCGCTTCTAAAACAGCATTACAAAACCCTTCTTGAATGCTTGGCTGTAAATATATATCTGCAGAACTTAATTTCTTCAATGTCGATTTATGCGATAACTTACCATGAAAAAATACCTGGTTTTGAATTTTATTTTGATGAATTTGAAAGGTATAGCGTTCTATTTCCGTTGGTGTTCCCGAACCAATGATATGGTATTCAAAATCCAAGCCCTCTTCCTTGAGTATCTTCATGGCATCCAATGCTAGATCTAATCCTTTTATCCAATTTAATCTTGCCACGGTAAAAATCTGAAACTTATTGCTATCGGTTTTAAAATTCCGTCTTTTATTAAGTTTTAATACATTAACAGCGGGTGTAATAATGCTATATGATATATTTTCACTAAGTCCTAAACCATAAGCCTTTTGAAGTAAGCCGTTAGAAATGCTATGGACTTTATTTACATGTTTCCATACCAAATCATAACAATTATGATGTTTTACAGGATAAACATTAATATCGAATCCTCTAAAACTAACCGCCATTTTCGCTCCTATCGCTTTTGCTATAAGTTCGCTCTCCAATGCTTGTGTTGTAAACCCAAAATGCAACCAATCAACTTTTTGACTTAATAAATGTGAATTAAGATATATCTTTTTAAAAATACGACCAACAGAGGTATGTTCTTGCTGTTCTAATTTGATATATCTGGATAAAGCCCTGAAATGAAATAATAATTTTAAAAATACTAAAGCTACAGAAATGACTTGAAAGAACGAATTTTTATAATTCTTTGGTGCTTTTACAACTGGACATAATTCAAAATCAGTTTGAGCCGTTTGGGTAATCAATACAACACTAAAGCCATTTTCTAAAAGTCCTTTTATTTTTGAAGTAAAAAAGGTTTCAGAATAGCCAGGTGTTGAAGAAAGGACCAATCCTATTTTCATTTAGACGTGTTTAATTTAATGTTTCGTTAACATTGATAGAATTTATTGAAGTTTTCTTTAAACAATTTCCAATTATGCTGTTCGAGAACTTTTTGAAATGCTTTTTCAGATATGTTTTCAATTTCCTTTTGAGGCGCTGTATTAAAATACGTTATGGTCTCTGCCAGATTGTTTACATCTCTATTTTCAAATAAAAATCCCGTTTTTTTATTAACTACCAATTCTGACATTCCTACGGCATTTGAACTAATCACTGGCAATCCAAGTGCCATAGCTTCAATAACCACATTTGCTAGACCTTCGGAAACACTTGGCAAAACTAGAACATCCGCTTTTTGCATTGACTTTAAAACGTCACAATATTCCATTTTAGAAGTCAAAACAACATGATCTACAATATTTAAATCGTGCAATGAATAAATAATCTCTTCAGATTCTGCCGCTCCTATAATTGTATAAGTCGCTTTTACGTTATTTTCAAGCACGAGCTTAAAAGCTTCTAGGGCATAGTTATAGCCTTTTTTCCAATGTTGTCTCCCAACAGAAAGTATCTGCAACGTTTCGCCTTTTGAATAATCTTCCTTTTTAAAGGCTTCAAAGGTTGGTATCTCAACACCAGAATATATAACTTTAATTTTATCTTCGACAGCGCCATAAATCATTGCCTGCTTTTTAATATCGTAAGTTACGGCATGGAACTTATTTACTTTTGGAAACGTTTTTTCATACAAGGCTTGTATTTCAGTATCTGCAAGTGGCGTAATGTTAATTAATCGTCCCCTTAAGCTTACCATTGTTTTAAAATACGAGTCGTCCAATAACTCTTCAAATAGGTAAATATGGGAAGCCCATTGGATATGAATAACTTCTACTTTATTAGAAAAGAATTTTGACCATATTAAAAACTGTTTAACCTTAATTTGAAACGGCTTTTTTGAATGGCGTAATTTGGCAATAAATTGTTTACATGTTTTAGGGTAAAAACAGAAAAAAGTGGTCAGCTTAAATACCAATTGAAACAATAATACGAATCTATTGCTCGAATCTGTAGGCAAGAAAAAAATCCCTTTCTTGCAATACTTATATAATTTTGTAGAGGTTCCGGAAATCAGGACCGAATGTTCCTCATTAACGACTTGAGCCAATCTTAAAACAAAAGTTGTAGGTTGTAAATTACCATTGTAGATTGCTATGTTCATTTGTTAATAAATCCTATTTTTTTGCAAACACACATTGATGCAAACCATAACCTAATTTCCCTAAAGTTCTTTCTCTTGTCTTCTTTAATCCAATTTTATTAAAAAACCCTGTAATGTAACTGCTATTTATAATTTTAAAGTGACCAAGTCTTCCAAAATTAAGTATAATACTATCATAATCTATAATTTTGAATTTCTTTTTCACAAGTGCATTGAGTTCTTTTGGTGTTAAGACTTTTTCAATAGGTTGTCTAGACCAATTGCCGCCTTCCATATGATCAAATACCTTTTTGTTGGGCGTTGTTAATATAAGATAACCTCCAGGTTTTAAAATATTAAAACAAACGTCAAAATATTTATCTTGTTCTTCAATATGTTCGATGACTTCTTGCGAAATTACAACATCGTATATGGCATGTTCAAGTGGATACTCTAATGCATTACCATGTATATAATTTACATGTGGATAAAGTTTATTGGCATTTACCACAGCTTCTTTTGAAAGTTCTATGGCATCTGCATTGCCAAATTCTCCTATAAATGCGGTAAATCTTCCATCTCCACTACCAAGTTCTATTATTCTAGGTTCTTTTATTTCGCGTTTTACAGTAACAAAATAGTCTAAAATTTTAACAGCACGTCTTAATTTTAAGTTGTTTAGAACCTTCCTACCGGACCAATAAGCGTCATAAAACTCAATTTGATTTTTAATATCCATAATAAAAACTACGCTTCAAAATTTTGCATAAAGTTATTAAACTTACCGACCATTATATCAATTGTGTGGTGTTGTTTTATATAATTTAGAGCATTTATAGACATTTGATTTAAGTGTTTTTTATCGTTTGCGATCATCTCAAGTTTTTCAATCAAATTTTCCTTTACATTTTCAACTTCGATTAGAAACCCATTTTCCCCATTGGTAATAATTTCGAGATTGCCGCCAATACTCGTTGCTATAATTGGTGTTCCCATGGAAAGCGATTCTATTAAAAACATAGAGTTTCCTTCACTATATTTTGATAATAGCACTCCTATATCTATAGCGTTATAGAATTCATATAATTCTTTGTTTGGGAGCCAACCTAAAAAATGTACTTGATCGGTAAGGTTTTCTTCTGCAAATTTAATAATTTCCTTATAATAATGGATATTAGGTGTGGTTTCGATTTCTATACTTCCAGCTATAAACAAATGAATTTTCAGTCCTTTGTTATTTAAATAATGTACCGCTTCAAACAGTTCCAATATAGATTTCTCTTCGCTAAGTCGGCCTGCATATCCCACAATAAAATCTGAAGAAGTTAAATTAAATTCTTTGCGATATTGTTTTGAAAGACCATCGCTAATCTTATCCGAAAAGTCACTTAAATTAACCGAATTATATATGGTTTGGGTCGGGAAATTTAAATTAGGCGAAAGTGCTTTGAGTTCATCAATTGGCGCTCTTGTATTGGCCAAAAAACCACTTGAATTTTTTAATAAAAAATCTATATTTTTAAGGCCTAACCGCAACTTTAAATCTGTACTTCTAAAAAAATAAATATGCTTGGCCTTTGGATAAGCTTTACATAGTTTTTTGAACAGTTCAAAATGCATAAATGTAATGACAACATCAGGTTTTTCTTTTTTTATAAAACGCTTTATACCTTCATAATAAACAATTCGGTCCTCTAAACTATAACCAAATATGCGTTTTTTAATTTTTAGAGGTACATAATGTAATATGTTCTCGAAAAAGCGGTTCCAAGGTGTTGGTTTTATATGAAGATATTTATTTCTATCGTAAGCTTTATGGTCTAAATTATCCTCGTACTTACTTAGCACTTTATAACTCATTGAGGCGGAATCATTTTTAGACAGAGCTTCTATAATTCTTGGGACTCCAGGGCTATTTTTATTTGGCGGAATTGTATGTCTTGAACCAGAAACCAATATGACGTTTAACTTAGACATCTCCTATTTTTCTATAATGGATTTAATTATTAAATCTTCCACTAAAACTGAAGTGCTAGGATTCCATTCTAAATCTTTTGTCCAATACCCTGGACATTGATCATAAGCTCTAGCAGAGACACCATAGCATATTTCTACTATTTGATATCCTTTTGTAGGATGCTTAACAAAATCATAAGCCATACATTGAAAACCTAAATCGTTTTGAACATTAAATGCTTTTGAAATACACTCAATTGGTATCAATTTATGGTCGTATAAAATAACACCACTTCCAGAAGCCTTAAAGCTATTTTTAGCAACTAATCGTTTTAATCCAATAGCTTTGTCGCCAATAACAACAATTCGAATATCATGATCGTTTTTAGGCAAAAACTCTTGAAAATAAGAATAGCTAAACTCATTACCAACACGCTTGTTTTTCATTTTAGCTAATGGTATTCTCACAGAAAAATATCTGTAAAAATTATAGAGTATACTTTTTAAAGGCAATTTAAAGTTAAGATTAAGTGGTGCCTTAAAAGACTCAATTCCTTTAGTATGCATTTTATGGATGATACTTTTTGCATCAGAACTGTTAACCAACCTTACATTTTTAGAACCAGCTCCTTTGCTAAGTTTAAAGACAACAGGCTGATTTTGCTGTTCTAACCATGTTTTTGATTCTTCCTCATCGAATGAAACAAATGTTTTAGGAAAAGGTGCTTCAACGGATTCTAATAAATATTTCTGAATGATTTTTTCATCAAATGACACTCTAGTCATTTTATTTGGAAAGACAGTAATCCCTTTATGTTCAGCAATTGTTAAAATGGCTTCAGCAATTTTAGCATTTTTAAACTCATATCTATGATGATGCCATAACAAAACATCTACACCTTCTAAGTCTGATACAATAGTATTTGAATAACAGTTTACTGTTTTAAAGTTTAGATTGTTTTCTTGACAAAATTCAATCCAGCGTTTAGCATAGCCTCCTTCCCTGTAGTGTATTGCTATTTTACTATCGCTTACCATTTTCAATATAACTTATTTGACTTAAAATATCAGTAAATTTTTTAGTGTATTTTTTATAGGTATGATTTTCAATATACGATGCATAGGCTGCTTTTGAAAACTTTGCGTAACGTGCTTTATCTAAGCTCATTTTTAACATAGCTTCCGCAAGTTCATCTATATATGGATTAGAATTGATAAGATATCCATTTACATTATCTTCCACAACTTCAGAATTACCACCTGAGTTTGTTGCAATAATTGGTTTTCCTAATGAAATAGCTTCAATTAAACATAAAGGCATTCCTTCTTCAGAACGTTTGTTATCAGTTGGTAAAATTAAGGTATCAATTTGGGATAAGCTTTTAATTAAATCATTATTTTCAATATAACCCGTAAATTCTATTGGCAATTTATGGTCTTCTGAAAAATTAAGGCATTTTTCTATATAAGACGTTTTTTTATCATATTTACCAATAGCTCCAGCACCTCCAAAAACAATTAATCTTACATTTTTATTCTGATCATATACTTGTTGGAATGCTTTTAATAAATTTAACACCCCTTTTTCTACACATATTCTTCCTGAGAAGGCAAACACAAAAGTATTGGTTCCATAAGATCTGTTTTTATAATACCCAATTGACTGTTCTAGGGTGACTTTAGGAACAATCGCGTTGGGAATACCAAAATATCGCGTTGTTTTCAATTGGTTTGAAAATGTGTTGTTCGCTTTTTCAAGCGCAATTTTATTAACCCCAAAAATAGCTTTGCTATTGCTGATTAATTCTAGCCACTGTTGTTCATTATATTTTGTATGCAACGATGTACCATGATGAAAAAATACCACTTCGCGCTTTGGAAAAAACAACTTAATCATGTTTACCAAGCCAACACTAACATGTACAATGATTTTTTTATTCCCGTTAAAAAACAAAAAACGACAAACAGAAATAAAATAAAGTAGTTGTTTGTCTGCACTTGTAATGAACTTCTGTTTTCTTTTTTTGTAAGGGTAAATAAGTTTCAAAATCCACAGAACGAGTGTGTCCATAAAATTAGACCTCACATGCCGAAAAACGTCCCTGTTGTATGAAAAGGATTTTAGTTTAGGATTATAATTCGAAAGCACTTTAAATCGACTATCATTTAAGGATTCAACCGTTTCAAAAATGACTTTCGCAGGAGCCGCTCCCTCTGGAGATGGCACAGAATTTAGTGAACCATAAACTATTAAAACATCACTTTTCATTACCCAAAAATAGCGGTTTTAATGGTAGATAGTAATTTTCCGTAATATTTTTTTGGTTCTAATTTTTTATGGTTTCCATTTTTAAGTATCACCAAAAAAGCTTTCCAATACCTTCTTTGGTGTATTAATTGAAACTCACTATAGCCCTTCCATGATCTGGCCCACAAATGTACCGCATAAGATGCTTCGGTTACGTAGATTAGATAATCGTTTTCTTTTCGTCTCAACTTTGAGTCTGGATTCGGATAAGCATAGAAAGCCTGGACATCCAAAATTAAAATATCGGAATAGGGTTTGGCTTCAAGCGCTTCTGTTTGATATGTTTTTTTAAAGACTGAAGTAAATATTTTTGGAATAATTAAATTTTTATAATTAACGGGTTTCAAGACATCCACAGTATCATAATACTTTAGGCAATTTAATATGTAAGAGTGCCCTTTTTCTGCTCCAATAACTCCGCAGCTAATGTATGTTTTTGACTCTAATCCTACAAAACAAGGTTGGTCCAATAATTCTGAAAAATCCTTTAGCAATAGCATATCTGTATCTAAATAGACACCTCCTTGTTCCGACAGCACTTTTAGCCTCACATAATCCGATACAAAAGCCCATTTTTTATCTTTTAGTGCCTGTTGTGCAAACGGATGCCTTAGGTCCGAGTTTGATTCGTTCCATAAAATAAGTTCAAAATCTGGCAAGTGCTTTTTCCATGATTCTATACATTCCTGAATCGTTTGTGACATTGGCTGACTACCAAACCAACAGTAATGTATTTTTTTTGGAATCATTATTATTTTTGACTGAATGCTTTGTTAAAAAGTGTATAAATTAGTTGCTTATAATATACAATTAAAAACGATATTGGTACTTTAGGAAATAAATATTCCCTTTTCAAATAGTCTTTTGAATTTACCGTTTGCTTTACCCAAAAATCTATAAGCCATTTGTAATTTGCATGATAAGACACATCTTGCCCTAAAATATTCGAAGCGTTTTGTATAACCTTTATATTTTCCTTAATCTTTAAAATGGTTTTAGAGTTTTTGCTACTAGAGGCAGAAGCATCATGAACCCTTATAAAATTCAACGCTTTTGCCGTATAGGCAACATCGCCTTGGTCAAAGACCTGCACCCAAAACCACCAATCGCCACAGTATTTATATTGAATCGGGATTTCTATAGTTTTCAAGACCCGTTTTCTTATTAATGCTGAACTTACGTTTATTACTGGGCATTTGTATTTTCCGTAGTTACTTAGCATTCGTTTTCCATTTTCCACAAAATCCGAATCCCAAAGGTTAACGTTGAAGGTTGTCCACCAACTATTAATCTTTGTGACTTTGGTTTTCATATAGTAGTTGTTACTAATGCAATGCGCAACAACAACATCGTTATTTTCAAATTTGGGAACCAAGGTTTCGAGAAACCTTGCGTCCGCCCAATCGTCACTTTCTGCAATCCAAATTAAATCGCCTTTAGAAAGATCAAATCCTTTTTGCCACATGCCAAACGGACTGCCACTATTGTTTTTATTTATCACAATATGGGCAATCTTTGGATGGTCCCTGTACGTTTCCAATATGCGAACACTTTGATCTTTTGACACATCATCTAACAGAATGACTTCAAAATCCTGATAAGTTTGATTCAACACACTATCGATACGTTGGTGTAAATAATCGCAATGGTTAAAATTTGGTATGATTACGGAAACTTTAGTCATTTTAATTAACTTGATGCCTATAAAATAGCGTATTTATTAATATCCCTTATTTTTTGAAATTATTACATTATTGTCCGATAAAAGACAAAAGATCGCTCCACTATTAGAATCTACCTTCCTGCCGGCAGGAAGGAACATTAGACTAAACTGTAACTAACTGAGAAACAAAATAAAATTATTGTACCGTTTTTAAGTTTCATGATTTATTAAATAGCATAGTCTAAAATTTTTAAACCTCTAAAAACCCTATAAAACCAACAAATCCAACGAACACACTTTATTTTAATCGGACACCAATAATATTATTTTTCCTTAAAAATTTTAAAGCCAAAAAACGTATTAAAAAACAGATTGGCAATCGCTCTTTTATCTTTCGATAATTTATTATATGATTTTTTTAAGTTTGCGTAATCCTTATGGATCTTTTGAAACGAACCAAAATCGTCAATGTATATGTCTGCATGTTTTTTACTAATATAAGCACACATCATTTCGTTTTTATTGGAGTCTATACTTAAGTCCGCTTGTCTGGACCTTTCTTTTATTCTATAGAAAAAACCTACGTAATCTAATTGTTTAACCTCGCCTCCATTTTTCAGTAATGCAATCCAAAATTCCCAATCTTCGAGCCCATGGGTCATATTTGTATCATAGCCACAAATGGCATTCCAGTCTTCTTTTTTGAATATTGCAGAACAGAAAATCATATTGACATACCGTAGTTTTTCCATGGAAAAAACGGGTAGTACCCAATACCCAGTTTCTGTTCCAAATTTTTTAGCCTTACAATACACTACTTTTAAATCCGGATGTTTATTGAATTCCGAAATGCCTAGCTCTACATAACGAGTCCCAAATATATCGTCGCCATCCAATGGTAAAATATAAGTACCAAGAGCTTTTTCAATACCGATATTTCTAGCATTACTTACGCCTTTATTTACACTAGCGATGTATTGGAATCGAATATCTTTTTTTAACCATTTTAATATTACTTCTTCCGTATGGTCTGTAGAGCCATCATTTACAATAATACATTCCCAATTCTGATACGTTTGCTCTAAAACGGAATTAAGTGCCTCATCAATGAAAGGTGCTTGGTTGTAGCAAGTTACCACTATGGAGATTATAGGTGTACTAGGCATGGTTTTCAAAATAACTTCTAATTAATAATTTAAATCTTTTGGTCTTTTGAAAAGGAAAAGTACGTGTTAAATCTTTAATTATCTTATTTAGGAAATGGATTGTGGGCAAAGACGATGCCTTATGTGTTTCAAAAATAGACTTTAATTCACATGAATCGTAGGGTTTAAATTCTATAGGCTTTGAAGTCTTTAAACCTATTGAACTAAAATAATCTTCAAATTTAATATCATCTCCTGCTAATTTATCCGATATTTTAGTCCAAAGTGCCGGAATCCTAAAAGTATGGGCAACAATTAGCCCATGAAGAGATGATGACAAGATATGTTCACACTGCAGAAACTGATTAATAACATCCTCTACATTGTCCGTTATCAGGTTTATGATTTTTATGTTTGTTTGATTGGAATACTGTGCTTTCACATTATCGTAATCTACAAAATGCGGGACAATACCATATTCATATTTAATGGTTTCTGGTTTTTGTTTAAAGAACAGCGCCAACAAAACAGCTGGGTCACCATAGACTTCCGGGACTTTATAACCTAACTCTAACAATCTTTCCCTTGTTTTGGGTCCTCTTACAGCTAAAAATTTTCCCTTTTTCACTTTTTCTTTAGAGTGCATTATTCCGGCACCCCAAATAATACTGTGCGTTGTAGCCGCACTAATGATACTCCCGATTATTAAGTAATGTTTTCTTTTAAAAATTTTGAATGTGGTATTGGTATTTGGTCTTACCCACTGAAAATCCTCTGAAGTAGTGTTTTGAAGCAAATATGGCACTAAAGCATCGCCAAAATTTTCAAGTTTTGAATCTTCAAATCTAGCTTTGGACCACCAGTAAACATCTTTCATACTAGAGCTGTATAATTATCTTCAAGAACTTCATCTATATTTTTAATTTGATCATCTGTTAATTCCGATTTCCACCGATCTATATTACTCGAAATAAGTGCTTCAGAATTTATATGGTTTTCAAGTTTTAAAAACCTTTCAAGTTTTATCATTAACCCATTATAATCATTGTAAAAATCTTCATAATCGACAACTAATACATTTTCAGGAAATTTAGTTTCCAAATAAGTGAGTCTGTCATAATGCGATTTCCATCTTAAAGCACATTTGGACTCCAAAGGTAAATCCTTAAACAATTCGTAATTTTTTTCAGTTATTCCAAGAAATGGATTAACCTGATTTAAAGGCAATATGTTGTACCATTCCAAAACACCTTTATGGTTTAACATACTAGCTATTGTGGCATAAACGTTCCGTTTTATCCCTATAAACTTAGCGGTTTCGAAATAGTCTAGAATTTCTTCTACCAACCAAATATTAGGATGTGTTTTTTCCAAAACGAAAGATTTATTAGTTTGTCTAAATACTGAATTATAAAGCTTTAATATCTTCTTTATATCACTTTTTTTTCTATTTGGATTTATTGCAACGTCAGTAACTTTTTTAAATAATTTTGGATCTTCTATGAACGCTTCAACTTCAGCAATATGACCGACTGTTCTACCTAATAAGTGCGTTCCAGAGCGTCCAGAACCTATTATAAATATTAATGTTTTATCTATGGCTTTTTTTGAAAACAACATACGTTTAATTTACTTTTAATTCCCAGTCAAAAATTAATTTTAATGAACCAGGAGTTTTTCCCATCCATTCCCCTAAAGCTTTTGTTTCTTGTATTACAGAAAATTGAATGACATCATTCATTGAAAAAACACGCTTTCTATTTTTTGTAATTCTAAAATCGACATAGAAATTCCCTTCATTAAAAAATAGTTTAGGCAAATTTAAGACAACAGTATAATTGCCTTCCTTATTTATTAAAAATTTACTATGATTATTATTTGCCGTAAAAATGCATCTGCCTTGATCATCTTTAAACATCAAGATAAAATTAATAGGCTCTTGATCATACTTCTCTATCTGAAATTCTACTTGCAATTCATCTTCTCTTGTAATGGGAAATTCGAAATTTTTATCTTTAGATTTAGCACCAATACTTTTAATTTTGAAATCGAATGCATCAAATTCAGAAGTACTAAAGCTATGGAAATTAGAAACTCCTACTTCATTCCCGAGTTTTAGATAGTAATTGATGGCTTCATCAGACGTGCCTTTAAATACTTTTTTGCCATGTTCTAAAACAATTGCTTTAGTGCATAAGCTCTTAACTGCAGCCATATTATGACTTACAAATAAAACTGTTCGTCCATCGGTTTTTGAAATATCTTGCATTTTACCAATAGCCTTTTTCTGAAACTCTGCATCTCCAACAGCAAGCACCTCATCAATAACCAAAATATCGGGTTCTAAAAATGCAGCTACAGCAAATGCCAAGCGCACGCGCATACCGGAAGAATAGCGTTTTACAGGTGTATCTACATAACGTTCGCAGCCAGAAAATTCAATAATTTCGTTCTCCTTAGACTTTATTTCAGATTTGTTCATGCCTAAAATAGCACCATTGAGGTAGATATTTTCACGACCTGTAAGTTCGGGATGAAACCCTGTGCCTACTTCTAATAAAGAAGCTATGCGTCCTTTTGTCTTTATTTGGCCTGTGGTCGGGATAGTTACTCGTGATAATATTTTTAATAAAGTGCTTTTACCCGCTCCATTTTTACCAATTATACCTAAAACCTCGCCTTGATGAACTTCAAAATTAATATCTTGCAAAGCCCACACATAATCACTATTGGCTTTAGTGGCTCTATCATTTACCTCACCAACCTTTAAATAGGGATCCTCTTTTCCACGGATTCCGGCCCACCACCTATTAAGGTCATGACTAATGGTGCCTGTCCCTACTAATCCAAGTCGATATTGTTTACTTATATTTTCGGCCTTAAGTATTACCATTGAAAATTCTTATACTTTATTCTTTTCTCTCATAACTAATAACTCACAACTCATAGCTCATAACTCATAACTTAAAACTCACAACTCATAACTGATTAAACAGTATCAATAAACGTCTTCTCTGTTCTATTAAATATAATAATTCCTAAAAACAAAATAAACAGTGTAACTGCAACAGTGTACAAAACCCCAAACCAGCTAAACGTGCCTGTGCTTAACAACATATACCTTGTAGTCTCTACAATATAAGCTAACGGATTATATTCTACAATCCAGGCAATTTTTGGTAATTTTTCCCGCATTAATGCCAGGGGATACATTACTGCAGAAACATACATTAATAATTGCGCTCCAAAACTCACTAAAAATTTCAAATCTCTATATTTTGTTACCAAACTAGAAATAATCATTCCAAATCCAAGTCCCAATAAGCCCATGAATAACACCTCCAAAGGAAAAAACAGAATACCACTATTTAAATGTATATCAGCTCCACTGACATAATAAAATACATAGAAGGCTATAAAAATCAACAACTGAATACCAAATTTCAATAAGTTGGATATTATTATGGATAAAGGCATAATAATCCGAGGAAAATAAACCTTCCCAAAAATTGCAGCGTTGGTTGTAAATGTATCACTAGTGGCAGTTAAACAGGTATTAAAATAATTCCAGATAGATACTCCTGCTAAATTAAATAAGAACGGTGGTACTGTACCGGTTTCTATATTAGCTACTTTATTAAAAATGAGGGTAAATGTAAGTGCAGTAAATAAAGGCTGAATTAAATACCAAAGCGGTCCTAAAACGGTCTGTTTATAAACAGTAACCACATCACGTTTAACGAATAAGAACAATAAATCGCGATAGCGCCAAATTTCTTTAAAGTTAAAGTCGATTAACTTCCGTTTTGAAGAAATGGTGTACAACCACCCGTCATCATCTATCTTGCTCAATGTAAGTCCTGTTTTTGATTGGGTAAATATAATAATTCCGTAGTAATACTGAAAAATAGTCTATAAAATAATGGTTACTCTAGGGCAATTAAAAACAGGACTGTATTTGAAAAACAAAATGTATTAAATTTAAATATAGGCTTTAACTGGAATTTAAACTAAAGTCTTCTTAATATCAAGTTCTAACTAAGAATTAAAACTATCCCATGTGATTTTCAAGCCCTCCCTTACGGTATATTTTGGTTTGTAACCAAGAAGTTTTTCACCTTTAGAAATATCTGCTAAAGAATCTCTAACATCCCCTTGTCGATTAGGCCCATAAATAGCTTTTAAATCAGAATCTGCAGCTATCCTTAATGATTCCCATAGGTAATTTATAGTAATACGTTCGCCGCAAGCCACATTAAAAACTTCATTTTTCGCTTCTTTTGAAGCAAAGAATCCTTTTACATTAGCTTGCACAACATTATCTATAAATGTAAAATCCCTTGTTTGTTCTCCGTCTCCATTGATCTTGGAAGGCTCATTATCTTTAAGCGCTTGCATAAATAACGGAATTACCGCGGCATATGCTCCACTCGGACTTTGTTTTGGCCCAAAAACGTTAAAATATCTAAGACCAATAACATCGGTATCATAGGTTGTCCCAAATACATCTGCATATAACTCGTTAACATACTTTGTCACAGCGTAAGGAGATAAAGGTTTTCCAATCGTATCTTCAACTTTAGGCAAGGCTTTACTATCACCATAAGTTGAACTTGACGCTGCATATACCATACGTTTCACGGTTGGACTATCCTTCAGCGCAATCATCATATTTAAGAATCCAGAAATATTAACTTCATTAGTTGTAGCTGGATCATTGATAGAACGCGGAACAGAGCCTAAAGCGGCTTGGTGAGAGACATAGTCAATCCCATCCATTGCTTTTTTACAAGTTTCTAATTCTCTAATGTCACCTTCAATAAGTTCGAAGGCAGGATTATCCATAAACTCTGTTAAGTTTTCGCGATGACCATTTGAAAAGTTATCTAAAATCCGTACTTTTTTAGCATTATACTTTAATAGGTATTCAGTAAGGTTAGAGCCAATAAAGCCTCCACCACCTGTGATTAAGAAACTTAACTTTGAAAGGTCTGTGGTATGATGTGGATTTGAGTACATTATAATCTAGCGTCTACGGTGTCTATTGGAAGTAAAGATTTTACATCGAAAACAACACCTGTTTGTGATTTTAATTTAGTGATATCTATTTCTAGGAATTCATTATGAGAAACGGCTAAAATAACGGCATCATAATCTGAACTTAAATCACCAAAATCAGTAATTAAGTCTAGCTTATACTCATGCTTCACCTCTTCTTTTGATGCCCATGGATCATAAACATCCACATTAACATCGTAAGTCTCTAATTCTTCTATAATATCAATAACTCTAGAGTTTCTAATATCCGGACAATTTTCTTTAAAAGTAATACCTAATACCAAAGCTTTTGATCCTTTTATGGTCGCTCCTTTTTTAATCATCATCTTCACCGTTTCCGTAGCAACGTAGCTTCCCATACTGTCATTCATTTTTCGACCAGCCAAGATAATTTCAGGGTTATAGCCAGACTCAATTGCTTTTTGTGCCAAATAGTATGGATCCACGCCAATGCAATGACCGCCAACTAAACCTGGAGAAAATTTTAAGAAGTTCCATTTGGTACCAGCAGCTTCTAAAACAGCTTTGGTATCTATATCCAATAATCTAAATATCTTCGATAATTCGTTGACGAAAGCAATATTGATATCGCGTTGTGAGTTCTCAATTACCTTTGCCGCTTCGGCTACTTTAATGGAAGGTGCCAAATGCGTTCCTGCTGTTATAACTTTTAAATATAAATCATTAACTTTTTGAGCTATCTCTGGTGTAGAACCCGAAGTTACCTTTAAAATTTTAGTAACGGTATGCTCTTTATCACCTGGATTTATACGTTCTGGAGAATAACCTGCAAAAAAGTCTTCATTATATTTTAATCCAGAAAATTCTGCTAAGATCGGAACACATATATCTTCAGTTGCTCCAGGATAAACAGTCGATTCGTAGATTACGATATCATTTTTAGACATTGCTTTACCAACAGTTTCACTTGCCTTTATCAATGGTGTAAACACTGGCTTGTTTAATGCGTCTGTTGGTGTCGGCACCGTAATAATATAAACATTCGTTACAGCCAATTCTTCTACATTATCTGTAATATAAAGCCCTTTATTCGCATTCAAATCTGTAGTTAATACTGATTTTAAATTATCGTTTTCAACTTCTAGTGTTTTATCGACACCATTATTTAATTCACTGATACGCTGCTTGTTGATATCGAAACCTACTACAAAATATTGTTTTGCAAATTCTACGGCAAGGGGCAAACCGACATAACCTAATCCTATGATTGCAATTTTATCTTCTGAATGTGTCATTTATTTAAAGTAGATTTTAAAATAAGTTTCAAATCTAAACAAAAACTGTAATTCTTAACATACTTTTTATTGATTTTCACTTTATCTACCCATATAATCGTTCTATTGTACTGATTTGGGTCTTTTTGTCGTTCTAATACCAGCTCTTCATTCCGATACTTTAAGGATGCCGGCCCAGTAATTCCTGGTTTTACCTTCAAAATAATCCTATCACCACCTTCTAACTCGTCCGCAAAACCCTGTATATCAGGTCTTGGACCAACAAAACTCATATCACCTATTAATACATTAAAAAGCTGAGGAAACTCATTTAGTTTTGTACGCCTAAGGAATTTTCCAATAGGTGTTGCGTAATGATTTAAATGACCCAATTGATGCTCGCCGTGTTTTAATGTTCTTATTTTATATATTTTGAATAATTTGCCATGTTGACCAACGCGATATTGAGAAAATATGCCGATTTTTTTCGTATCTATTGTCGCTATAATCACAAGTATTAGAATAGGCACCAACATTAATGGCAATAATATAATTACGAAAACCACATCAAATATACGTTTAACCTGAAGTTGAGTTTTAGTAATCAAAATATTGGAATTAAAACAATTTAAATTCTTCTCAAGAAATTCTTTATTTTTTTGAATATTGAAGGATTATCTTTTTCGTGATATGTTTCACCATAAACACCATAACCATAGCCATAACCGTAACCGTAGCCATAACCATAGTTACTATTGTTTTTATGTCTGTAAAAATTTAATACAAAACTGACATTTTTAAGCTCACCTGTACGATTCTTTGCATTAACCAACTGAAGCATTCCTTTTTTAGTATAATCCAATCTTACCATAAAGATAGTCGCATCAGCATATTGTGTTAGCTCTAATGCATCCGTCACCAAACCTAAAGGTGGCGTATCTAAAATAATCATATCATATTCGTGCTCAAGGGTTGCTATTAGTTCTTTCAATTTTCCGCTCATTAACAGCTCAGAAGGGTTTGGAGGTATTGGCCCTGATGGAATGATATCTAAATTCTCAATGTGCGTGTGCGTAATGACATCTTCCATATCATTATCTCCTATGAGATAATTTACTACACCTTTATCATTGGTCACATTGAAATCATTAAATATTTTGGGTTTACGTAAATCCAGACCTAACAGAATGGTCTTTTTGCCGGAAAGTGCGTAAACCGTTGCAATGTTAATTGATGTAAACGTTTTTCCTTCACCACTAACTGACGAGGTAATCATCAAAGTATTGGATTTCTTTCCAGTATCCTTTTTGCTAAAAATAAATTGTAAACTCGATCTAATGGCCCTAAATGATTCCGCTACAGCCGATTTTGGTTTCTCGTAAGCGACCAAATTATTTTTATAGCGGTATTTACCAATTAATCCTAATATCGGAATATTAGACATCCTTGTAACCTCATCAGATCCATGTAATGTATTATCTAAAAGATAAACAATAAAAATCAAAAACATAGGGATAAAAAAGCCCATCATTAAAGCCATCATATAGTTTAGCGACTTATTTGGCCCAATTAAACCTCCTCCAATGTCTTTAGCCTCATCTATAACTGTGATATCTGATATATTAGCCGCTTTAACAATTGCAGCTTCACTTCGTTTAGTCATATAAATATCGTATGCTTCTTGGCTGATTTCTAATTTTCTTTGAATTTTTAAATACTGTTGTTCATCTTCAGGTAACCCACTTAAATTCGACTCTAGATTTACAATATTGCGGCTCATAGTCCCAATTCTTATCCTGATTGTTTGCTTTGTGGCATCTATCGTTTCAAGCAAGACATTTTTTTCAGAATCGATACGTCGGTCAATTTCCTTAAAAAGTCCAGAACCTTCTTTAGTCGTATATTCAAGATTTTGTCGTTCTGCCGCTAAGTTTACAATTTTAGATACGCTATTAAGAATATTCCCTTCGTTAATGCCAACGCTGGTTGGTGCCGCAATTTTTGTATAATCTGTTTTGGTATTCAAATAAAACTCTAGATTATTTAAGTAATCTAATTTTGCTTCTTCTTCTTGTTTTGCCAATTCAAATTCCCTAAGTTGTTCGGATATTTGATTCATTTCATTTGAAATATCAAAAACCTGGTTTTCCATTCTAAATTTATTCATTTCGTCCGTAACATTTTTAAGGTCAGAGTTTACCGCAGCGAGGCTGCTGTCAATAAATTTAATGGTATTTGTAGCGTATAAATTTTTCGTTTCTAGTTCTGTCCTACTCAATATAGAAGATGTGGCATTGAGATAATCTACGATTTTAGATTTATTATTCCCTGCAAGTTCCAACTTCAAAATAGAAGAAGACAACTGGGAATAAGATCCGATTATAATTCTTGATTTATAACTATTAACAACGGCGTCATAACTTCTAAACTTTAAAAAATACTCTGACCCAGGCTTAATATCGTGAGATGGCTTCAACAATAATTTACCATTAAGAAAAGACAAGGCAATGTTTTCCCCATTTTTATAGTTCTTATTGAACGTACCAACTGGTACTTTTATCCTAGAAATGGATTGATCACCATACTTCTGGGCAGATGCACTTGCAACTTCAAAAGCTGTGAAAACCTCAAACTCATCATCACTTATAAATCTAATTCCTACAGGATAATTAATAACCTGATTCTTTGTTTTATCTATTATAAATTCGAAAGGAGCTTTTTTATAAATATCTTCTTTTCTATATTTTCCTTCAACTAGATATTCCATGTAATATTGAAGAGAATCCACTACTTTTTCATTGTGACTTCTAGTTTTTATAGCCGTTAGTATTTTACCAACTTTTCCAGAAACCCCTCCCCAATTAAAGGAGATACTGGTGTTGGCTGTAAAAAAAGGGTTTTGATCGTTATCTACTGAGATCAACGAATCTAACTTGTAAACATTCTGCTTTCTCACATTTATGAAGTAAGCGATTAGCATAGCAGCACCAATACAAAGCAAGACAAATTTCCATAGATTTAATACTTTAAAAAGATAGCCTCTAAAGTCAAAACTTATATTTTGAGACTCATGGTCTTCTAATTCTTCGTAATCTCTCATATTAATTTAAAGTCTTGAATAAAGTAATATCGCAGTTGTAAGTAGTGAAAGAATGGAAGCTATTGCTGAGATACTAGAAATGGCAGTTTCACCTGTTCCAATTGACTTTTGTTTTAAAGGTTCTACATAGATGATATCATTCGGCTGAATGTAATAATATGGAGATTGCATAACCTTAACATCGGTTAAATCCAAACTATGTATTTTTTGACCTTGAGGATATTGCCTAATAATTTTGACATCTTTTTTATTACCAGTCACTGGTATTTCACCAACATTGGCAATAGCTTCAAATATATTTACACGTTCGGTGAATAAAACCTGACTTCCGGGATTACCAACTTCTCCATTGGCCGTATACCTTAATCCTGCCAATTTAACAGTAACAAATATATTTGCAGTTTCTTTAAATTGCTCTTCAAGCAATTTTTTTTCAATATTTTTTTCAATTTCTTCAGTAGTAAACCCTAGAACATTTATATAACCCAAGGTCGGTATCCTAATATTACCGTGTACATCAACGGTAAATCCATCAAAATAAGCCCGCTCAGCGCTACCAGCATTCAAATTCGCATCTCCGGCCGGGTTTAAAATAGATACTGTTTCTTGATCTAATGCCTTAACTCTTACATTTAAAATGTCATTAATCTGAACTCTGTAAGGTTTCTGAACTTCGGTTAAATTATTTGGAATACTATCATATTTAGAATTCTCCTTATTTTGAAGATATACAGTGTCCTTATGAGGGATACAAGAACTAACAATGACACAACTCAACAAAATAATCAAAAGCTTTATCCGCTTCATATATACAATGGATCTTTAGAGACAAATATAATGTATCAATAGTAATATCAAAACTAATACTATTATTTTTGGTTTATTTCCGTTCTTTGCAAAAAAAAGTTTGAATTACCTCAACGTAGAAAACATATCAAAATCTTTTGGAGAACTCGTTCTATTTAAAGATTTATCCTTTAGCATCCATAAAGATCAAAAGATTGCTTTTGTGGCCAAAAATGGAAGCGGAAAGACCTCTATCCTTAATATTTTATCTGGTAAAGATGCACCAGATGAAGGGCAAATAGTCATTAGAAAAGGGCTTCGTTTAGCATTTTTGGATCAAGAACCCGATTTAGATCCTAATCTCACTCTAGAAGAAACTATTTTCGCTTCAGATATCCCAATCATTAAAATTATTGAGGCTTACGAAAAAGCCTTAAAAAATCCTGAAGACACAGAAGGGTATCAAAAAGCATTCGAGGCGATGGATAGAAACAATGCGTGGGAATTTGAAACGCAATACCAACAAACCCTATCGCAATTAAAGTTAGATGATCTGTCTTTAAAAGTGAACACACTTTCCGGTGGGCAAAAAAAGCGCTTGGCACTAGCACAATCCATATTGAGTAAACCAGATATTTTAATTTTGGATGAACCTACTAACCATCTCGACTTAGAAATGATTGAATGGCTGGAAGATTACTTTGCTAAAACGCAACAAACCTTGTTTATGGTCACTCACGATCGCTATTTTTTGGAGCGGGTTTGTAATGAAATTATAGAATTAGACCAAGGACAACTCTACACCTACAAAGGAAACTATTCGTATTATTTAGAAAAGAAAGAAGCCCGAATCGAAAACGAAGCTACAGAAGTTGGCAAAGCCAAGCAACTCTTTAAAAAAGAACTCAATTGGATGCGTCGCCAACCAAAAGCGCGTACCACAAAATCCAAGAGTAGAATCGATGACTTTTCTGAAATAAAATCTAAAGCGCACAAACGCAGAAACGATCACCAAATTCAATTGGAGATCAACATGGAACGTTTGGGTAGCAAGATCATAGAGTTTCATAATGTCTCTAAATCCTTTAAAGACAAAACTATTTTGGATGGTTTTGAATATACCTTTAAAAAAGGCGAACGTATTGGTGTCATTGGAAAAAACGGAACTGGTAAATCCACATTTCTTAACTTATTAACCCAAAGCTTACAACCTGATGCTGGAAAAATTGTCATTGGAGAAACGGTTAAAATCGGTTATTACACGCAAGGCGGAATTAAAGCAAAACCCAACCAAAAGGTCATTGATGTCATCAAGGAGTTTGGCGATTATATTCCTTTGGCAAAAGGCCGACAAATTAGTGCCCAACAATTGTTAGAACGGTTTTTATTTGACCGTAAAAAACAATGGGATTTTGTTGAAAAACTAAGTGGTGGCGAACAAAAACGACTCTATTTATGTACCGTTTTAATTCAGAATCCCAATGTGTTGATTCTTGATGAACCTACAAACGACTTGGATATTGTAACACTAAATGTACTAGAAGATTTTCTAATGGATTTTCCAGGAGTTCTATTAGTGGTTTCTCACGACCGTTATTTTATGGATAAAATTGTAGATCACATGTTTGTCTTTAGAGGCGATGGTGTGGTTGATGATTTTCCAGGTAACTATTCAGATTTTAGAGCTTATGACAACAGCCAAACGAAGGAAATTGAGCCAGCCGAAAAAGTGGATAACACCAAAGCTGTAAAACAAAACGAAGCCAATAAGTTAGATTACAACGAACAAAAAGAATACAAGAATTTAGAATCTAAAATCCGTGCGTTGGAATTAGATAAAACAGCATTGGAAGCTAAATTTCTTGATCCCGATTTATCACAAGACGACATTAAAAAACTCTCTGATAAACTTCAAGTAATCATGGATACGATTGAAGAAAAGGAAATGCGGTGGTTTGAGTTGTCTGAGAAATTAGAAACCTAAAGTCTCTCGCAAAGGCGCAAAGAAAAAATAATCAATACTATCTTTTTTATTTTTTATAGAAGATGAAAGATTATAAAAATATTAGTGTTTAATTACGTCTTTAAATGCATTACCTTTTTTTAACCGTAACACTTTGCCCCTTTGCGGCTTTGCGCGATTAAAAAACCTTGCGAGAAACATATGTACCAAATAAAAGAATACATAAAATTCCTACTAAACTCCACAAACCAACACGGCGTCCACTCCCCTTTTGTCTATAATTTCATAACTAAATGTCTATATAATAAAACAGCATACAAAGCTTACACTAAACTCCTTGACTATAAGAAAACGTTAGAAAACTCAAAGACCACATTACAAATCACAGATTTTGGCGAAGGCTCTAAAACACTTGACGCTAATGAAAGAAGTATCAGTAAAATGGCCAAAACCTCTAGTAGTTCAAAAAAAGATGCACAACTCTTATTTAGAATTTCAAAATATTTCAACTTTAAAAACAGTTTAGAATTAGGGACTTCTTTAGGTATGGGAACTTACGCCTTGGCATTAGCGAATCCCAATGCTACAATTACAACCCTTGAAGGCTGTTCAAATACTTCTGATTTTGCAAAATCCCAACTTGAAAAACATGGCGTTAAAAATGTTGAATTTGAAATAGGAAGTTTCAGCGAGAAAATTCCCAGTATAAAAGACGACACCTTCGATTTTATCTTCTTCGATGGTCATCATAATAAACAAGCAACCATTCAATATTTTGAAACTTTATTATCCAAAGCGCACAATGAAACCGTTTTTGTTTTCGATGATATCTATTGGTCCAAAGGCATGACCGAAGCATGGGAACATATAAAGAACCATAATGCGGTAACCGTAACCGTAGATAGCTTCCATTTAGGCTTTGTTTTTTTCAGAAAAGAACAAAAAAAAGAACATTTTAAAATAAGACTGTAACAACCTCACAACTTTTACGTCCTATTGTTTCAAGTTATTTAATCCTGTATCTTGCAGGAACATTTCAGCAATCAAGAGACTTTAATTATGAGCGGCAACGTCATTGAAATCAGAAATATCATTAGGGACTTTAAATTAGGGCAAGAAATCGTCCATGTTCTAAAAGGCATTGATTTAGACATTAAGCGTGGCGAATATGTGGCAATTATGGGACCATCTGGTTCTGGAAAATCCACACTAATGAACCTATTAGGGTGTTTAGATACGCCCACGGCTGGCTCTTATAATTTAAACGGAAATGACGTGAGCCAAATGAGCGATGACGAACTCGCAGACATTAGAAATACAGAGATTGGCTTCGTTTTTCAAACCTTCAATCTATTACCAAGAACCACTGCTTTAGATAATGTAGCCTTACCTATGGTCTATGCAGGTGCTTCCAAAAAAGAACGTCAAGAAAGAGCGTCTCAGGTTTTAACTGATGTCGGACTAGCAGACCGAATGGATCACAAACCCAATCAACTGTCTGGTGGACAAAGACAACGTGTTGCTGTTGGTAGAGCCTTAGTTAACAAACCATCTATCATTCTGGCTGATGAGCCAACTGGAAATCTAGATTCTAAAACGGGCCATGAAATCATGCAACTATTCGATGAAATTCATAAATCCGGAAATACAGTAATTATGGTAACGCATGAAGAAGAAGTCGCGGCTCATGCAAAACGTATTATTCGTTTAAGGGATGGTGTCATTGAGAGTGATACTTTTAATGTATAACAAAGTCATCAGATAGCTGGCTCCAGTTGGCAGTGACACTAAATATACATTCATATTCTTAGAAAGTCATATTCTAAGAATTAGAACATAACAATAGTTTATACTCAAGTCCTAAATTTCGACAACGTCGAAAAACATCAAAATTCAGAAATAATGAACGAAGAAACGTAAGTGCGAAGCGCAGCTTCAAGCATGAAGTTTCGAAAGAGAATGGTGCTTTAGCAATTTCCTATATTTTGATTGTGATTTTTTGGTTCGTTTTGTTTCAAGACAAAATGAATAAATAGACAGAAAAGAGATTCACATGTCCTACGCCCATATCAATTGGCAAACAAACTTATAATAAAGCACATTTCCTTATTTTTTCTTTGCAACTCTGCATATTTACGTAAAATTTCCCATCTTAAATTCTTAACTTTGAATACAATTTTTTAAACCTTAAACCTTGAAAATATATACAAAAACAGGAGACAAAGGCACAACAGCACTTTTCGGTGGTACTCGCGTTCCTAAACACCACATAAGAATAGAAAGCTATGGCACCATTGACGAGCTAAACTCGCACATTGGACTCATAAGGGATCAAGACATTGATCAACTTTATAAAAACACTTTGATGCATATTCAAGATCGACTATTTACAGTTGGAGCAATATTGGCAACCGATCCCGAAAAAGCAACCTTAAAAAATGGGGAGCAACGTTTAAAAATTCCTAAGATATCCAATGAAGACATTAAAAAACTGGAAAAAGAAATGGATCTCATGGAAGACAGTCTACCTCAGATGACCCACTTTGTTTTACCTGGAGGGCACCAAACCGTGTCATTCTGTCACATAGCACGTACGGTTTGTCGTAGAGCGGAACGTTTGGCGTCTCATCTTAATGATTTAGAACCGTTTCAGCCCGAAACCCTAATGTATATCAATAGACTATCTGACTACCTTTTTGTATTGGCACGGAAGTTGTCACATGATTTGCAGGCTGAAGAGATAAAGTGGATTCCTGAAAAGAATTCTTAGATCAAAAGCCTTTTAGATGGCGAATAATGCAATATGCCTTCTATATATGTTGAAAATTACACGTTCTTTTTATTAATGAATAAACATTTATAAGTGAAATTTGAAGGATTCAAAACACATAACTATAAATGTTCAGCAAGACCGATAAATTAATTTATTTAAGTCATGAGCTAATTAATTTAATTTTTTCTTGAATTGTTCAACTAAAAAATTATTTTTGCAAAAATTAAATTACACACACAATTATGTATTGGACATTAGAATTAGCATCTTATTTAAGTGATGCACCTTGGCCGGCAACAAAAGACGAACTCATTGACTACGCTATTAGAACAGGAGCTCCTCTAGAAGTTGTTGAAAATTTACAAGCAATAGAAGATGAAGGAGATTCTTACGATTCTATAGAAGAAATTTGGCCAGACTATCCAACTGACGAAGATTACCTCTGGAATGAGGATGAATACTAACATATAAAATTATCACAAAAAAGTCTCTTGCGTTATCATAACTGGGAGACTTTTTTTATTTTCAGATGGTTTTTTTATCTGAAATAAAAGATACTTTCATACTGATCACAGTCGAAATGCTACACTACCATCAAGTACAATTGCGCTTCGTCTACGCTCAGCATGACAAACATGAAAATGTTATACAAACAACTAACTGAAATAACAACTAAGGATTGAAACCATTCAATCCCTTTCAAAATATATAATATGACCTTTTTAGACAAAGTACTTAAAGTTTTTGTTGGAGATAAATCCAAACAAGACGTAAGTGCCATTAAGCCCATTGTTGAAAAAATAAAGACCTTTGAAAAAGCGCTAGAAGCCTTATCACATGATGAACTTAGGGCAAAGACAATCGAATTCAAAACTATAATAGCAGAAGCAAGGCAACCGCTAAACACCAAAAAAGAAGAACTTTTAGAAAAAGCTAAAGTCACGGAAGATATTGACGAACGTGAAGATATCTATCTCGAAGTCGATAAAATTGATGATGAAATCTATGACGTCACCGAGGGTGTTTTAAACGATATACTTCCTGAGGCCTTTGCCGTTGTAAAAGAAACCGCTAAGCGATTTGTGCACAATACAGAAATTCCTGTAACGGCAAATGCTTTTGATCGTGAAATTTCTGGAGAAAATGATTATGTAACCTTAGAAGGTGATCAAGCGATTTGGTCGAACTCTTGGGATGCAGCCGGAAAACCGATTACTTGGGACATGATTCACTACGATGTGCAGTTAATTGGTGGTGTGGCTATGCACCAAGGAAAAATTGCAGAAATGCAAACTGGTGAAGGTAAAACTTTGGTCGCAACGCTTCCAGTATATTTAAATGCATTGGCGGAAAAAGGGGTTCACTTGGTAACGGTTAACGATTACTTAGCAAAACGAGATAGCGCTTGGATGGCGCCTATATTCCAGTTTCATGGTATGAGTATCGATTGTATTGATTACCACACGCCAAATTCTGATGCACGTCGCAAAGCCTATAACGCTGACATTACTTACGGAACAAATAACGAATTTGGCTTTGATTATCTACGTGATAACATGGCGCATTCGCCAGACGATTTAGTACAACGTCCACACCATTATGCTATTGTTGATGAGGTCGATTCGGTATTGGTTGATGATGCACGTACACCTTTAATTATTTCTGGTCCTGTGCCAAAAGGAGATGAACACGAATTTGATGCCTTAAAACCAAAAGTTCAGCAAATTGAAGACGTCCAACGTAAATATTTAGTCGGTGTTTTGGCAGAAGCTAAAAAACTGATTGCAGCTGGTGACACTAAAGAAGGTGGTTTCCAGTTATTAAGAGCTTACAGAGGTATTCCTAAAAACAAAGCCTTAATTAAGTATTTAAGTGAGGAAGGCGTTAAGCAATTGCTTCAAAAAACTGAGAATCATTACATGCAAGACAATAATAGGGAAATGCCTTTAGTAGATGCAGAACTCTATTATGTGATTGATGAAAAAAATAATCAAGTTGAATTAACCGATAAAGGTGTCGAATTTCTTTCGGGTGAAGATGATCCAGATTTCTTCGTTATGCCAGAAATGGGAACTGAAATCGCTAAGATTGAAAACAAAGGCTTATCGTCTGAAGAAGAGGCGAACCTTAAAGAAGATTTATTTAGGGATTTTGGTGTTAAGTCGGAACGTATTCATACACTGAACCAATTATTAAAAGCTTACGCTCTTTTCGAAAAAGATAACCAGTATGTGGTTATGGAGAATAAAGTGATGATTGTCGATGAACAAACGGGTCGTATTATGGATGGTCGTCGATATTCTGATGGTTTACATCAAGCGATTGAGGCTAAAGAAAATGTAAAGATTGAAGCAGCAACACAAACATTCGCCACAGTAACACTTCAAAATTATTTCAGAATGTATCGTAAATTGTCTGGTATGACAGGTACTGCGGTTACTGAAGCTGGTGAACTTTGGGAAATCTATAAATTGGATGTGGTTGAAATACCTACCAACAAACCAATCGCTAGAGATGATAGAGACGATTTAGTGTATAAAACAAAGCGTGAAAAATACAATGCGGTTATCGATGAAGTGACAGAGTTGTCACGAGCAGGAAGACCAGTGCTTATTGGTACAACCAACGTTGAGATTTCAGAGCTTTTAGGTAAAATGTTGAGTATTCGTAAAATAGACCATAACGTCTTAAATGCGAAACAACATAAAAAAGAAGCTGAAATAGTAGCACAAGCTGGTAATGCTGGCCAAGTGACTATTGCCACAAACATGGCTGGTCGTGGTACAGATATAAAGCTGAGTGACGAAGTAAAAGCCGCAGGTGGTTTGGCCATTGTTGGTACAGAGCGTCACGATTCGCGTCGTGTCGATAGACAGTTGCGTGGTAGAGCTGGTCGTCAAGGAGATCCAGGAAGTTCACAGTTCTATGTGTCTTTGGAAGATAACCTAATGCGTTTGTTTGGTTCTGAACGTATCGCTAAGATGATGGACAGAATGGGATTGAAGGAAGGTGAAGTCATCCAACACGGCATGATTTCCAAGTCTATTGAACGTGCGCAGAAAAAGGTAGAGGAAAACAACTTTGGTGTTCGTAAGCGTTTATTGGAATATGATGATGTCATGAATGCCCAGCGTGAAGTAGTTTACAAGCGTCGTCGTAATGCCTTACATGGTGAACGTTTGAGAGTTGATTTAGCCAACATGATTTACGATACTTCTGAAGGTATTGCACTAAACAACAAAAACGCTAACGATTATAAAAACTTTGAGTTCGAATTGATCCGTTACTTCTCAATGGAATCACCTCTTTCTGAAGCTGAATTTGGAAAAAAGAGTGCTCAGGAGATTGCTGGCATCATTTATAAAGCCGCCTTTAAGCACTACAGGGAAAAAATGCAACGCGCAGCGGATTTAGCATTTCCTGTAATTGAAAATGTATATAACACACAGCGCGATAAGTTTAAACGTATCGTCGTACCATTTACAGATGGCGTAAAAAATCTTCAGGTGGTGACAGACTTGGAAAAAGCCTATGAAACCAAAGGGACGCAGCTGATCAATGATTTTGAAAAGAACATTACATTAGCGATTGTGGATGATGCTTGGAAAACGCATTTACGTAAAATGGATGAATTAAAACAATCCGTTCAGCTGGCTGTTCACGAACAGAAAGATCCATTATTAATTTATAAATTCGAATCTTTTGAGCTGTTTAAGTTGATGATTGATCAAGTTAATAAAGATGTGATCTCATTCTTATTTAAAGGTGAAATTCCACAAGAAACAGCAAATACCATTCAAGAAGCCAGAGCTCGTAAGCAAGAAAAGTTGGAAACGCAGAAAGACGAGATTCCAAATATGGACGAGCGTGCTGCCCAAAACAGACAAGCTGGTGAAGGTGCCTCGCGTCAACAACAGCAAGTGGTTGAGACCATTGTTAGGGAACAACCAAAAATTGGACGTAACGATCGTGTGACTATTAAACATGTCATGAGCGGTGAAGCTAAAGAAGTAAAATACAAGCAAGCGATTCCGTTGATAGACAAAGGGGAATGGGTTTTGGTGAATGACTAACCCAATTCCTGCGAAGGCAGGAATCCTGTGATAGAACCTAAAAATCCTGATGCAACCCATCAGGATTTTTTTTATGATGACATTTTAAGCTCACTGCGATTATAAGATAGAACCAAAACTTATAATCATGAAAAATCAAGCATTAAGCATTACATTCTTCCTTTTTACATTAGTTACAATCACCGCACAAGACATCAATTTTGGAGCCAAAGCCGGAGTTAACATTGCCAGTATTAAATTTGAAGACAAGGACTATAGCACTTCACCTCGTATTGGTGCCCATGTTGGCGGATTTGTCAATTACGAAATCAATGAAAAACTAAGCGGACAATTGGAAGTCTTTTACAGTATGGGTGGAAATAAATGGGATTATGATAATGGTGACACTACAGGAAAGGTAAAAACCAGTATGATTAGCATCCCTTTATTGGCACAATATGAAGTTATAGAGCACCTATCTGCAGAAGCCGGAATACAATACAATTTTTTACTCTCCGTTAAGCAAAAAATTGATGATGTGGACGATAGTTTTGAGGACCTAAGTAAATACTATAAAACGGGTTCTTTTGGTTTTGCTTTAGGTGCTTTATACCAATTAGACATGTTGGTTCCAGGTTTGGCTGCGGGTTTAAGGTACACTAGGGATCTTACCAAACTGAACAATAGCGACGTCGATGCAGGCAAGATAAAACAAGGTATCCTTCAAATTAACTTTGTATATACGTTGTCAAATTAAGATAATCTTTACATGAATGCATAGCGTCACGTCATAAAACAACCCATATTGCAATAACATTGAAGTAGTAAAATTCGTCACTTCGAGTAACATTCCTTTTTTGGAATTTTGTATCGAGAAGAGTTGGATTAAATTGGTTCTCGATACAATCTGCTCATACCTCACAAATCACTCAAACTGACGGTAAGGGTTATTAGTGAAATCTCTTTTTAGCCAAATTCGGTAATTTATCAAAATCTCCATTAATTAAAGCTTCCTTTTTTGCCCTAGACCATTTTTTTATCTGTTTCTCGCTTTTAATAGCTAAATTTATATCTGTAAACTCCGCATAAAAAACCAATTCCAATGGTCGTCTTTTATAGGTATAACTATCCTTATATGTTCCTATTTGGTGTTCTGAAAATCTTTTGGCTAAGCGAGATGTCACACCAGTATAATAAGAATCGTCCGAACATTTTAAGATATATACATAAGATGGTTTCATGGTATAAAGATATAAAGTTCCTTATTTAATTGGTTCTCAATAGTTCTACTGAACGCAGTCGAAGTACAGCGTTCGTACCTCAAAGATCACTCGAACTGACGGTAAAGGTTACACTGGAAAACCATCGTCACTTCGAGTGAAATTTTCGTTTTTTAGAAAATTTTGTATCGAGAAGCTATTTAAACTAAATATCCATAGTACCTCTCATGGAATAACGCCTGAATTTTAGTAACTTTAAAACTCACAAAAGCGCATCACCCATGACATCAAAGATTCACAAACTCCGTAAAAATAATAATAGCAAGGTGAGTAAACATCTCATCACAGCGTTCATTTTTACAGGACTATTATTATCATGCAACTCAACCGACAATACTAAAACAACGGTAGAAGCATCCTCTGAAATAGAAATTACAGAAAAAAGCACTACAACGGATAAGTCTAAAAATTTAAAACCAATTGATTCTGACGAAGCTTTAATCGCCACCGCATTAATGGCTGCTCCTGAAGCCAGCAGATCGGGATGCAAAGTGATTGGACATAATATGGCTGGCGAATTTGTAACGCTAAAAGAAGGCAGCAACGAATTTATCGTACTGGCGGACGATCCTAAAAAAGATGGCTTTAGCGCAGCATGTTACCATAAAGACCTTGAACCGTTTATGGCAAGAGGACGAGCCTTAAAAGCCGAAGGCAAAAAACACCAAGAGATATTTGATATCCGTGAAGAAGAAGTTAAATCGGGTCAACTTAAAATGCCTACAGGAGCAACCTTACACGTCTATTCTGGACCAAATACCCAATACGATCCTAATACTTCAAAAGTCGATGGCGCACAACGTCGTTATGTGGTGTATTTGCCATTTGCTACGGCTGAAGCCACAGGTCTACCAGAAGCTCCAGTAGCATCCAACCATCCTTGGATTATGAATCCTGGAACCCATAGAGCACATATTATGATTTCGCCTTTGCCTGAGGGTGAAGATTAGGAATTTAAGTAATAACTTCTATATCAGTTCGAATGAAATTCTTTTTTTTAGAATTTTGAACCGATAAGCTTACTTGTCTTTTGATGATGCTGGACGAAGGAACCATACGCCTGCCCTTTCCCATCGTAAAACCCAACTCGAAAGTGTGGTGATGCAAGGGCATCAATTAGACATTAGCGATTTAAAAACAACCACAGAAGGGCTGCAGGAATACTGGATCCAATGGAAGCACAAACACATCCAAGCAGCATGTAAGTAAACTATAAACCTCTTAAAGCTAACTATATTACTGTTGCATTTTTAAATACTTATCCACCGAATGCTTACCCGAACCGTAGAACAAAAAGAACAGACATACTAATAATACTGACGACGATAACAAGAGGTTCGTCGTGTTCATCTCGCCAATAAAGTTAATAACTACAGCACCAATTAGTATTGGTAATTGTACTAGGATAGCCCAACGTGTCAATAATCCGAAAATAATTAATAGCCCACCTACAAAATGTGCTGGTGCAATATAATGCACTAATAACACATTACCCGTTAAAAATTCTATGGGCTCATAAAGTTCTATTAAATACGGTAAGTTAGACATAAAGTAAACGCCCTGGTAAAACAAAAATATGCCGAGCGCAATTCGAAGTAGATCAAGTGGGTAATACGTGTGAGCATTAGCCCATTTGTTCAGTGATTTTATATAACCCATAATAGTACTGATATTGATTCAACTACTCTAAAGTTACAAATTTTTACTGAGAAATTAATTCGTTCTTGATTAAAATCTGAGTATCAGATTTCAAACAACCCACTGATAACCAGTGTTTTTGTGTGACATTTCTGAACATCCCTATGGTTGAAACGATAGGTATTTACACTCTTGCTTTTTAATATTCAGCTCATAAATCCTCACGGCGTTCAATTTCAAAACGCAGGACTAGAAATAATCAAAGGCGTTAATTTCTGAAAACTATAATGACAAGAAAGCTACAAACAAAAACAAAGCAAACTCAAGCCCTTACATTGCACACAAGCAACACCCATATTCCGACAAGGTCGGAACCAACGATTTTCAGAAATAACGAGCCATAAGTAATGTTTTGAAATTCAATTGAGGATTGGAACAATAATGTAATTCAAATCCTAGAACATACATGCATTAGCGAGTGGTGCTTGCCAAATGCGATAGCATTCACGAAGTCCATTTTAAAAAAATAAAAATATAAGAGTAATTCCTAATAAATCGTTTTGATCTTTTGGTTCGTTTTGCATCAAGGCAAAATGAACGTAATACAAAATAAAAGCATTAATCACAATACTAAACCCTAACGTTTTTTCCCCTTAGAACCCTCCTCCTTCATTTTCACAAAAATAGGCTTCTTATGCCCTTTGGAATCCTCACGGCGTTCAATCTCAAAAGCAGGAATGGAATTAGTCAAAGGCATTAATATCCGAAAACTAAAATGACAAGAAAGGAACAAACAAAAACGAAGACAAAAACAAAGCAAACTCAAGCCCTAACATTACAAACAAGCAACACCCATATTCCAACATAGTCGGAACCAACGATTTTCAGAAATAATGAGCAAGACATGGTGTAATTTAGAATATCAGGGATTGGAATCCAATTTTATTAAATACCTTCGAGTATTAATGCATTAGCGAGTGGCGCCTTAGCGAAATGCGATAGCATTCACGAATTCCCATTTAAAAAATAACAATCCATGAGTAATTCCTAATAAATCGTTTTGTCCCGACACTGTGGGATTAGTTTGCATTTATATTTAAATGTCTCACTAAAACAAACCAGATTGAAAATAAAAAAGACAACAAGCGCAAGCCCGAAAATCGCAAATTAGCAACACCCAAATTCCGACAAGGTCGGAACCAACGATTTTCAGAAATAACGAGCCATAAGTAATGTTTTGAAATTCAATTGAGGATTGGAACAATAATGTAATTCAAATCCTAGAACATACATGCATTAGCGAGTGGTGCTCGGCAAATGCGATAGCATTCACGAAGTCCATTTTAAAAAAATAAAAATATAAGAGTAATTCCTAATAAATCGTTTTGACTTTCCTGCCTGCCAGCAGGCAGGTTGGTTATGTATTCATCTTAAAATGTCTACTAGACATTTCAAGCTAAATAGTGTGTCAAGACAAATGCGATAGCATTCATGACTACCGATTTAATAAAATAGAAACCATAGGAACTAAAATGAATAGAACAAAAGAACCCTAACGTTTTTTTCCCCTTAGAACCTTCCTCATTGATTTTTACAAAAATAAGCTTCTCATGCCCTTTGGAATCTTCACGGCGTTCAATTTCAAACGCAGGAATGGAATTAATCAAAGGCGTTAATTTCTGAAAACTATAATGACAAGAAAGCAACAAACAAAGACAAAAACAAAGCAAACTCAAGCCCTAACATTACAAACAAGCAACACCCATATTCCGACAAGGTCGGAACCAACGATTTTCAGAAATAACGAGCAAGACATGGTGTTAATTTAGAATCTCAAGGATTAGAAACCAATTTTATTAAATACCTTCGAGTATTAATGCATTAGCGAGTGGCGCATTAGCGAAATGCGATAGCATTCACGAATTCCCATTTAAAAAATAACAATCCATGAGTAATTCCTAATAAATCGTTTTGTCCCGACACTGTGAGATTAGTTTGCATTTATATTTAAATGTCCCACTAAAACAAACCAGATTGAAAATAAAAAAGACAACAAGCGCAAGCACGAAAATCGCAAATTAGCAACACCCAAATTCCGACAACGTCGGAACCAACGATTTTCAGAAATAACGAGCAAGACATGGTATTAATTTAGAATATCAAGGATTAGAAACCACTTTTATTAAATACCTTCGAGTATTAATATATTAGCGAGTGGTGCTCGCAATTTCCTAATAAATCGTTTTGATCTTTTGGTTCGTTTTGCATCAAGGCAAAATGAACAACACTTACCGTTTCTTCCCCTTAGAACCCTCCTCCTTCAACTTTACAAAAATAAGCTTCTTGTGCCCTTTGGAATCCTCACGGCGTTCAATCTCAAAAGCAGGAATGGAATTAATCAACGGCGTTAATTTCTGAAAGCCATAATTCCGGGAATCAAAATTAGGCTGTTTTTTTTGCAACAAACTCCCAACATCTCCCAAAAACGCCCAACCATCATCATCGGCAACATCATCTATGGTCGTGGCTATGAATTTAATATCTTTAGAGGTAATATTATCATACTTACTTTTGGTCACTACCGATTTTGTACTGGAGTTAGAAGCCGACTCTTCCGTTTCACTTTTAAGAATTTCTATATATATAAACTTATCGCAAGCCACAATAAACGGATTCGGTGTTTTCTTTTCGCCAATACCATAGACTTTCATGCCAGCTTCACGCAAACGCGTTGCTAAACGGGTAAAATCACTGTCGCTAGACACCAAACAAAACCCATCTACTTTCTCCGAATACAAAATATCCATCGCATCGATAATCATGGCGGAATCCGTAGCATTTTTTCCTGTGGTATAACCGTATTGTTGTATGGGTGTTATAGCATTTTCCAAGAGCATGTTTTTCCATTTGGATAAATGCGGCTTGGTCCAATCGCCATAAATCCGTTTAATGGTGGGATTGCCGTATTTGGCGATTTCCTCCATCATTTCTTTAACGTAGGCTGATGGGATATTATCACCATCGATGAGCACGGCTAGTTTTATGTCCATTTGGTTTAGGTTGTTTTGTGAGGGTTAAAGGTAGTGGGATTATTTTAGAAATGGTATTGAATAGGCTAAGGTTTTAAAAGAGTGTACCAACATGGTGTAAGGTCATCTCATGTTTCTATGACGTAATTTCTAAATCAACAACCAAGTGTAGGTCTATGGCGCTCTACGATATTTTCATTAGAAACTGTAAAGAAAAAAGAAACTTTTTCGTGCTGCTTCTTAACTAGTCATTGTCATCTTCCCGATCACAATCCGCCAATTGCTTCATGTAATTAGAGGTCAAACTCTTAATAAGTCCTATGACAGATCCCTTAATTTCATGTATGGATTTTGCTTTTAGTTGCTCTTTTTCAACCGTAGCTTTTAAAGTTTCGGTACTACAATCACAAGCTTCCAAGGCATTATTAAACGTATCTACATTCTGAGTAACCAAAGATTCTAATTTTGCAATCAGATGCTCTTTCTGTAAAAGTAATTCTTCGTTTTGCTTTTCAGCTATTTTCACCTGTAATTCGGCTTGTTGGCGTTCAAGTTCTTGCTGCCGTTGTAATAACTGATTTTGTGAGGCGTCTAATGAAGCCTGTTCGTCGGTAGCGTCAAGAGTTTCCATAACTATCGCTTCGACTATTGGTGTTTCTGCGGCAATGGTACAGTCATCTAACTGCGCTATGGTGGCATTGGCTAGTTTTTTACCCTTATGGGCATAGTAGTAAGCATCTTCTAAGGTTGTTGAATTTTTGGCTTTAGATAAATAGTTTATGGCGTCATAAACGGTATCATCTACTGTATCACATTCGCAATCACTTATAGATTTTTGCACTTTTATAAAGGCCTCTTTAGCACGCTTTGCGAAATGCTTGGCATGGGTCACATTATTAGCTTCTAAAGCAGATTCTGAATGTGATAAGGCATATACAATGTGCGCATAAGCTGTTGAACAGTCGGATTGTGCATTAGCATTTAAATACGTTGCACAACAAAGGGATAGAAAAATGTAGGTTTTTTTCAAGTCGATTTGGGTTATTTTAGTTTAAGTAGGTGGGCTAAAATAACTAAATTTTGCGACCAGAATGTACTTTTTCGAAAGGAATTAAATTTATGGGCAATAAAATCTTAGTAGTCTTTGGTTGTCATGTTGCCTTCAGATTGACCTCTTTTAGAGCTCTAAAGTGTACTTACTTGGTCATCAGTTTAGCTTCGAACTAGAATTTAAGGCTATATGGTTATCAGAAATTACACCATTAGCGTCTTTTGTACCATCATTGTGAAAACCTAAGACAAGCCACCTACTCAAAGATGTTTCAATGCTTAATGCTTTCGCCGTGTCTTCTTAACCACAGACCTATATAAACATAATAGTATCCTCGTCCTTAGTAAACCTTGTTATTAACGTTTTGGCTTTAGAGTCCTTGCCATTGGCATTGTTTGTTTGCGTTGCAGGCTTCAACTTAAATAGGCGTTGTATCAATTCTTTAAAATGTGTCATCGCATGTAGTGTTTGATGTTACCAAAGTTACGAAGCTAATCTGACTTTGGATGTCGGCAACACCCGTAAATCGACTAAATATCAAAGATTTAGCGTTAATTTAACACTTGGGTAGTGGTTTGGTAAAGTTGGTTGGTTTTGTTGTTTGGGCCTTTTTTGTAGTTGTTTGTATCTCATTTGGTAAGATTGATTCGTTAGTCTCGCGATGGCGTAAAAAACAACTCCGACCTAAATACCAGAATTCAATTGACGAGTTCCCGTCGTTGTGTACTTACCCTATAGCAACGTTCTTCCCCTAGATACATTGGGTTGCCATGCTTCTCTGACCAAAAACCATCTAACAGATCTTTTGTAATGCACTTATAGACTGCAACACCTTTGTAAAGCTTAATATCCTCTCCTTTGTAATTAAAGTTAATGACTAAGATATTATCCTTAAAAAAACCTGTTCCTAATTGCTCTTGATTATTATTAATCAACCACTTCGCCTCTATTCTATTGTTTTCATCTAAGGCTAATTCTAATATACCTTTGTAAGCTATGCCGTTTTTATCTTGGTTGCTCCCTATAATTTTGTAGGTTCCTGGTAGTTGAGTTATTGTCATTTGGAAGGGTTTACTTATTTATATTTTTAATGTGGTATAATATCCCCAAAAATACTTAAAAAACAAATCTCGTTAAACAACATTTGCTTAACGAGATTCTGACAAAAAAACTAATTTTAATTACCTTCTCTTGAATGATGATATTCATCATTATTAGGATTTAATTGATTGGCATGATTGTCGTTGTCTGCTTGAATTTGATCTTCATCTCTGTCTGATTTCATAATAATTGAATTTAAAAATTAATAATTTAATTGTTTAACTAAAATAGCTGTATCACTATTTCTTTTTTGCAGCACTGCGTTGCGCTCTAGATGCAAAACTTTTTTCTGATACGCCTCCTGTGCTTGATTTTTTCGCCGTAGCCCTTTGAATTCTCGAAGCAGCTTTTGTTGTCATTGATTTTGATTTACTCATAATTATTGGTTTAAAATTAATGTTATTGAAGGTTAGTAGCTTACTTTCCCTTCCGTTTATAATTCAAAGGTCATAATTATTTAATGTATTTTTTTTCATTTGGGATGTACAAGCTATATTTGGGATATGAACTAGAAATTTTGTGACAAAATCACAAAAACGCCTTAATGATACCAAACCAATTGCATGAATTATTATTACAAGTACTTAGAAGCACTAGAAGAAATTGACATATTAGAATCATTTATTTTTATACTTTTTTGCGTATTAGTTTTAGTGGTAATTAGAAATTGGTACAACCTTTACAAAAAGCGTAATTTCAGAAAAAAGAATAGACAACTAAAAGCACAGTTAGAAGCTAGCCAATTAGGTATTGCTAACTTCGATAAAGAATTACAAAAAATTGCCTCATTAGAAAACGCATTAGCCAACAAACACAGTGAGATTTTTCAGTTACAACAAGAGATAGAAGACTACAAACAAAAATTCTTTGCGACTTTAAGTGAAAAGGACAAAGAAATTGCAAAACAAAAAGAAACGAACAACCACCAGCAAAAAGCTTACGAACGCTATGTAAACTACAAAAATGTAGAAGCAAACAATACCAGACTTGGTGCGCATTTTATTAAAAATGTAATTAGCCAGATATACGAAGACTTGGAAGAAACTGAAGAAAGTTATAAATCCTTTTTAGGCATTTCTTATAAAACCAACACTGCAAAAAGTAAATTACCATCCTTAAAAGCTTTAAAAAGCATTTTTAAACTATTAGATTATAATGTTTCTGCTCTTAATACGGAAAAAACAAGTATTGATGACGAGTTAATGCATATAAAAATGTTCTTAGATTTAATTAAATACCTAAAACCAAACACCAAAATTGAATTAAAAAATAGGTTAACCGAGGCACAACTAAATCGAATAGAAATAAAACCTACCCTATTTTTTCCATTCGTTGAAAATGCTTTAAAACATGGAAGCCTAAACGAAGAAGCCTCTTTTATTAGCATCGTATTAAAAGAAAACACAGATAAACAATTAAGCTATTGCTTAGTAAATAGTGCCGAACAACGCATAGAACAGGAAGATAAAATAACACAAACTTCAAATTTTGGATTAAATGCCTTACAACAATTATTAAATGCTTACTACCCAAATAGTTCCTTAGAACATAAAACACTACCAAATAACCAATATTTATCCGAACTAACATTAAGCCTCAATTAAATGATACGCTATATACTTGTTGATGATGAACCCAAGATTTTAGAAAGAGTAAAAGCTAAAATAGATAGCATTGCTAAAGATTATGAACTAAAGCACATAGCGAGCTATTCTAGTTCTAAGAAAGCTTTTGAAGAAGTACAGGAAGACACATATGATTTATTGATTGTAGATTATCAAATGCCCGTTTATAAAGGCATTGAACTAGCACAAAAAATTGCAACTAACAAAAAAATCATCTTTTTAACATCAACTACAAATAATGAAAAAAAAGTCATTAATAGTCTAGATATTTCTGGTTATTTAAGTAAACCTTTTGATATTGAGGAATTTGAAGAGATCCTTAAACATAAGGTTATTGGTAAACTCCAAACAAATATCGCCTATAATCAAGGTGATTTAGTAACCATAGCCACTGGTGTAACTCAAGATATTGGCTTTTACCCAAACAAGATCTATTACATTACAAGTTCTAAAACGAAAAATGGAGAAAAAGCTAGTAAAAACTGTGTCCATTTTTTTGGAGCACAAGACGAGGTCATTGCTCCAAATGTTAGATTGACTGTTGCACAACTCTCTATAAAATTAAAACCTTATGGTTTCGAAAAGATAAACCAAAGTACTTTAATCAACTTAAACATGTTTGACAAGCGCTTTAATAAAGAACTGCATTTAAAACATTGTGAGGAAACCTTTAATATTGGAGAAAGTGAAAAAGAAGCTATTATTAGCAAATTACGTTCTTAATCTGATTGCGCATTAATTCGAACTTGCAAAAAAACAGCCAAATTTTCACTTTGGACTAAAATCTTATACTTTTAAAATGATTTAATTTGTTTGTTTAATTAAACATCTATGTATTTTAGAGCCTAACCTAATTTTCTAAAATAGGTTTTGCCATACTAGTTTAGCCATTTGAAGGCTCTCCTGTTTTATGGCAATACTTTTCAGGGAATTCATAGTTTTCAAACTTCACCCAAGACTTGTATGCTTTATAACAAAATGGGCGCTCAGGGTTAAAAGCAATCTCTTCTCCTGTCCTTATACAATACCCTTTTTCTTTATATTTAGATACAATATTTTCTTTCTTAGTTTCTTTCTTTTTCGGAACCTCAGGTTTTTGGTTTTGTTCTAATCTTTTTTCCGATCTAGTTTTTAATTCAGGAATAACCTCTTTATCATCTAAACTTACAACATCTATATCTTGATAAACAACCCGTTCATAACCATCTTTATTAGGATCAAAGGATTCAAATATATCTAATAAGACTTCTGACCTTAAATAATTTCTACTCAAGCCTAATAACGCTTTTTTAAATACAGGACGTTTTATATAAACGCAGTGTGCACTATTTTCTAGCAAATCAAAATGATGATTTTCATGTTCTTGATACACTTTCTCCGTTAAAGTAATTTTAGAAAATGCTACTCCATATTCTACATTATTCTCAGCTGAATAATCGTATAAATTCATGGATGTAATAATCCCCTCAGATTCATTAACATAACTTTTAGCATGAAGTCTTGGCTCGTAAATAATAGAGACGTTCGGGAAAGCTTTAAAATAATCTAGGTCTTCACTTCTCATGCTGCGGTAAAAATTGGCTTCATTTTTACCAAATATGACTTGTAGATAAATATTGGGATTATTTTTTATTAAATCAAATCGTTCTTTATAATGTGCGTCTAGTTTTATATACGGTGAAGTAATATAAATAAACTTTTTAGCATTGGTAATAATGTCATCAATGGCGTTATTAAGATTATCGCCAGTTAAAAATGTACTCATTGTAGGTAAATAATTTAATTTGGTTTATATAATTTTGTTGTTTTGTTTAAACATTCTTCTTAAGAGAATCTATAGTCAGTAAGTCTTGAATAGAAACATATTTTATGCTGTTTTTACTTCTCTGACCTTCTTTGAACCGTCAACACGAGGACGAAGGACGTAGCAATCTTTTTTTTTATTGTTCAGAATTTAAGGTCTCCATTATTTCCTTAAAACTACTTAAACCCGATTCTATATTTTCAATAATTTCATTTGCTAAAATGTCTGGGTCTGGCAGATTGTCTAAATCGGTTAAGCTTTTGTCTTTTAGCCAAAAAATATCTAAGCTCGTTTTGTCTCGCGTAATGATTTCATTATATCCATATTTTCTCCATCTTCCTTCTTCATTGTCTTCACTCCAGGTTTCTTTTCGTTTGTTGATGTTTTCACCATTGTAAAGTTCAATAAATTCTGAAAGATGCTCTTGACGCATTGGGTTCTTCTTTGGTGTATGATGCACATTGGTTCTGTAATCATAAAACCAAATGTCTTTTGTCCAAGGGTCTTTACTTGCCGGTTTATTGTTAAAGAACAACACATTTGCCTTAACACCTTGTGCATAAAAAATACCTGTCGGTAATCTGAGTATGGTATGCAGTTCTGTGGTTTTTAATAATTGTTTGCGCACTTCTTCTCCTGCACCACCCTCAAACAAGATATTGTCTGGTAAAACTACTGCCGCTTCCCCGTTAATTTTTAGTTGCGTTTTAATGTGTTGTAAGAAGTTAAGTTGCTTGTTTGAGGTTGTTTCCCAAAAATCTTGACGGTTATAACTTAAATCTTCTTTTACAATATCGCCTTGCTCATTGGTAAAGGTCATGCTGCTCTTTTTACCAAATGGTGGATTCGCTAATACATAATCATAGCGTTGTCCGTCGTCGGCAATTAAAGCATCATTTGGATTGATAAAGGATTCCCCATCTATTTCACCAATGTTGTGTAAATACATATTCATTAAGCACATGCGACGCGTATTAGCAACAATCTCGTTGCCATAAAAGGTTTTATTCTTTAAAAACTCTTTTTCTTCTCTATCTAGCTTATGCGTATCAACAATCCAATCATAAGCCGCTAAAAAGAAACCACCTGTACCACAAGCTGGGTCTGAAATGGTTTTCATTGGTTGAGGCTGCACGCAGGCTACCATTGTTTTAATTAAAGAACGTGGTGTGAAATATTGACCTGCGCCACTTTTGGTGTCTTCTGCATTTTTCTCTAGCAATCCTTCATAGATTTTACCTTTGATGTCTGCTCCCATTAGAGACCAATCTTCTTTATCTATAAGATTAATCACTTTCAGCAATTTGGCTGGGTCTTGTATTTTATTTTGACTCTTGGTAAATATTTGTCCTAGCGTGCCTTTTTCTGTGGACAATGAGCGCAGTAATTGACTATAAAAAGATTCTAATTCTGCCCCGCGTTTACCTGACAATGTTTCCCAATTACATACCTCAGCATCTGCAATCTCATTACCTTCTGTATCTTTTAGTTTAGGAAACACCAAACCTTTGTTGTAAGGTGGTTTGTTTAGTTCATCTGCCATTTTTAAGAATAGCAAATAAGTGATTTGTTCTAAATAATCTCCATAACCAACGCCATCATCACGTAGTACATTAGCAAGGTTCCAGATTTTTGATATTATTGTTGAGTCTGTCATTTTTGAGTGCTTTTAGAAACTTCAAAATTAGTAGGTAGTAAATCAAATGTATACAACTCCTTTCCACTAACTTTATAAATCTTCGCTGTTTTATTTTGATAATTATAATTATGTAACCTATATATCATATACTTATCCCTGTTTAAATCACAAAATACTTTTTCATTTATTGAAAGATAAAATGGTTCATCAGAATTGCCTGTGGTTGTTTTAACTTCGATGTATATTTCATTTTCATTTTCGTCAAAACTTAAAATATCGTATCCCTCACCATCGAGCTTTTTTTCTACTTTTTCAGCTTTATCGGTCAAACCAATTTTCTCCAACTTTTTTCTTTCTATATGAATTACCAATTCCTCACCGAGTAAACCTAATTTACTTGAAACAACTTGTTTCTTGCTCCAATTTGTTTTCTGACCTTTAAAACTTCTCTGTCGATTTACATAAGACTTTGTTTCATCAGGTATATTACTTGGAAATAATGTAAATTGTTGCTTCGTTGCTGTTAAATCAATGGTTTTAATTAATGACTCTAGTTCATCATATAATGAAGCATAATCATAAAAATAGTTTTGAGTAAATTCTATTAATGTTTCCCAATTATAATTTTTTAATATTTCAGGCGTTATATACTTTGGTGAATAGTCAGCGTCATTTAAATAAGAATCAAAATTATTTATAAGATGTTGAGGTAGCGCTTTCGTTTTACCTCCTGTATGATTAGATCTTTGACAATTTAAATGAATGGAAAGATTACCATCCTCATTAATTCCTAAAACAAAATATACTTTTTTACTACCGCCCTTTCTATATATTCTAATCCATAAGTAAGATTTAAAAGTTCCCGACCACTGCCAATGATTGTCTTTCTGTGCATAAAAGTCCTCAATCAACGAATTTGCTGCCCAAAAATTTATCTTCTTTACATTTGGCAGAATCAATTTGCTATATCTAACATTTTCATCATTTGATTTTCTATATTTTAAACCAGCAACTTTATTATAATCTTCAATTTCATAACCTTTAAAGAAGTTTAAGTTTTGCGGGTAAAACTTAATTTTAAAACCTAAACCCTCTACATAATCTCTATATGGCTTTGTGGATTGAAAGTCTAAATCTTCTTTAGTGTTATTGGCTAACTTATAAGCTTCATTAGTTAGATATTTAAAAGGGTATTCTCTTTTGCCAACTTTAACCCAATATTTATTATTAATAGAGTTATGCTGAATACCTGAAAAATCAATTTCCTTGGCTGCTAGCTTAATATGGGAATCTGTAATACCTGCAAGTTTCATTATTTATTTGTTTAATTTCTCTTTATTAATCCTCTTTAACATAACACTAGCAGGCTCATAATCCTTATCTGCTTTGCATTTAGTAATTTCTTCTTTACTTAATAATGTACCCTCAAATGCTTTTTTAAGGATGCTTTGGCGTAAGGCTTGGGCTTTTTCTAAACTTTCTTTTATGCTTTCTTCTACTTTATAACATACTGATAAATGACTTTATATTTCTTGAACGATTTGGTGTTGTTCGTTTAATAATTTAATTTCTAATTAAATATTATTATATTTTGAAAACAGATGTCCAAATTAGATATTACAGACTTTTAATAAATTCTAAATCATTAAAATCTTTCTCTGGTTGAAAACTATACTCCATTAACTTAATACTTTTTCTAATATCTTCATCCACGTCTTTAAAATAGAATTTTTCTTGTTTCCTATTTATGTCAACATGATTTAGTCCAAAATCTAATCCTGTTTTTTCCTCAATTAAACTAATTTTAACCTGATACCTTCTTACATTTCTTGTATTCCAGTATTTTGTTATATCTGCAGGAGTTAAACTTGACGGTTTTCTCCCTTCCTTAAGCAATTCAGCATGCTCTAGCAAACTTATTTTATACTTATTAAAAACAACTTTTTGACTCATCAAAAAACCTACAGCTTCCAGTTTATTTTGTTCATTAATATATGCTAACACCTTCCAATATGTCACAGGTATATTTAAAGTATCTGTTTCAAAAATCCCATTAAATACCGGGCCAGCAAATATTGAGATTTTTTCGGTTTTAAATACTGCCTTTACCATTGAATAATTCTCTAGATCTAACCATTTTCCTGTATTAAAACCAGCTACTTGTGGACAACAATTGGTGTAATAAAAAGTATCACCAATAGCTGTTTTTTGAATTATTTCTGTTTCTCCCCAAGCAGGATCGTAATATCTAACTATATGACCTCTGTGAAAACCAGACTTATAATAGTCCTCATCATCGAATTGAAAATTATCGTTAGCTATTTTAATTCTATCATCTTGATCCCAAATATCACCCGACCTAGAATCATGATCCATAGCTAAATAATTTTTGACTCCATAATTGTTAACAGCCGTTATATATGGTAATTTCAATTTTTTATTATGCATTATACTAAAATGCAAATAATCAAGATAGTTTTTGCCATTTTCTGAAGGTCTTTGATTTATGGCAATATCTCCAAAATTTAATTTAATTAGAGTTGGAAGTTTAACTACATTGTCACCATCTCCTAAAAACTTGGAATCATATCCTTTCCTATTGGATAAATTATCATCTTTTATAGCCTCTAGAATTACTTCTTCAACTAGATAGTCATTTTGTAGTTTTAATTTAAAAGTATTCATATCCATCATTTTTTATTTTTCTTCTTTTTAATCCTCTCCAACAAAACACTAGCAGGCTCATAATCCTTATCTGCTTTACATTTAGCAATTTCTGCCTCACCTAACAATGTACCCTCAAATGCTTTTTTAAGAATACTTTGGCGTAAAGCTTGTGCTTTATCTAAACTGCCTGCAATGTCTTTTTCTACTGTATCACAAACCGATAAACGACTTTCAATTTCTTGAACAATTTTTTTGTGTTCATCTTTATCTTCATAAATTGGAATCTCCATTTTTCCAATTACACTCGTGTTAAGGTTTGGTTGCGCTGCACCTTGATTTAAATTTCTCAAATAAACTGTTTTGCTACACCAATAATAGTAGTGATAACGCAAATCATCATCTAAATATAGAAAAGCTGCAATACCATCATTGAAAGTTGTATTTATAGTTGTAATAGCTGGAATGCCAAGCGTTGCTCCACTATTTGTTAGCAAAAGTGTATTAGCATCTACAAATCTTGTTTTCTTTAATCCAGCTTCTTTTATTGAATGTTCTGCATTATCAACATAGATTCCAATATTTCTACTAATATCTCTTACTTTCATAAAAGGAATATCTCCATTATAAAACCTCTCATCACCTGCAGGTCTTGGTGAGCCACCTCTAACTACTTCACACAGAGTATCGATTGTAACAATTTTATATTCTTTGTCTGAATATGCTCCCTCAAAAGCCTTTTTTAAAACCGCTTGTCTGTAAATAACCAATTGGCCCTGTGCTTTTTTTAGGTCTGCAATGCCGCTATCTAAACTGCTAAAGAGTTCTTCTATTTTATTGACTATTGCTTTCTGTTCTACTAATGGTGCAATAGAAATATTTAACTTTTTTAATATTGTTTGGCTGATATTTGGCTGTGCTCCACCAATACCTTGTTGAATTAAAAAGTTTTTTTGAGAAAACAAAAAGTTATATAAATATTCAGAATTAAAAACATCACTTTTATAAATTCCACAAATTGCCTGATTTGTAGCTGCATCAACTCCTAGAGTCGCCATTTTTCCTATTGTTGCTCCATACAGAGCGAAAAGCAATGTACCTTTAGGAAATATTTTTGCACTTGACTTTTTGATTGCTTCTTCTGAAATATGTTCTTCAGAATCATAGATTATACCTTTATCTAATTCACCAGATTTTATCCAAGGTATATTACCTTTATAAAAGTCTTTGTTTTGCCTACTGGGTGTTCCTCCTGAAGTAGTAAAGCAAACTTCGCCCAATGTACATTCAATCCAATCTTCTCTCATTCTTCGCTTTTCATTTTTTGTTTTCTAAAAAAAGGATGCTTAATTTCTTCACCATCATGTTTAATGGACAGTAAATTATATTTATAATTTCCATCTAAATAATCTGGAATTTGGCTTAATGTTATGGCTTTATAATCACCATTAAACATATAAAAAGTAGGTGTATTAATAAAAAATACTGTCTCCACTTCATATCCTTTAACATCAATACTCTCATCTTGATATATGATTTGAAAATGGTCATTGACAACAGTTATATTATTCAATACCCAATTATGTTTCTTAAGCATTTTTGGCTCATATTTAGTTTTAAAATTGGTATCATCTGTCCTGTAGCCAACCGCTTCATAGCGTGCTTTATTATATTTACAGTCTACAACTAACAGCTTTTTGAGCTTTGTGTTTATAATTAAAAAATCGATTTCACCGCAGATTGCATTATCAATATTCACATTGATTTTGGATTTTTGCTTAAATGACTTAACATTTCTTATAAATCGTGTTTTCTTTTCTATCAAAATCTTTTCAACTTCATCTTCCAACAGCTTGTCATGCTCATTTCCTTTTAGTTGCATAAATACTTTCATACAATCATTTTGCAACCATTCTTTTGGTAGGGTATTCCACTTTAAAGCATTCGTAGCTAAAACCATAACGCTTTCCGGATATTTTTCTTCTCCGACTAAAGCTCTTTCTACACCATCTATTTCATAAACTAAAATTGGTCGGTACATAAATCTATCCATAGAATATGGCTTTAAAATTAAATCTTCTAAAGACATTTTATTCTCTCTAGAAATAGTTAAACCATCATAGAATAGCTTAGCATCATCTTCAGTTATTCCAAATTGCATCGCAAGGTTTTTTGGCAAAATATAAGGCTCAATTGTTTGCAATGTGGAATCTTTAGAATTATGATGTTTTTTAATTTCGTAGATAATGGCACCAGCCCAGTCGTAGTCAATTTTAAAGCACTCATTAATTTTCTGCTTTAATTCATGAACAATTTCTAGTTCAAATGCTCCTCTTTCATATTCTTCTCCAATTGCAGGAAACAATTTGTGGTATGCTGTTCCATAATGATGTTGAAAATCTATCGATATATAATCATTTTCATCAAATTGAATAAAATTACACTCTTCAATCATTTTTTGATAAGCAATTTGGTCTGCGAAATGATAAAGCCATGTACCAGCATATAATAAGTGTTGAATTTTTTCATCAAATCTATTTAATTCATTAGAATCTTTTGGAAATTCTCCCCATTTCAAATCTATATCACATCCTTGCTCTAAAACAGCCTTTAGGATTCGTCTAGACCTAGCAAATTCATTTTCATCAATTGGATGTAGACTAGCACCTTGATTATATTGTAAATATATCTTTAATGATTCTTCATGCAACCAAAAGACGTACATGTAAAAAGTAAAACTGTTTTCAGAAAACACTATTTCTTTAAACTTTACTATAAAGTATTGAAAACAAAAAAGCAAAATTTCTTCTACTTCAACATTATCAGTAAAGACTTTCTTCCCAAATTTATTAATTACTTTTTCAGACATTTCTGACCAATAGACATGTCTTAAATCGTATTCGTAGCTAATAAAAGCGTGTCCTAAAATTTGTAATCTTGCCATTACGCCGCCATCACTTCATTAAGTTCATTGATAATATCATTAATTTGATTACCAAATAATTGATACATTTTTCCTTTTCCTCCTTTGGCATCAAAAGGTGTATATTCTAAATCGTCTATTTCTATATGGTAACTGCTCACTACGTGGTCTTTTAAAATCATTTATTACCTCCCATTAATTTTTCAATCATACTTCCGCCAGGCATAGTTGGCGATGCATCGTCTTTTAGCAAACCAGAATCTGCACGGCTAAATAATGATTGCATTATTAAATGTTGCTCGGTTGGGTCTATGTTTTTTTCTTTTTTAAGAGCTAAAAACACGTAGGCTAATTGCTCACGTTCTTCCGCATCTCTCACCAAGTGGTAAGAGCTAAAGGTTAGTTTAGAAAATATCCGAATGGCAAATGCTAAAAATGATACAAAGGTTATAAAAACAATGGACCAACGTATTGCACTTGCAGAGGTTGCAAACAAGTCTTTTATTGTACCGTCTGATATAAAGTATAGCACAGCACTTAAAGACAAAATAGCAATTACTGAGCAAGTTATTAACGCTATTAACCATTTTCGTCCTTCAGCTTTTAACTTAACTGCTCTATCGTTCCAATATTTAGCTGGTGCTTCTAGTTTTAGTTTTTCTTTATAGATGACTTCTAAATCTTTAAAGGCTTTATCAGAGTCAGATAGAAAATCTGAAAACTTATTTTGGCTATCAGTTTTCCATTTTTCATATTCAGTATTCTTTTTTCGAATTAATCGGGAAATTGCTTTTTCTTTTTCAATATATTCATTTTCTTTTTCGGCAATATGGTCACTAACATTTTTATCATTTTGCTCAAGATTTTTGACATATTCTGACCGTATTCTACTTAAAGTTTGGCGCTCATTATTTCGTCTTTTTACTAAATCCGAATCTTGAGTAAAAAACTCATACGCACGTTGCCAACCAATGAAATAGTTTTTATCTGAACGGCTATAATCAAAGTTTTGGTTTGTAAAGAAATCAAAAGCACCAATAGATGCACCTTTGAATTCACTATCTAATTTAATCAGGAAATCTGTTGTTTCAGACTCTTTATTGAAATATCGTTCTGCACTGTTGCCTGTATTAGTAAGTTCTTTTTTTAAGGTACTCCATTCACCTTCTTTGTGCGACCTTTGATTAATAACATTTACAGTTACAAAAGTTTCAATCTTAGTCTTGCAGTGACTGAAATATCTTTTACTCGGCTTTAAGGTTTCTGGTAAAGGCTCATTATTTTCAAAAAAATCTAATTGATTTTTAAAAAATTGAAATATGATATCGATACCAACTAAATCAATTTCGAAATTGGCAAATTTAAAATCAAGATGCACCTCTAACGAATTATACCAAGCTTTATGCTCTGATTGCCTTATGGCTTTTCTTATTTCTGTTACGTTCATGTTAGGCCGCTAATACTTCATTGAGTTCGTTAATAATATCATTCATTTGATTACCAAATAATTGGTACATTTTTCCTTTTCCACCTTTGGCATCAAAAGGGGTGTACTCTAAATCATCTATTTCTATATGGTAACTACTAACTACATGGTCTTTTATCATTCGTAGCCAGTCTAACTGTTCTTTTGTAAAACGGTTGTGTTGTCCTGCGTTTTGCTTAAAAATCCAGGTTTTAAAATTGTTTTCAATGGTTTTGTCGTAGGCTTTTAATTCGCTGTCTATGCCACAAGCTCTTCTAATTAAAGAAACCAAAGCAGTTAATTCGTCTTTTGGTTGTTTGCTTTTTACTTCTTCTAAAGTTGAATAAGCATCCCAAACATAATCAGGTGCTAACAATGGTTTTTCTAATTGTAGTTTTTCCATCACATCTTTTATCATTTTAAACGTAATGTCTCTACGATTATACGGTTGATTATAAAAAATACTCAAAGCTTTGATTTCGTCTTTGTTTGCTTCTAAATATTCGGTAAAATCTTTTACAATTTCTGTTGCTTTATCTACAGAAGTAATTTCCCATTCGCTTTTTGTAACGGTATCTATATTTACACTATCAATAATTTGTTCGTGTTGTTTACGTACATTGTCTAGATAATCGTTTAATTCTCCGTTAAACGTTTTACTAGCTTCTAAAATCAATTTTTCTTGTGCATTCTTTTTTGCATCTTCAATTAAAGCTGGTGTTTGGTCTTGAACAGGAATTTTGTCAATTTCAATTTGTACTTTCGTTTCAATTTCGTCTTGGTCAAAAGCAGTAATTAATTCTTTGGTAATTTGTTTTAAGTTTTTACCATTAGAAAACTCCAATAATTTGTCTTTTTCCTTTTCTGTAATTTGTTTCTCTAAACGAATTAATCGGTTTGCTAAAGACAAAAACAAATCTTCGTCTGCAACTCCCATTGTTACTGCTCCTAATAAATCTTTCATTGGAACAGATGGTTTACGTTCTAAAGGTCTGCTGTCCGTTTTTTTAGATTTTGTTGCACCCACAGCATCTACAATTACGAAATGCGTTTTTGTTTTAGCTGTTTTAGTTACTAATTGCAAAGAATCACTATTTATAGTTCGTGTTCCACGACCTTTCATTTGTTCAAAATAGTTGATGCTTTTTACATCTCGCATAAACAATAAAACTTCTAAAGGTTTTACGTCTGTTCCTGTTGCAATCATATCAACTGTAACTGCAATTCGAGGATAATAGGAATTTCTAAAACGGTTTAAAATAGATTTTGGGTCTTCCTCAATTTTGTAAGTTACTTTTTTGCAAAAGTCGTTTCCTTCGTCAAATTCTTCTCGAATGATTTTTATAATATCGTCTGCGTGACTATCGGTTTTTGCAAACACTAATGTTTTTGGCACTTCATATTCTCCATTTTCGTCAATACGATTTGGGTAGATAGTCGTTTTTAAAGCTCTTTTGTATTCACGAATGATATTTCTTATTTGACTTGGATTGACAACTTTTTTATCTAAATCGTTCCGTTTGTAGTCTGTATCTTCATCTTCTTGTTGCCAACGTTTTTTACGTGTTAGTTTATCTCGTCTGTCCACAAACCAACCTGCTTTTATAGTTTCTCCATTTTGAGAAATTTCTGTTTCAATGGTATAAACATCATAAGGTACATTTACACCATCTGTTACAGATTCTTCATACGTATATTGGCTCACTACGTTTTCATTAAAAAAACCAAAGGTTCTTTTGTCTGGTGTTGCAGTTAAACCAATTAAAAACGCATCAAAATAATCCAATACCTGTTTCCATAAATTATAAATAGAACGGTGCGCTTCGTCAATGACTATAAAATCAAATTGTTCAATGGGTACTTTTGGGGTGTACTCAACAGGAACAGCTTTGTTTTTAGCCATTTTGTTCTGTAACCACGAGTTTTCATTTGGGTTATCCAGTTCGGCACTTTCGTCTAAGTCTTCTCCTTTTAAAATAGAATACAGACGTTGTATGGTTGAAATACAAACTTGACTATCTGAAGCGATATAACTGGAAGATAAACGCTGCACATTGTACAATTCTGTGAATTTTCGGTTATCGTCATTAGGCTGAAAGGTCATAAATTCCTGTTCTGCCTGTTCACCCAAGTTTTTGGTATCCACTAAAAACAGAATACGTTTTGCATCTGCGTGTTTTAGTAAACGATACACAAAAGTTGCTGCTGTAAACGTTTTTCCCGCTCCAGTCGCCATTTGAATTAAGGCTTTTGGTCTGTTCTTTTTAAAAGAATGTTCCAAGTTATTAATGGCTACAATTTGAGCCGGACGCAAACCTGTATCATCTAAAGGAGGCATTGATAATAAGCGGTCTCTTAGACTCTTCCCTTTTTTTAACCACTGCGCAATGGTACTTGGTTTATGAAAACTAAAAACATTTCTACCTCTCGGTTTTGGATCTCGATAATCTGTAAAACGTGTAATAGTTCCTGTGCTTTCGTACACGAAAGGCAAGGGGTCATTGTTCAAGTACTTTAGTTTTGCTGAAGCATATCCTTTAGATTGTTCCTCAACAACTGTAAGTCTGTGTCCTTCGTCTTCCCGTTTTGCTTCTATAATCCCGACGGGTTTTCGGTCTGCAAACAGCACATAATCGGCTGGCCCAACATCAGTTTGGTATTCACGCACTGCAACTCCCTTTCCAACAGATAAGTCAACTTTCTTTTTAGACTGAACCAACCATCCAGCCTCTCGAAGCATAGTATCGATTTTATCACGAGCTAATTGTTCTGGGTTTTGGTTGATTGACATTTATATATAAGTTAACTATAAAAGTTTAAAAATAGGAATCTTTTGTATAGTAAAGCAAATTCAATTTAAAAGTATCAATTAAAATTAATAGGTAGCCCTATTCCTAATCCAAATCTCAAATCATTGTCTTCGCTATTTGGACTTAGATTTAAATCTGTCCTATCGATAAATGCTTGTATTGTAATCAACGGTTTATTTTTTTCTTTGTTTGCTAAGCTAAAAAGCATACCTAAACGCATAGGGTACAATTCCTTATCATCTATTAAACTATTTCTGTTAAATACGATACGTTCATAACCTAATATTCCAAAAATACCAACGGGTAGTGAAAATGGATAATAATAAGCATCGAAAACAAACTTTCGGCCAAAACCAAACTCATATATACTATCTCCTATAAATGCACTATCGGTATTAGTAAAAGTAACGGGATTACCATTTACATCATTTCCAACAGGTGTAGTAATATCCAAAGTACTATTTTTAAAACTAGAAATATTTGAAGTTCTGCTTACAGATGCAGAAAGTCTTAAGAATAAACTTTCGGGCTTATATATGTTTCTTGAGCCTTTTCCTTTTTCTAAACTATAATTCAGAGAGAAAGTAAGCCCATAGGTGTTTCCTCTTTCCTTGACAAACATCTTCTGAAAAGTCTGAGTACTATCGTATGTAAATCTGTTAAAACTTTGTCGTTCGTAAAATGGATTAATACCCACAAAGAAGATGTGATTTCCTGCCCATTGAGCTTCGACCGTTTTTAATTCTATTTTGTTAATACTATCCTCGAGACGCTTTATTATAAATTCACGTTTGGCAGCATAGTCTTGAAGTAATTTGGTAAGCTTAAGTCCATTTCCATTTTCAATGATAATTTTTGAATTCTTACCATTATTTATTTCAATTATTTCATCACTGCTTGTTGGCTTATTTTGTTTGAAATCAGTTGCTTTCTCTTTTATAAAATAAGGAGCTTCATCTATTTTTTCCTCTTTAATTCTATCGAAACCTTTTGAATCAATCGAATTTATATATTTATCAATAATTTCTCTTAACACTTTGTATGCATCATCTGCTCCATCATCTTTTTCATAAATATAAATAGATTCATTATTTTTATTATGAATATTAATACTATCCATTAATTTACGTAACCCTTCGTATTCATTTTTAGTTTTAGTAATTAAATCAAGAATTTGTAAATTAGCAGTAACCTTTGTAAGGTTATCAACTTTATAATACTCTGACCATCTCTTAATTGGACGATAATAATTAAATGTTATTTTCCCTTTTTCACTACCTTTTTCTTGATCGAAAAAATAGATACCATTACTTGAACTAAGATCCGCTTCTACGGATAGTACTCCACTGCTCCTCGCATACAATAGTCCGCTAAGTTTAATATTACTTTTAGCGTCATTCAGTGTGGCACTAATACCTTGTTGAGGTGAGTTTTCGCCTAAAATCAGATAATTAAAGTCTGTTGCAATCTTTTTGCTGTAAGCTTTACTACTTACTAATCCATTCTTTTTTTCAAATTCTACTTGCGCAAAAGAAATCATAGATAAAATCAGTGACAGAACAAAAAATATTTGAGTTTTCATAATCCATATAGTTTAGTTGGTTAATAGTTAAAATTACCTAGAAGCCCCACAGCAAACCATACCCAACAAAAGGTATATTTACACCAAAGCAGTTTCAGTCAAAGTCAAAGACACAGGCCTATGATCACTAGTGCGAGTTTTCCTATTAGAACCGGCATTAGCACGCTCAAAAATCTCGTGCTCTACCTTACCCGCTTTGGCATTCACCTCCAACGGAAAGCTACCATCACAAAGCGGTTGACTCATTAATATATGGTCTATAAGCAGTGGGTTGTCGTTGGCAGAAAGGCCGAGAATGGCGTCTCTATATTTAGCCGTCCATCTTAGGTCAGCAGCATAATCAAACAAGCCATGGTTAAAATACTGCTCAGCCAACATCACATCGCCCTGCAGATTTTGTATCAGGTCAAAAAAGAGGTATTGGGTTTCAAAAAAGTCTTGTCCTGGGCCATCATTACAATCCCCAAGAATAATAATACCAGGCGCTTCCAACTGGTTAAACTTAGCATTCACATAATGCCTTATGTTTCGGGCTTGGGTCGCCAATTTCACACGTGCTTTTAATGCCGTCTCTATATACTTACCGGTAAGGTTACCATGGGCATCTCTTGTAATACGATTCAGGTTGATTTTAGATTTAAGATGCACGCCAATACACTCTATCTCTTGGCCGTTATCACATTGATAGACCAATACTTGCGGATGACGATAGTGTTTGTAGTTTTCGGGTACAATTTTACCCCAATAATTCACACGCCAGCGATCGGCATTGACAAAAGACTGCCAAACAGAAGCGGCTTGCAAACGGCATTTGGCGGCAATAGCTGGTTTAACTAAAAACCAAAGCCATTGCGTCCCACCCATATGATTACCATAATCCCGATCGCAATCACCAATCTGGTCGTTCGCGCCTTTCAGCAATACAGGCAACCATTGATTTTGGAGAACTAGGTCACAAAATTTAAGGATATCAGCTTCCCCTCGTGGCCCTTCAACCATTAAAAGAATATCTGGATCAATGCTTTGTATGGTATCATGCACACGTCCAATCCGATCCGCAACAGCGGAGGATGGCTGATCTACAGTTAAGGCTTTAGCGTGTTCTACATTCCAAGTGGAAATCTTTAACGGCATAATTCAGTTGCTTGTTAATTAGTTTAAATCAATAGCTACACATACCCTGTTACGGGTATTTACAACTATCGTATATCAACAACGAATTATTTAGTTCAGCACCTTAAGGGTTAGGCACTTAGGAATCGAGAATAAGTTATACTATTTATAATGAGATCTATAAAAAAATCAGTTGAAATGTTAAAATTAACTATAAAGTGTAGTTTTAAAATCAAAAACACACCACCAACCAAACAAACAACCCCTTAAATTTCAACACCATAATCCCAATTTCACCAAATAAAAGAAAGAAAGAAAGAAAGAAAGAAAGAGAGAAGAAGAAGAAGAAGAAGAAGAAGAAGAAGAAGAAGAAGAAGAAGTTAAGAAACCAAAAAAGAAACACCCCTAAAGTCCCCTCAAGGGGACATCCCTAACAAATCAACATAATTATTCCAATGTCAAGCGCTTAAGAATGAAGAAAAGAAAAGATAAGTCAAGATAACAAAACCAATAAAATACGCAACACCCACATTCCGACAACGTCGGAAACCACGACCTCCTATTATTTAGCGTAAAACATGCAGTGAAGCGTAGGATTAAGCAAAAATCGATGGTAAAAAAATCAATCTAAACTCCAATCAGCTAATTGGTAAATCAAATTATCAAAAAAACCACTGACCATCATTTTTGTGCCGAAGCGAACAATATGTTTAGCTAAAAAATCGGAAGTCTTGATTTTTTTGGTTCGTTTTTTTATCAAGAAAAAAATGAACATATATAAAGAATACCCACATTTCGACAACGTCGGAACCAACGATTTTCAGAAATAATGAGCAATAAATAAAGTTAAACTACTAAATCTAGGATTGGAAAGATGAATAACATAAATCAAACTTAATACTAATGTATCAGCGAATGGTGCTTGACAAATGCGATAGCATTCACGAATTCCGTTTTAAAACAATAAAAATCCATAAGTAATTTCCTAACAAATCGTTTTGTCCCGATAGCTATCGGGATTGGTTCGTTTTGCATCAAGGCAACTGCGAAGCACATCATGAGTTCCTATATAAACAATAAGAATAGACGAATAAAATGAACATATATAAAAAACACCCCTAAAGTCCTCTCAAGGGGACATCACTAACAACTCAACATAATTATTCCAATGTGAAGAGCTTAAGAATGAAGAAAAAGTAGAAGAGATAAGTCAAGATAACAAAACAAAAAAAACACGCAGTACCCGCATTCCGACAACGTCGGAAACCGCTGTCGGCAGTATAGATAATTAAAATCCGTAAAAAATAGCTGAAGCCTTGGAAGCTATTTAGGATTTTGATTATGGTTTTTATAGCTTTTAAAGGCTATAAAAAATACCTTCGACAGCAAAGGACTTTTTGGTTCGTTTTTGGTCCTTCAAAAATGAATCAGGAAACAAACACCCCTAACAGCTACGCTAGCTAATTTCCAAACCAAACATATTTTGTTTCTCATTAATCCTCAAGGGGACATCACTAACAACTCAATATAATCATTCCAATGTCATGCGCTTAAGAATGAAGAAAAAGAAGAAGAGATAAGTCAAGATAACAAAACCAAAAAAATAAGCAACACCCAAATTCCGACAACGTCGGAAACCGCTGTCGGCAGTATAGATAATTAAAATCCGTAAAAAATAGCTGAAGCCTTGGAAGCTATTTAGGATTTTGATTATGGTTTTTATAGCTTTTAAAGGCTATAAAAAATACCTTCGACAGCAAAGGACTTTTTGGTTCGTTTTTGGTCCTTCAAAAATGAATCAGGAAACAAACACCCCTAACAGCTACGCTAGCTAATTTCCAAACAAAACATATTTTGTTTCTCATTAATCCTCAAGGGGACAATCCTAAATATTCAACCCTATAATTCCAATTTAAGCTCTAATAAAAGAAGAAAAGAAACCAGAAGCAACCAAATAAGCAAAACCCAAATTTCGACAACGTCGGAACCAACGATTTTCAGAAATAATGAGCCATAAATAAAGTTAAACTACTAAATCTAGGATTGGAAAGATGAATAACATAAATTAAACTTAATACTAATGTATCAGCGAATGGTACCTTAGGTAATTTCCTAATAAATCGTTTTGATTTTTTGGTTCGTTTTGCATCAAGGCAAAATGAACATAAAACAAAAACACACAAACCCAAGCACAAATCACAATTCAAGTATCATAACCAAAAAAAATCCCGTAAAGGACAAACCAATACGGGATTCAAACAGCCAAAACCTAAGGCCTAAGGCTAGCAGCCAAAATCAACCACCAACAGCAATTTTCATACTATGACCTTGAGCCAATTCATAAAGCTCACCATTCACCATTTGAAAAAACACAATAGCGGTAGCGCCAAACAAAGCCGTAGTAGCAGGGATCGGTGCATAAGCCGTTAAATCTGCGGTAAGATTCGTGGCAGTGCCAACCATACCTCCTATAGCAATGGCATCACTATAAGTAACCACACCAATTCCATTAGGAACGTCCTCCACAGGCACATAGCTCTTAGTCGCAGTCTCCCACTCATAGTTACTCGTATAACCTGCAGCCAACGCTAGCTTAAAATGCGTAGCACCTTCGGGCTTTCGTACATAAGTATCGGTACTAAAATCGGGAATATCCCAAGTCACAGTATCTCTACCGGCATTAATAACCGGACCGTCAGACGGCGCATTAAAATTAGCATCGAAAAGCTTATCGATATTAAAATTAAAGCCTATAAATTGCGTCACATGATCCACAATATTATACAAACGCTCTCCACGCAAGCCTGTACCATTTCCAACGATACTTCTAAACTTCCCTGTAATACGTGAACTCACATAAGAATCAGAAACCAATCGCGTAATGGCAGCAAAGGCTTCTCTTAGAGCTTTACTACACTTGGCAGCACCTCCAAATTCTTGCATGTTTTCACGAGTCCTCGCATAAGCAGGATCGTTCATTATGCGGTTTTTACTAACACGGTTCTTCGTCTTTACAAAAGACTCTCCGTTTTTTCTGTAAAAGGTCAACCCATCCAGGGTACCTTCTAATCTGATAAATGAATTATTTCGTGCCATATTTCAAGTTTTATGATAGGTGAAGCTAATGGCATAGAAGCCACACCATATCTGGTTAAGTTTTGTCCAAACGATTTGGACATTATATATAAAAGGGGTAATCATACAGTTGCAAACAATTCCGGTAATTGTTTAAGTGCAAATGATCAATTTACTAAACAACTGTTTGTCAAACATATACAAAATATTTTAATTGCTAAGTAACTCATTTTTAAGTTTTTACAATAAATACGGCCATTTGTTAAAAATCTTGTATTTCAGCCATGTATTTTAATACTATAATTTAAGTATTCACAGCCCAACCCGAATACCAATTAAGAATGTCATAAAAATGTATTTACACAAAAATTAAAATTCACAAAACTTTAATTATCAGCTGTTTATACCCGAAGAAACAATACGAAATTATATAAACAAACGAAGTGATGCCACTAAACAAAGCAAGTAAAACAGAACAATGACATCAAAATAATCCGTTTTCAATGGCATGTTTCAGTAAAGCAAGAGACAATGTCATACCCGTAGCATTACCGTATCATAGTCGGGTCATAAGCGTATCATAAGCGGGTTAGCTATAGTTTATTCCTACAAAAAAAGACAGTAGCGAAATAAATAAACCATAATCAGAAAATTAAAGCATCCTATACAAAGGACAACATCTAAAGTACTAAATGCATTTTTTTATTTACATCCAAAACCTAATACCAATGCAATAGAATACAATAGTGTACCACTAGCTTTTTTTAGCTTTAAAATTGAAGATATGTTATATAGATACTCAAAGTGTATCCAAAGGAATCCTAATCAAGGTCCGTACACCTGTGCCATCAGCGTTGTTACTAATTTCAAAAAAGTAATCCTTCCCATAGAGATTGCTAAGACGATCCTTAATATTAGCGAGACCCATCCCCTTTTTTAACAGTGCGGCATGATCTACCATTAACAGTGCACCATTGTTTTCTACGGTGATCACTAGGTAATTCCCTTCAGACGTAATGGTAATGTGGACTTCCAAATCCGTATGATCATAGGAATAGCCATGTTTAATGGAGTTTTCTAAAATAGGCTGCAGCAATAAGGCTGGTACTTGTTTGGAAAGTAAGGTGTCGTCAATGGTTTTCTTAATAACCAGATGATCGGAAAACCGTACGTTAAGGATGTTGAGATAATATTCCAACACCCTGAGTTCCTTTTCGAGGCTTATGGTGTTGCTATCATTGTCATAAAGTATTTCCCTTAGAAAATCGCTGAGATCTGCAATGGTATCCTTCGCCTTACTGACATCGATATCGGTCAACACGGCAATGGAATTGAGCGTATTGAACAAAAAATGCGGTTGTAGCTGCGATGAAAGCATTTTCATTCTGGCATTAACCAGCTGTGTTTGCAGTTTATTTTGCTTCTTTTCAGCCTCTTTAACCACCTTTATATAATAATAGGCATAGATGATGGACACCATGGCGAAATAAATGAGGAAGTTTAAATCGATAACAGTCATAAAGCGGCGAAAACTGGTCTGAATATTGTATTCCTGAAACGTTATCATGCCTGTAACCAAGCCATGTAAATCAATAATTAACCGAATCACCATACCAATTAACAGGGAGAAAATGATATGTATGGAAATTATTTTGACCCAGGAATAGTTTTTATTCAGAAACCGTTTGGTACTTATGGCAATCAAGGTCATAAAAGTGACCACAATGACATAATCGAAGAGGATATTATACACCAAGAAATCATACCATGAGAAGTACCCTTTTTCATATCCAAAAGACTGCATATACAGGATTTTGGAAATTAGCACCACATCGAATAGGGCATAAAATCCTGCCAAGACCAACACCAATTTGGTATCTATATAGTTCTTTTTGTTTTTAAAAAAGCTCATTGAATTCCTATTTTTTCGAGAAAATCCTGCTTATGGGATTTACTGATATGCAACAATTGATGATCAGTCATTCGGGCATCGATCTCAGAGAAATCTGAATGCACAATTTCCTTCACATGGTTGAGATTGACAATGGTAGATCTATGGATTCTTAAAAAGACTTGCTTATCTAAATTGTCGCAAAGATTGCTCAAGGTCTCGCGCATCACATACTTTTTGTCTTTAACAAACAACTCGGCATAACAGCCTGAAGCGGTAATGTACATGATATCCATTGGATCGAGTAGAATTGTTTTCTTGCCCTGTTTTATGAGGAGTTTTTGGGTTAATTCTTGTTCTCCGGATTTCGATTGGTATAGATTAAACAATTCCAAAATGCGCTTTTCGAAATTAGCATCTGCTTCCGAGGTTGAAATCCGCAATACTTTATCTATGGTGCGAAAAAAACGCTGATCCTTAAAGGGTTTTAAGAGAAAATCAAAGGCATCGACATCAAAGGCTTTTAAGGCGTAATTATCATAAGCGGTCACAAAGATGACAATGGGTTTGGGCGAAATCTTCACCTTTTGAAGTACCTCAAAACCGTTCATATCTTTCATGTTAATATCCAAAAAAACGAGATCGGGTTGCAGTCCGTTAATGCTTTCAATGGCTTGTTTCCCATTGGGACACTCACCGATGACCTCAATTTCGGGTACGGTTTCCAACAAATTCAAAACCCGTTTTCGGGCCAATTCCTCATCATCTATTACAAGTGCTTTCATGGTTCAAAAAAAATGACAATTATAAGGGTTGATTATAAAAATACGATTGTCTTTTTAAAGTTATTCAATTTATGATGTCTTTTTTATCATTAGGTTCGCCATACTGGGTTGTGCCTATTCTGACAAAGAGGTCATCAAAATGTAGTATTTTGATGACCTTTTAGCTTGCCTTTAAAACTGTTCGTTTTTCAATTGCTCGCCAGACTAATTCCTTGATTGTTACCGGCGATTTTAATGCGTTGCTTGCGGTCGCCTTTTTGCAAAGTGATTTTAAAGGTTTCGTCAGTAATGACCTTTCCTTTGGTTTTTGCACGATACTTGTTCTTCGTCATGGTCCAACCTTTATAGTTTTTGTAAACTTCGCGTCGTTGGGCCAATGGCAATAACACATCTTTAAAATTTTGATGTGTGGACATCAAATTGCCCTTTGTGTCAAAAAAGGCGACCATTGAACCACGGCTGCATTCCAATGACACTTCATAATTGCTATAGCGATCATTGTCTAATGCCGCAATGAAATTTTCAATATCAAAATTGTCATACATAAAACCAATGGGATTGCTCGTGAACTCAATAGAACGCACCTTATCGATGACGAATGTGAAGCCATTTGGTGTTTTAATGATTTCTGTGTTGATTGGTGCAAAGCCGACTTTGACTTCTCCCAAACGTGTGACTTCCTGTGCCTGACTGAATGTCGTCGTTGCAACGACAAATAAAAAAATGATTAGAGTTTTCATGATTGATGAATTTTAGATTAATGAATGTTTTTTTAATTGTAAACCACTGGTTTGTTTTATTTTACATCCACTAAATTACAGCAAGAGCTCCGTTTTTTTGATGGAATGATGTGAATGGCTAAATTTTGGTATTGAAATGGGTTGTTTTTGAATTAAAGAAAACCCAAAACATCCAGAAACCGGCTGTTCAATGGTTCTAAAGTCCGTTTCGGGTTTATGAGTGCATTACCTTTGGATTGTCCTTGCAAGAAAACACAAAAAAGCCTTCGATAGTTCATACCGAAGGCTTTTAATTAGATTTAGCAAAGTATTTAGTTCACTATTAAATTGTAAGAAGTCACTAAAAATTGTTCATCACTCAAAGATGTTTTTCTTACATAGATTTCTATATAATCATTCTTCTCCACATTAACGGTTCCAATAATTGAAGCCGATTGTCTAGCGTTGGTTTGAATCACATCGACTATAGTTTCTGTTCCTGTCACTTTAGCACCGTTTTTATAGATAGAGAATCCTAATCGAGTGTCAGCAGTCGCTGTGAAAGAGATTGTTGCAAAAATATTTAGAGATCGTCTTGTTTCACCTTCATATACAATACGGTTATCACTATTTGCGCCTGTACCTTCTGCCATTCTAAAAAGTCTAATCGCCTCTGTATATACAGGAAGTTTAAAAGGTGTTGCATTGGTAATGTTAACTATAGGAGCACCATTATCCTCATCATAGTATAAGTTACCAGAGCTGGCGTCATCATTTTCCCTTGGGATACCAGGTGCACTTACAGACCAATCATTATTAAAATTATAATCGAGATAAGCCCCTGTGGTATAGCCTTTGATATATCCTGAAGGTGCTGTTGTCGTTCCTGTAAATACGGTTCCCTGCAAAATACCAGTCCCAACGTTAAGACTGCCACTGCTGACATCTATAGCTATATCGGATCCATTTACCCTACTAAAACCACTAACTTTTTCTATTAACCCGAAGTTACCAGAGAAGGTTTCGAAAGTGCCATTGTTACTGCTTAACCATGCTTGATTATTCAATAACAAATTGCCAATGTCAGAATAGGTTATTCCATTCGTATTATTTATGAATTGAATGATATTACCAAAAAATAATCCCAATCCTGAAACGCTTCCTACACTTGAAGTCATTCCATCGATTAATACATTTTGAACTATAAGCGTTGCAGACGTTGCCAAACCTGGACCTGTAATTTCAAATGCCTTAGTGCCTTTTAAAGTCAAATTTCTAACACTTCCACCTGTACTGCCTTCAAAAACAACACCAGTTGCTGAAAGTACATCTTCAAAAGCATCTAGGCCCGAAATATAGGCGTTGTTTAAATCAATAGGCGCCGATAAGGTAATAGTCCCATTGATTTCATAATAGGTGTTTTCGTCCAGTTGATAACTCGTTCCGCCTCCTGCAGTTAATTCTGGACCTAAATCGTCGGCAGATTTGATAAGTTTGTAATTATTTCTTTTAACGGCGTTGCTATTTGCTAATTCTACCCAAGTGCTAGTGGTGGAATTATAATAATAAAACGCCTCTACGTCCGTGTCAAAAACCAATAGGCTTTCTGCAGGACTAATAATGGCTTCGCGTTCTAAGGTAGTCATGCGCGGTGCTAACAAACCTTTAGAGTTCGAATTTAAATCCAAAAGCGACGACGCATCTGGTTGATCTGTACCGATTCCTACTTGTGCAGTAGCTAATCCGGTAATGGTAAGTAATAAACTAAAAAGTAAGGTTTTAAAATGTCTCATAAAATTAGGGGTGTGAGTTTAATATATATTTGGGGTAAATGAATGGTGATCATCTTGAATGATCGTTTTTATTATTGTTTTGAGTACGTATTCATAATGAAGTATCGATTGAAAGTGGTCTTAAAACCAACAGGCTTAGTTCTGTTTTTATTTGCAGTGTTCGACCACAGTTTTAGTAATCTTTCCTAATATGGCGTGTCTTTTGCGATATCTAAAGTGACTAAAACCGTGAATTACAACTTAGTTAATAATCACTTTTTTGGATTGCTGTTGTACTTTATTATTTAACTTAACGACGTAAATGCCTTGGCTTAAACTCGCCGTATCTATGGTGTTTTTGTCCGATGCTTCTTTTAAAACGGAAGAAAGCACTAAACGTCCTTGAATATCGTAAACCGAGACGTCCGTATCTGCTAGAAGTAGTCCGTTGATAAAAAGGGTCTGCTGGCTTGCAAAGATTTGTAAGTTTTCGCTTTTTAAGTCTGAAATTGATAGCGACGTGTTTTCAAATCTCAGGAAAAAGCGTCCAGTACCAGAAATAGCGTTGTTTGCGGTAAATGAATAGCTATTAGCATTCAATAAGGTAAAGGTATTGGTTTGGGCATCTTCTAAATAAACGTCAACCTCATTTGGCAAGGTAGAGGCTTCAATACTGAATGTAATTTGCTGTCCTTGCGCTGTTTTTAGTCCTAGAGGAATACTAACATCGTTTTGTGTATGAAGTCCTAGACTTTGAATAGCCATATTATTGCCTTGGTTATTGTCAACCAAATGAGAATAAACCATCAAATTATTACCACCTCCGTAAAGCATGGCATCGTATCCAGGATCTAAACCTGCAGTTGAATTCGCATTAAAGTAAATTTCTGTTGCAAAATTTTCGGTACCATTTTCAACTTGAAGGCGTAACATTTGATTTTGATTGGCGCTTCTACCTAATATAAAATCATCCGTTCCATCAAAACTTCTCATAGCTGTAGTAAAGCTTATTTGGTTTGTTGGTTCCACAGGATCATTTGCGACTAAGAAGCCCTGACCTGGCGCAATATTGATGTCTGTATTAGTAAGTGCATTAATAATGGTAAAATTACCAAAGGTTCCAGCACCTGTATCGGTATTCGTGCCACTATTATAAGCATATATAGCTTGTGCGTTAGGGTCTAAGACGGCAGCATTTGCAGATAGAAAAGCTTGCGAATCTATATAGGTTGGGTAGGGATTACCTACGGAGTTCCATCGGTTATTATTTGTAGATATGTCAACAGTTTCTGATACCGTAGATACTGTACCCGTAAATCTCACGGTCTGTCCACTATAACTTCCAGCTCTGTAACCTACGGCTCTCTCAAGTATAACACCACCATCTGTCGCTGTATTATAATTGGTGTAGGATTGGTTTGTGTTATTATAAGGTCCAAAAGCAAATAGCGTTGGGATAGATGGTGCATTTGGAATAATAGCTGAATTGGCGTTTGTACCATCAGTATACTCTAAAAAATCAGCAAACGTAACGTCCGCTGTGGTCTTTACGGGTAAAGAAATAAGATCGTTTCCATATTGGCTTGACGAACCTATTTGGTTAACATAACGATCATAATTCACAACGATAGAAGCCTCTAAATCGTCGTTTAGAAACAAGCATGCAAAGCGGTCTGATGTAGATTTAAGGTTGACTTCTGATGCTGAAAGTTTGGTGTCTGATGACACGATTACTGAAGTACCTGCACTGATATGCATCGTACGAGAGGAGTCTTGTGCTTTTGTAACATAACAAAAAGCCACAGCAAATGCTGTAAGGTAAAATAGTTTCATTTTTAGTAGTTTTGGGATTACAAAAAAACAGAACTAACAATAATTATTAGAATTAAATTTAAAAAGTTATTAACATTTTATACCTGTATTTCCAGAGACTTAAGCTTGAAAAGTAAGAAAAATTACAGATTTCACCTAAGCTCTTAAATTGATATGTCGAGTTAATACAATATCTTGAGGGAGAAATATACTTGAAAATGAGAATCCATAATAAATAGGAAAAAGATTACTATATAATAACACTAACCTTTCGTTTAAAAAACTTAATGAAAACAACCAAACAAATCATAGGCCTCTTTTTAGGCCCACTTTTATTTATTGGCATTAAAGTATTTTTTCATCCTGAAGGTTTGAATGATGCGGCCAATGCCATTTTAGCATCAACCGCCTGGATTGCTGTTTGGTGGATTACCGAGGCTATTTCCATATCAGTCACGGCTTTACTGCCTATTGTTTTATTCCCTTTATCTGGTGGTATTTCCATAGGTGAAACTACGGCGTCTTATGGGCACAAATATATCTTTCTATTTCTCGGCGGTTTTATACTCGCCATCGACATTGAAAAATGGAACTTGCACAAACGCATCGCCTTAAATATCATTAAACTGGTGGGCACCAATGTAAGCCGAATTATCCTCGGCTTTATGATTGCCACTGCTTTGTTATCCATGTGGATTTCCAACACGGCTACGGCTGTTATGATTTTGCCTGTAGGTATTGCTATTGTATTGCAACTTCAGGATAATCCCAATACCAAGGCCAATGAAAATCTAATCTTCGGAAAAGCATTGATGTTGGCTATTGCCTATAGTGCTTCCATTGGAGGTATGGCCACCCTTATTGGAACACCTCCAAATTTAGTTTTGGCTGGTGTGGTGGAAAGCACCTATAATACCGAAATCACTTTTTCACAATGGTTTATGTTTGGGTTTCCCATCAGTATAGTGCTGTTATTCATATGTTGGTTTTACTTAACCCGATTTGCTTTTAAGTTTGAACAAAAAGAGTTTCCTGGAGGCCGAAAAGAAATTGAAAAACAACTCAATGCTTTAGGCAAAATGGCTTATGAAGAGAAAGCGGTGTTAGTGGTATTTATTAGCGCTGTTATCGCGTGGATTGGTAGATCGTTTATACTCTCTAAATGGTTACCTGCCATTGATGATACTATTATTGCGATAATGGCGTCCTTGGTATTATTTTTAATTCCAAACCGTAAAAAAACCGATGCACTGATATCATGGTCAGATGCTGTAAAGTTACCTTGGGGCATACTATTGTTATTTGGTGGTGGTATGGCATTAGCCACCGGTTTTGAGACTAGTGGATTAGCGGCCTGGCTTGGCAATCAATTAACCTCTTTGATTGGCGTTTCCGTTTTTATATTACTATTGGTATTGATTGTTTCCGTAAACTTTTTAACCGAAATAACCTCCAACATGGCAACGACGGCCATGCTTTTACCAGTGTTGGTGGCCTTAGCTGCAGTGCTCAATATTCACCCTTATATATTATTGGTCAGTGCCACCTTAGCTGCTTCTTGCGCCTTTATGCTTCCGGTAGCTACACCGCCTAATGCTGTGGTATTTGGTTCAGGCTATTTGAAAATAGAAGATATGGTGAAGAAAGGGATTTGGATGAATGTGATTTCGATAATCCTGGTTACGCTAATTGTTTATTTTGTTTTGCCTTTGGTTTGGGATTTGGGGTAGTTCTCAGTCTGTACTTCCCTGAATAGAGTTGACCGTTTTTTAGTTATTTACTTCATTGTTAAAAATAGTCATTATGGGTCTATTTTTTGGTTTTAAGGTTGACCAATATTTCTCAAAATTGTCTGGGCTCATTTTTGGTAAACTTTTATGTGTTCTTTTTTCATTATAATTCTTAACTGCTTTTGCTACACATTTTTTTAATTGAAAGAAGGTTTCTGGTTTCCAATAATCTAAATATTCTTCTTTTATAGTTCTATTGATTCGTTCTGCATATGCATTGTCCAGTCCACTTAAAGACATACTTATCTTAGTGCCATTGCTTACCAGTAAGTCTATGTATTTACTGTAAGTGTATTGGCTTCCCCTGTCCGAGTTATGGATCTCGGGTGCATTATTTTCCTTGATTGCCATTTTAAGTGCTTCTACATTCGCTTGCGCTCTCATGTTATCAGATACGATAAACCCAACAATCTTTTTTGTATAAACATCTATTATAAACACAGCGTAATAGTGTTTTCCGTTGAGCGGCAGATAGGTTATGTCCGATTGCCATACCACGTTTGGTGCGTTTACCCTTAGACCTTTTATTAGGTTGGGATAAAACTTTTTACCTGCTATTGTTGTGCGTTTATAATTCCTTTTCTTTTTAATTCTGTAACCAAGACCCATCATGGTTTCTATAAAACGGTCTCGACCTATAAAATCCGGATCTAATATATTGTACATCTTTTCTACTCCACAACCAGGATGATCCTCCCGAAGATCATCTGCCTCTAATATTAATTGAGACACTCGACTATCGAAAACCGCTTGCCGCTTTGCATACTGGTTAACGGCTTGTTTACTGATGCCTATGGTTTTATAAAGCTGGTTCATACTAAAACTTAGTGTTTCTTTATGTGTTCTGAACCAGTTGATTGCGGAGTGTTGGAATTTTTTTTGATATCTATACTTAAATCGTCTTCTGCAATATCAATTAGCTTCTCCAAATAATCTATCTTTATCTGTTTACGCCCAACTATGGCTTCAAGCTCTTTTATTCGGGCTTGTTGTTCTTTCATCTTTTGGGCACTACTGTTTTTCATCTCTACAACTCTTGAACCTTTTTCGTTAAAGGTAGAAAATTTATGGATCCAACTGTAAATTGATGTATTGCTTATGTTGTGTAATTTTTCCAATTGAGGCACGCTAAATTGACCAGATTCAAAATCTTTTACGATTTGTCGTTTAAATTCTTCAGAATAAATTCGTTTCTTTTTTAATAGTTTAATGTTTGCTTTCATAAGTTTACACTTTGTTTAAAGTGGTCAACCTATACTAGGGACATACAGTCTTCACTGTTCGGTGTTCAGTATGCAGTGATCAGTCTTCCGTCTTCCATCTGTCTTCAGTCTTACATCATCAGCATAAAGTGTAAAGTGTAGGTCGTAATGTATTATTTTGAATTCAGTTTTCAATACTCAGTCTCCCCTCTCACCTCTCACCCACTTCTTTTTACCGCTTTCGATTACGATTCGTTGGGCAGCTTCTACAGCGCGACATATAGGTTAGTGAGAACTCATACACGCCATTGGTATTTCCGATTTTTGAAATATTGGCATCGTAGGATAAGCCGAATCTAAAATTGGTGTATTCCAAGCCTAGAAAACCATTTAGTGAGGTGACCAAATGACTGTTATTATCATTTCGAGCTGGATTTGTAGCCGCAGTAACACCCAATAAAAACTGATTCACCTGAAACAGCGTACCCACATCCAAACGATTATACTGGCCTTGCTGCATGTAGTTGAACGTCATCATCATATTATAATCAATCATGAACGGAAAACGGTAATTAGCATGAATGGAATAGAATATATCCAATGGTACATTTTGATCCCTTAAGAAGGAAATATTCGGTCGGTTGAGGTGTTTGGCGGAAATTCCAAACCAATAAGTGTCACCATTGTAACCTTGTTTTTCAAACACAAATCCTGACGACACATCAAAAAAGAATACATTTTCGGTATTGCCACTAAAGGGATCTACAGATACTGGTGCAATAACGCCTGTATTAATATTAATTTGATCGGCAAGCGTTAAACTTTTAAAGCCGATATCCTTAAAGCCAAAGCCCACCTCAAGTGCTGGTCTAAAAAACCATCCGCCATTAAGATTCACACGATGCATGTAATTGACATTCGCCTGATAAAAATTATAATTGCTGAAAGATTCATTTTGCCAGAGCGCACTAAATCCTATCCCTGAACCTGAACTGTTTCTGTTTTCGTAGGATTTATTGATATAGAAATATTGTGTACTCACCCTTAAATCTAAATTGGGCCATTGCGTACGTGTTAGGATGCCGGCACTGATTCTGTCATTATCCTCAAAGCCTGAAAACCCAGGATTTATCGTTTCTTGTATATAGTTCGATTGCGTAAATATAGGATCTTGGGCCTTAGCATTCAACCCTAATAAAACCGCTATAATAATTGTGATCTGTGTTCTGATTGTCATGTTGGTTTTATTTGATAAATACAAAAGCGCCTTGTTTTTTAACATCGTTTCCGTAGAAGGTCTTGGCCGTAAATGTGTAATAGTAATTACCGTTTTCAGCTTCTTCATCCTTTACTTTGCCGTCCCAACCTCTAATGGCATCTCCAGTTTCATTATAAATGAGGCTTCCCCAAGTGTCGTACACATTCATTTCCAAATTACTAAGGCCAATGGAAACAGGTCCGAAGAAATCATTGATACCATCTTCATTCGGTGTAAATGCATCTGGCATTACCAATTTATAACCTTCCTCAATGATGAGTGTTATTGTCCTTTCGTACACACAACCATAAGGATACGTGACCGTTTGCTTTACGACATAGCTGCCAGGTGTAAAATAGGTATGAAATGGATTTTCTTCTCCTGAAAAACTGCCATCGCCAAAGTCCCAAAGGATGGTTTCGTAATTTCCTGTTGCCGCATTGATGAATTCAATAGGATCTTGAATCGCATATACACCATAGTTTAAATAGCCGAAGGACGTCGTTTCAAAATCGGCATCGCCTAAAATGGTTAATTCTACATTAAAGGTATAATTTGTTGAACAACCAAAACTGTCGGTCACATCTAAAACCACTAAACCATTTTCGTCAGTGGTCATAAATTCATTATTAAGACCGCTTACGGTTCCGTTGGACCAATTATATTGGAATGGTGGCACACCGCCACTTGCAATGGCTACAAAAGTCTGCTCAATAGTTTTGGTATCACAATTCACATCCACTTGCTCTTCAACATTTAAAACCAAAGGTTCAAAACGGGTTACTTCCCAACTGCCTTCAATCATACAACCATTGGCATCCGTAACCGTGGCGATATAGGTGTTTGGTGGAATATCGATTAAATCTTCCGTAAGCGCTCCATTGGACCAAACCACATCAAAAGGAGGCGTGCCTCCTTGTATTAGCAAATTAATCGCTCCACTATTGGTGTCTTCACAATCCAAAGCATTGGTAATGGTTGCAGAAACCGCTAATGGTAAGACATTGTTAATGGTAAAACTTTCTTGAATAACGCAAGGCACACCATCCGTTATGGTTACGGTATATGTTCCTGGCGCTAAATTATTTCGTTCTGTACCTGCTGTAGCATCATCGTCCCAAACAAGTGTTACAGGATCAATGCCACCGACAAAATTCAAGGTGATACTCGCATCATTTTCGCCTGCACAAGACATTTGTGTGATTTCAGGGTCGATTAAAAATACAGGAGGTTCATCAATAATCACTGGAAACTGCCGTTCACAATTTTCAGCATCTGTTATGGTTATTGTATAAGTCCCACCCGATAAATTCGTCTGACTATTTCCAGTGCCTAAATTGCTCCAGCCTATCGTATAAGGCGCCACACCTCCCGAAATTGAATTAATTGTTATGGAGCCATCATTATCTCCATAACAAAAAATTTGGTTCACACTAAGATCTATTTCGATTTCGTCATTTTGCAGGATTTCCACTTCTAAAGTATCTGTACAGCCCGAATTATCGGTAACGGTAAGGTTATAAATCCCTGCAATTAAGGTATCAATATTCTGATTATTACTTGAAAAACTATTTGGTCCAGTCCAAGCAAAACTATAAGCGGTTCGGCCGCCTATGACATTTACATTTATTAGTCCTGTGGCATCGCCAAAACAAAGGACATCAGTTTTAGTATCTAGCGTAACTTCCAATTCGTCTGGCTCTTGAATGCCGAAACTGATTTGTATAGGGCCGCAATTATTAGCATCAGTTACTACGATTGTATAGATTCCGGGTCCTAAATCCGCTAAATCTTCATCCGTCGAAAATGGTACGCCATCTAAAGTCCAATTATAGACATAAGGAGGTGTTCCTCCAGCAATATCAATTCCTATTTCCCCATCATCTGCTTGAAAACAAGAAATGGTTTCAGGGTTAAAATCCACGCTACTGAATACAAGCTCATCAGGTTCGGTAATGGTTATATTTTCTGAATATGGACAACCACCATCGTCTTCAATATTTAAGGTGTATTCACCAGCTTCAAGATTAAAAATATCTTCGTCATTACTCATGAAACCATTAGGTCCTGACCAAGTGATGTTATAAGCATTTCCTGTTGTAAAAGGCACGCCACCAACAATACTGATGTCTATGGATGCCGTATTGACTTGATAACATAAATTCTGGGTGACAGAAGACGTTACAGAAATGGAAGGGTTAACCGTTACCACCACTTCAAAATCCAACCCTGGACAGTTTCCTGAGATTGGCGTTACCGTATACGTTACCGTCGCTGGACTCGTAGTTGTATTCTCTAAAAATTGAGACACCGTAGCTATTGGTGTCAACTGTTCAGTTGCGCCTGTAATGCTTCCTGCAGGACTCACTACTGGAGTCGTCCATGTGTATAACGTATTTAAAGGCACAATATCACCCGTATTAGTTGTATCTGGTACAAATTCGAAGGTATTTCCACTACAAATCAACGCTGCTGAATCCTCAATAATCGGCGTTTCATTGACTATGATTTCTGCTGTATTGGATATTATTTCGGTACAACCGCCAGAACTAAAGGTAATAATCGCATAATAATATAAAGTTCCTGTCACATTGACCTCAGGATTATACGTATCTGATGTTGCGCCTGCAATAGGCGTTCCGGTTGTGGTATCATTTGCAGGATTCAGATACCACTGGTATGCCGCTGTTCCTGTACCGTTAGTATAAGCTACATTCAATGCAACCGTAGTTTCTCCCAAACATAATTCATCTGAAATAGGTTGTGCGCTAAATTGAGCACCAGCGCTAATCTCAACCTCAGCAATGGCACTTGTAACTTCACAACCTGAAACATCTTGTGTAATGATACAGTAATAATAAAGTGTTCCGACGGTAGTTCCTGGAGGCGTATAGGTACTTGAAATCGCTCCAGCAATCAACGTTCCAGAGGTTGTATTATTTGACGTATTTGCATACCATTGGTAAGATAGCGTACCTAACCCATCTGCAATTATAACTTCTAAATCCTGAACCGTTGAATTCTGACATAAACTTTGAAAATCTAAGGGTTGTGTAGTTACCACTGGGTCATCAACCACCTCAATTTCTGAAACGTCACTTACAAGTGCTGAACAGCCATTGGAAACAAAAGAAATTTCAACATAATAATAAAAGGTCCCGACAGTATTGAATGCAGGAGGTGTATAAGTTGAAGCTGTAGCTCCCGAAATTAGTGTACCTCCAGAATTACTATTTGTGGCATTACTAAACCATTGGTATGAAGCCGTTCCTGATCCTCCAGAAACGCTAACAGATAGGTCTTCTGAACTTCCTCCCTCACAAATCGATTGTGCAGCTAATGGCTGCGTGTCAATTTGTGGCGCATTGGCAACTTCAATTTCTGCGGTATCAGATAAAATCTGATTACAACCACCTGAAGAAAACGTTATAATCACATAATAATAAGTGATGCCCACTGTATCTGTTGGTGGTGAGAATGTTGCAGACATTGCTCCCACAATCGCCGTTCCGGATGTGGTATCGTTAACCGAGTTTTCATACCATTGATATACCGGAGTTCCAGTGCCTTGGTAAGCCACTGATAAATCAGCTGTGGTCCCATTTTGGCAAACACCATCTGATATCGGTTGCATAGTTATCAAAGGCGCAGGTTCTACAATAATAAGAAAATCGACTGGCATGCCTTCACATCCATCAATCTCTGGTGTCACTGTATATGCTAAGGTAATTTGATTCGTTGTCGTATTAATTATGGTTCGCGCCGGAATGGTGTTTGACGTTCCGTTTGGTGCATAACCTGTAAGTCCTGCAGGCGCATTAGATACCCAACTAAATGTGGTGCTGGCATCATCTGAAGTCAAATTGATAGCTGTTGTGGATGCCCCTGAACAAATGGTTTGGGACGTATCCGTATTTGTAATGGTAGGAGAATTGTTAATAGAAAACATTTCTGTTTCCGTAGTTGTTCCGCAGTTATTGGTTACACTGAAGGTGATGGTATAATCTCCGACAGTGGTGTATGCTATGATTCCAGGATCCAATTGATCTGAAGTGGCCGGCGAACCTCCAGGAAACGACCAACTATAGGTTACGGTATCTGAAGCAGGTGAACAGGTATCCACAACGGCAACTGGATTAAACGTAAGCGAACCGCAGGCATCTTCAATAGGATCTAATGTTACGGTTGGTGGTTGTTTTACTTCTATAAATTGAGAGGTTGAAAAGTCGCCACATGAATTTGTAGCGGTCATGATAAGTTCGTATGTTCCTGCGGTGTCAAATTGGAAAGAAGGATTCTTTGAGTTTTCGTCCGTACCATTTGTAAAACTCCAAGTTTCAGACGTCCCACAGAATTCAGAGGTGTAGATGACTTCCCATAGATAAGTTGGTACTATACAACTGACAGATTCATCTGTAGCGTTTGTCGTCGTAACGGATAATGGCGAACAGCCCTCATCTACATCTGTGGAGAAAACAGGGTTTAGCGGTCCTTCGATACATATTTGTTGGGTGACTGGATCTGTTTCACCGCAATAATTCTCAGCATATAATGAAATGGTAAAAGTTCCTGATGTTGTATAGGTGTGTACTGGTTCAAAAACCGTATACGTCGTCCCATCTCCCATATCCCAAAACCAGTTGGCATCTGTTGTACAGTTAATATTGAATCCGCTTGTAGATGTGTTCGTAATTGGAACATTTACATTTATACACGCACTTGGATCGATATCAAAGCTCACATCTGGTTTTTTATAAACCGTAATAGGACCTGCCGTTAAATTAGACGTTCCACATGATGTTATAATATCTAAAAGAATGGTATAACTAAAGTTTGGACAATTAGATTCCGTATAAGTGTGTGGAATAGGAAAATTGTCTGATGCAGCCGGATTTGCGCTATTGTAATATATTGAAGATTCTAAATCGTCTTGAGTTAAAATAAATGTTGTACCATCACCAAAATCAATATCATATAATGTATCAGGTGGATTTTCTCCCCAAGTACTAATTTCAAATTGCAATGGATTTACGGGCAAACATAAATCTACTGTGCTTCCAGGCGTTATGATTCCTCCTGTAGGATTACTTGAGTTTCTTACCAGATATGCTTTATTGGTCACACATCCATTAGTCCCTGTTGCACTAATTACCATATTAAATGAGCCTAACACTTGGTAGGTATGTGAAATAGGAAATGTTATATTACTTTCTGAATTTCCATCGCCCCAATTTATCGAATACGATGCCACGCAGCTACTTGAAGCTGGATCTAACTCAACTGTCATCGCATAATCCACAGCGGTAGCATTACAATTTTCAAAAGGTGTTCCAAAATTAGCATCAGGATCTATAAAATCAATAGAGGGTCTTCGTTTTATTGTTATGGTTTCGGAAGTTGTGCTTACCTCTCCATTGTCATCTGTTACGGTAAGTGATACATTAAAATTTTGGCTTCCACACCCAAAAGCTTGAAAGGCATGATTTGGATTGGCTTGCGTAGAAGTGCCTCCATCACCAAAATTCCATGCATATTGAAACGGGCCATCTCCAGTTACTGTAGAATTAAAGGATACACTTTGACCAGAACAGACATTGTTATTGTTAAAAACAAAACTCACATCTGGTGGTGCTGCATAAGTTCCGATGTTTTTAGTCGCCATGGTTTTATTCAAAGCGATGGCAGAACTAATGATAAGGAAAAAAACAATTAAAAAGTGGATGTGTTTAGTATGCTTCATAATACAATAATGAGCTTGCAATTGGTTGGTTATTTCTTAACAGTGTCAATTTTATTAGCCATCAAGTTTTTGTGCAGAATACTATAAAAAAGACCAATGCTCAACAGCAGGCCATATTGAATTTTCCCCATAAATATGTAATAGCTAATTACTTAAAGATTTTCAAAATAGTTAAATTCTTGTTAATCTAATCTTGAATTTTTTATCTTTTCGATAAGATTATACTTATACTCCTTGAATTGCACATTACAACTCAAAAAAGTAGATGATTTTGTAAATTACCTATTTTAAATCCAGTTTTAAAATACCTAATACTAGGTATTTTGATACCTTTAGAACAGTAATAATCCAGACTTAGTTAACCAATTAAAACTTAAAATAATGCCTATTCAAGATCTTCAGCATTCCGATTATAGAATTCGCAAGCTTATTGGTTCGTTAGGTTTGGCGCTTCCTATTTTGCTTCCTATAGCTTCAAATCAATTTTTAGCTTCCATTAGTCATTATTACTATTCAACATTATCCTCGTTGTTATTTATAATTATTCTTTCGGCTTTTGGTTTGTTCCTAATTTCTTATAAAGGCTATAAAAAGGATATTGAAACCGAAACTATTAGTGATGACTTTTTAACCAACATCGGCGGATTTGCCGCTTTAATTGTCGTTTTCATACCTACCGTTTGCGAGGAGAGTATGAGCACTTACATTTCATTACTTTGTGAAAATGAGAATTTACCGCTTTTTGGTCACAACAATCCAACCTTAGGCACTATTCACTTGGTAAGTGCAGGTGTTTTTATCTTCTGTATGGGTTGGATGTCGAAATATAAATTTACCAGAGGGCGTAACACCAAATTCAACACCCTATACAGACGTTGCGGAACTATCGTTTTTATCGCTGTGGCACTTATTATAGTTGGTGTTATTCTGGAAAAATTACATATTGATTTTTTCATTAACAATTATTATGTTTTTATTTTCGAAACTGTTGCTGTCTTTGCTTTTGGCGTGTCTTGGTTAGTAAAAGGTAAAGCCATTGAAAATATTGTGGCCTTTAAAAACGAGGTCGTGGGCACATCGGAAAATGATAATACCGAAAACAAAGAAGATTCATAAACTTACTTCCAAACAGCCACTGAAAACAATACCAATTTTAACTTCTTACTAAAATTATTTGTTTGATCATACAAATCATTGATTACTGATATCGGTTGATTGGTGTATACCAAACTATAAATATTTACAAAAAATTACATTTAATCCGATTTATTTGCATTTTATAGATAATTTATATATGTTTGTCGGGTAATTTAGTCCCAAACTAAAAAAACCTACTTATGAGAGCTTTAACCAACCATGCTCAAAGACTGTATATATTTTATGGTGTATTCTTTTTGTTTACAAGCTTCTCGTTTGCACAAAACTTTTTTAACACCACTGATGCTTCAAACAGGTTTGATTCAAGCACCACTTTAGACGGAAAATTCCAGCTTTATTTTGACGGCATTGATGATTATGTTGAAGATGAATCATTACTAAGCGGATTAACAGAAGTTTCGCTAATGGGATGGATAAAAATTGATCGAACAGGTTTGGGAAATCAAATTCTATTTGGACAAGACAATTTCTCCTTTAGAATACGGGGTAATAGACGTTTATTGATCAAAGCAAATAACACAAGTTTATTACACAATATCACCTTACCCACAAGTCAATGGATTCATATTGGTGCCACTTATAGTGACTCATCAAATAGTCTTAAACTTTACATTAATGGAAAAGAAGTCAACAGCACAACTATCGATGGAGCTTTAGTTACCGATTCCACACCTTTTTATCTTGGTAGAAAACATTATGGATTGGATTATTGGCATTTTAAAGGTCATATGGATGAAGTACGACTTTTTAACAAAGCACTTACAAGTGACGACATTCAAAAAATCGTATATCAAGAAATTGAAAACAATGGAGACGTTCGCGGTACAGAAATCCCAAGAGACATCAATAATCTGTCTTGGTCCAATCTTATTAAATACTATCGTCTAGATAGTTATAGAGGAAATATAACCGATAACTTAACCACACCAGACATTGATTTTTTTACAGGAGCAACCCTTCACAATATGGATCTCACTCAAATTGAGCCACAATCCGCACCAATGCCATTTATTACACAACGTAGTGGGAATCTTCAAACAGCATTAACCAATTCAGCAAACGGTGTTAATGGAAATGATGCTGTGACCTACGATTGGTCTATTGTTAGGATTGTGCACAATGATGTTTCTTTCGATTCCAGACAAAAGCATTTAGGTTTATTTGTAAATGAAATCGATACCAATTCCAATCCTATAGAATATCATGTTACTAATGACTCTGAACTTAATGTGTCTTGGTATTTAAAACTTGATGGTTTTATTGATCTCGAAGGGGAATCACAATTGGTACAATGCGACGATAGCATCCTAGAACCTACAAGCATTGGTAAAATTGAATGCGACCAGCAAGGCACTGCAGATACTTTTACATATAATTATTGGTCTTCTCCCGTAAAAATTCAAAATTCAACTTCCGATAATTTTCGGATTAGGGATGTGATGAGAGACGGTTCAGAGCCTGATAACCCTGTTGATATTAACTTTTCATCTTCAGGATATAATGGATCCGCTACCACACCAATAAAGATTGCAGATTATTGGATTTGGAAATATGCTAATTTTCCAGCAGGAACCTATTCAGCTTGGCAACATTTAAGACGAACAGGAACCATTCTTCCTGGAGAAGGCTATACCATGAAAGGTCCAGGAACAGGCGGTATAGGAGAACATCAAAATTACGTTTTTGAAGGCCTACCAAATAATGGCGATATCAATCTCACCTTGGCAACGGATAGTGATTATCTGGTTGGAAACCCTTATCCATCTGCTATAGATGCGGATCAATTTATTAAAGATAATGGTCCGGAATTGGGCTACGACAACAGACCCTTAGCAGGTTCTACGCCTTTAATTAGTGGTACACTTTATTTCTGGGAACATTGGGGCGGAGGATCGCATATGCTACAAGATTACCAAGGTGGTTATTCCACATATAACTTATCTGGCGCTGTAAAGGCAGCTTACAAAAGTAGCCTCAACCCAAATGATGCAGCAGACGGCTTTCTAACAAAACGACCAGGACGCTATATTCCTGTTGGTCAAGGCTTCTTTGTTACTGGAAATGACTCAGGCGTTATAAATTTCAACAATAGACAACGTGTTTTCAAAAGAGAAAATAGTTCTTCAGTATTTATGCGTAATTCTGTGAATCCGACTTCTGAAAACAGTGAAGACTCCGAAGACCAACCTTTAGAAGAAGACCTTAGAATGAAATTCAGAATAGGATTCAAGTCTGTTAATACCATTCGTCGCCAACTTTTATTAACCATAGATGAAAATACCACACCAGATGTCGACTGGGCTTATGATGGTGAAATAAATGAAAACCAAATTGATGACATGTATTGGCTCATAAACGATGACGCTTATATAATTCAAGCGAGTAATGAAGCCGAAATTTCTACGGTTTATCCTTTAGGACTTAAATCGGACAGCGATGGCACCAACACCATAATGCTTGAAGCGTTAGAGCACGTGCCTGATGATCTGAATGTTTATTTACACGACATCGATTTAGACCTCTATCATGACTTAAGAGCGAGTAATTATGATATTTTCTTAAATGCCGGTCAATATCATAATCGCTTTGAAATTACATTCGGTACGTCTGAAGACATATTAGGTATCGAAGACCAAACTTCAAATAGCATTGATGTATTGTATTCTAATAGCCTTGAAAAAATTGTAGTGGTTAATCCTAATCAAGTTGATCTTAAATCCATGACTTTGTTCAATATGTTAGGTCAATCCGTTTACAGAATTGATAAGCTAGAACAACGTAATTACTCAGAATACAAAATACATAATCTCAGTGCAGGAACATATATCATCAAATTACAAACCGCAACGGATGCTGCCATAAGTAAAAAGATAATGCTACCAATTAAACTTTAAATTGGTAAAATGAATTAGTTGATTGTTTTTAGTTAGTGATTAGAAAGTCTCAGTTTCTCATATTTGCTGAGACTTTCTTTATTGGAGATGTTTTAGTCCTTAGTTTTCAGTCTTAAGTGTTCAATGTTCAGTTGGCAGTTTTCAGTTTGTGTTATAGCTTTTAGATAGCGTCTAGATATTAGTCTTCGGTTTGTACTTTCTCACCTCTCACCTCTCATCTCTAAAAACCTAATTCCCCAACAATTCCACCAACGCAGGAAACTCAACTTTATGTTGTTCGCCTGAAGCCATATTCTTTAAAGTAAAGACACCAGATTTCAGTTCCTCTTCTCCAACCAAAACCACAAACGGAATGTTACGACGGTTCGCGTAATTCATCTGTTTTTTCATTTTAGCTGCATCCGGATATAATTCTGCTTTGACACCTGCTTGTCTCAATTTTGTAACGGCTTGCAAACAGGCCATCGCTTCTTTCTCTCCAAAATTGATAAAGATCACTTTAGTTGATTCTGCTATGGTTGCTGGAAATAAATCCAACTCTTCCAAAACCAAATAAATACGGTCCAGTCCAAAACTGATTCCAACGCCACTCATATCATTGAGACCAAAGATTCCGGTCAAATCATCATAGCGACCGCCTCCACCAATAGAGCCCATTTTTACACCTTCTGGTGCTGAGACTTCAAAAATGGCACCAGTATAATAGTTTAGACCTCTTGCTAAAGTCACGTCTAGTTGTAAGGTTGCTGTTTTAAGTTTTAATGTTGAAATTGCCGTATTTATAAATTCGAGCTCTTCGATGCCTTTTAACCCAATTTCAGATGAACCCAGAATTCCTTTTAGACTTTCAATTTGGTTTGTAAAATCTCCTTTAAGTGTAAATAACGGTTGAAGCTTAGAAATACCTTCTTCGGAAATACCTTTGCTTCGCATTTCTTCTTTTACCTTCTCCTCGCCTATTTTATCCAATTTATCTAAAGCGACCGTAAAATCAATCAATTTATCTTGTGCACCAATCACTTCGGCGATGCCAGAAAGGATTTTACGATTGTTGATTTTGATGGTCACCCCTTCTAATTTTAAAGCTGAAAACACCGCATCATAAAGCTGAACAAATTCCACTTCTTGAAACAAGGATTTTGAACCGACCACATCAGCATCACATTGAAAAAACTCTCTAAAACGTCCTTTTTGCGGACGGTCTGCACGCCAAACCGGTTGAATTTGGTAGCGCTTGAATGGGAATTCAATTTCGTTTTGGTGTTGGACAACGTAGCGAGCGAAAGGGACTGTGAGGTCGTAACGCAGGGCTTTTTCTGAGATTATAGAAGTTACATCTTTAGATTTGATATTCAAAAGTTGGTTAGCATAAATCATACCCAAGGACCTATTTCTTTCTTCTTCATCTATTTCTTTATAACTAGCATGAATTAGGGAAAACACATTTTGTAACACCTCATCAGAAGGTAAGTTATTTAAAAGCTTATTATTACCTTCAGACTTTATTGCGTCCTTAAACTTTTCTACAAATTCAAACCTAGAGTTTCTAGAATTCCATTCAGTTCTATCTTCTTCTTTTTCTGAGATTGCACGATAAAAGACTTCACCACCTCTTATTGCAGTATCAATTCCTTTTCTTACATCATCAAAATATTCACCACTATTCAAAATCTTAAAAATCAACCGATCACCTTCATCTCCATATTTTCCCATTAAGGTGTCAGAGTTTTCAAAGCTTGGTGTTTCAATAGGTTGAAATCCATAGACCTGAAACTGTTCCTTAATCGTTTCCATGATATAAGAACGCTTTGCCACTTCTTCTGCGTTAAAATCTCTTGTGCCTTTTGGTATGCTTGGTTTTTGTGCCATATTATTTCCTGCGAAGGCAGGAATCTTATTAATGAAACTTTAGTTAAAAATTGAACTCAACTGTCATACTGAGCGCAGAAACTCTGGGTTTCTATTATTTGGTCACAAAAATATTATAATTTTTAGAGGTCTGACTAAGATAATTGGATTTTATAGTAACTTTATCGTGTTTAGGTAGTCTTATGTTTTAAACCACCCAACAAACTTGAAATAAAACTATGTTTTCATTAGCTAGAGAAAATATTAGAATTGCCTTCGATTCTATAAAAAGCCAATTGCTACGTACCATTTTAACGATTTTAATTATCGCCATTGGTATTATGGCTTTGGTCGGCATTTTGAGTGGTGTATCTGCTTTAGAAAACACGATTACCAGTAACTTCTCTTCCATGGGTTCCAATACTTTTAATGTTCAACGTTACGAATTCACAAACCAACGCCAGAGCAGTCGAGAGCGCCAAAAAATTAATCCTGTAATCGATTATCGAAATGTGAAGGATTTTGAGGACAATTATAATTTTCCGTTTACAAAAGTGGCTGTGTCTTTCACGGGAACAATGACTGCCGAAGTAAAGTATGAAAACAAAAAAACAGATCCTGAAGTTGGTGTTTTTGGAGTTAATGAATTTTACATTGAAAACTCAGGATTGGAAATTGAAAACGGTCGTTCTCTAAATGTATTTGATGTTGATAATAGCAATGCCGTTTGTGTCATTGGTAGTGATTTGCAAAAAGCACTGTTTCCTGTTGAGAATCCGGTTGGAAAAACCATAAGTATTCGTGGCGCTAAATTTAAGGTGGTTGGCGTGTTGAAGGAAAAGGGTTCGACGTTTGGGAACAATCAAGATTTGCGTGTGTTTATGCCTATTCAAAAAGCACGTTCCATGTTTACCAATCCTAATATTAATTACAGCTTAAGTGTAAAAGTGGATAAGACTGATATGCTGGAAGCTGCACAAGAAGATGCCATCTTAACGTTTCGAAATATTAGAGGTCTCAATCCTATTGAAGATAATGATTTTGGTATTGAGCGTAGTGAAGATTTGCTCAACCAAGTCGCGCAAAATACGGCAGCACTTTATGTGGCAGCTTGGATTATTAGTATTATTACCATTTTTGGTTCTACCATTGCCTTAATGAATATTATGCTGGTTTCGGTAAGCGAACGTACAAGGGAAATTGGCGTCCGTAAAGCACTTGGCGCGAAGAGCAAGACCATAGCATTTCAATTTTTTATGGAAACCATAATTATAGGTCAACTTGGCGGTATTTTAGGGACTATTCTAGGGATTTTAATTGGTCTGGCCGTTGCCAAAGGCTTTGATCTTGAATTTTCCACACCTTGGGTCGCGATGATTTGGGCGACGAGTATTGCCTTTATTGTGGCTGTGGTTTCTGGGCTTTATCCTGCTACTAAAGCTGCTCGATTAGATCCTATTGAGAGTTTGCGATATGAATAACAAGAATTTCTTTGGAAAAAGGAATCTACTAATGCGTGTTTTCTTAAACGCACTTCAAATTTACCAACGGCATATATCTCGTTTCATCTTGATACAATAAAGAGTAATCTGATATTTTTAATGTTTTTATTAGCCTTTTATGCAGTTCTTTACTTGACATACCTTCAAATTCGAGAATTTCTTCAAAATAGACACTCTCGTTTTCATCAAGTTTATAACTTTTGTCTTGTGCTGACAATCCTGAAAAAACCAATAACATAAATATCATTATCGAAATACTCTTTATATCAATTCATTTAATTATTTGATTTCAAATATATTGAAAATATTTTATCCGAATTATTGCTAACAAATTCCTTTTAGCTTTACTAAACTTTACAACCATGCAGGCAAGACTATTGATGATCAAATTCCAGTACTATTCCAGATTTAATTAATTATTGTGCAATAGTAAAAGTTATTAATTTAATTCTACAAACTTAAATAGACTTAATTTTATCATTTTCAATGTTCATTTTGTGTTGATACAAAACGAACCAAAAAATCATTTTGAAATGAGGAATTTTCTATCCCTTAAAAGGAATAAAAACTAAAAATAAAATCTAAATTTTCTCCAAGGCTTCAAAAATTCTTAACGATTTTATTTTTATATTCTCCATTTCAAAGGTCAATGAAACATTGATATAGGACTTGAATTTTTACTTGAAGCCGTATAAATCCGAAAGATTTTCACTTATTTTCCGTCTTCCGTCTTTCGTCTTCCGTCTTTTCCCAATCTTCTTTCTCTTTTCTTTACCCTTTTACTAAATTAGCAAAATACTCAAACAACTCGCCTTTAGTGATATTTGCGCCAGATTGGATCATTTTGAAAATATCTAAATGCTTATCATCTGAATACTCTTTTTTCGCATTGAAGAATTCAACGGAATCCGACAGCAAATTATCCCGTAACCAATTGAAACCTTCTTTGGTTGTCAAATCCACGGTTTCTTTATCTATTCTTAAGGCAATTAATCGCATGTGTTTTTCATTGCATTGAAAAAGATGGATTTGTTGTGGCGAAATATGTTCTAAATACTCAACCTTGCCCAAAACACCGAGCCAAACTAAATCGCTGAATACGTCTAATTCTTGTTCAGCTACTTCTGGTTTGTTCTTCTTTATGTCTTCCCACTCATCAGCTGTAATAGATTGTGTGGCTAAAAAATTGATGAATTCTTTGTGTAATTCTTCAAATTGTTCTTTTGTTAATCTTGAATATTTCATGTTTAGTAAATTATTCTTTTTAAAATTAATTTATGGCTTTGAAAGCTTCGAATGGCCTATCGGTTGCTATAATGTCAGCACCATTGGTTTTCCATTTGCGGTATAACTTGTCTCCCCTAGCTTCTGCACGTTTATCTAAGTTGCCTAAAGTTCCTAGCATACACACCACATTGTTATGATGTAATCGCTTAAAAAGTGACGCTTCTGATAACCGTGTCCCTGTAAACGCTAACATATTTTGCGTTGGAATTCCTGATTTTAAGAGTCGGTCAAATTCATCATTATTTCTCGCTGCAACAGAAATTAATAACTCTGGTGCTAATTTATAAGCCGATTTTGCCTGTTTAATATCATAGGTAATGATGATACTGATATCTTCCGCTTTTGCTTCCCTAATTGTATTTATAACCGTTTCCTGACTCACGCTTTTTTTGATATCTATGGTTAAAATAACATTGTTTTTTTTACACCATGCTAATACTTCCGAAAATAACGGAACTTTAAACTCAGTTTCATTTCCGAAATCATCCAGTAAATTAAACTGCTTCAATTCATTATAAGTTAAGTCGCTTACTTTTCCGTTTCCTGCTGTGGTTCTATCAATTGAATTATCGTGTAACAATACGAGTTGACCATCTTTAGTTTGTGCGACATCAACTTCGTAGATTGCAAAGATACTATCATTAATATACTCTAGAGTTTCTAAACAATTTTCAGGATAATTAACTAGTCCTTTGCCGCCACGATGTACACTAATATTTGGATAATCGGACCGTGAAGGCTTGAATAGCTCAATTAGTTTGGACTCTTGAACTTCGGTCGATGTGTGTTGTGGTTTTGATTGTTTACAACCAACAATAGCACAAAGTGTAATAATTAAAAGCAAATGTTTCATTTGGGGAACTTTAAAAACTTGTTCAGGTTTAGCAGACATAAAGGATTGTATCTGTAACCTAAATTATATCTTTTTAAAAAAAGTTTAATAAAAAAACCGCTTAGAAAACTAAACGGCTTTTAAAAATTATCTTAATTAAGATTACGCTTCAGCAATAACATCAAAAGTTAAATTCTCTGTTACAGATCTGTGTAATCTAATTGTAGCTTCGTACTGACCTAAACGCTTAATGTTACCACCTGTGATAGCGATAAATTTCTTGTCAACTTCGTGACCAGCGTCTTTAAGAGCAGCAGCCAAATCCAACTTGGTAATAGAACCAAATAACTTGTCTCCAGCAGTAGCACCTGTACCAGCTTTAGCGGTAATTTTAATATCTAAACCTTTTAAAGCTTCAGCAGTTTTTTCAGCCTCAGCGATAATAGTTTTTTCTTTGTATTCTCTTTGCTTTAACGTCTCTGCCAATACTTTTTTAGCAGAAGATGTAGCCATAACGGCTTGTCCTTGAGGAATTAAAAAGTTTCTACCATAACCGTTCTTAACAGATACAATATCGTCTTTAAATCCTAAATTATCAACGTCTTGTTTTAATATAAGTTCCATTGTTATGATATTTTATTTTAATAAATCAGCAACATATGGCATTAAGGCTAAATGTCTAGCTCTTTTTACGGCCACAGATACTTTTCTTTGATACTTTAAAGACGTTCCTGTTAAACGTCTTGGCAATAATTTACCTTGTTCGTTTACAAAACCTAATAACCAATCTGCATCTTTATAATCGACATACTTGATTCCAGATTTTTGAAAACGACAATATTTTTTAGTCTTAGACGTCTCAATATTTAACGGTGTTAAATATCTAATTTCGCCGTCTTTTTTTCCTTTTGCTTGTTGTTCTATTGATGACATAATTACGCTTTTGCTTTTGCTTTAACTTTCAATTTTTCTCTTCTTCTCTCAGCCCATGAAATCGCATGTTTGTCTAATTTCACAGTTAAGTAACGCATAAAACGCTCATCACGTCTAAACTCTAGCTCTAAAGGTTCTATAACCTCACCAGCAACCTGGTATTCAAATAAATGGTAAAAACCACTCTTTTTGTTTTGGATTGGGTAAGCTAACTTTTTTAGTCCCCAATCTTCTTTGGCAATCATCTTAGCACCTTTAGATACGAGCATATCCTCGTATTTCTTTACTGTCTCCTTTATCTGTTCATCAGATAAAACGGGATTTAAGATGAAAACAGTTTCATAATGATTCATAATAAATAATTTTGTTTATTGTTAAAACGGCTGCAAAAATACACATTTATTCTATATTTGACAACGTTTTTTAGAAGTAAAAATAGTAATGTTTCTATTACCTAAAAATTATGTTAAATTTTACGGTTTGTCGGTAATATTTGTTTTTTAACCGAATTTATCGTACTATTGTCGATATCTTAACCTAAAATTATATAATGTTATGACTTTAAACTGTGTAGTTGTTGATGATTCCGCGATTCAGCGCCTCTCTATAGTTAAGTTAATTGAGAATCATTCCTCACTTAATCTTATTGCAGAGTACAGTAGTGCGTTAGAAACAAAAAACGGTCTTAATACCCATAAAGTAGATCTTATCTTCTTAGATATAGAGATGCCTGTATTAAACGGTTTTGAATTACTTGATGTACTCAACAACAAACCCCAAATTATTTTTGTTACCGGTAAAACCGAGTATGCTTTTAAAGCATTTAATTACGATGCCACCGATTATCTTCAGAAACCAATCACTAAAGAACGTTTTAATACTGCCGTAGAAAAAGCTATTGAGCAGCACAAATTGAAACTGGACTTTAACGAAACTGATGGTGAGCATATCTTTGTAAAAAGTAACCTTAAAAAACGTAAAGTTTATATTAAGGATATTAAATGGATTGAAGCCCTTGGTGATTACGTAAAAGTGGTTACAGAAGAAAACAGCTTGGTAGTATTATCTACGATGAAAGCTTTTGAACAAGAGTTACCAGAAGGTAAATTTTTAAGAATCCACAAGTCCTATATTGTGAACCTCGATAAAATTGACCGATTTAACAGTAAAAATGTTGAAGTTGGAGCTTATGAAATTCCATTGAGTCGAAATAAAAAGACGCAATTAGTTGATGCTTTAAATAATATGTAGAACATTACCTCTATGTATAAAGCATTACATTATAAGTTTAAAGAATCCTGAGCATTTGCTTGGGATTTTTTGGTTTTAATGAAATTTATGAGCGAACAAATTATTGAGTTTTCACACCCCTAAAGTCCCCTCAAGGGGACAATACTGATCAAAATTATTAAAGTTTCTTCAGTGTAATTTATTTTATTTAGAAACAATATTCAATCTATAATAAAAAGTTTATCATATAGATTGTCCCCTTGAGGGGACTTTAGGGGTGTTTTTTTAGTATTTGAATTTAATAATTATCCACATTAATTACCACACGTACCGACCTAAAATCCTTTACGGCATTAAAGCTATTATCTATTTTCTGAATGGCTTCTTTTGTTTTTACCAAGGATTGTTTTTGTGGAATCTTTACTAAAATGTTTTTATGGTATAAATTTCGGATTCGAGATACTGGTGGAAATTCGGGTCCTAAAACATTGGCTTTAAACAATTGCTTTAAAGATTTCGCGTACCAATCTGCTGCCAAATTCACACGATTATAATCCTTATGCTTGAACGTTATTTTTATTAATCTGAAAATTGGCGGATATTTATAATTGTAGCGTTCATTCATTTGTTCGGCAAACATTTCCTTGTATGAATTTGTAGAAACTTGTTGCAAAATATTATGATGCGGATTGTAGGTCTGAATCAAAACTTTTCCTCTTAAATCCGTTCGTCCTGCTCTACCAGAAACTTGTGCCATGAGTTGATAACTGCGTTCGTGTGCTCTAAAATCCGGAAAGTTGAGCAAGTTATCTGCATTCATTATGCCCACTAATTTTACGAATCTAAAATCCAATCCCTTGGTCAGCATTTGAGTGCCCACTAAAATATCAACTTCACGTTGCTCAAAACTGTTTATAATTTTCTCGAAACCGTACTTTCCCCTTGTAGTATCTAAATCCATTCTTGCGACTTTCTTTTCAGGAAATAGTACTTTCACTTCTTCTTCAATCTGTTCGGTTCCAAAACCCTTGGTATCTAAAGTAGAATTACCACAACCTTGACAACTTTTTAGCATGGCAGAATTATAACCACAATAATGACAACGCAATTGATCGCGATATTGATGATAAGTTAAGCTCACATCACAATTGGGACATTGAGGTGATGTACCGCAAGTGGTACATTCTATAATCGGTGAAAATCCTCGTCTATTTTGAAACAATATAATCTGAAAACCTTCTTCTAAAGTTTGCGTCATTTCTTCTATGAGTCGGTCGCTAAAATGACCTTTCATACGTTTGCGTTTGTACTTATCTGCTAAATCTACCAATTCAATATCTGGCATAAGCACATTGTTGTAGCGTGTGTTTAATTCCACCAAACCATATTTACCTTGAGTGGCATTAAAATAACTTTCCAGACTTGGTGTTGCCGACCCTAAAAGGGTTTTTGCTTTGAATAAATTTGCCAAAACGATGGCAGCATCCCTTGCATGGTAACGTGGTGCAGGATCGAATTGTTTGTAGGATTGCTCGTGCTCTTCATCGACGATAATTAATCCCAAATTTGTAAACGGTAACAATAGTGAGGAACGTGCCCCAATAATGACTTGGGCTTTTTCGGAATTCGAAAGCATATTTTGCCAAACCTCTACCCTTTCATTTCCTGAATATCGGGAATGAAATACCGCCACTTTCTCACCAAAATAATCTTGAAGCCGTTGCACTAATTGAGTGGTCAAGGCAATTTCTGGTAACAGATATAATACCTGTTTTCCTATTTCCAGTTGTTTTTGAATCAGCTGCACATAAATTTCTGTTTTACCAGAAGATGTTACGCCATGTAATAAGGCAACCGATTTTTCTTCAAAAATAGATGTAACCTCATTGTAAGCTTGCTGCTGTGCTTCGCTTAAATGTTTGGCATCCGCATCACCTTCACCCTCGAATTGAATACGATCGGTTTGGATGTGGTATTCTTCTAAAATGGCCTTGTCAATTAATGTTTTAACAATACTAGAAGAGGCGCCACTTCGTTCCGTTAATTCTGAAACTTTTATGGGCTGTTTTAACGAAGCTTCCATAGTAAACAAGGTCAATACGACTTCGCGCTGTTTTGGCGCACGACTCAGTTCCTCTAATAATTCCTGAAGTTTTTCTTGGGATTTATGGTTGTGGTGTAACTTTACATAGCGCACTAATTTTGGGGTGTATTTTTCGTAAAGTTCTTCCTGTAAATTCAGAACGCCTTTTTTTACCAAATTATTGATAATTGGCAATACGCGCTTTTTATCTAAAATGGAAACAACATCATTAATTTTTAAAGACGATTGATGCTGTAACGCTTCATAAATTAAGAACTCGTCGTCCTTTAATTCTGAATCTTTAATATTTATTTTTTCGTTTTTAGAAATTATGGTTTCACTTTCCAATAAAAAGGCATTTGGCATGGCTGCTCTCATTACTTCTCCCACACTACACATATAATAATCGGCAATCCATTCCCAATGTTGTAATTGTATTTCTGTGATTACGGGAGCATCATCTAATATTTGATGAATGGTTTTAGCATCATAAGCCGTTGGAGGATTTTGATGAATGCTATAGACTAAAGCCGTATATATTTTACTCTTACCAAAAGGCACAGCCACACGAATTCCAGGTTTCAGGAATTCAGCTTCAGCTTCCGTAATATGATACGTAAATGCTTTTTGAAGCGGAATTGGTAGAATGACGTCTATAAAATGCAGCATTCTCCAAAAGTAATGCCTTTAAATAAAAAAACCATCTCGATTGGAGATGGTTTTTCAACACTTAAAAAAAATCAACTCATTATTGTTTTACAATTTTATATGTTGCTTTTTCGTTTTGGGATGCTAAGCTTAAGATGTAAGTTCCTGCTTCTAAATTTTGTAAATTTATGGTTCTTAGATCTTCTGTTGAAGTGTAAACTTCCCTGCCTGTGATATCAAATACCGCTATATTACTGAATACTATATTTTTAGAGACTTCAAGGTTAATGGTATTGGTAAATGGGTTAGGGTTAACGCTTACTGTTTTGTATAGATTGTTTTCGATACCTAAACCAGAATTTATCTCATCAAGGGTAGTTGTAATAGACCATTTTCCGTTTGAATCCTTTACTCTTACAAAAAGTGTATCCATTTCATTTATATCCTCATAGACACCAGACGGATATGATAATACATCAAAACTCCAAGTGCCATCTGTTGCTGGTACGTCAATAGTAATAATTGAGTTATTTCCAAATTCCAAATCATCACCAGTGAAATATTCAATTTCAACCAGATTACTATCTGGATTTAAATACACTTCTATGTTTTTTCTGAATGTATGACTCCAATTCCCATAAGAATCCTGAACCCTTCCGTATAACTTATGGTAACCCAAGCTAACGGTTTCAAGTATTTGAGCCGCAAATTGTTGCTCAATATCTCCCTCCTGTGGGTTGATATCAAAAGTAGTTGCCACTCCAAACATTGGGTCTTGGTCTATGAAATACTCACCCATAACTATATTTTTCTCAACAACAGGTGCAAAGACTTGAACTTGCCTTCTGAAAGTATGACTCCAGTTCCCATTTTCATCTTTAGTACGAATATAGAGTTTATGATATCCAAGAGTTGTAGAAGAAGGGATATCTGCTAAAATGGTCTCGATTACATCTATATCGGGCGATGTAATATTCATAACCGTGTTCATGCCAAAACCGTTATCCGTATCTAAAAAATATTCTATTTGGACCGTATTGGATTGCGCATTTATACGCATCGCTATTGCCAAATAAATGGCAGTTAGAATAATCTGTTTCATAACAAATTAATTATTTGTTCTTGCTTTGATGGTTACAGGCAAACCTGTTCCTGCTTCTGAAACCCCTGTTGTAGTTACTTCGTAAACCACAGGGATTGCGCCAAGCCCAGAAAGGTTGTAACGGTTGCCTGGAACTATACCTCCAAAAGCTCCGCGCTCAGTACCATCACTACCAACCACATTAAATGTAGAACCTGATTGTAATTGATAAATACCATCGGCTGTACCATCTGCCACAAATAAGGTTGCCATACTTGGCACCCAAAGGTTTTCGGTTGTTCCTGTAAATACACTAGAAAGTGACACTGTATTATATTGGACATTATTATTAGTGCCACTATTTATATTAGCCGTAATACCTGGAGCTTTTAATATATTGTTTTGAAATGAACCAGTATTGAATTCCAAATTTAATTCGTTTTCTGGACCGTCGAAAATATTATTATTGCATTCCAATAATGTACCTGTTCCCCAAGAACTGTTGGACCAAACGAGTCTTTTTTGGCAAATATTATTATTGAAAATTACATCTTGAGGAGGAATAAAAGTCGTCAAACCATTACTTACTATAGCATTGGTGTTATAAATGTTTGAAAAAAAATTTTGAAGAATGTAAGCACCTGATAATTGTGTTGCAAATTGAATGTCACGCTCAATTCTGCATCGTTTAACAGTAACCTCATTAACATTTATATAAATCGTTCCGTGTGTTGTTAATCCGTCGTTAATTATGTTCATGCCAATAATTTGTGAAAATTCTGAACCGCTGTTAAAATTAATTCTACTCAGTTTGGCATCATAGGTGTTATTAGACACATTTTCATTTTGGGCTAAAAAATAACCAGGACCTATAATTACTAACTGTTTGGTAATAGTGGCATCTTCGTAAACCAAAGTAGAGCCCTCTATATGCAAGGTGTCACCATCAATTACATTCGGATATGCAATAGCATCATCAATTTCACTAAATACGGGAAAACTTGGTGTTCCACCATAATTCTCACCAAATAACGTAGCGCCATCATAATTGGATTGATTGTTTACTCTCCATGTAGTTTGGGAATTTGCCAGTGTGGAAAATAAAAATGCAGTAAACACTACTGCAATGTCTAAAAATAATTGTTTTGTTTTCATAATTGTTGGTTTTAAAAGTTTAATTAACAGCTAAATAAAATGTATTTTTAATAGTGTTACAATACCTATTTCTAGGTATTTATATAAGTTATTAGCTTTAGTAATTGATTTTAATAAAGGCTTAAAAATTGGCATAATGATTTCATAAGCAATATTTTAATTACATTACCATAAGTCTCAGACAATTAATCATTTAAAATGCTAAATGAAAATAAGTTTCCTAATTATAAATCAAAATAGTAATGCACACTAGCACCATAGGAAAGGCCTGCAAAACTATCTATACCGCTACCGAAATCACCACCTATATATCCAAGTTCTCCACTAAAGGCCAAACCTTCTACAAAATTTGGAATTTCGCATTCCACTCCACCGCCTAGACCGAAACCAAGCGTATTGTACGAATCGGAAGTCCCAAAATAATAATCATATTTAACGGTAAAATAACTGACCTGTGCATAAGCATAAGGCTTAAAGAAAAAAGAATCGCCAAGAACGTTAAAGTTATAAACGTATCTTCCTGAGGCTCCAAAAGAAAAACCAGTAGCACTATAACCGTAAGAAGCACCACCCAAAATTATTTGTGCCGTATGGTGTTCTGTAAAGTTATATTTACCACTGATACCATAAGCTGGATAGGAAGACGCAAGACCTGCACCTAAAACACCAGGCTCTCCCATCCTTTGGGAATGTACGGTTGACAAAAAAAATAAACTAAAGAGTAATGTAAAAAGAAAATTGGTTTTCATAATTATAGAATGGATTGATTAATTTTTTTAAAACTTTTTCAGGAAATAAGCTAAGTAGAAGAGGGAGTCTAACCATTTAATTTTGAGCATAATAAAGAACCTCAAATAATAATCAAAGCGCAAATAAATACGACAAACAGTTAATATTTAAGTCGAAATTTACTTACAGGCTTGAAAATCAATTTATTAACTTAACTACTATTGATTTTTAGTTTCTTAACCGTTGTTATTGCCCTTACTTTCTTATCAAATTACACTAAATGTTATGGTTTTTAATTAATGAAAAACGGAATATTAGTAAAACTCCCATTTCCCACTGTGTAAGTTGTATTAGTATCTGGATCCATGGTGACAAAACTAAACGTACCTGAAATTCTTTCTCCTGGAACATCCACTTCTGCGATACTTAATGTTGCGCTTACGGTTTCGTCCGCATCTATCGTTGTGGATCCATTTTCATCTTCAAAAGTGTAAGTGCCACCTACAGCATCTGCCGGAAAGGTAAATGATGCACCAGCAATAATAACATCGGGATTGTCCATAATTAGCGTAACACCTATAGCTGTAGTTTCTGAATTGTCTGACACACCATCAGTCGATGCTGCCAATCCGAAAGCATAAACCGTAATAGGCCCAGAATCGCCACTTGTAATCGCAGCAGCAACAGAATTTTGGCCAAATGTAAATACCTTTGTCTGTCCGTTAATATCTGCTTTTACGGTACCATCTCCAAGCAAGTTAATAATTTCATCTTCAACATCGCAACTTATCAGAGCAATCGCGAATAAACATAGTAGTAATTTTTTACGCATCATACTTATTATTTTTTTTTGTTTACGTGAATCTTCGATTTCATGAGTAGTTAGTTTTTTAGAATTAAATAATTAGAACTTTAGATGGTTAGCCCTTTCCCATTTTAAATAATTTTCGAAGCGAAGACGAATCGGTCTTTTCTTCAACTTTTGGTTGGTCAGTTTTACTTCGGTGCGATTCCAGGGTTTTGTTTTCAATTTGTTTTGAAGATGTATTTCCTAAGCTTTCCGTTCGCCTTGTTGACGATTTAATTTCTTTTTCAGTATCAATTGCTCCTGTTTTCGCTATATTGGCCATTGTACCGCCATTTTTTTTATCCCCAAGTGCTCGTAATTGTGCAACTTGCGTATCTAAATCTCCAAAATAAATTTTATCATATAGTGCAATGGCTTCAGCATAACGCTCTTGCTCCTCGTAAACCCAAGCCAACAATAGCAATTCATGTCTGGTTGATTTTGCATTGTTTTTATTGGCATTTAGCTCTAGACTTTTATTAATGTCTGCTTCGGTTTCTTTAATATTTCCTAGGTTGAACTGAACTTTAGCGCGCATAAAATAAGCCATAGCATTGGGTCTTAAAGCCACCATTTGATCGTACTTTTCTAAATCACTTTCTTTAGTATTCTCTCTTGCAATAAGTTTTTTACTGTTTCGAATAAAATAGATATGTTCGTAGTAAACATCACAACTGTAAATGAGTTCAGTCTGCATGGCAACCAATAAGTCTTTACGGGCCAATTGTCCTTTATAGAATTTTTTGTCAATATCTTCTTCTACAATTTGTGCATCAATTTGCGTGGCATATTTAGGTAATGTTTCTTGTAAACAAGCTTTAAACCCATTATCCGTAAGTGTTCGTTTTAGACTTTCTTCCTCTAGACAAGCACATATATCTGTTCTAAATGCACTTTTATAGGATTGCGCATTTACAATTGAGAAAATGGTTAGCGTCATTAAAACAGTAATCGTATGTTTCATTGGTTTGGATTTAAAATCATTGCAATTATTCTTCGTCTTCCTCGGTGCCTGCGAAATAGGCTTTTACGGAAAGCATGCAGAATTTCAATGCTTTTTTCGACTTGTTTAGGTTGAGCGTCGCTTTGGCTTGTCTCATAAAAGGCGCATCGCTGATATCATCTGCAATATCTGGCACTTCTTGCCAAAGGCTATCCACATCTCTTTCTGCACGTTCCATTAACTCATCTTCTATTTCAGCTGGCACTTCAACTCCTGCCCTAGATAAACTATCATAAACAAAAACTTTGTGGTACAACTCAAATGAATGTTTTACAAAATTATCGACGCTTGTAATTTTAGATTTTCGTTTTGGTGGTTTAATACGATTTTCTTGTGACCAACTGCCTGTAGAAAATAGGAATAGTATAAAAATGGCTAATATTGATTTGCGGTAAATAGGATTTTTAGTTTTCATAAAGCCTGCTTTAAGAATTGCAATTAACCATCCTGATTAATTTTACATAAATCAACAACTTATTCTAAACAAAAACTATAGCCAATTTATTAACGTTGATTTTGAATGTATTAACGTAACAATTGTAGCTCGTTTTTGATTTTAATTACTATTTTTAAACCAGCTATTAATTTTATTTCATTAATGAAAAGATTCTTAACCCTCTTCTTTTTAACTATTTCTATATTTTGTTTTTCGCAAAACAAGATGCTCGATTCTCTAGAAAATGTCATCAATACATATACAAAAGAGGATACTACTTATGTGAACTTAAGAATAAAGTTTACGGCAAGAAAAATGTTTTTAACACCTGCTGATACAACATGGGCAGCTTATGTCAATAAAACATTAGATATTTCTAAACAACTAAATTATCCAAAGGGAATTGCTATATCTTATAACAATTTAGGCATTATTCATCACTATTTTTTGTCTGACCCATTAGGAGGTCTCGATTATTATCAGAAAAGTTATGCGATTTTTGATAAATACCCCAAATTCAATACCTATGTGATTGCTATTCTTACCAACATTGGACTCATTCATTTAGAGCAACAAGAATATGAAAAAGCCTTGAAAAGTTTTAAATCCTTATTAAAGTACCCAGAAAATAATAAGAAATACATGACACAGTTTTACATCGCCAACACTTATGGAGACCAAAAAAAACTAGATTCCTCAATTTACTATTATAAGAAAGCACTTGTTGGCTCTGAACAAAATAAACAACTACTCTATGTAGCGAACATTAAAACGAATTTAGGCTTGGTTCAGACCAATGCTGGTTTTATAGAAGAAGGTTTGGTAAGCATTAATGAAAGTTTAGATTTAATAGAACAGCATAACATTGAAAGTTTACGAGTTCCTGCTTACACAAATGCAGCAGAAATATATTTAATAAATAACAACATTGAAAAAGCAGAATACTTCGCAACCAGCAGTTTAGAACTTAACGAATCCTTAAATAACCTCAACACAGAAAAAAGTGCTTTAGCAACATTAGCCAACATTTACACCCAAAAAAAAGATTACAAAAATGCCTTACTCACCTATCAAAAACATATAGTATTAAGGGATAGTTTGATTAACGCAGATCGGAAACTTGAAATTGCCAGAAAAGAGATTCAGTTTGAAGCCGATAAGGATCGTGCCATTTCGCAAGTAGAGATTGAACGCCAGAAATCGATTAAAAACGCCTCAATCATTGGAGGTTCTGGACTTATCCTAGCTTCCATTATTAGTTTCGTTTTATACCGCCGTAAGCAAGATGCTGTTTCAAAATCCAAGGAAGCTGAGTTTAATGCAAAGGTTTCAGATACGGAATTAAAAGCCTTACGCTCTCAAATGAATCCGCATTTTATCTTTAATTCTTTAAATTCCATCGGCGATTATATTTTAAAAAACGATACACAATCGGCCAGTGACTACTTGGGGAAATTTGCAAAATTGATGCGGCTTACTCTAGAAAACTCAGAAAAGAAAGAAATTCTATTAAGCGAGGACATATCTCTTCTTAGAACATATATGGATATTGAACGCAAACGTTTCAACTATAAATTCGATTATGTTATTGAAATAGAAGCTGATTTAGATGCTGATAATATTTTGGTACCACCAATGATTCTTCAACCTTTTATTGAAAATAGCATCATTCACGGTTTGTCACGAAAAGAAGAACTCGGTTTAGTGAAAATTTCTTTTAAGGCAGAAAAAAACATGTTGATTTGTAGTGTCGACGATAATGGTGTTGGTCGAAAAAATTCAATTTCAAATAAAAATAATCCTGAAAGTAAATCCATGGGAATGGCGATTACCAAGAGTAGAATTGAGATTATCAATAAATTAAAAAACACCAACGGAAATGTTGAAATTACAGATAAAACCGAAGGTACACGCATAGACGTTTCATTACCAATGCAACTTGCTTATTAGATTACAATTAAATAATAACAGAACACAGATGGAGCTGATTTAGCTGATTTTCGCAGATAACAGAAAATGTCAAGTTAAGTTCAATAATAATATTCCCGATTTCTCGGTAAATGAATATGATAAAAACCATAATTATAGATGACGAAACCCATTGTTCAGATCGTGTTTTGAGTCTCATTGAAAGACATCCAAAGACTTTTAATGTGCTTGCCGTTATAGACAATGTAGATGAAGCGCTGCGCCTTGTGCCACAATTACAGCCTGAATTAGTGTTCTTGGATATTAAGATTCATGATAAAACAGGATTCGATTTTTTACAGGAAATCGGATCAATTAATTTTAAAATAATCTTCACAACTGCTTTTGATAATTTCGCCATAAAAGCTTTCAAATTTAGTGCTCTCGATTATTTATTAAAGCCCATAGATACTGACGATTTCGATGCTGCAGTTTCACGTTTGAAAGACAACCTATCCAAACAAAATATGGAGCAACAACTTCAAAATTTGTTTGAAAATCTGAAACCGAATCAAAAGAAAGTGATTACCATTCCGTCATTAACGGGCTTTGAAACCTTAAAAGTGGTAGACATTATTCATTTGGAGGCAGATACTAGTTATACACATATCTTTACTAAGGATGGAAAAACCATGGTTTCTAAACCGATAAAATTTTACGAAGATTTATTGGCTGAAAACGCATTCTTTAAAACGCATAAATCGCACCTTATTAATATCGATCATGTGAAAAAATATTATAAAGGAAAACAAAGTTATGTGTTGATGTCCAATGATGCGAAAGTGCCAATTTCAGTAAGGCGAAAAGATGAGTTTTTGAAGCATTTTATTTAATAATCTCTTCAATATCTTTTTGTTTAATTTCTTTTCTTGCTCTTGGATGCTTTCTTAAAAACTGAAGTGAGGCGTTAAGCTCGTAACCTAATAAGAGAATATTGGAATTCAACCATAGATACAACAACAAAATCAACAAGGCACCGATAGATCCATAAAGCTCGTTGTATTGGGAAAAGTTTTCGATATAAATACCAAACAAAAACGAGGTTAGCATAATGAGTAAGGTAGTTAACAACGCTCCAACAGAAAAAAACTTGGACTCCCTACCTTCTTTAGTTCCAAAATAATATAAAGTTGCTGTTGCTATATAAGCCATGATGACGAAGAACAAATACTTTACAAAGATTATCCAACCCAATCCCTTATCATCTTCCGCAAATGCATTTCCGCTTAAGCTTTCATAAAGCGGTTGAATAATATAAATCTGAAAATAGCCAAAAACAGCAACGGTTAGCAATAGAAGAAAAGCTAAAATCAATGCCACGCCAAGTGCTATTCCATATTGTTTAAAGACATTTCGATATAATTGTTTGTGATACGAGGTTTCAAAACCTGAAAAAACGGCGTTTACACCATTTGCCATCAAGAAAATAGATAGTAAAAACACTGATGAGATTATCCCTCCACTACTGTTACTGCTCATATCTTGAAAAATACTATCGATAAAAAATTCGGAAGTTTGTGGTGGTAAAATTGATCTTAAAAAACTTAAAAATTCTATTTGAAATCCGTCAATAGGAATATGAGGAATTACAATAATGACAAACAACAAAAAAGGAAAAATTGCGGTAAAAAAACTAAAAGCTATCGCACTTGCCCTTGTTGTAAGTGCACCATTGACAATGCCCATGACGTAAAGTTCCAACAAATCGTAAATGGATAAACCCTCAAATCCTGGCAATTTAATCTGTTTAAAAAAACGCATAATTACATTAAGCACCGGAATTTTATCTACTTTATCTTCTATGAGTTTACTCATTCGTTAGTTTAAAGTTTTAAATTTAAAATTCAAGGTTTTGCGTCAGAGCGTCAACTTTGAATTTTGAACATTAAATTCAGAATTATACGGCTTTTAAACTCAAATCCATATTGTAAACTGAATGCGTTAATGCACCAGATGAAATATAATCGACACCACATTCGGCATATTTTCTGAGTGTAGTTTCGTTAATTCCACCAGAAGATTCAGTTAAACATTGGTCTCCAATGAGCTTTACCGCTTTACGAGTATCCTCATAATTAAAATTATCTATAAGGATTCTGTAAACACCTCCACAATCCAAGATTTCCTTGATTTCTTCGAGATTTCTGGCTTCAACAATTATTTTTAGATTTCTGTTGGTATCCTTTAAATATTGCTTGGTTAAGTTAATAGCTTTTGTCACACCTTCTGCAAAATCAATGTGATTGTCTTTTAGCATTATCATATCATACAAAGCAAATCTGTGGTTTTCGCCACCTCCAATTTTTACGGCCCATTTTTCTAAAGCTCTAATGCCTGGTGTGGTTTTTCTGGTATCTAAAATTTTAGTTCCAGTACCCTCCAATAAGTCAACAAACTGTCTGGTTTTTGTGGCGATAGCACTCATACGCTGCATAGCGTTTAAAACTAATCGTTCGGCTTTAAGAATGGATTGCGATGCTCCTTCAACATAAAAAACAATATCTCCATGTTTCACTTTCTGACCATCTTCTATTAAAGTTTCGACTTTCATATGGTCATCCACGAAAGCGAATACTTGTTTTGCAAATTCTACACCTGCAATAATACCTTTGTCCTTTACCAATAACTTCGCTTTTCCTTGAGCGGAAGCAGGAATGCAGGCCAACGAACTATGATCGCCATCGCCAACATCTTCATGTATAGCATTAGAGATAATTAATTCTATTTCTTTATCGAATTGTACTTTTGATATCATTTGAATACTTATTTAGTGTAAAAATAGGAAATAGATTAAGGATTTACGATTTTAGAATTACGAATTAGGAAGGAATTAGGAATTATGGATTAGGGATTAGGGATTAGGGATTAGGGATTAGGAAAAATCTGAAATTGTAAATCGTAAATCGTAATTTTGCAAAATGAATATAAAACTTATAGCCATAGGCAAAACCGACAATAAAAATCTACAAACCTTAATTGCAGATTACACCAAACGACTTGGCTTCTATATTAAGTTCGAATTTGATGTGATTCCTGATTTGAAAAAGGTCAAAAACCTATCGGAAGCCCAACAAAAAGAAAAAGAAGGCGAACTTATCTTGGCAAAAACCCAAACCTCTGATGTTCTAATTCTACTCGATGAAAATGGAAAACAACTAGATTCCATTGCATTTTCAGGCTATTTGCAAAAACATATGAACTCTGGTATCAAAAACTTAATTTTTGTAATTGGTGGTCCTTATGGATTTTCGGATAGTGTTTATAACCGCGCGAATGGCAAACTAGGATTGTCCAAAATGACATTTTCACATCAAATGGTTCGGTTGTTTTTTATTGAACAATTGTACAGAGGGTTTACAATTCTTAGAAATGAACCTTATCATCATCGCTAAAGACTATAAACCCTCTGAAATTAAACGTCGAACTTTATTAATGTGTTTTATAAATCTCTTTACGTTTCTTAAGCTGTCTCGTTAAATCATTAATGGTTTCATTCATTGCCATTTCGTAATTTTTTTTGTTTGAAGTAGCAAAAATGCGAGGTCCAGGTAAGCTTAATTCTATATTACATATTTTACCCGCATCATGATCTTTTTCATCATGTTTAAAATAAACTTGGGCTGAAATCAAAAACTCAAATTTATTGGCTAGCTTTTCTAATTTTTCTTCGGTTAATGCCGAAAGTGTTTCACTTGTATCTATGTTTACGTATTGAAATTTTACTGTCATAATCTATCGCATTTAAAATGAATAATTCTTTTGTCTAAGATAAAGATTTAAGTCAGTTTTCTGACTGATAAATATCATAAATAATTGATAAAATTTTTAATTTTCTAGAATTTTGAAAATCTTAAAAACACAACCTATTAAGGCTTTTATTTATTCTTTCTCTTAAACCTATAACCAACGGCCAATTTCGCCTTGGTTAAATTTAAGCGGTATTTATTATCATAATCCAGGTCTGTGGAATATAAGCCATTACTATAAGTTAGACTGACATAAAATTGATTGAAATTATAACCCAATCCCAATAGAAAATCCAATTTATAAAGCATTGGATTCGCTGGTCTATAACTATCATCTTCTAAAGTAATTTTCTTATTTACTAGACCAACTCCAGGCATTACGTTGATGGTCGCTGAAATATTTTCAGGCAGTTTAAAATAAGAAATAAATCCAGCCAAAACGCCAAGCGCAGCACCTTGATAGCGTTTTATATTTCCTTGTTCATTGAAATAGGAATTTGTACTTTCAGACAATATACTTGTCTTTGCAGAGAAGTAATCGAAACCACCAAAAACACCTAAGCCACCTGTGATGAATATATCTTTATGGCGTTCTTCTGAAAAACCAGCTTTTAAAAGTGCATAGGAAAACTCAATATCGTCTAACGTGAATAAATAATTAAACCCGAAACTCACAGAGCGTACATCACTTCTAAAAACAAAAGGTTCATCAAAATCATTTTTAGCGGTAAACCCTTTATAGGTTTGAAGATAAACATTGGCGAAATGCCGATCTTCTAAAATGGTCGTGCCTTGCAAGTCAAAACGCGTTGTTTCCTCTTTGTTGGGATTTTTAAGGTTGAATCCAATATCAACAATAACTTTCTTATTGGCAAAACCCAGTCCTAAGCCGTGTCTATTATTAGGGACGAATCTTGCCTTAGAATCGTCATTTTTAATACTAAATTTATTAACCTTAAAATTTGTGAATAAACGTATGGAATAATTTTCTATATCCCTATCGATAAGCAATTCATCTAAATCATCAATATTTTGTGCATTTATAGTTGAGGAAGCGAAATAAATACCTAGAAGCAGAAAAACCTTGATGAATATAGCCTTTTGAAAAATAATTTGTTTTGACAAATGATACGTATTAGATTCCTATTTTTACAAAGCACTTATTTAAACGTTTTAAGTTGACTAAAAATTTAAAGAAGTGAAACAAAATTACATTGAAAATCATTTTATAACGACAAATTATGCAACTTGTTTTCGCTACCAATAACTTAAACAAACTAGAAGAAGTCCAAACGATATTGCCACCACATATTAAACTTTTAAGTTTGAAGGATATTGCTTGGGTTGAAGATATTCCTGAAACACAAAACACTATTGAAGGGAATGCCATTCAAAAAGCCGAATATCTAAAAAAACATTATGGTTATGATTGCTTTGCCGATGATACCGGTTTAGAGGTTGAAGCCTTAAATGGCGAACCTGGCGTGTTCTCAGCACGTTATGCCGGACCACAACGCAGTGCTGAAGACAACACCAATAAATTGCTCACCGAACTTAGAGATAAATCCAACAGAAATGCGCGATTTAAAACCGTAATTGCCTTACATCTCAATGGCGAAATCCAAACCTTTACAGGCATTTGTAAAGGCGAAATTACAACCCAAAAACAGGGTAAAGGCGGTTTTGGTTATGACCCTATTTTTAAAGCTGAGGGTTATGACAAAACTTTTGCCGAAATTACTTTGGAAGAAAAAAATAAAATCGGACATCGCGGGAAAGCGGTCGTCCATTTGGTTGATTTTTTGAATACTGTAAGTGAGTCAGACTAAGCCCACATTAATCTTTACACTTTCATGATTACATGTTTTGGCATACGCTGAATTTCTAGCAGACTGCATTAGACAACAACTAAAAGAAAAACGCACACATTTTGACGAAATGAAAATGATGGGCGGATTACACTTAAAAGTCGATCATAAAATGCTTTGTGGAATTCATATCGACAATAATTATGGAGACAGCTTGATAATGGCTAGAATTGGACAAGCTATTTACGAAACTGAATTAAAAAAACCAGAATGTTTACCAATGGATTTCACAGACCGAGCAATAAAAGGTTATATTTTTGTAACACCTGAGGGTTTTGATACAGATAACGACTTGCCTTATTGGCTAGATTTGTGTTTGGAATTTAATCCCTTAGTAAAAGCCAGAAAATTTAAAAAGAAAACGAAATAGCACTTTTCCCGTTTTTATATTTTCTAAAATATTAGAGTTATATTTAAACCAACACAACCAAAGTAACCGACTTGAATCCCAATCGTCTATATTTTATCGATGCCGTAAGAGCATTTGCCATCTTAATGATGCTGCAAGGACATTTTATAGACACACTTCTCGATCCATCCTATAAAGATCAAAGAAATACTGTTTTTAAAATTTGGGAATATTTTAGAGGTATAACGGCGCCTACTTTTTTTACCATTTCTGGGCTCATCTTTTCTTACTTACTTATCAAGGCTAAACGTAGCGGAAATGTAAAGCAACGTATGCGAAAAGGTTTCACAAGAGGTTTAATGCTCATTGGCATTGGCTACTTGCTAAGAGCGCCTATATTTCAATGGTTAATAGGGGAATTCAATTCTTATTTTTTGGTTATTGATGTTTTGCATTGCATTGGTTTATCGCTCATTATTGTTGTCGTTATTTATAAACTCACTTTAAAAAAAACACTGCTATTTTCAATTTTAATGTTGGTTTTAGGACTCACTGTTTTTATAAGTGAACCTTTATATCGCTATTTGGAATTACCAAAAGTTCCTGTTTTATTTTCAAATTATTTATCTAAAACTGATGGTTCCATTTTTACCATTATTCCTTGGTTTGGCTATGTGGCTTTTGGCGCTTTTATTTCGACATTGTTTTATCGTTATGTAGAACGACCGAAATTTAAAATGGCCATTGTTTCTGGCTTTTTTGTTTTCGGAATTGCATTAACCTTTACATCGTCTTGGTTATTTATGAAACTGTATTATTGGTTGGATATTTCGACTTTTAAAGAGGTTGCTTACTATAATTATTTGTTTACCAGACTTGGAAATGTATTCATAATATTTTCGTTTTTTTATTTAGCCGAGAATTATATTAAACAACCTTTGATTCTTAGAATTGGACAAAAAACATTGTCTATATACGTCATTCACTTCATCATAATTTATGGCAGTTTTACAGGACTTGGTTTAACGCAATTTATAGGAAAAACACTTCTACCTTGGCAAGCCATCATTGGTGCTTCACTCTTTTTATCTGTCGTTTGTTTTATGTCGTTTTATTATGCTAAAACGAATGCATTTGTATATTCCAATGTGCAGAAATTAGTAGATAAGTTCAAGCGTTATACCAGATAATATTATGGCACATTAGCGCAATTTTAAAATAAGAAAAGACCACCTAATTAAAGATGATCTTTTCACTTTCATAGCAATTTAATCCCATTCCTTATATAGAATGTAGATTAATAGCATTATACTTACGTAATTTTAATAGTAAAGGTTTTATATAATTTAAAATCATGAAAAAACTCATAGAAAAATTTTACACAGCCTTAAATAATTGTGACGACAAATCCATGCTAGCTTGTTATCATGATGATGTGATTTTTAAAGATCCTGCCTTTGGAACCTTAAAAGGCGAACGCGCCAAAGCCATGTGGACCATGCTATGCGAATCCCAAAAAGGCAAAGATTTTAAAGTTGAATTTTCAAATGTCGAATCCAATGCCGAAACTGGGTCTGCCCATTGGGAAGCTTTTTATACTTTTAGTAGAACTGGACGGAAAGTACATAACGTCATAAAGGCTTCATTTGAATTTAAAGATGGCTTAATCATTCGCCACACTGACGAATTTGACTTACACATATGGGCAAAACAGGCTATGGGAATAAAAGGGATTTTCTTTGGTGGTATGACATTCTTTAAAAATAAACTTCAGAGTCAAACAAATACACTTTTAGACAAATTCATTAATAAAAAAAAGCTATCTAGTTAATTAGACAGCTTTTTCAGGGACAATGTTTCTTTTTAGGGACTTACGTTTACTTTATGTTTCATTGTGTTATTTATACTTCAAATCTCGTGCCAAAAATTAATTTGTTATAAATTTTAACTGTAGGCTTTTACCTTGCCTTCTACACCTTTATAAAATGATCTCATAAATTCGAAATCAGCCTCCATATCATCTGTAGGATAAAATGGCTCTGATACTTTATTCTGTTTATTTTTAAAATCGAACGTGTACATTATAATTGGAACCTTGGCTTTTTTTGCGATAAAGTAGAATCCCGTTTTCCATTTTTCTACTTTTTTTCTAGTGCCTTCTGGCGATAGTGCCAATCTAAATTCGTCTTCACCTTCAAACAATTGAGCAATGGTTTCTACTTTATTTTGACCAGGTGTTCTGTCTAAAGCCTTTCCTCCTACAGCTCTAAAGTAGTAACCAAAAGGCCAAGTAAAGAGTTCTTTTTTTCCAACAAAGTTAGTTTTCAAATCAACAACACGCCTGAGTAATAACGAGATATAGAAATCACTCCAACTGGTATGTGGTGCTGCTATAATTACAGCTTTCTTAATCGTGTCTTTAGAAAAATTGGTATTACCGACAACTTTCCATCCCAATAATTTAAAATATATGAATTTAGCTAACCAGCGCATCTAATACTATAGGTTTATTAATCTCGAATGACTTTTAAAGTACTAAGTCAAACTTTTTGACATTCATTATATTTAAAATGAACTTTTTTAATACGCTTATTATGTAATTCGGAATTACATTTTTTTATAAAGCTCCAGAAGTTTTTGCCTTGTCATAATGGTTTTCCAGTTTTTACCAATGGCATTTTCCCAAAGCGGTTCTAAGCTTAAAGCTACATCAATCATCTTATCGAATTGGTCTTCCTCTAAATCGGCACAGATACCTTGTGGTAATTCAATATTGTGTTTGGCTTTCATCTGCTTAAAAATAGCCACGCCTTCTGGGTAATAGTCTTCCAAATGATCAAAAACGATACAATTACCAATACCGTGTTTTATTCCTAAAAGATACCCCAAACCATAACTCATAGCATGTGCTACGCCGACTTGTGAATAAGCAATACTCATACCGCCATGCCAAGAGGCCATCATTAATTTATCTTGAGCCTCTTCTTTAGTGAGTACATCTTTTAAGAAGATTTCTTTACAAAGTTCAAAGGCTTTCTCGCCGTAACTCTGACTAAACGCATTTAAAAATGTACCATTTAGTGATTCTACGCAATGTACAAAACAATCCATGCCTGTATAAAACCATTGTTCTTTTGGCACATCTTTAGTTAATTCTGGATCTAAAATCACTTGATCAAAAGGTGTATAATCACTATTTATGCCTAGTTTACGTACTGGACCAGTTAAAATTGTAGTTCGTGAAACTTCAGCTCCTGTACCAGAAAGTGTTGGAATACCAACATGGTAAATCGCAGGATGCTTAATTAGATCCCAACCTTGGTAATCTTTCGATTCTCCTTTATTGGTGAGCATCAAAGACACCGCTTTAGCGACATCTAAAACAATTCCTCCACCAATACCAATAATACCAGAAGGCAATTCGCTATATTCTAGAATAACATCTTCTACTAACTGGTCTATTTGCTCAGTTCTCGGTTCTTCAACCGTTGGCACATATATAATTTTATCCTTATAAGACAGAGTAATTCGCGAAGTTAACCAATGATTGCCCTTAAAGACATCATCCACATAAAAAATAAATGGTGCATTACGTCCTTTGCGCTTTGAAGCGAGAATTTCATCGAGCTGATTGAAACTTCCGCGTCCAAAAATAACTCGGGACACCATTGGATAATTTTTGTATATCATTTACTTTATATCTTTAACAAAAATAACAACTTAGTTTATAATTACTACTTATTTAAATGAAATTGTAATTTATCATTAAACAGACCAAAATGCCATTTACCAATGCCGGATTGATACTTATAGGAATTGGCATTTCTATTTTTTTTTCCTAATTTCCATTTTACTCCAAAACAAGAATCTACGTAGGTGTTAAAAAACTCAAAATGAGACCGTCTATTCCATGTATGTTGATTGAGAATTTTCAAAATTTCTATTTAAAAAAATCTAAAATTTCAGTTAAACTCGTTACCGTGGCATAATTAATTCCATTAGCTTCTTTTTTGGTCACAGTTTCATGTTGCCATGTGGTGTGAAACGGCACGTGAATCGCTTCAGATCCAATTTTTATTAATGGTAAAATATCGGATTTCAATGAGTTTCCAACCATTAAAAAAGCCTCTGGTTCAATATCTAATCGCTTTAATAATTGTTTATAATTAGTATCGTGTTTCTCACTTAACACTTCAATATGATGGAAATATTTTAACAAGCCGGATTTTTCCAATTTTCGTTCTTGGTCCAATAAATCTCCTTTGGTAGCTACTATCAATCTATAATCCTTAGACAATACTTTAAGCACTTCTTCTACGCCATCCAACAACTCAATCGGTTTATTGATCATGTCTTTTCCGATTTTTAGCATTTGAGCAATAACGTCGTTAGACACTTTACCGTTAGATAATTCTAAAGCCAACTCAACCATAGATAAAATAAAACCTTTGACACCATAACCATAGGTTGGAAGATTTTTAATTTCCATTTTAAAAAGTTCCTGATCTATTTTATTTGGTGTTTCGTAAAGCGATAATAACTGTCCAGCTTCTTCTTCAGCTTCCCTGAAATAAGTTTCATTGACCCAAAGGGTATCATCTGCATCGAAGCCTATTACTTTTATGTTTTCGTATGTTTTGTTCAATTTTATTCTTTTTCTTTGACAACTATTCTTAAGTGTGAACAACTCGCGAGTTGTCCTTACGCTTATTTTTGATGTTATTTCCACAAACGTTTTGCGCGTTCCAAATCTTCTGGTGTGTCAATTTCCACACCTTGTATTGCGGTTTCTACCATTTTAATGCGTTTCCCATATTCTAAATATCTGATGCACTCAATTTTTTCCGAAGCTTCTAAAAATTGCATAGGTAAAACAGTAAAATCCAATAAAGCCTGTTTTCTAAACGCATAAATCCCCTTGTGTTTAAAATAGCGTGCACCTACATTTTTATCCCTTGGAAATGGAATTGCATTTCGGGAAAAATACAAGGCAAAATTCTGTTGGTCCACTATTACTTTCACGGTATTTGAATTGTTGATTTCTTCCCAATCCTTAATTTCAACCATTAACGACGCCAAATCAATTTCTTTGTCTTTGTCATCTTTAAAAACATTAATTACTTTTGCTAAACTTTCACGCTCCGTAAATGGTTCATCGCCCTGTACATTGATGACAATATCGCAATCGACATTTGCTACCGCCTCTGCAATCCTATCGCTTCCGGATTCATGTTCTTTAATACTCATAATGGCTTTTCCTCCATTATTTACGATTTCATCAAAAATTATATCACTATCGGTTACGACATAAACTTCACTAAATAAATTAGTGGCAACTGTAGCTTCATAAGTTCTTAGAATGACTGATTTTCCTGCTAAATCTTGCATCAATTTTCCGGGAAATCTTGATGCACCATAACGTGCAGGAATCATGGATATAATTTTCATTTAGGTGATTTATATGATGAAATCAAAATTTGAAATGAGTTCAATTTCAAAAATAAGGTTTTAAGATGATTTCGGTCGATTTCGTCGTAACTTTTTATAGAGTTTGTAAATCATGTACAATAGGAATAACACTAAAACAATCGCCAATATTGGTAAAAATATAGAGACTACGGACATAACGATTGATGTTCCTGTTTCAATTGTGGAAACCACAGGATTACCTAATCCAGCAGTTGAAACCGTAGATCCCAAACGGGTTGCACTCGCCGAACTTTTCACAGCTGCAGCAGTTCCACCACCTGCAATAATGGCCAAAGCCCAAGTGATAGCAGGACTTAGATCTGCGACCGTTGACACCATTACTGCTGTTCCAGCAATAGTGGCTAGCGGAATGGCAATGGTATCCAAAGCATTATCAACAATAGGAATGTAATAAGCTATGATTTCTACAACCGTTGCAATACCTAAAGTTATTACCGCAGTTGTACTGCCAATCCACAACCAAGAATCGTTAAGTTCCCAAACGCCAAAATAGGCTGCTAAACTCAAGGCAAATAAAGGTAAGAACACTCTAAAACCTACGGATGCTGAAAGTCCGATGCCGAGAAAAATACTTAAAATTGTTTCTGTCATAGTCTAAATCAATTCAAATCTTGCTCTACAAACATCTCATCCTTAAACCCTATTAAATAGAGTTTTTCCTTTGCCCTCGTAATTGCCGTGTACAACCAACGAATGTAATCCCTATCCATTCCATTTGGTAAATACGGTTGCTCCACAAAAATAGTATTCCATTGTCCACCTTGCGATTTATGGCAGGTAATGGCATAAGAAAACTTCACTTGTAAAGCATTAAAAAATTTATTGTTCTTAACACCCAAAAAGCGCTTATATTTCGACGGTTCCTCTTCATAATCCTTAGACACTTCTTGGTATAATCGGTTGGATTCTTCGTAACTGAGTGAAGCACTTTCTACATCTATGGTGTCTAAAAGCAAAACGGTTTCAAAAGGTTTCATATTGGGATAATCTACCATTTTTACGTTTACTTCAGCAAATCTAAATCCGTATAACTCTTTGATACTGAAAATCTCCAACACCTCAATAATGTCGCCATTGGCAATAAAACCAGCTTCTGTTGTTGGTTTTATCCAGAAATAATTATTCTTAACTACCATTAAATAATCACCTGCAGACAATTCGGTTTCATTAAATAGAATACGTTGTCTAATTTGTTGGTTATAAGCATTAGCGCGTTTGTTACTTCGTACAATAATGGCTGTTTCCTCATAACCATCCGCACTATAAGCATCGTTGATAGCATCCATTATTTCATAACCATCAATTAAGCGGACGCTGTCGGTAAAACCATTCAAATTGAATTTGAAACTCTCATAAAAATTAGATTCTAAAACAGCTCGCAGTTCTGTAGCATTACTCAAAATTCCTGAATCCTGTTCTTGTCGGACGACTTCATCCAACTCAATCCCAATCACATCTTTGTTATAATTTAAACTGAGTTTATTTTCGTCTAACGCAGGACTTAAATCCGATTTCACAGGTGGTAACTGTGCTTTATCTCCAATTAAAAGTAATTTACATTCATGACCGGAATACACATATTGCATTAAGTCGTCGAGTAAAGAACTGCCATCAAATGATTTTGAATCCGAAGGCGTATCAGGAATCATTGATGCTTCGTCTACAATAAAAATTGTGTTACGATGTTTATTGGGTTGCATTGTAAAACGAACTCCACCACCTTTATCTTTTTTAGGAAAATAAATTTTCTTATGAATGGTATACGCCTCCTTTTTCGAATAATTTGAAATTACTTTCGCGGCCCTTCCTGTTGGAGCCAATAAGACGGCACTTTTTTTTGCTTGCCATAAATTTGACACTATGGTACCAATAATGCTTGTTTTCCCGGTTCCGGCATAACCCTTCAATAAATAAATCGAATTTTTATTGGAATCAAAAATAAATTGTGACAATTGCATCAACACCATATCTTGCTTGGAGGTTGGTGTAAATGGGAACTTAGATTTTAATAAGGAATAGAATGCAGAAGCATTGGAAATCATATAAAAATAATTAGAAAGCAAGATAGCATTATTCTCATTTTTTATAGATGATTTTCTTATTAAGTTATAGTTTTTTAATTAATTTTATTTTAGATAGTTTTAACCAACAAAAAAAAATTGTAGATTTGCGAGAGACCTTAATCAATACTTAATTAATAAATAAACAGCATGAATGTAATTATAGCGATTGTAGTTATTATAATATTGACCTTCGGAATTGTGTGGTTAATAGATAAATTTGTTCCAAAGAAATTAAAGCCTATTATTAACATCGTACTTTGGGCATTGATCATTTTCTTAGGCTACATTACATACATGTCTATTTACAAGGAAATACAGTTTAACCAATTGAAAGAAAAACGTTTTAAGGTGGTTATTGATCGTCTTATAGACATCAGGGATTCTCAGTTGGCTTACAAGGAGGTAAATGGCTCTTACACAGATAGTTTTGATAAATTAATAAACTTTGTTGAAAACGGAAAAGTACCAATTACCCAGAGACGTGATACGTTGGTCTTAGACGAAGAAAGAACAAAAGCTTTTGGTGGAGTTGAAACCATGAAAACAATCACATTAATTGACACTTTAAGTTTTTATTCCGTTAAGGATTCATTATTTGATGGTAGTGATCGTTATAAAAACATGATGGATGTAGGTGTCGGTAAAGAAGGTGCTAAATTTACCTTGAAAGCTGGTAGACTAGATGAATTCGCTGTATTTGAAGCAAGTGTGGATAAAGAAGTTATTCTAGATGACCAAGAGCAATACTTAATCGAAAAAGAAAAGCAAGTGGTTTCTGTGGACGGTGTTAATGGACCAGCTTTAACCGTGGGCTCCATGAACGAAGTATACACAAAAGGAAACTGGCCAAAAAGCTACACAAATAAAGAATAGTTTGAAAATAAACGTAATTAAAGAACTGTCCATTCAAATTAATTTGAATGGGCTTTCTTTTTGTATTCTAAATAAAACTAACCATACCATTGAATTTCTCAAATCCATTGCCTTTGAGCAAAAACTTAATCCTGTTGAAGTTCTCAATCGTTTAAAAACAGAGCTAAGCAGTAATACCGTTTTTTCTCAAGATTTCAATGCTGTTTTAGTGATTCACCAAAATGAATTGGCAACCTTAGTGCCAGAACAATTATATGATGCAGCACATAAAGTTGATTATTTGAAATTTAACTCAAAAATTCTGGGTAACGATTTTATTACGGAAGATGAAATTCCTGTAAATAAAAGCGTGAATGTTTATGTGCCCTATGTAAATATCAATAATTATATTTTTGACACCTTTGGTGAGTTTGTGTATAAACATTCATCTAGCATCCTTATTGATTCGCTTTTACAACATACTGAAACCAAAGAAGCGCCAATTATTCACATTCATGTCAATAAAAGCACCATTGAATTGTTGGTCATAAAAAATGGCAAACTGCAGCTCTTTAATGTATTTGAATACCATAGTAAAGAAGATTTTACCTATTATGTTCTATTCGTATTTGAGCAATTAAATTTAGATGTTGAAACTACTGCAGTCGAATTGAGTGGACAAATAGACAATGATGATGAACTCTTTAAGATTCTTTACATGTACGTGAGACATGTAAGTTTTATTGAAAAAAAATATAGTTTTGATATTACTGCAGAAACGGCCCCAAGCCACTTACACCAACACTATTTAATTTTAAATTCCTTTTAATGCGTATTATCTCTGGATTGTATAAAGGCAGACGAATTACAGCTCCTAAAAAATTACCCGTGAGGCCAACAACAGATATGGCGAAAGAAGCGTTGTTCAATATCTTGAACAATCAGTACTATTTTGATGATATCTCGGTTTTGGATTTGTTCTCTGGCACAGGTAACATCAGCTATGAGTTTGCATCGAGAGGCACAGAACAAATTACTGCTGTGGATGCTAATTATGGCTGTATAAAATTCATCAATGAAACTGCTGAAGCTTTTGAAATGCCTATCAATACTATCAAAAGTGATGTGTTTAAGTTTTTAGAAAAATCAAATCAAAAACATACAATCATATTCGCTGATCCGCCTTACGATTTCGATGTTGAAGCGTTTTCTAAAATTCCAGAATTGATATTTGAAAATGGACAATTAGAAGATGAAGGGTTATTGATTGTGGAACATTCGAAACATACCGACTTAAGTTATTTAGAAAACTATTCCCATTCTAAAAGTTATGGAGGAAATGCGTTTAGTTTTTTTCAAAATTAATTGATTATCAGTTTTGTAGCTGAATTCTGAATTAAATATTTTTACTACATTTATAAGCCTTGACAGAATATTCTGTTATTATTTCTACGTCTTATTCTATGATTGTTATGGTTAAAGCTATTAATTAAAACCAAACAATTATGAAAATTTTAAAAAAAGGGATTTTAATCCTATCCATTGCATTATTTGCTTTCAATTTCTCAAATGCTCAAGACGAGCAACCAACCATGTTTGTGGTACACACAGACAATGTGAAATTTGAAATGATGCCCAAGTACGAAGAAATCGCTCTAAAGTTTAAACAAAGTTGCGAAGAAAATGACATGAAGGATATGAGCTGGACCACTATCTCTGTTGAAGACGGCCGTTATGTCTATGTTTCACCTATTAAGAACATGGCTGATTTAGACACAAATCCTATGCAAGGTTTAGCCCAAAAAATGGGAAAAGAAAAAATGGGAAAAATGTTTGATGACATGGACGAATGCTATGACTCCCATAGCGATGCCATAATACATTATGTACCTAAACTTTCATTTATACCAGAAGGCTATAGTACAAAAGATAAAAATCACAGAGAATACCATTTTCTATATTACGCTCCTAAAAATGAAGCAGAAATGCGTGATGCTTTGGGCAAAGTAAAGGATATGTACAAAACAAAAGATTCAAAGGCTGGATACGAAGTTTATAAAAGTGGCTTTGGCAGTGATGAAAACTATTTTATGGTGGCCATAGCAGGAACAGATGGACTAGAAATAGAAAAAGGAGGAGAAGAAAACAAGAAGCTTTTAGGAAATGAGCAAGAAGCTGCACTTTGGGAGGTCATAAAATTAGCCACTAAGTATGATAAAGTAGAAGCCACTATTCGACCAGAACTGAGCTACTATCCGTCAAACGAATAAGCTCTAAATAACGTTGTAGTTTCAAAATTTACTCAAATGTCCCTTCAAGTGTTTCGATAAAAAAGTCGGAAAACTTGAAGGGACTTTAATTTACGCTTATAGTTCCAACAGCACTTGGTTTTGATGAAGTCAGCAAAACCAAATTTAAGTGCTTCAAGTCTAGGACGAAAATCACAAAAGCTTCACTTAGTATATTAAAGCGTATGTACAAATTCAACTTTCCACATATTAAAGTATTTAGCCCGTTACATTTTCAATTCAAAAATTCTTCTTAATTTCCCGTAAAATTCTACGTTGGAAACCCCTAAACCCAAACACAAAAAAACGACTTCCCAAAAATGGAGGAAGCGGATAATTGTTACGGTTTTGATTATTGTTTTAGTCCCAACGACGCTATTTACCATAGGTTGGCTCAACAGAGACACCATTATTGACGTATTGCAAGATTGGTATCTCGAAAACAATTCTGGGACGTTAACTATAGGCGAAGTGAATGCTAGTTTTATAAGCGGTTTTCCAAACGTCGGGTTCACTTTGAAAGACATCAAACATTCCAATACTGATTCAATTTCAGATAAATTCTCCAATATTGAAATCGAAGAAGCCAAAATAGTTATTGGCGCAGGTAATCTGTTACGCGGTAATATTAAGTTTGAAAATATAACGATTAAAAATGCCGTCATCGCTTCGGAAGTCATTTCTGAAAAGTCTTTAGCTTACCACGAGCTATTAAAATATGACAAAGAAAACAAGCAACGGAAAGGCATACAAATGCCGAAATGGTTGCATGAGGATGGTGTCATTTTTTTGTTGGAAAATGTAAAATACGTTACTAAAGACAGTATTCTAAACAAGAATTTTGACTTAGATATCCATAAAATTGAAGGATCTTATAAAAAAGATGCGCTCCAGCTCCATGGAAACCTCAACATGAACTTAACAGTTAATGAATTAGGGTTTAACACTAAAAAAGGTACTTATTTTAATGGAGCCCATGTTTCAGGACAGCCTGATTTTACAATAAATTTAGAAAAAGATATCATTTCGGTACCCGAATTTTTATTTAAAGTCGATGAACAGAATTTTAACTTAATTGCAAGTTTTGACTTGGTGGATGGCAATCAATATGATTTTAAACTTCAAAATTCAAACACTGATTTTAATGCTCTCAAAGGCTTATTGTCAGATAATATCGTTACAAAAATAGAAAAATACGATATAGAAAAACCCATCGAAACCAATCTGCATCTCTTTGGAAACTTCGCTTATGGCAGTAATCCCAATATTGAAGTCGATTTTTCTACCGATAGCAATACAGTTACTATTAAAGAAAAGATACAGCTTAAAAACTTAGCTTTCAAAGGTCACTTAACCAATGAGATTTATACAACGGATAGTTTGAAAAGCGCTAAAAAATCTGCCAAAGATTTAAAAATAACATTTAATCATTTTAAAGCCAATTTGGATGATATTAAAGTTGATCTTGATAATTCTTACTTTCAGAGCACACCAGAAGCGCTGAACTTTATAGAAGCCAATATTAATTTAAACGGAAGCAATGAAGCATTGGCAAAACTAATTGAAACCGATAATTTTGATTTTCAAGGTGGAACGTTTCGGTTCAATGCTATTATTTCTGGAGACATTCCCTCGACTCGGCAATTTGTTGATAAAGCGACCGGCAAATTCAAATTAAAAGACACTCGGGTTATTCTCAAAAAAAATGGATTACAATTACCAATCCAGTCCATTGACCTAGCATTGAATAGAGAAAACTCCACATTGCGAAAATTAATTATCAACTTTCCAAATGGCGAGGATTTAGTACTTAAAGGCCAACTTAAAAATATCTCTGGCCTTTTGTCTAAAAATCCAGAAATCCCAACCACAAGTAATATTTCATTCGATTCTGAACAGTTAAATATTAATGACCTTATTGCGTTGTCGAAAAAATTCATGCCAAAATCCAGGAAACATATTGATAACCGAAAAAATCTACATGAAATCTTAGAAGCTGTCTATACCCAATTCCATCCTAGTTTCGAAATAAATGTGGATGAATTAACCTATAACGATGTGACCATATATGATCACAAATCCCAAATAGATTTAGTGGATTCCAAAACCATTCAACTGTGGAATTTTGATTTCAATTATTTAGATGCACGTACCAACTTAAAAGGAAGCGTTGTTGTCCCAGAACCCGAAAGTAATTTACGGGATGCCATTTATATTAATGCCGACGCCACGTCTAACGGAGACATTACTGTATTTCAGAACCTGTTTGACATTCAACTTTTTAGATTCGATGCTGGTAATTATCAGTTTTCTGGACATGTAAAAGGCAACGTTCGGAACTTTGATGAAATTCTTAACTCGGCACAAGGTGATTTCAATTTGCTCAACACAAAGCTCCATTATGAACCCGCAAAAATGGACATTGCTATCGATTCTTTGGCCCTTTTTGTTGATAATTCTGATATGCAGCTCAAGAAATTCAATTTAGAAATCGGAGAAGTTTACCCAATGAAACTCAATGGAAAAATTGAGAATTTCCCAAGTTTCTTGATGGAAAATGTAAAAGATTCCGGTTCAATTTTTTTAAAAATTTCTGCACCCTTTATTAATGGCGACACATTGTTGACTACCATAAGTTCACTAAAGGATGAAAAAAAATTAAACCATTCCAAAAAACAAAGGGATCTATACCAAGTTTTTAAGGATGTTAATAAATTCAATCCTAAAATTGAATTGGAAATTGACACGCTCAAATACAAGGATTTAATTACGGAAAACGTAGAAGCATTGGTCTATTTTGAAAATGATTCCATCTTAAAACTGAACAATCTAAAACTTAAATATAAACAAACAACGGCTAATATTAGCGGTGAAGTCAATGCACATACCAACCAACTGGATTCGTTGAACCAGAATCCCTTTCACTTGGATTTTTTGGTAGATGTAAAAGGTAAATCCGAAGATTTGAATGCCTATTTTAATACTAGAAACTTCATATTTAAAACTGGTGATTTTGAATTTAAAGGACGATATAAAGCACAGTCTGAAAATCTTAACATTTTGAAATCCACAGGTTTTGGTGATTTAAAAATTAGCCATTCACTCGTCGATTATAAAACGGCTGCACTGCAAATCCCTGTGGATAGTTTACATTTGGAAATCGATAACGACGTTGCCAGGCTCAAAAGGCTCGATATCGATTTACCAGGTAAGAGTTCGGTATATTTTTCGGGTTCAATTAATCAATTTTCCAATTTCATCGATAATACACAAGATGGCAAACTTCGTAGCTCGTATTTCTCTATTTATTCACCCTATTTAAATTCATTGGATATTAAAGAATTTTTAGCGAATTCAGCTTCCAAAACAGAAAAAACAAAAGACAAAGAACCGAACCTGCAAAAATTCAGGGAGGCCTTGGTTGGGATCAACACTTCTTTTTATCCAAAGGTAAACGTTACCATTGACACATTAAGACACGAGGACTTGGATTTAACCGATTTTGGTTTGGATCTTTTGTTTGACAACAGTGGAAATTTTAAAATTAAAGATACACACCTTAATTTTTATGGTGGCTCGCTAACAATGAATATTGATTTCGGAATGACCAATGAAACCAATATTCCTGTAAATATTGTGATGAACGCAAATGCTATTGACTTGCACGAATTGGTAACAAGATTCGATTATTTTAATGATGAGGCTTTAAAAAACACGGATAAGATTGCGGGTCATCTTAATATTAATATCGATGCAACTGGCGAATTAAAAAATGATGGCGGCCTGAACATGAATTCCCTGAATGGCAGAATGCATTTTGAATTATCGGATTTTGAACTGTATAATTACACACCTGTGATGGAAAATTCGTTTCTGATGAAAGACGAACGGTTTGAGAAATTATCTTTTAGACCTATTATTCAAACTTTTGAAATCGTTAATGGTGAACTTATTATTCCAAGAACCGAGATCCAATCCTCGGCTATTCATTTATTTGCAGAAGGTCGATTTAAGTTTGATGAATATATTAATATTTGGCTTTCTTTACCATGGAAAAACCTAAAAAGCAATGATGGATTAACGTTACCTAAAAAAACCACATACGAAGATGCTGGTGCCAAATTTTACGTGCAATTATTACAGGATAAAACCGAAGAAAAAGATAAGGATAAAAAGCTGGATGTTAAGATAAGATTGAGCAACAGGAAGTTGCGAAAGATGAAACAAAATCGGGAGTAGAGATTGCCTAGTAGGTTTTTTATTGCTAAGACAGAAACAACCAAGCCTTCAAAGCAACAGTCTTATAACTTGGGAAGTTTAAAGTGAGAAACATCGCCAAATATAAATGCCAAAAATGAGCGATGTTATATAGCTAATTCATTCATAAAAATAATTATTTATATATTTACCTCCAATACCTACTTATAAATTAGACAATTATACCATTATGAAACCCAAATCACACTACGTATTCACGTTATTACTTGTCCTTATTTTTACCGCTTGTTCACCTGAGGATAACACTACCATTCCAGAAGATACCAACGAATTTATTTTTGATGGAGTCACATATCCTTTAACAACCGCAATAATCATTGACGAAAACACATCAGCAACTAATCCAAGCCCTATAAAAATAAGTCTGTGGAATAAAACCAGTTCAGAAGCTACTGGCAACGGAGATTTGGAGGATATTGCCCTTGTAAACTTCGAAATAGAAGATACAAACCTACATGTCACCAACTATACTGATATTGAAGTTTATGATATTTCAATTAACGGATTTATCGTGAATAGTGAATTTTCACCAGGAACAATACTTCTATCTAACGATGATTCAGAAGCTGATACCTTTGCCCAATCTAGTTCTGTAAACATTACCAATTTCACAGCATACAATATTGTGTTTACGTTTACATTTATGAGAAATGACGGCCAAGTAATTAGTGGTAGTTATGATGGTAATTATCTTCTTCCGAGCAATTGATTAAAATTGCAGTTTAATCCGTATTTCAGTTTTGAAATCCGAATTACATATGAAATTTAAGAGTTCAGGTACGTGATTGATGTATTCAACTTATAACATCTTTCGAATATTGTTCTATCATTTCCTTAGGTACTTCTTCAAAAATCACCATTCTATTAAACAAAAACCATTTTTCAGTTCGAAGCAGATAAGGCTCAAATCCTGAACGCTGACAACCTTTAAGTGAAGGGATATTGTTTGTGGCAACAAACATTATTAAACTTCTTACGCCTAAATCTTGTGCTTTTTTGGCAATTTTGGACAATGTTGCTGGCATAATTCCTTTTCTTCTATACATTGGAATAGTAAAAACACTTTCTACCAGAGCTTCATCGTCTTCTAAAACAGGAAATGCATTTCCCCAAAACTCCTGTATTTTATTATTTTGATCGGAGCCTATAACCCATTGTCGGTGACAAGGCGTACCAGCAATGGTCGTTGCTATATAGCAGGTCGGAATTTCTTTTTCAATTAGACCATCATTTTGTAAATCCATTGAAAAGTGCTCAAGATCACCCGCTTTAAAAGGTCTTATAGCAACTTCTATTTGTGCTTCGGGACTTTGAAATTCCATATTCAAATCACGTTTTAAGCCAAAAGTTTTATTTGTTGATGAAATCCGTTTAGAAATACCGTTTATCATAAATTTCAACTCGCCTTTTTTGATTAAATGAAAAATTCTGAGCATACTGTTTTTCATATAATTGAAGTTTAATTTTATGATTGACAAGCTATAACAATAATATTAATTGAGAACTAAGTTATCATTTAATCAATTAACATAAAACTTTTTCATTAACCCTCTCTATTTTTTAATTATCTTAATCCCACTAACCAATCAACTAGAACCATGAAAAATGTATTAGCCACTATCGTTGGGATTATTGTTGCAGGCATAACTGTTCATATATTTGAATCCTTAATAGGTCATAATTTATTTCCACTTCCAGAAGGTGCAGACCCTTCGAACATGGAATGGATAAAAAACAACATGGACCAAATACCAATGGGTTCTAAAATCTTTGTTGTTATCGGACACTTTGCAGGTATTGTAATTGGTATGTTTGTCGCAGCCAAAATTTCCAAAACAAGTATAATACCTTCTTATATTGCTGGCGGCCTAATGCTTTTGGCAACTCTTTTTACTGTATTTATGTTGCCTAAAGACTTATGGTTTAGTGTTGCTGATTGTGTATTGGCAATTGTAGGATTCTTAGTTGGAAAATCTCTAGCTTCCAAACAAATAGAAATCTAAAACGTAAATCCAATCCGAATGCCTCCCCATTTTGCGGATGCACCTGTTTTGAATTCCTTAGTAATTGCAGATCTGGTATATTCGAAATAAAGTGTTTTGGTTTTTAGAACCAACCCATAATTGTAATGCGCTGTAAAACGCTCTAAATCGTGAGATGAAATAGTATAAGGACTTTTGTTGTTAAATAGTCCTCCTTGAAGGGAAGCGTCGTAACCAATTACATTTAATGCAGGTTGTCCATATAAGTAAACTTGGAAATTATTTTTATTTTTTGGGTTAGTAAATGCCGAATTCAAAATGCCAAGTTGCATGTTGATACCTACAGAAACGTTGGTAAATAAGCTGCCTAATTGTGCTGAAGCATTGGCCTGTAATCCGAATAAATTATTGAAACGATAAACTCGCTTTTCAAAATCTATTCTATAATTAATTATTACATCATTCTTAATCTGATTGTCCCAACCTCTTGGAATTTTAGTGCCTGTAGCTTCATGAATTCCAACTTGCATTTCCTTTCCAAAGGCAGCAGGACCAATTAAGCCAAGACTAAAGGTTTGTGACATTCTGGTTTTACGAATGGTATCCGTGGCTATTGTAAAACCTTTTAGCATAATCGTTGCGGCAAAAGGTCGGTCTCCGATTTGGATCAGTTCACTAGCATAATTGTTTGGCGTAAAACCAATATGCTCAATGGAGAGTCCGTATTTGGTTGAAACATCTTTTGGTTTAAAAAACAGATGATTGATCGGGTTCTTTTCTAAACTTGGTAATACCAATTCAAAATTATAACCTTGTGTATAGTTTTCATCTGTGGCAGCAAAATAATCATTATCGTAATGAAACCTGAAATAGCTATCTTTTTCGATATTTCGAAATGAAACGGTATTATCTATTTTTTGGGCCAACAGACTTAATGGAAGTAAAAAAAGTAACCAGATTAATTTTATTCTCATATTTATACTTACGAGATTTGATCATAATAAGTTTCAGCATTACAAATTAAATATGCTAACTTTACTGAAAACACTCAAGAGGATAATACTATAGCGAAATAACGTTGTTGTCCTTGTTAAAGTAACTTTATTTTGGTGTTAGCATACATATGAAAAGAACATTGAGTATCATAATATTATTGGTTTCTACATTTGGTTTCGCTACCGAACAAATTCCTGATATTTTGATATGGAAAAATGACACAATTTCTTTACATAGCAATCCATTAGGTTCATATCCGAAATTAGACGAATTGAATTTATTTGGCGACGAAGATGCTGGATATTCGACTGCTTGTTGGAGAGAATATATTGCAGAGTGGAAAATTATTGAGAATAAACTTTACTTATCAAATATCTATAGTTGTGATTATTCCTATTCAGAAAATAAAATCAAAGCTGATTTGAAAAAATTATTTCCAACAGAATATGACAATGGAATGGTATTAGCAAATTGGCATCCTGGTAAACTATCAGTTCCGAATGGAAAATTAATAAATAGAGAATTTAAAATCTATGAATCAGAATGGGTATTAGGAATTAGAAAAGGAAAAGTCATAAATGAAAAGAAATTCGACAATTCAGAATCTCACATCTCAATCTATACTCAAAACCAAGAGAGTTTGAATGATTTCATTTCAAAGAATATAAATTGGAATGATATACCTCATTTAGAAAAAGGTAATCATATAGTTTATGGACTCATAAAGTCTGGAAATTTAAAAACGGAATTTAGCGTAGAAATAAAATCAAGGACAGAGTACAAAGAATTAGAAAAAGAAGCTTTACGAATACTAAAATCACTACCTGAATTTGATTTTTACATTAAAGCAGGCGAAGTAATTAATGTAGCTTATACAATACCAATAATGTTTAATGAAGAATACAGACCGAAATAAATACGTATGCTAACAAAGTACTGTGCTAAAAAACAAGTAAAATTCTATTAATTTTTCACTAACATACTTTTATAGTCGTTGTCAAATATCAATCCCGATTTTGCGATAGCAAAAGCTTGTTTTAAGAGCTTATTACATACTGCGATTAAAGCCAATTTTTTACTCTTTCCCTTGACTACTATTCGCTCAAAAATAGCTCTACATGCTTTATTGTATTTACATGCTGTAAAACTGCACATAAATAATAAATTCCGGAGTTTTTGATTGCCCATTTTACTTATTCGTGGACGTCCTTTTACACTACTCCCACTTTGCCTTATTACTGGTGTAAGTCCGGCATAACTACATAGTTCACTTGCGCTTGAAAAACGTTCAAAACCACCTGTTAGAACTATTAGCATAATGGCGGTCTTTCTACCGATTCCAGGTATCGTTTTTATACGTGTAAATAAATCTTGATGTGTCTCTTTTACCAAAATCAACAACTTAGCCTCTAAGGTTTTCATCTCTTTATCAAGCTGTTTTAAACTTCGTTTCAATGATCTCAAAACAGCTTTGCTTGGTTCTCCTAAACAGATTCCCCATGTAATTTGTTCTTTATCACAGTACGTTGCTTTGTGTATACTGAAAGGGTTCTGACGATCTGGAGACATTCCTGTACCTCTTTTGAGTTGCCTTTCCAAAGTTTTAAATCTACTTCCTGAGCATAATCACAAATGAGTTTTGAATCGCTCTTATCCGTCTTAACTTTTGATAGTCCCATCTGGATAAAGCGTTTCACTGACAATGGATTTTCTACCGATACTTTTATACCCAATTCTAGCAAATGATACGCTAACTGATAATGGTAATAACCTGTAGCTTCCATCACACAATGGCTGTTCGAATTCAAGAGTTTTGCAAACTTTTTAAAGCCCGATAACTTGTTCTTGAACTGATGGTAATTACCATCAGAGTCTGTAACATCAAAAACCAAATGACTGATGTCAATCCCAAAATATTTAATATCTTTATTCATAAGAAAATGTTTTTTTTGAAAGGACAATCTACGCGAGTTTCAACGACTTAAAATCGAGGTCTAAAGCCTCATACCTGCCCGTCCGTTCAGGCGGGGAACTGTTCGAAACTGCGAAAGAAAAGAGAGGGGATTTTCAATGTTGACGAGATCTAAAGTCTCTGCGTGTATATTAACCTTATTCCTCTCTTTTGTCTTTTCTGATTTATGCTCTAATTTAATGAATTGTAAACTTAAGCCGTGTATAATTAATTGCTTTGGCAAGTGCTTATTTGGAAAATTCCTTCGGAATTTTCTCGCGTTCGTTTTTGTTTATTAAATTAGTTGCTGAAACACACAACTAACCATACACAACACCGTTGTGCATAATTATGACCCGTCCTGAATAAATGTTTGATGAAATTTTTAAAAATACTGGTAACACAAAGAGGTTCTCAAAAGGAGCTATTCTTCAAAATGCCGGTCAAAAATTTGCCAAGGCATTTTATGTAAAAAAAGGCCTTTTAAAAAGTTATATTATAGATGAAAAAGGAAAAGAACATATTTTTATGTTTGCCTCTGAAGGCTGGATCGCCTCAGATATAGAATCCCAAGCCTTTAATAATGAAACAATACTTTTTATAGAAGCTATTGAAATCTCAGAAGTCGTAATCGTAGATGTCAATAATTTTTCTCAATCAGAAAAAAACATGAATGAGTTTCAATCAATTTTAGAAGCATTAACAAAAAGAATAGGTGTTATGCAAAGACGTATTTTATCGTTAATGAGTGCGTCAGCTAGAGAGCGCTATGAATACTTTCTGCAAACATATCCAGAACTACCCAATCGAATACCTCAAAAAATGATTGCATCCTATCTTGGAATTACGCCCGAAGCCTTGAGTACTATAAGAAACAAGATTACCAAAAAGGATTAAGCACTTCACTTTTATTTATTAATATAGATTAAGGTCTAAAACTGTTTAAATAACAACCTTTGCACTAAGCATTTTAAATAGTTTTAGACATTAATATTTACCACTATGTTATTTCATAAAGAAAAAGTACAGTTTTCTAATACAGCCAAATTGCCAACTAAATATGGTGTGTTTAATATTGTTTCATTAAAAAGTGAACAAGATTCCAAAGAACATTTAATCGTCTCAATGGGCGATTTAAGGGCAAAGGATGATGTTTTGATGCGCGTGCACTCAGAATGTTTAACTGGAGATGTTTTTACCTCACTAAAATGCGATTGTGGCGAACAACTTGAAGCTAGTTTAAAGTTGATATCAGAAAAAAAAGAAGGAGCCGTTATCTACTTGAAACAAGAAGGACGCGGAATTGGTCTTTTTAATAAGGTAAATGCTTACGCTTTACAAGACGAAGGACAAGATACCATAGCCGCCAATCATTCATTGGGTTTTGATACCGATTTAAGAACATTTGATATCGTTGCTCATGTAATTGATTTTCTTGGTGTTGCATCTATAAAACTATTAACAAATAATCCAGAGAAAATAAATACCATTTCTAAATCTACTGGCATTTCAACAAGTGTGCAGCCGCTTAGAACAGAACCCAACAAGTATAATATTGACTATTTAACAGTTAAAAAGGAGGAGCTGAACCACGCGCTTTAATTTCTTAATCTACATTAATGCTTAACGGTACTGTAAAACCGATTTTTGTACCAATCAATAACTTAACAATCTAAACAATGACAACAACAAAATCAAAAGGATTAAACATTGCCTTATGGGTAGCACAAGGCCTTATTGCCCTAACATTAATTTGGGCAGGATACGCTAAATTATTTCAACCCATTGAAGAAACTGCAAAAATGCTACCTTGGGCATTGGATAATCCTGGGCTACTTACATTTACAGGAATCATAGATTTACTTGGTGGTATAGGCATCATTTTACCAGCAGCTCTTAAAATACAGCCCAAACTATCTGTTTTTGCTGCTTACGGAACCATTGCACTGATGATAGCTGCAAGTGTTTTTCATATTTCAAGAGGAGAAGCATCATTAATAGGTATGAATATCTTTTTCTTAATACTTGCTGTGTTTGTGGTATGGGGACGTACTAAAAAAGCACCTATTTTCCCAAAACAGTAGATTGAACATTCTAGCATGACTAGAAAAGATTTTACAAAAAAGTCCATTTTATTAGGTGGTAGCATAATACTTGGTGCCACCTATGCCTTTAACACTATGAACGGATTAGAAGACCTTAAAAAATATACCGACAAGCTACCAAAGCAGTCTAAAAAAATGCCTGTTCTATTTACCTCTCATGGTAATCCTATGGACATTCCTATAAGCAAAGAAGAACGCCCTTTTTGGATGAAATTATACGATTTAGGAAAGGAATTGAAACAGAACTATGAAGTAAAAGCAGCCTTGGTGGTTTCTGCACATTGGTGTACCAATGGCAAAACCATGGTTAATAATTCGGTACAGCAAAAACAGATTTATGATTACTATGGCTTTCCAGAGCATTATTACGATCCAAAATATAGTGCACAAGGCGCACCAGAGATTGCAAAGGAAATCACCAAATTGGTAACTACAATAGAAGAAACCGATGAATGGGGTTTGGACCACGGCGCTTGGCCCATGTTGATGCACTTATTTCCAGCAGCAGATGTGCCCGTTTTTCAAATGAGTATTAACTATAACGCACAACCTGAATACCATTTTAATATGGGGCAGCAACTCAAATCTTTAAGAGAAAAAGGCGTTTTGGTGATTGGTAGTGGTTCATTAATTCACAATTTGAGCTTAGTGATGCAGAAAATGCGAACAGGAGATCGCTCTATTTTTGGATGGGAAACAGAGTATGATGCTTGGTTAAAACAGCAACTTGAAGCTAGAAACTTTAAAGACTTAACCAATTACCTTACTAGTCATAAACTAGGTAAACTCGCAGCACCTACACCAGACCACTATGTACCATTACTTTACAGCTTAGGTATGATGGACACAATAGACAAACTAGACTTTTTTTACGAAGCAACACCTACTATTCCTGCCTTTAGCGAGCGTAGTTTTATTATTCAACCCGAAAATAGTTAAAATATGAAAATACTAATAATAGGTGCTTCAGGAATGATTGCCCAAGAATGCATAAAAGAATTATCAAAAGCAGGAAACGAGTTACGATTGTTTTCTAGAGGAATTAAAGCAGAAAATTACCCTAACCATGAAGTTGCACCAGGTGACGTATTAAAAAAGAGTGACTTAGAAAGAGCTATTAACGGCTGTGATGCGATACATAATACAATCAACACACCAGATGAGGCATTAGCAGTTCAAAACATTGTTGCCATAGCAAAATTGAAAAACATACAACGTATCAGTTATGTAAGTGGTGCAACGGTTAGCAAAGAAAATAGCTGGTTTACCATGGTAGGAAATAAATATAAGGCCGAACAATTACTTAAATTAAATGGCATACCCTATATGATTTTTAGACCTACCTGGTTTATGGAATCCTTGGATATGATGATTCAAAACGGAAAGGCCAACGTAATGGGAAAACAGCCTTTAAAATTACATTGGATTAGTTCTAAGGATTTTGCAAAACAGCTAAGTAAAGCCTATGCGATTGAAGCATCTATAAATCGGGAGTTTTATTCTTATGGCCCAGAAAAGTTGACCCTTAAAGAAGCATTAGAGCAATATATTAAGGTAAAACACCCAAGCATAAATAAAGTAGCAAACGCACCTTTTGGGTTGCTTAAAATTATTGCCTTCATCACAAGAAACAAGGAATTGAAAAATATCATCCCAATGTTCGAGTATTTTGAAAAAACAAAAGAAGTTGGTATTAGTGATGACACAAATAACCTTCTTGGTACACCAAGTATTACTTTGAGTGATTGGTTAACACAATAAAACAAAAACTATACATTACAGAATATTAAAAAAACGGCTTGAGTTTTACCTAAGCCGTTTTTATATTTAAATAAGTATTTCGTAAACCAAAGGTCATAGCCTTTTATTATACATCTAATCTTATAGAATACTCATGGTGGCGAAAAGAAACAAGTCTTAAAAAATTTGAGATAAAACTCAATAAATAACTATGCATAAAAAAGTATATAATTTATTGCTAGTTCTAGCTTACTTACGAAAATTATCGTGAATTTTATATTCGGTTTTTATTTGCTAAATTAGGTGCTTAATCATGCAACAAACCATATACAGAACCATTGTGCCTAATTTTGACCCGTCCTGAAATAAGGCTACATAATTTTAAATATTATGTACAAAAATGACAAAGTAATTAGACGGTATTCAGAGCCTTTTAAACTTAAAATTCTTGACGAACTTAGTAAAGGTAAACACACAATGAGCGAACTTTGTAAACTCTATTCTATTGCACCCACAACAGTCAATGAGTGGATTAAAAAGTATAATCGTAAAGACTTAATGAACACCAGAGTAAAAGTGGAAACTAAAGACGAAATATCTAGAATCAAAGCATTGCAAAAAGAGAATGAAAAACTTAAAAAGCTAATGCTTAAAAAGGATCTGGATGCAATGGTGGAGGAATCCTATCTTGAAGTAGCTGCAGAAAAATTAGGATATAAAAATGTTCAGCAACTTAAAAAAAAGCTCAATATCTAGCTTTTATTAAAACTAGAAATAGAGCTAAGGGATTTGCTTCTTTATCTACTATAGCAAGTTGTTTTGGACTTAAACGTGATGCGTATTATAAATACAAATCTAGAGCTGATAAGCGTTTAAGACTAGAACAACCGATTATAAACATAGTCAGTAAAAAACGCAAATCCCTTCCTAGAGAAGGCGTACGTAAACTCATAAAATCATTAGATGATGAATTTAAAAAAGCCAACATTAAAGTTGGTAGAAATACGCTATTTAACGTCCTTTGAAAACATAATATGCTAACAATTAGAAAGAAAACCAGTGCCAGAACCACTAACTCATATCATCGCTTTTACAAGTATAACAACATTATAAAAGACCTTGAAATAACGCGACCTAATCAAGTTTGGGTGAGTGATATCACTTACATTAGAACTGTAAAAGGCTTTTGTTACTTAGCTTTAATAACTGATGTGCATTCTCGTAAAATTGTGGGCTACGACCTTAGTGATAGCCTAGAACTAAAAGGATGTGTAAGAGCGCTTAATAAGGCCATTTATCAAGCTAAAAACATTAAAGGACTCATACATCACTCTGATAGAGGAATACAATATTGTAGTAATGTGTATACACAGATACTCAAAAGAAAAAAGATAGATCTCAGTATGACAGAAGAAAACCATTGTTATGAAAACGCCATGGCAGAACGGGTAAATGGCATCTTAAAAGATGAGTTTTATCTCGACCAGACCTTTGATAACGTAGCACACGCAAAGAGAGCTGCAAAAAGTGCTATTAATTTATACAATGAAATAAGATTACACTTATCTTTAGATTATAAAACACCTAATATGGTATACCTGCCCGTCCGGCAGGCGGGTAAATTATCAGCGTAAATTCAATTTTAACCTGTAGCCATATTTCAGGACAAAACATAACAACTAACCAAATACACAAAATTATGAGAACTTTTAAAAATTATACTGTACAAGCTAGCTCGATAGCATTGTTTATAATCGTTGCGTTTACATTTTTGTTCATGCAGTCTTGTAAAACTGATAAAAAAGAAATGCAACTGGAAACTGTTATTGAAGAAAAAGATAATGTTATAGAAATTATAACAAGGAATATGGATTTTCAAATGGCTGATACTATTACCTCTGGCTGGAATACCTTTCGTTATAAGAATTTATCACCTCAAACACACTTTTTCCTTATAGATAAATACCCTGAAGGAAAGACTTCAGAAGATGCGGAAAAACTAGTAGCTCCAGTATTTGATAGTGCCATGAAACTAATTATGGAAGGAAAAACTGAAGAAGGATATGCTGAATTTGCAAAACTTCCTGACTGGTTTGGTGAAGTTGAGTTTGTTGGTGGTTCAGGACTACTCTCGCCAAATCAAATAGGAGAAACGACACTTAATCTAAAACCAGGAAAATACATTGTTGAATGCTATGTAAAAATGAGCAATGGCATGTTTCATACATCTATGGGTATGACAAAAGATATCGTAGTATCAGGAACTGATTCGGAGAACAATGAACCAACTGCGGATATTGACATTAATATTTCGAGTACTGATGGAATTGTATTTAATGACTCCATTAGTTCGGGTAAACACACCTTTATGGTAAAATATAAAGATCAGATTGTGCATGAAAATTTTGTCGGACACGATATTAATCTTGTTAAGCTAGATGAAAATGCTAATCTTGAGGAGTTGGAAAATTGGATGAATTGGGCAGATCCAAAAGGATTGATAGAACCAGCGCCAAATGCTGTTACTTTTATTGGTGGTGTTAATGATATGCCTGGTGGAAACAAAGGTTTTTTTACAGCTGAACTTGAATCTGGAAAATATGTCCTAATTTCGGAAGTACCAAACGCCTCAAGTAAAAATATGCTAAAGACTTTTGTAGTATCTGAATAGTTTTTTAAAAAAATCACTATTGCCAACAACTTATAAGGGATCGCTAATCTAAAACACGTTATAGTTCTCCTCTTTTTCTATATAAAGATATTTATTGTAAACTAAAGAAAAACGTTGGCAGTAATTAAAACAACGCAATAAAAACTGAAATTTGAAAATAAGTAAATTAGAATACAAACAGAGAATAAACTCAATTAAAGAAAGGTTAAAGAAAGACAAACTTGACACTTTAATCATTTCGGAAGAAGAAGATATTTACTATTTAACTGGATTAACTTACAAAAGTCTTGAAAGATTATTTCTACTAATAATTACAGAAAGCGAAGTCAGTTTTATTGTTCCAAAAATGGAACTTGCTCATTTAAAAAAGGTTGATCATGTCGATGTAATAAAAAGTTATTGGGAATATCCTGCTCAAGAACCAGAACGTTGGAACGATATACTTCTTGAAATAGTAAAAGACAGTAAACTTATTGGAATTGGAGCTAAAACACCTTTCGAAATTTTAGCTTTTTTGAATTCGGTTAATCTTAATATCGTAGAAAATTCGATATTGGAAGAACAGCGTTGGATAAAAAGTAATACAGAAATTGAGTTAATAAAACAAGCATCGAGATGTTGTGATATTAGTATTAAGAAATTAAATAAAAATGCATATTTCGGAATGTCGGAACTTGAAGTTTTTTCAATTGGACGTTCTATTCAACAAAAAGTAATCAAAGAAACACCTTTTGACTATTTAGCTACAAATATTTTGGTTGCGGCATGGCCTAGTAGAATTTCTTATCAGCCTCACGGAATACCCAAAGTTTCAGATGTACTAGTTGACGGCTCACATATTAGTTTAGCATTTTTAAGAGTAAATGGGTATTCTGCTGAATTGGAAAGAACATTTTTCACAAGTAAACCAACCAAAAAACAAGAAGAAGCATTTGAATTAATGATGGAAGCTAGACGCAGAAGTTATGCTGTATTAAAAGCAGGTGTTATTGCAGAAGATGTAGATTTAGCTGCGAGACAATTTTTAATTGAACAAGGATTTAAAGAAAACTTAATGCATAGAACTGGTCATGGAATAGGTTTAGGAAATCACGAAGGTCCTTATTTAGCTGAAGGAGATAAGACAGTTCTAAAGGAAAAAATGGTTGTTAGTATTGAACCCGGAATTTACATAGAAGGCGTTGGAGGTTTTAGACATTCTGACACAGTATTAATTACTAAAAATGGTTATGAAATATTAACGAACTGTCCTGATGACATAAATAGTTTAACTTTTACAAACTTAAAACCAATACAAAAATTAAAAGGAAACATTATCAAGAAAATGTATGGAATATAAATAACTACCATCAACAAAGTACTGTGGCAAAAAACAAGTAAAATCTCATTAATTTTTTACTAAAGTACTTTTATAATTTTCATCATATATCAACCCTCTCTTTTGTTCTTTCTGATCTATGCTTAAATTTAATGAATTGTAAACTTAAACGGTATATTATTAATTGCTAGTTCTAGCCTACTTATGAATCCGGATAGCTATCGCGACTCGCGGATTTTGAACTACCCTCAAAAAGTTAGACACTATTTAAGCGTTTATCTTGTTGGCAGAATTAAAAATTATGCGACAGCGCAAAACGGCACCTAATCAATTGAAATAATAATAATAATAAAGAGTTTCTGTTAATAGGTGCTGCTAATATAAAATAATCGAAATTTGTGTTAGCAAATTACGAGTTAACTTATTTAGAATTGGGCCAGTCTTTATTGTGTAATTATAATCTTAAAAAATGATATATGCGTTTACGTACGAGCTGTGATTTAAAGTTTGAGATTTTTGAGCCAACCCCATTTATTTTTATGTTAAGGCCGCGTAGTGGTAGCCAACAATGGGTAGAAAGAGAGGAATATAAAATTACACCAAGTACACCGGTTTTTGAATTTACGGACAATTATGGCAATCTGTGTCAACGATTAATTGCCCAACCTGGAATGTTCTCAATTTCTACGTCTTCAGATGTTGTAACCTCTAATTTTATAGATCAAGGCTTTGGCGAACCATTTATTGAAATCCAGAATTTACCAGACGCCGTGCTAAGTTATCTTTTACCGAGTAGATACTGCGAGTCTGATCTTTTTAATGAAATGAGTACAGCTATTACCAAAGGCCAATTCATGGGCTACAACCAAGTTTCAGCAATTACAAATTGGTTGCACGAAAACATTGAGTATCTGCCAGGCAGTAATAATCAACCCTTGTCAGCCGTTCAAGTTAAAAATAGACAGTTTGGTGTTTGTAGGGATTTGGCCCATTTAGGTATTGCGCTTTGCCGTAGTTTAAGCATCCCAGCACGTATTGTTGTTGGTTATTTACACAATTTGGAACCAATGGATATGCATGCTTGGTTTGAGGCCTATATTGGTAACCGTTGGTATACTTTTGATGCCACTCAAGTAGGCTCTCCAGGAGGCTATGTGGTTCTTGGCTTTGGTCGTGATGCTGCCGACGTTGCTATTTTTAATCAATTTGGCTCTTTAGTTTCTCCAATTGAAAATCTTGTTAGAGTTAAACTTCACCCTTAAACTAAATGGGAAAAGTAACTTATCTATTTTTAAAAAAATTTACGCATTATAAAACGATATAATGTTAGTCGTTTATAAACATTTTAACACACCATTGAAGCATCCCTATAAAAAAATATTTTACAACACAACCCATGAACGTTTTGCAAAATGTACAAAAACCGTAATCTAAATTAGAACCTTGAGAAAAAAAGAAATATTTGGTTGATTGGAACAATTATTCTATTCCTGATTTTGAACACTCTGATTTTCGAAATAGATAGTTTAAAAGCTGACTCAACACTTGATATAAATATTCACGATACATATTTCGTCATTGCGAATTTAAATTTCATTCTATTACACGGAGTTTTGGTGTTTTTCGGAATCTATTTGGTTAGGGTATGGCGCAGGAATTTTAAAAACTTGACTGCAAATCTGATTTAAATGATTTCGACAATACTTATGGTTGTAGTTTTAATCGGAATTGATTTTTTTTTGGAAACTTTCATTATAAAAAGCACTAGCTGGAGAATTTATCCACCTCTAAGGCCTGGAGAAATTGTACCCGAAATGGAACCAAAAGAAAATAATCTAAGAATTATGTTGAGCGTTATTTTTTACACCCAGTTAATATTGCTGATTTTTTTAGCTTGTTGCGGGTTTAAAACTGGATGGAATTACAAAATGGAATGAATAAAGCACTATGAGCAAAACTGTTCATACTTAATTTCCTGGTTGTAGACTACTTAGAAAAAATCTTAGGGATTTTCTATTTGGTTTCTAATTGCTAACTTAGTTGTTGAAACAAACAACTTAATCATAAAAATACGTTGATAGCAACATTAATAACTCATTTAAATGAGAAAATACTTCCACTTTATTTTAATCTGTGCGGTTTATTACAATTGCACAACTAATAGAGCTGAATTAGTGCTTCTTGGTACAGTTCACGATCCGGTTGAAAATTTCAATGCAGACAGTCTTTATAATATTTTAACTAAGATAAAACCCGATTTAATTCTTTTCGAAGTGGATTCATCCTTTTTCACCAAAGCGTTTGAATTCAAGAAAACTTGGGATAGTAACGAAAATGTAGCGACCATAAGGTATATGAACAACTTTGAAGTAGATATTAGACCCTATGAATTCACTGGAAGAAATAAATACAGAATAAAAATAGGATCACGACCTACAGACAACAAAGCAACCCAATTGCTAGATAGTCTATATAGTAATAACTTATTAAGTCCATTGGATGAAAAAACCTATAATGATTATCTTAGGGTCAACGATAGCCTAATTTCAAGGGCATATCTAGGAGCAAATTCTTTTAATAGTTTGAAAACGGATAGAATAGCTCAAAAAAGACAAGGCTATCAGTACAAAAAGCTTCTGGATATCATGCGAAACTATCCAATTTTTCAAAACACCTATTACATTAAGCATACTGGAGATAGTATCTGTTATTTAGAAGGCTATAAAAAAGCGGCTGAATTTTGGGATTTACGCAATCAAACAATGGCTAATAATATTTTCCATTTTATCAGAGAATATAAAGGCAAGAAAATAGTTGTGCTAAACGGTTTTTTTCATAGATACTATTTAAACGCTATAATAAGACCTAAACAAAATGAATTGAATTTCACGGTAAAGGAATTTTATGACTATTAAATACAACAACTCACTATGACCATAGGTAATTGCCTTAAAGACTACTCGAGGCCAAAGATGTTTACATTAGTTTAAATACTGAAATAAATGAACAGAAAAGCGATCACAAGACATACCAAACTTACAGTAATAGTCTCAACCTTTACGTTCATTTCTCTTTGGGCACAAACGAAAGATAGTCTTAGTCTAAAAATTGAAGATGGATGGATTGAAAAAACAGATAAGATCGGAATCGATGTGTCATTAAACAATGCATATGAAATATTTGAAGTAAGGACGGAAAATACTAAAGTCATTCTTTACCCAAATACTGCTGCGAATCTTCGTTTAAACGTTAATTATAAATTTATTTCATTTGGGTTTCAATTTACACCCGATTTTTTACCAGGAAATGGAGATGAGAGTTTAAGAGGGAAAACAAAATCATTTGAGTTAAGTACCTCATTAATTTTTAAACATTGGTTTACCGACCTTTCTTATTCCAAAGTAAAAGGCTACTACCTTAAGAATTCAAATGATTTTATAACTCGTTCGGAAGGTGATCCCTATATTCAGTTTCCTGATTTAAGCTATAATGGATTCGCCATAACAACAGGATATTCCAGTAACTCAAAATTTTCATTTAAGAGTTTAACTTCTCAAACCGAACGCCAGTTAAAAAGTGCGGGAAGTTTCATCCCGTCTATTAATTTACGCTACTTTAAAATCAATGACAAGTCATCAGATATAAACACTCAAAAATCAAATAATAGTGAAGCTAGTATTGGGCCTGGCTATGTGCATACATTTGTCAGTAGAGAGAAGTTCTATTTCTCATTGGGTTTACTTGCGCGAATAGGTTATTTAAACACGAAGCTGACTACAAGACTAACTGATGGAGATGCAATTACTAATCAGGACAATTTTATATTTCGTTGGGATGGCAGAATTGGTTTAGGTTATAATGGTAAGCGTTTTTATACTGGAATTTATTCAACAATTTCGGGAACTGAATTTAAACAAGAAAACACCACTGGGAGGAATTCTGAAACTAGAGTTAACTATCATCTTTTTCTGGGAATACGTTTCCCTGCTCCCAATTATTTAGAACGCCAAGTGAATAAAGTTGAAAAACTTATACTGAGACAAAATGATTCAAACCAATGATGTTAATGTTAACCGTAATTAAATCAAACTAATTTTCATCCATTCCCAACCATGACCGTCAGAAAAGCAACAAAAAACGATATCTCATACATTGTAGCAATGATTGCTGATGATGAACTTGGGAAACAAAGGGAAAATTTCAAAAATCCATTACCAGAAGAATATCTCATAGCCTTTGAAAATATAAACGCAGACGACAACCAAGAACTCATAGTTGTAGAAAACGAAAATGCTGAAATTATTGGTACACTTCAATTATCCTTTATTCAATACCTCACCTATAGAGGTGGAATTAGAGCACAAATTGAAGCGGTAAGAATTAGAAAAGACAAACGAGGGCTTGGCATTGGGAAAACATTGTTTGAGTGGGCCATAAATAGAGCCAAAGAACGAAAAGCACATTTACTGCAATTAACCACTGACAAAAAAAGACCAAAAGCTATTCAATTTTATGAAGATTTAGGATTTAAAGCGACTCATGAAGGCATGAAAATGCATTTCTAATTTATGAAGTCCGACAAAATAAAATAGAACGCTTATTGAAATAAATTCAGCCTAATTTCTCAGATCAAATGCCTAATCCCTCATTCCTCTTTCCTATATAAACTAGGTAAACTAATTTTAAAGCGTACCGCAATCAAACGAATCGTAATAACCACGATCGCGACAAGAACAAACAAATAGTTTCTATCCTCAAAAAATTGCAACAGTAAAAAATAAGTAACGCCTCCTAAAATACAAGCCGTTGCATAAATCTCTTTTCTGAAAATAACAGGAATTTCGTTACACAAAATATCTCTAATCACACCACCAAAACAAGCCGTCATAGTACCTAACGCAATACAGATTAAAGGATGTAAACCTGCAACAAGTCCAGTTTCAATACCAACAACGGTATAAAGTGAAATACCAATGGTATCGAATAAAAACAGGGACTTCCTAAGGTAATTAATGCGCTTTTTAAAAACAACAGCGAAAACAGCAGACCCGATAATAACATATACAAAGGTCATGTTTCTCATCCATGAAACAGGTTCAACGCCAATCATAACATCACGCAACGTTCCACCACCAACCGCAGTCACAAAAGCAATAATCAGCACACCAAACGGATCCATGCGTTTGTTCATGGCTACTAATGCCCCTGAAATGGCGAAAGCTATGGTTCCTAATATGTCTATGATTTGGAAAAACATGGTTGTTTATTAGTGTTATTTTTTTGTCACCCGTACTTAATATGAAATCTATTCGATACTTGGGATTCCTGCTTTCGCAGGAATTTGGTTCTCTTAGAAACTTCGGCTTCGCTCAGTATAAGCGATTCGCTAACTTTTTCTGAAAAAGAAAAAGTTGTTCTCTGCTTACATATTTTGAGTATAATAATTATAATCTTTAAGAATGGTGTCTATAAACTGCACATCATACAACTTCGATTCAATCTGCAACGTATCGCAAATCTTATTTTTTAAAATGGTTAAGGTTTTAAAATCATTATTCTTTTTCGAAATGGTAAACGCCTCTTTTATAATCCTTACATCTTTGTCGGTTAATTGGGTAACGTTATTAAAAACAGGTTCGTAATCGTCGTTTAAATCTTCAAGAATAGTACTTGTAATTTTGTGCTTTTTCTTTACACTTATAACCACAGTTCCCGCAGCTGCATCACCAATACGTTGCTTTTTATCGGATAACAAAATACTTAAAACACCTATTGATGGCGAAAAAATCCACAAATCAACAATCCGGAGCATCCAACGCACAAAGAAGTTATACCATTGTGTTGGCGAACCATCTATGCTTACCACTTTTATTTTCAATATCATTTTTCCGATGGTCTGTCCTCCAAAAAGAATATGGCAAATGACCGAATAAAAAAGAGCTGGTAAGGTGAGCAAGCCTAAAAAGCCACGTCTTGTCCAACTATCTGCATCAAAAATTTCAGAAACTGAAACAAGGTTTTCAATGATGGTCATATAGGTGATTAAAATAATCCCATCGATCAAGAATGCGACCATTCGTTCACCCAAACCAATTAACTTGTAATCTAAGTTGACATTTTGTGCCGTGTTAATTGCTAATTTGCCCATTGAAATGTATATTCGTTTCTAATTTAAAACAATTTATGCGCGAAGCGTCTTTCGTGAAGCAAAATAAGGAAAAATGGATTGGTTTTGAAAACGCATTGGAGAATAATGCGAAAATAAATCCTGATGATCTAGCTTCTTACTATATACAACTTACCAACGACTTGTCTTATGCTCAAACGTATTACCCTGGGAGTAAGACTTTGCTGTACTTAAATTCGTTGGCTTCACAAGCACATCAAAAGATTTATATTACCAAAAAAGAGTCTAAAAATAAAATTGTGTCGTTCTGGCTTGACGAGTTTCCATTATTTTTTTATCAGTATCATAAAACCTTGCTTTACGCCTTTTTGATTTTTATGGCAGCGGTAACCATTGGTGCTGTTTCTACACTGAATGACGATTCGTTTATTCGCTTAATTTTAGGCGATGGTTATGTCAACATGACCTTGGAAAACATTGAAAAGGGCGAACCCATGGCTGTTTATAAAAGCGGAAGTCAAGTTGGAACCTTCTTAGGAATTACCATCAATAATATTAGAGTTGCCATTATCGCTTTTGCCTGTGGCGCTATTTTTAGCGTTGGAACTATTTATGTGCTTTTTAGTAATGGTATAATGTTAGGTGCATTTATTACCTTCTTTTATAATTACGGTATTTTAGAAAAAACCTCAACGGTTTGGCTACATGGAACGATTGAAATTTCAGTCATAGTTATTGCTGGTTGTGCTGGTTTGGTTATGGGAAACAGCTTTTTATTTCCTAAAACCTATTCCAGACGTGTTGCATTTATGAAAGGTGCAAAAGACGGATTGAAAATTGTGGTGAGCACTATTCCATTCTTTATTGTTGCAGGTTTTATCGAAGGATTTATAACCCGCTATGGCGAACAAATGCCTTGGTTTTTAGCGTATGGCATTATATTTTTATCATTATTTTTAATTGTTTATTACTATATCATTTATCCGATTGCGCTGAATAAAGCAAGTCATATAAAACCGCTTGAAGCCACATCACAAACGCATCCCAAATCCTTATTGACGTGAACGAAAAGTATATTGAATTAAGAACAAGAAGTACGTTTGGCGATATTATAAATACCTACTTTTTATTCCTGAAACATAATTTTAAAGCCTACACTAATCTTTATCTCAGATATAATGCTGTTAGCATTGTTCTTACCTTGATATGCTCATACCTTTTAGTTACAGGATTTATGGGCTTGGCCAGTCAGGATTTTAGGTTTGGCATGGGTTCTAATGTTGCCACGGAAAGCTATTTTATTGCTGGTGTAATTATTCTTATTTTAATTGTGTTTGTAACGGCATTGATCAACTATAGCTTTTCTAGCGCCTATATTGCCGATTATGTTAAACATAATGGAGAAATAGAGTCCAAACGGATTTGGAAAAGCATATTAAATAACCTCGGAACCATTGTCGTTTTTATTCTCATTGGTGGATTGATGGCGGTAGCTTATATAATCATTTCTATGATGTTAGCTTTTATTCCATTGCTGGGCATGTTAGCTCAATACGGTTTAAACTTTACCTTGAATGCCATTTTTGGATTAACTTTCATGGCTATTTTTTCAACCAGTAAAAATGTTGGAGATGCGCTTTCCGAAGGATTCAGTTTTACCATGTCAAATTTCTGGCGCGTCGTATTATATGGATTGGTCATTGGTATCCTAAATACCATGATTACCGTTTTAATCATTTCAATTCCCAGTGTTATTATTGGTATCTATGTTTATTTTTCCGTGGAAAGCAATGTCGATATAGCTACTAGCACTTTTGCAACTTTAGTATTCACAATTGGTTTTGCTGCATTTTTATTATCGTTTATTTATGCACAGGCCTTATCGCAGATATCCTATGGTATTCTATACTACAATCTCAATGAAATGAAATACAATCTTTTTCTGCAAAAGAAAATCGATCAAATTGGTATTAATGAGTAAGTTTCAACTCAAACATATCAACTCATTTTTAATGACGGCTTTCAGTTCCACTTTTATTGGGGCTCAACATGCAATTGTCAAAAAAGACTCGTCTAATCTCGATGTCACCTATTTTAAAGATAACTTTAAAGACAACTATTCTGGCGATGAATTCAACTATTCCATAAATGATACAGGAGGCATCAACCTCATGCAACGCATTCTCAGGAAATTCTTTAATTGGTTGGGCGATATTTTTGGCTTCGATATTGACTTTGTCGATTACCAAACCTTAGAATATATCGTCTATGGATTATTAGGAATTATCGTTTTGTACCTTTTAATTAAATTCCTGTTGGAAAATCCGGTTAGCTCTGTTTTTAAAACTGAAACTGCAGCTATTGAAGGGTTTAGTTATGTAGAAGAAAACATAGAACAAATTGATTTTGACAAACTGATTTCAAAAGCCTTAAAAGACAATAATTACAGATTGGCAACACGGTATTTGTATCTTAAATCATTAAAATCCCTAGCCAATAAGCAATTCATTGAATGGCATTACGAAAAGACAAATACAGATTATTTAAATGAAATAAAGGATGGTCAACTCAAAACCTTATTTAAGCGTGTATCTTATATATACGATTACGTATGGTATGGGGAATTTCCAATAGACGAAGCGCGCTTTAATAAAAACAAAGCCGATTTTAACCAACTCATAAAAACAACCCAGTATGGATAAGCGTTCTAAAATTGCGCTCTATATTATTGGTGCTGTGATTGTTTTTATGATGATCGCCGAAGTTACCAAACCAAAAGCCTTAAACTGGCGAAATTCGTATTCTGCAATGGATAAAATTCCATTGGGCTGTTACGTGCTTTTTAATGAATTGGAAACCTTTTCTGAAGGCGAAGTTCTGGTCGCTGAAAAATCGATTTATGAATATCTGAAAGATGAAACGTTTTCAGAACCTAAATCCGTGATTTTTATTAATGACCATATTAATTTCGATAAAGAAGAGTCCAGAACACTGATGAAATTTGTTGAAGATGGCAATACCGTTTTTATCAGTAGTACGTATTTATATGGCGATGTTTTAGATACTTTAAACGTAAGTGTACAGCGCCAATACACCAACCTCTATCGGAAAGAAGCAGATACTAAATTTACAAGTCCAAGCTTACAAGCCAATAACCGAATTTACAAAGATGTCATTGAAAACAGTTATTTTGAATCCATTGATACCTTAAGCACTACTGTTTTAGGAACCATAACCACTAAAAACGAAGATGAGTTAGACGAAACCCATCCCAATCTTATTAAAATTGAGGTTGGTGATAACTATGGGCAATTTATTCTTCATACCAATCCATTTGCTTTTACCAATTACCATCTATTGGACGATAAAGAAGATTATGCCGCAACGGTGTTGTCATACATGCCAAAACAGCAAATTATTTGGGATAACAATTATAAAAGCGGACGAAAGATCATTACAAGTCCGTTGCGTTTCATTTTAACAAATACGGCATTAAAATGGGCATTTTACATTAGCATGTTTGGGTTAATGCTCTTTGTTATTTTTAGGGGAAAACGTACCCAACGCATTATTCCTGTTATCAACAAACTCGAAAATGCCACCGTAGATTTTACCCAAACAATTGGAGAACTATATTATCAACATGGTGATTTCACTAATATTATCGAAAAGAAAATTCAATACTTTTTAGAGTTTGTAAGAAGTCATTATTATTTGGAAACCAATCAGTTTAATTCTGGTTTTATAGATAAACTCTCGGCCAAATCGAGCAACTCAAAGGAAGACACCAAAGCTTTAGTGGATTACATTGTCTTTTTAAAGTCGAAAACACAGCACAACGAGCAAGAGCTCATAGAATTGAATAAAAAAATAGAACATTTTAAACGAACATAAGGTATTATGGAAAATGAAAATACGCCGTCATCAGAACACCAAGATGATACACTTAGAAATGAGGAAAGAGTGGTGAACAACACAAATCCTTCAAACGGTATTCAAGAAGGAATCACCGAACCCGTTTCCGAAGGTTTCCAAAGCCGAATAGACCTTCAACCGCTGCAAAATAGCGTTGAAGATATTAAACGTGAAATTGCAAAATTCATCGTTGGGCAAAATGAAATGATCGAGCTATTAATTATTTCAATTTTAACCAATGGCCATTCACTTATTGAAGGTGTTCCTGGTGTTGCAAAAACCGTGACGGCAAAAATGCTAGCCAAAACAATGGCCGTGGATTTTAGCCGTATCCAATTCACACCAGATTTAATGCCTAGTGATATTTTGGGAACGTCCATTTTTAATGTAAAGAACAGTGAATTCGAATACAAGAAAGGACCTATTTTCTCTAACATTGTGCTTATTGATGAAATTAACAGAGCACCTGCAAAAACGCAAGCAGCTTTATTCGAAGTCATGGCAGAACGTCAAATTACCATGGATGGCACCCGTTACGACATGGAATTACCTTTTTTGGTTTTTGCAACCCAAAACCCAATTGAACAAGAAGGTACTTACCGTTTGCCTGAAGCACAATTAGATCGTTTTTTGTTTAAGATTGAAGTGGATTATCCTTCATTAGAAGATGAAGTTCAAATTTTGGTCGATAATCACTCGCGCCAAGACCAAATGGATTTCAGTACTATAAAAGCGGTACTTTCAGCAGAATCGATTAAAAACTATCAAAACCTCATCAAGCAAATTGTGGTGGAAGATAACCTCTTAAATTACATTGCTTCCATTGTTCATAATACAAGAACCAATGCCAACTTATATTTAGGAGCTTCACCAAGAGCTTCTATTGCCATTTTAAATGCTGCCAAAGCGAATGCAGCCATTAATGGAAGAGATTTTGTTACTCCAGATGACATTAAACGTTGTACAAAAGCTGTACTAAAACACCGCTTGGTATTAACTCCAGAGCGTGAAATGGAAGCCTTCACCGTAGATAAGGTTGTGGACCAAATCCTTGAAACCATTGAGATTCCGAGATAGTGAAACGCTTTTTTAAACATACGTATTTAACCTTTCGGTTTTTTGTTGTTGCCATGATTTTGGTAGCACTGTTCATTCTCGCCTATATTTATCCAGACTTATTGAGCATTGTAACTATTCTGTTTGTCATCGCCATTGGTTTAGTGGTTGTGGATTTAATTCTATTATTCAAACAAAAAGGAATAATAGCATCAAGAATTTTACCAGAAAAATTAAGTAATGGCGACGATAATCCGATTGAAATTTCACTTCAGAATAACTATAATTTTACAGCCGATTTACAATTAATAGATGAAATGCCATTTCAATATCAAAAGCGCGATTTTGAAATTAACACACAACTTAAAAAACACAATCAAAAGAAAATCACTTATACATTAAGACCATTAGAGCGAGGCGAATATTATTTTGGCAGTCTTAATATTTATGTCAATTCACCAATCGGTCTGGTTATGAGACGCTTTCAGTTCGCCAAGGATGCGATGGTACCAAATTATCCGTCGTTTTTACAATTACGGAAATATATGCTCTTGGCATTTTCCAACAAACTATTTGAATATGGTTTAAAAAAAATTCGCCGTATTGGACATACCATGGAATTTGAACAAATTAAAGACTATGTCAATGGCGACGATATAAGAAACATCAACTGGAAAGCAACTGCCAAACGCAATCAACTGATGGTTAATCAGTTTCAAGACGAACGCTCACAACCCATATACTCGGTCATTGACAAAGGTAGAGCCATGAAAATGCCTTTTGATGGTCTAAGCCTTTTGGATTATGCGATAAATGCGACTTTAGTCATCAGTAATGTGGCTTTAAAAAAACAGGATAAAGCCGGAATGTTTACCTTTTCCCGTAAGGTTGAAAACAAAGTGGTTGCCGAAAGACGACCATCGCAAATGAATAAAATTCTAGAAACCTTATATAATGTCAACACTGATTTTTCAGAATCTGATTTTTCAAGATTGTATATTGATGTGAAACGAAGTCTTACGCAACGTGGTCTGCTACTACTCTATACCAACTTTGAAACTTTAGATGCCTTACATCGTCAGTTACCTTATTTAAAGGCCATTGCTAAAAATCACCTTTTGGTAGTTATCTTTTTTGAAAATACTGAATTACAAAAACTAACACAAATTGAAGCCGATAATACCTTTGATATTTTTCAGAAAACCATAGCGGAAAAATTCATGTATGAAAAGAAGTTGATTGTAAACGAACTTCAAAAACACGGCATTCAATCCATTCTAACAACACCAGAAAATTTGACGATAAATACTATTAATAAGTATTTGGAAATTAAGGCGAGGGGACTTTTGTAAAAAGTAGGCAGTCTTCAGTGGGCAGTCACAGAATTGGAATATAGGTTGTTCAGCAAATGTATAAGATTCTATTGAGATTTTTTTTTCGTAAAATCTTTCTTTGCATCTTATCGACTTTGCGAGCAAACTCCCCAATTTATGATTCCAAATTCTAACGTAAAACACAACTCATCCCTATAAAATTACAATTCAGTAATTACAATTATAAAAACCATAGCTTTTGTAAGATATTTGAACCATCAACAAAAAAGAACAGTAATACACACTAACCATTAAAATCCATTATTATGAAAAATTTACTATTAACTTTCGCTCTAATTTTTACAACATTAGTTAGCTTTTCTCAAGATAGCCAAAAAACGATAACAGTCACGATCGATAATGTAAACAACGACAAAGGAACCGTTAAAATGGCTTTAAACACGGCAGACACCTTTATGAAAGGCAAGCCCATTATGAGCGCTGAATCTGCAATTAAAGACGGAAAAGTAACCATTACTTTTGAAAATGTTGAACCGGGTGAATATGCCATAATCGCTTACCATGATGTCAATGAAAATAACAAAATGGACTTTAGCGACAATGGAATGCCGTTAGAGTCTTACGGTATGTCTAATAACTCTATGTCTTTTGGGCCACCACAATATGACGAGGCAAAATTTAAAGTAGAAGACAAAAATTTAGAACTTAATATTCGCTTTTAGACATTACTCTTATCAATCAATCAATCAAAAAAATCCAGCTAATTAGCTGGATTTTTTGTACTACCAATAAAGTCTAAACATAATATTAGGTGTTATACCAATAGAATATTTTTCTATGAGCTCAATAGGATCGTCTAAACTATTGTTACCTCTATACTCTCTACTTATTAAATTTTTTCTGTTGTAAATGTTTCTAATAGACAAGCCTACTTTTCCTCTTAACTTATGACTCCTAGACATTTTAAAATTATAGGTAGATGAAAAGTCTAAGCGATGGTAAATAGGTAATTCGCCTGTATTAATACCATCGTTAAATTCTAAACCATCATTGCCTTGCTCTGCTATGGTATAAGGCTTCCCAGTTTGCCATTTCCAGCCTAATGCAACCTGTAAATTATCGACCTTATAGCTTAAAGCAGTCGAAATAGCATGCGTAACATTAGACTTAGAGTTAAAGGACTTGTTATCATTAAGACTATTAAAATGACTTCTAGAGCGATTATACGAATAACTAAACCATGAATTAAAATCATTAAATCGCTTTTTTACAAAAGCATCTAGTCCTACAACATCTTGTTGTCCTATATTAAATGTGCTATTTTCTGGATTTAAAAAACCAAGAGATAAAGCGGTTATATTTTTTAATTTTTTATAATAGGTATCTACATCAATACTCAATCCTTGTTTTGTATAGATAAAGCCAGTAGACACTTGTTGACTATTACTTATAGGAAACTGATTTCCATCTGCTAATCTCCATACTCTATTTTCTAGAGACAAATCACTAATAATAGTTTCATCAATCTCACTAATGATTTGGTTCTTAATTTCACCTGTAGCTTGCCATTTCAAATTATCGGAAATAGATTTATATAAAACTATTCTTGGCTCTAATCTTACTGCATCTAATTCATTGAAATAAGTGCTTCTTAATCCGAATGAGAGATCAAAAAGTTTAGAGTTTTTATAATCGTATTGTCCATAGATACTATGAGTTTGTACAATGCGTTCTTCAGAATCTAATATAAATAATAGGTCAGTTGTATTTAAAAAAGCATAGGCTACATCTTTTAGTGCATATTGATATCCAAAAGTATAGTTGTTTTTTTTAGAGGCATTTATTTTAATTTCGGTTGCAACTCCAGAATCATAGATAGTATTTCTTTTTTCAAAATCTGATGTTTGCTCACCATCTTCAGTTGTAATAAAGTTATAGTTGAATTTATAATCAGAAAAATAGGCTGTTGTGGTTTGTTTTATTTTGGTATTCCAATCCACGCTCCAACCTATGCCATAGCCCAGATTTTTAGTGTTAATTCTATCATTAAATTCTTTATTTGTATCGGTTTCGTTAGATGTATAATCTAATTGATTGTCAATTGAAATAAAGCTAGCATAAAGACTATTATTGTTGTTAGGTTTATAGTTAATCTTAAAATTATAATCTAAAAATGAAAAATCATTATTACCATTCTCCGAGTTATCAATCTTAGTACTTTCAAAGACTTTATCTGCCAACTGGTTATAAGTAAACGTTTCTAACGCATCAACATAACTTCTTCTTAATGAAGCCTGAATATTCAACTTGTCTTTAATAATTGGTAACTCAATTAGAGCATCTCCATTAATGCCATTTAAGCCTAATTCAGTTCTTAACTTATTGGATATTTTAGAACTCGAAGATATATCTATAACACTCGATAATCGTTCTCCATATCTTGCATGCGACCCATTATTTATAAATTTGATATTTGAAGTGACATTTGGGTTTAATGGAGAAATCATTCCAAAAAGATGGCCTTTATGATAAATGTTTATACCATCCCAAATGATTCTGTTTTGGTCTGAGGCTCCACCTCTTACAAAAAAACCTGTAGCTGTTTCATTAGGACTTAATACACCTGGAAGTAATTGGATACTTTCTAAAACATCTGGCTCTGTAAGACCTGGTAATATTCCTAATTTAGAAGGTAATAGCCTATAAGACCCATCACTATTTTTTTCTATACCTTTTGTTAAGTAACTACTAATTACAACTAAATCTAACGCGTTTACATTTATAGTTTCACTTATAAATTGATTGATAACAATATAGCGATTGTTTAATATTTTATAATTGAGATTCGTAGTCGCTTTTATAGCATCTAAAACCTCTAAAAGCGTTCTTTTCTTCCTAATTAATGAAATTCGTTTTTTTACGATATCATCATTTTTGAAAGAAAAAAGCACGTTATAGGTTTCTTCTACTTTGGTAAATGCATCAGTGAGGTTTTCATCATTAAATTCTATGTAAAAAGCCTCTTCTTGAGAAAAGTCTAAAAATGGGAGTAACATTAAGACAAAGACATAGATTAACCTCATCTTTAATATCTAAGTTTAATGTTACGTTTTTCTTTTTCATTGTAGGTTATATCTAAAGCATCAAAGACTGTTTGTAAAGCGACATTGAGGTTATTATGTGGAAAACTGCCCGAGAATATTGTAGAATCGTCTATTTCAACTGAAATAAATTTAATATTGTATTGATCTTCTAACGCCGTAATTACATATTTAATTGGTACACTTTTAAATGTGCTTTCGCCATCAATCCAAGTAGGTTTAATAAACGTGGTAACAGAAGTTTCTATTGGGTTACCATTTATTTGTCTAACGCCATTATTTGGAAGTAAAATATGATCGGACTCTAAAGTCTTAACTCCCACTTTACCTTCATAGCAAACCACATCAAAAAAATCGTTAGTAGAATTTACATTAAACTGAGTTCCTAAAACCATAACAGAACCATTATCAGTACTTACCGTAAACTTTTCGCCTTTCTTAACTTTAAAATAGGCTTCACCATCTAATGTTAATGTTCTATTATTTCCCCAATTATCTTCGTTGTAAGTGATTTTAGATTTAGCATTTAAAACAACTTCAGAACCATCTAAGAGCACAATTGTTTTTGTTTCACCAAAACCTGTTTCGAATATTACTTCATCATTTCCTAAAAAAGTAAACAGGCCAAATAGAAATATTATGGAAGCTGCAATACCAATCGACAAATATGTATAGAGTGGTTTTACCTTTGGCTTTTTGTTATTAATACGTTCTTGTATTTTAGAATAAGACATATCAATAGGTGCTTCTATTCGTTCATAGACCTCAACACCTTTTCTAATTTTAGAAAAGGCATTAAAATCATCATTACTAACTAATTCTTTTAACCGCTGATCAGAGATTTCGCCTGCTAACCATTGTGCTAAAAAAACATCTTTATCGCTATGTGTATTCTTTTCTTTCATTGCGTTCTATAGTTAAAACAACTCACAAAATAAAAACCCTACTTACTAAGGCTTTTTTTTAGCTTAAACATTTCCTATTTCTTTTCGCATTACTATCAATGCTAAATGCATACGTTTTTCTACAGCTTTTACAGAAATATTAAGCATTTCAGAAATTTCTTTGTATTTCTTTTTTTCAATTCTATTTAATAAAAAGACTTCTTTTTGTTTTTCTGGTAAACTAGCAATAGTTCTTTCTAACTTTTCTATAAATTCTTTTTCGAGCATGATAAATTCTGGAGATTCATTAGTACCGGTTTTCTTATTATGTTTTTCAAAGTTTTTCACTACTTTTTCATGCTTCTTTTCATTTATAAATTTATTGTTAGCGATTTTATAGAGATAACTTTTTACTTTATCAGGATCTACTTTTTTGCAGTTTTCCCAAAGTTTTACAAATGTGTCTTGTAGAATATCCTCTGCAATTGCTATATCCTGTGTTTTAAAAAAGAGAAAGCGCCTTATATCTTTGGCGTAAGTATTATAGACAAACTCAAAAGTTTTAGAATTACATATGTTGGGTTTATCTTTAGCCATTTAGCTTTTAAATTATTGGTTCAAAACTATGAAAAAAATAATTTGAGAAAAAAGTAGGGTTTTTATTTTTCGAGTTGTAATACTACTGATTAACCTCAACAAAATAGTTTAACCAAAAAAATTCTAAACAAAAATGAAAAATTTTAAACTTCTAATTTTTAGTATGGTAATGATGCTTTTTATCTTTACATCCTGTACTAATAATGAGCCTTTTGTTGATAATCTGCAAAACACTGAAGATAGTGAATCTATCACTGCTACTCTAGACCAATTGAGTCTACAATTTGATCTTAACGGTAATCTAAACGCTAATAACAATCCAGCCGGTAATGTTGTTTTCGATTTTTGTTTTGATTTTGTATATCCTTTAACCCTTTCATATAATAATGGAACTATAGTTACAGTAAATAACTTAGATGACTTAGTGGATGTAATGCTTGCTTCTACAAATCAACTATACATCAATGGTATTGCTTTTCCTTTTGATGTAGAAGTTTATAATGAAACTACAAACGCTATCGAAGTTGAAACTATTAACAATGAAGAAGAGTTTGTTAACTTAATTGAGACCTGTAATTTTGAAACTAACGAACCTTGTGAGTGCTTTGAAAATTATACTCCTGTTTGTGTAGAAATTACAGATCCTTTTGGAAACACATTTGTTATTACTTACCCAAATGCTTGTTATGCAGCTTGCGATGGATTTACAGAAGATGATTTTGTAGATGATTGCGAAGGAGATTATAATCCTAATGGTAACGATTGCTTTACTCTAATTTTCCCTTTATCAATTATTACTGACGAAAATACTACTGCAACCATAAATTCTCAAGAAGAATTAGATGCTGTAACCTATAACTCTTATTATTTCGACTTTATATATCCGATAGATATTTCGCAAAACGATGGTAATATAACAACCATTAATACGCGAGAAGAAATTGAAGCTATTTTAAATGATTGCTATGATGATAATAACCCTAACGAATGTGAAGAATGTGCAGACGAACCAATGGATATTGTATGTGTAAATGTAGAACAGCCAGATGGCTCTAGTTATACTTATTCTTATGATAATGCTTGTTATGCAATTTGTGATGGTTATACAGAAGCAGACTTTGTCTTTTGTAATTCTGGAAATGATCTTTGCCTACCTAGTGCTATTTCTTCTGCATTAACAGATAATACAGATTGGGCTGTAAGTGCATTCAATAATTCAAATGAATTAAGTGTGTATGAAATAACTTTTAATGCTGATGGTACTTTACAATGGATGTCTAGTGGCGTAACATTTTCTGGAACGTGGTCAGCAGAAGAAAACACAACAGCTGGAAATATACTGTCATTAAGTTTCTCTGGGCCAGATTTACAACAAGCAAGTGGTCAATGGAGAGTTATAGGTTGCGATCTTCCATGTTCGATAAGTTTGCAGTCAAATAATGGAGATGAAATAACGCTTAGCCGAGAATGTGATTAATAGTTTTATATGTTAAAAAAGAAATCCCTACAGTTAATGACACTGAAGGGATTTTGCTTTTTATTTACTAAGCTTAAATAGTTTCACCTAACCAAGCTTTCATCATCCATACCGTCTTTTCTTGCTCAGTAATAAAATCACTCATCATGGCATTGGTACCTTCATCATTTGCATCTCCAGCAGAGTCTAAAATAGAGCGTTCCATTTTCAACAATTCACTTAAAGAATCAACAATAAGTTGTACAGCTTTTCCATCATTAGAGATATTCTTACCCACTGGTACTTTAGCCGCTTTTGTGTAATCTTCAAATGTATGCAACGGTGTTGCACCTAGTGTTAATATACGCTCAGCGATTTCATCTACTTTTACATTTGCATCCGTATATAATTCTTCAAATTTTTCGTGCAAATTAAAGAATGCTTTCCCTTTGATATTCCAATGTATACCTCTTAAGTTTTGATAATACAATTGAAAATTTGCTAACAACTGATTTAATTCATCAGCTAATTCCTGTGTTTTTTCGGTATCTAAACCTATACTATTTAATGTCATGATTAATTTTTTTTGTGTACTCAAATTTACGACTTAAATAAGACAAAATTAGTATAGTTTTTATGAATAGTTTTTATACTTTTATAGCCTAAATGAATAGTTATGACCATTACACAACTCAAATATGCTTTAGCCATAGCAGAACATAAAAATTTTACAAAAGCAGCCGAAAAATGCTTTGTCACACAGCCCACTTTAAGTACCCAAATTCAGAAATTGGAAGATGAATTGGACATTGTTATTTTTGACAGAGGTAAAAAACCAATAGAATTGACTGAAGTTGGTCGCAAAATTGTCTATCAAGCTCGGAATATTGTTAATGAAGCCGATCGGATTCAAGATATTGTCGATCAGCAAAAAGGATTCATTGGTGGTGAATTTCGATTAGGAATTATCCCAACCGTTATGCCAACGCTTTTGCCGATGTTTTTAAATAATTTTATTAAAAAATATCCTAAGGTTAAATTGAAGATTGAAGAATTGACCACTGAAGAAATTTTAACCCGACTTAGTGATGGACACCTAGATGCAGCTATTGCTGCGACACCTTTAGAAAGTGATAATATTAAGGAGCGTGTTTTGTATTACGAACCTTTTGTTGCCTATATTCCCGAAAATCATAGACTAAAGGATAAAAAAACTATTGAAGTTTCTGATTTAAGTATCGATGACATGTTGTTGTTGGAAGATGGTCATTGTTTCAGGGATGGTGTCATCAATTTATGTAAAGCATTTAAAGATCAATTGGATGAACATTTTCAACTAGAAAGTGGGAGTATAGAAACGCTTATAAAACTATCGAATGAAGGTTTGGGCATGACACTTCTGCCCTATTTACACACTTTAGACGTGAACGAAAAGTTCAGTCCTAATTTAAAACATTTTAAAGAACCCTCACCTGCAAGAGAAGTAAGTATGATCTATCACAAAAGTGAATTAAAAATGCAAATCATCAATGCCATGCACGATGTAATTTCAGGAATCATTCGTGGAGCGATAGCATTTCAGAATGTGGAAATTATTAGTCCGAAGGCTAAATGAGGGTATAGGGATTAAACTCTATTTCCTACATCTAATAACTTTTTAACTACTGAATAGTAATAAAAAAAAAAGCGACTCGTAAGTCGCTTTTTTTTTTATGCTTTTAAATAAATTAAACACTGATTCAATTCTGGGTTTTGATTGATTAGGGACTGAATAAAAATTCTAAGTTCTTCAAGTTCGTGAGGCAGTAATCGTCTTACTGCTTTTTGCACTTCCTTACAAAATAACGTCGCATCAAAACTCACTTTGCTGAGGACAGTTTTAGTGTACTCGTACATTGCTCTCGCCATAGGTAATTTTGGTTTTAGGTTTGATAAAAGTAAATTTTCGCTATAGGCTATTATTTCAATTCAATCCTAAAGGTAGTAAATTTTTTGAACTCAAATTTGTTTCGTATAAATTTTAACAGCTTATTATGCTAAAAGTTTGAGATTACTCGATAAAGTCGATAAATTATTTCAGACAATTCTTATAGCACAAAACATTGATTTAAAAATAGTTACACTTTTCAAAACCGATTATCACCATCCAACAAATCTCCTATACCTCCCAGTATACTACCTTCACCTTTAGACTTTCCACCTCTTGGAACAGATGCTAACACACGACCTGCCAACCTACTAAACGGTAAGGATTGAATATACACTTTTCCTGGTCCCTGGAGTTTTGCGAAGAATAACCCTTCACCTCCAAAGATGGAATTCTTTATACCTCCAATAAATTCAATGTCATAATCAATACCTTGTGTAAATCCAATAATACAGCCTGTATCTGCGCGTAAGGTTTCGCCAGCCGCCAAAGTTTTTACAGCTGTAGTTCCACCTGCATGTACAAATGCCATGCCGTCACCTTCTAACTTTTGCATTATAAAACCTTCACCTCCAAAAAGGCCACGCCCTAGTTTTTTAGAAAACTCAATGCCGACACTTACGCCTTTTGCTGCACATAGAAATGCATCTTTTTGGCAGATAAATTTTCCACCAAATTCCATTAAGTCAATCGGAATTATTTTCCCTGGATAAGGCGATGCAAAGGACACATTTCGTTTGCCTATGAGGTCATTGTAAAAAGCCGTCATAAATAAACTTTCTCCTGTAAGAATTCGTTTTCCTGCTCCTAATATCTTTCCTAAAAAACCGGTGTCTTTTTGAGAACCGTCACCAAAAATAGTATCCATTTTTATGCCGTCATCCATCATCATAAAACTTCCGGATTCTGCGATAACGGCTTCTTGTGGATCGAGTTCTATTTCAACGTATTGCATTTCTTCGCCGTAAATGCGATAGTCTATTTCGTGCGCATTTCTGTCGTTGTAATCTGGTAATTTTTCCATTGTGATATATTTTTAAATGTTGATACTGAAACACCTACCTGTCGCCAGATAAGAATTCAATATGAATTGATTCTATTATATGTTGAATTATTTCTTGTTTTGTTACAAATTTTTTTTTCAAATACCTTAAACTGAATCCTAAGTAATGAATACTTCAATCTAATAAAAGCTATGACACAAAGTTCCACAGAGAAGACACAAAGGCACACAAAGAAAAAAAACGTCTATACTTTACTTAGTACCTTTTACTTTTCACTCCACACTTTTCACTTTGTACTTATTACTTTTTACTTTTTACTTTTTACTTTTTACTGAGACTGAGACTGAGACTGAGACTGAGACTATAAGGTCAAAGAAAAATCTAAGATTTTACTTTGAGTGTCCACTCAAAATTAAAATCGGATACCTCTACACCTTCCTTATTTGTCCCTTTAGACTTTAACCAAACCGTTTGTCCCTCTCCTGTTTCAATGGCTTTCTTAATCGCTTCATCTATTTTGTGACCTTCTTCGCATTTAAATGTAATTCTTCCTGTTGCTTTTTTTGTAAATGAAGCATTGTTAGCTGCTACCAACATTGAAATTTTCTTGCCACTTTCTCTTATTTTTTTCATAACTAACGCACCTGTTGTTAACTCAGCAGCCATTCCTTGTACGGCCCAAAACATGGACTTAAAAGGATTTTGGTTTACCCAACGATGTTTCACCGTCACAATACAAGAATTATCATTTATCGCTTTTGTTCTTACTCCTGTAAAATATGCCGCAGGTAGCTTAAACATTAGAAAAAAGTTGAGTTTGGATGGCGAAATATTCATATTGTGAATTAATTTTTCCACTAAAATAATTCAAAAATACCAACCCAACTAATGTTAATAAAATGTTAATTTTTAGTACTATGCGTAACATAATACCTTTTTTAAGACATATATTTGTATAAGCAACTATTATATACTTTTAATCATGATAGATAATCACCATAAAACTTTAGCGACATTTATTCATCTGTCCACCTTTTCGAGATTTGTAATTCCGTTTGGGAATTTCATTGGCCCAATAGTATTATGGGCAGCCAATAAAGACAAATCTGAATTTATTGATCAGCATGGTAAGCAAGCTATTAATTTTCAAATTAGTGTTTTGCTATATGCCATAATTATAGGAACGATCAGTGTCCCTTTTTTCATTTTCAAATTATTTAGAGGTTTAGATGTTATTGACTTTCATGGGTTTCATGATTTTCATATCAATATTGGCGAGCCTTCCCCTCTACTCTATATTGGTGGTGGATTGGGAGTGTTAGCCATTATTGCTTTTATCATTGAATTGGCTCTTATTGTCAAAGCGAGTTTATCTGCAAGGGATGGACAGCCTTATAAATATCCATTTACCATTAATTTTTTAAAGTAAATATTCATCAACTTTTGCTGAACTTGTTTCAGTATAATCATCAAAATCGATCAAAAAATGAACAGTTTAATTGATTTAAAGACTCATAACACATGAAAATAGAAAACACAAAAGCACAAATGCGTAAAGGTGTTCTGGAGTATTGTATTTTATCCATATTAGCGGATGAGGATGCTTACGTAGCAGAAATCCTGGGCACATTAAAGGACGCAAAAATGCTTGTTGTAGAGGGAACCATTTATCCGCTCTTAACAAGATTAAAAAATGCTGGATTGCTCAATTACCGTTGGGAAGAATCGACATCTGGTCCCCCAAGAAAATATTATGGATTAACGGAAACAGGGAAACTGTTTCTAAACGAACTGAACGCCACATGGAGCGACTTACAAAATGCAGTTAACCTAGTAACTAATACAAAAACACCAAAAAAATGAATAAAACAGTCAATATAAATTTAGCAGGTATATTCTTCCACATAGATGAAGATGCATATCTTAAGTTATCACGCTATCTTGAGGCTATAAAACGTTCATTTACAGACTCTCAAGGTCGATCTGAAATTATAGCAGATATAGAAGCACGTATCGCCGAATTATTTAGCGAGCGTATTCAAAACGAAAAACAAGTCGTTGGTGTTAAGCTCGTGGACGAGGTCATTACCATTATGGGACAACCAGAAGATTATCTCGTCGATGACGAAATATTTGAAGACGAACCAAAACAGCATTACAAGCAAAAATCAACATCTTCAAGACGTTTATTTAGAGATACGGACAACTCTTATATTGGTGGCGTCGCTGCTGGTTTAGGTCATTATTTTGGTTTAGATGCCTTATGGATCAGACTTATATGGGTCATCCTATTTTTTAGTGCTGGTACTGGAGTTTTATTGTACATTTTGCTTTGGGCCTTGATACCCGAAGCAAAAACCACAGCTGAAAAGCTGACCATGACTGGTGATCCCGTAAACATCAGTAACATCGAAAAAAAAATTAAAGACGGGATTGATTCCGTTTCAGAAAACTTTAAAAATGTAGATTTAAAAAAACACGGCGATAAACTGAAAGAAGGCTTTGACCATGTGTCTGATAACATTTCTGAATCGGTAAAAGGTGTTGATTTTCAGAAGCAAGGCAGTAAGTTAAAATCGAGCTCACAGTCCTTTTTTGAAACCATCGGTACTATCATCATGTTCTTTTTAAAGGTGATTGCCAAGTTTATTGGGATATTACTGATTATTATAGGCATTAGTGCAATTATTGCTTTAATAATTGCCTTTTTTACAGTTGGTGTTACCAATGCGCTTCATTTTCCAGGTATGGATTTTATAGATGCTTCCAATGCGGCTAACATTCCAATTTGGCTCATGTCTTTATTGTTGTTCTTTGCGATTGGAATTCCATTTTTCTTTATCTTTTATTTAGGTCTAAAGATTTTGGTAAACAACTTAAAATCTATCGGTAATGTGGCGAAATTCACCTTGTTGGGACTTTGGATCGTAGCCATCATAGGACTAATTATAACTGGCGTAAAGCAAGCCACAGAACAAGCGTATGATGCTAACTTCACTCAAATTGAAGAAACTATTAATATCACTTCAGAAGATACCTTAAAAATTAGCATGGTAAGCCATGATAGTTATAACAGGCATTTCAATAGAAATTTTCACGGTTATAAAATCATTCCAACGGACAGTGACCGAAATATCATTTCAACTACTGATGTTAGGTTCATTGTAAAATCGACCACAGATTCTTTAGCAAGTATTAAAATTAATGGTTTTGCAAGAGGCAGTAGTTATGATTTAGCGAGGGAACGTGCCCAGAATATTAGTTATAATTATTCGGTAGTTAATAATGTTCTGAAGTTAAATTCTTATTTAACAACGGATGCCATAAATAAGTTCAGCGATCAAAATGTAGAAATTATTTTGTACTTGCCAGAAGGCACTATCTTTTTTCCATCTGACTATGCATCGCGTTTTTCTCAAGGAAACAATTATCGTAGCAATTTATTGAGGTCCAACATGGATAATCATTATTATAAAGTCTTGGATGGCGATGTCGAATGCTTGGACTGTGTCGATGACTTTGAAGAGAAAGAGGAATTTAGTGAAGAATCTACCGAAATCATAGAAAACATTACAAAGGAAGGACCATCCAACGACGGTAAATCAAATGTAAGCTTAGAAATTAATGAAGATGGTGTCAATATTGAAGCAAATGACAATTGACACCTAACTTTCAACAGCTCATCATTTTATAATTTAGAACAAAGTCTAATCAACTTAAATTCACATCATAATATTTCATCAACCATTACTGAACCTTTTTCAGTATCAAAAAACCAACAGAAATTATGACCACACTAACAAGAATTATCGTAACCAGTATTATTAGTTTACTATTACTTTCCTGTAATTTGATAGAAGGTGTCGATGGCAATGGCCATGTTATAAACGTAGAAAGAGATATTTCATCAGACTTCAACGAAATTAAAGTCAGCCAAGGTTTAGACCTTTACATTACACAATCTGACAATGTCTCATTATCTATTGAAGCAGATGAAAACCTTCAAGATATTATTATGACAGAAGTTGAAAATAGTGTATTAAGAATCTATGCCACAGAAAACATAAGACGTGCCAATTCGAAAAAAATAATGTTGAATGTTGAAACCATTTCAGCGATTAAAGCAACAAGTGGCAGTGATGTCTATTCTAAAAACACCATTAAAGTTACGGATTTAGAATTAAACAGTACAAGTGGTGCTGACGTTAAGTTGGATGTAAAAACGAAATCTTTAAACTGTCATGCCACAAGCGGAAGCGATATAAAATTGAGTGGTTCTACAAACGCATTGATTGCTGAAGCCACTAGTGGAAGTGATATTAACGCATCAGAGCTTGAGGCCGAAACCTCTAATGTTAGGGCCACAAGTGGAGCGGATATTTCTGTCAATACATCAAAATCGTTAATCGCTAAGGCCACCAGTGGTGGCGATATTAGATACTCTGGAAATCCTGAAAACCTAGAAAAATCAGATACTTCTGCAGGAAGTGTTAGAAAACAATGAACCAACCGTTTTAAGATAAATGAAAATCTTTTAGAATTCAATCAATTAACAACCAGTCAATTATAACCCATCCTAAATTCAATTTTGAGTTTGGGATGGTTTTTGTTTATGTATGTTTAATTGCTTTTAATTGACCAATATTAAACAGAAATCATTAATATTGACAATCGGAACATTTTATTAAAGTCAGAAACCGAAATAAGTGACTTTAGAAATGAGTTTTGTGTCTCTTAAAAGACAGTAAACCTTACATTATGAAAAAATTAGTACTCATTCTTTTTATAACACTTGTTGCTACACCAATAGTAACGGCACAATCGGATGAAAAAATTAAAGGCGATAGAAACGTCACTATCAAACAAACTTACATTGATGATTTCCATACAATAGTAGTTGATGGCGATTTTTCAATCGAAGTGGTTTATAATAGTAAGCCTTCCGTAAATGTGGAAGCCGATGATAATTTACATGAAGTGATTCAATTCAACGTGGTTGATGGTATTCTCACATTTATTGAAACCATGCGCATAACCTCTAAGAAGAAATTGAAAATAACCGTAAATTATGGTGATGGGCTTCATACCATTGAAACCAGAGGTGATGGCGAGATCAGATCATTGACATCTATGGAACTTGGTGATGTGACCCTTACTACAGCGGATGATTCTAGAGCCTACTTAAATATTAATGCAAAAACCATCAATTACAAGAGCTCCGGAAAATCGAAAACACGCTTAAACCTTAACGCAGAAAGCACGAAAATTGAATTAAGCGATAATAGTAAATTAGATGCTTTAATTAATAGTAAAATCACAGGTTTTATATTGTACCAACGTGCTGATGCTGTGGTTGAAGGTACAGCTAATAGCTCTATTTTTCAATTGGATAGTTCAACCAATTTTGATGGTGCAAAATTTGACGTAAAAACGGCTGATGCCAGTTTAGAAGACAGTAGTGATTTAACGATTTCCGCAAACGAACGTATTACCATAGCCGCTTCTGGCGATAGTGAAATTTACCTTTTTGGAAATCCTGCAATAACCATCACAAAGTTTGAAGATACTTCTAAACTACAGAAGAAGATGCGTTAACTAAGAAAGAATTCTCATTCTAATATGTTAAGAGAAAACTGAATCTCAATTTCAGGCGATACCTTAACCATACCCAGCATTTTGGTTGGTGCAGTTAAATTAAAGTCGTTAATATTTAAAGGCATCACACCATTTACATGTAAATCACTGCCCTTAGTTATACAAATAGGAACTGCATATGTCCTTACAATATTACTCAATGTAATTTCTATGACTGCCGTCGTTTCGTTATCGTTGGCATGAACTTTTGAGATTTCTTTTAACTTAAGTACTATCTCAGGGAATTCCTCAGTATTAAGTAATTTATTAAAGTCTCTATTAATAGCCTTACCACCACAATTAAATTCAATATTAGGTAGTGTTAACTTGGTGTTATTAAATTTTATACTATTGTCATAATCTCTATAATTAATTCTAATCTCGGTTGAAATAGTCGTCATATCAAAATGACATTCAAATGCACCAACATTAGTCTTACCTTTAATTTTAAGATAACTTTCAGAAGATAGAACCACTGTTGATTCTTTAGATTCTATCGTTTCTACTTCAGAAAAAGCAGTAAACACAAATCCAAAGAAAAACAAAAAGATAATTGAAACTGTCTTAATCATAATTAAATATAAAAAAATAAGACCTCCACCCCAAAAGATGAAGGTCATTTTTATAATACTAATGCTTAGAAACTTATTACTGCTTCTAACATAAGTCCATCAAATTGACCATCTTCAAATTGGTCACCTTCTGCAAAATCGTTATATTTTTGACTTACATATTCTGCTTTCATAAGTACATTTTTAGTCATGAACCAACCTGCACCTAATTGAAATCTATTAATGCTTATTTCATCACCACTAGCTAATTCAGAATTTACAGTATTGTAACGGGCACCTAAAAATAAATCTTCTGTTTCTCCAAATCTGTAAATAACTTCACCTGCAAACTGTTCAGTATTTCTTCTGTCCATTTCTGTTAATCTTTTTCCTGAAGTTAATTCAATTGTACCAAACACTTCTAAACCACCATACTTTACAAATGGATTAACCATAATGGCAGTAATTTGATTCCCGTAGCTTGGATCAAAGCGACCTGATCTAAATGCTGATGAACCATCCACTTCCATTACGCTATAATATCTAGACCCTGCTCTATCTGCTGAATATAAATATACATTTGGTGCATAACCCGTATTATATAAAGACCCTGTTAATCTAAATCTAAAATCATCTGAGATTTGCTTATCATATCCTAATTTAGCTAAAAATACTGCACCACCTGTAGAACCGTCAGAAACTGTAACTTTTTGGTTTAATTTACCGTTTGTGAATCCGATCATACCAAAAAGTCCCATGTCTGTTCTATAGTAAACTTCTGCACCAACCTCTGTTGTAAACGAATCCATGATTAAGTTTCCAACAAATGGGTTGTAAATTGCTTGGGCATTATCTGTTCTTCTAAAGTGTGCATCACCATAATTATTCTCCATATGACCAATTTTAATAGTGGTATGTTTCATAAGGTCTGCCATAAATCCTTCAGAGATAAAATCTAATTTATCTATTTGAAAATATCCACCTTTAACATATGGTTCTGGGTGATGACGAGAAGATAAATACGTTCTCAAGTGCATGCTAACACCATCATAAAGAGCTACATCTAAATCTAAGTTAGCCGTTGCTAAGTTAAAGTTATAACCTATTTCTCCTAATGGCACAGCACCTGAATTTTCATGATCTATAGCTTGATACTGTAATGCAAATGAGCCTCCAATTCTTACGTATACGTTTTCAAAAGTTGTTAGTGTATCCTTTGGTGCTTCAAATACATTAACACCTCTTTGGTCTGGTTGCCTAAAATTATCTAAGTTTCTTTTGTTTTTAGTTTGTGCCGATATTGAATATCCCATTGTTAACACAATCACAAATGTTACTAGTTTTAATACTGATTTCATAATTTTTAAATTTAAGTTAGTTGAATTTGAGTTTTATCTATTTTTGTTCGAATACTGATTTGAATTCAATTTTAATTTCATCACCTGTTTTGATAGTTCCTAATAAAGCTTTAGGCGGATCAATTCCAAAATCAGTCATTTTAAAGGATTTTTCACCATCTAGGAAAACTTTATTTCCTTCCAATCTCACTGTCATATCAATGGTAATTGATTTAGTTACGCCAGAAATTGTTAATTTTCCTAAAGCAGAAATTTTGAAAGATTGATCAGACACCTTAGTAACTTGTTTTAAGGAAGTAAGGCTAAAGTCAATAGTTTTATGATCATCTGTGTTTAAAGCTTTAAAAGTGTTTTTATCCATCGCGGATTTTCCACTTTTAAGACTTTCTGCAACTACAGAAATATTAAGACTACTAATCTCTAGTGTTTCTGAGTTGGTGATAACCACTTTACCTGATTGTTTTTCCGTCTCTAATGTCCAATCGTGCAAAGAAGAAGTACCATGCACTTCTAAAACAGAAGCCGAATTATTTAGAGTATAATTTTGAGATGTAGCAATCTGAAAAGAAAATAGACTAATTAGTAAAACTGATAAAAAGAAGCTTGGGAGTTTAATTGAATTTTTCATACCTGTGTTTTTAATATTCATAATTGTGTTTTCAATATTTATGCAAAGATTTAAATAATAACCATTACCAATTATGATAAAAATCATGATTTATTTTTTTTTTAAAACAGTCAATTATAAAACTCAAAATATTGAATAAAAAAAAGCCGAAGTGTTTAACTTCGGCTTTATATATAGGAGGTAACTAATTTAATTATAGGTCGAAGTTGCCACTTCAAAATCAGAATCTTTAGCCGCTAAATAACGCTCAGCATCCAAAGCTGCCATACAACCTGTTCCGGCTGCTGTAATGGCTTGTCTATAAACATGGTCTGCGGCATCTCCACTTACAAACACTCCTTCTACATTGGTTTTGCTTGTTCCTGGTTTGGCATTAATGATATAACCCGTTTCATCTAAATCTAAATACTCTTTAAAAATATCCGTGTTTGGTTTATGACCAATCGCCACGAAGAAACCTGTCGCCTTAATATCGTGCTTTTCGTTGGTTTGATTATTAAATACACGAACTCCAGTCACTACTTGACCATCTCCTAACACTTCTTCGGTTTCTGTATTATATAAGATTTCAATATTCTCTGTATTTTTAACGCGTCTTGCCATAATTTTAGAGGCTCTAAATTCGTCACGTCTTACCAACATGGTTACTTTTTTACAAAGTTTACTCAAATAATGGGCTTCCTCACAAGCGGAATCTCCTGCGCCTACAATTACCACTTCTTGATTTCTATAAAAGAAACCATCACAAACCGCACAGGCAGAAACACCGCCACCTAGTTTTAGATATTTTTGTTCAGATGGCAGGTTTAAATATTTTGCAGAAGCTCCTGTTGATATAATTATGGTATCAGCATGAATTTCTTTCTCTTCATTGACCCAAGCCTTATGAATATCTCCAGAAAAGTCAACTTTTGTAATCCAGCCATGGCGAACATCTGTTCCAAAACGTTCGGCTTGTTTTTGTAGCTCAATCATCATTTCTGGCCCTGTGATTCCATCAGGATAACCTGGGAAATTTTCAACATCATTAGTTGTTGTTAATTGACCACCAGGCTGTTCCCCTTGATATAACACAGGAAACATATTAGCTCTAGATGCATATATTGCGGCTGTGTATCCTGCTGGTCCAGAACCTATAATTAAACACTTTACTTTTTCAATTGTATCAGACATAATTTTGTATTTTATTCCGTAAAACAAAAGTAGGTTTTTTGAATAAAACCTTACTTAGAAGTTATCAACACTCACTATAGTATCATAAATATTATAAATAGGTGCCATTTCTCCATTTTATTTTGTAAATTTTAGGTGTATAATAGCAAAATCCAATACATTATGAAATCTAAATGGCTAATCCTAATTATGGTATTGATGCTTGTAGTTGCTTGCAAGGACCAATCAAAAACCGATGTTGAAACTATTGAAGTGGAGACCGAAATGAAAGCAAACGATAATAGTCTTATGGGCACATGGGAACTTGTTGGATTTTATAATTATAACGACAATGTGGTTGTAGATTCATTTTCCAATAACACGATATCTAGACAAGTAAAAATGTACACGGATAGTAAAGTGATGTGGTGCAAATTGCTAAAGACAGATTCTATTGAATTTTTTGGTTATGGCTCTTATGACTATGATGATGGCCATTTAACCGAAGTCCTGGATTTTGGTTCTGCATTTATGAATGAAGTGATTGCAGAAAACAAGGAATTTAACTTTCAACTTGAATTATCAGAAGATCGTTTCGAGCAAATTGAATTGGATGATGATGGGAATAAAATTTATTCTGAAAATTACGTTAGGATTGAATAACTTTTCAATATCACTAAATATTAGTACGTGATATCGTAAATATTCTAATTCAGAAGTTGACTATCTCTGATACGAATCTGAACTTATATCATAATTATCTCTGTAATCAGAAATTAGTATCAGGTTAGCCTTTTTTCGGCTGAATTCAAACTTACAATCAATGAGGGTCTTACTTTAAACTTATTGGCCTTTATTCAAACGCTTTAAAATTGATCTTTTACTAAATAACAAAAAATAATAGCCTTGAGAATTTTGAGCTTCTCAAGGCTATTTTAGTATTTAAATTAAATTATATCGGTTTATTTTTTTACAACTCCTTTTAATAAAGATAGTACAAAAAGCACTATAAATATAAAGAATACGATTTTAGCGATTCCTGCTGCTGCTCCAGCAATGCCTCCAAAGCCAAGAATGGCTGCTATGATTGCTATTATAACGAATGTGATTGTCCAACGTAACATAATGTTTTGATTTTTAGTTATTCGGTCAGTATTTCTAACCTTCAATACAAAGATGACATTTATTTAGGAGTTTGATTTGCTCATATCCAACTGATATTGACCGAATTGATAGTCATATACTTTATAAAAAAAAGCGAATTCCCTAACCGAGAATTCGCCTTATCTACTAGGTAACCAACCTATACTAAACTAATAAAAGTATTTCAACTAATATTGCTTTAAATTATATATTACAAATCTAAGGCCTAAGTAAAACATCCATTAACTCTATAAAAGAAGTTATTAACTCAAAACGATACAGATTTAAAAAATAGTTCATAAATTAAAAAATTGGTATTTATATTAACTTTCAGAGCATTATCAAAGTCTACAATTTCTATTAAACGTAAATCTGAAACAGTGAAAGCCGATAATGGCATGGATGGACACAACTTTTATTAGATAAATCTGGTGTCGATATCAAAGGAAATAATGAATAAGGAATCCACTATTTCAGGGAAAGAATAGGTAAACCAACATAATCAGCGGGTTCTAGCACATCATCATAAATAATATCATTTTTATAAAATTCCCGAGATATTGTATGTGCCTTCAATTCGAGTCTATTAATATTTTCTATGCGCGAATTTGACAATTCCAAATCGTTGCTCAACCATTTTTTACAATGCGCGTTATCCATGGCAATCGGAAAATCATGGCCTATATTGTGTATATTCTTGAAATCATTTTTTAATGCCGTAGTAATTAGGCTTACCGATAAAAAACCATCAGCTAAAGTTGAATAAATACCTGCCAAAGCAAATGGTTTGTGATTCTCTTCATAAACAAAAAATGGATATACTTCGCCATCAAATAAATAAGAGGTAAAAAACCCAGAAACAATTACTAGACATCGCTGTTCATTTAGTAATGGATAAGCCCAATCTAAAGTATTGATTTTATTTATTGAAATATTGAGCGTATTAGTAAGGCTCTGAAAACTATCCCAATCTTCCTTATACTCTTGCGGCAATATTCCCCAAATTGCATAATCAATTTGTTTAGGATTATTCATGGTAATAACTGGTAAAGACTGTTCTGAAAGTCCGTTTATAATTGGAGCGGTTTTGTAAAGTAGCGGGTATTTAAATTTAGCATCAAAAGCATCTTCAATTTTCAGTACATTGTTTGTATTTGATAATTTATAAAACATACTTATTTTTTATGCAAGTAAGTGATTATTATCATTTTTTGTTATCCTGAATACATAAAAAACTATCGCAATAAAAAAACAAATGTTAATATTAAAGCATGGTTATTGCCACAAATGGTTTATAAAATATATGATGTTAAGTGCATAATTTGTCCTGTATTGGATTGAGGAAAATGAACTCAGTATAATTATATATAACCTAGAAAATGAAAATATATTAAAGACGCTTAGTTTTTTAAATTTGGATTATTACCACCAATAATTATTGTATAAATATGTTTTTGGTATTATCGAATTTAACAATCATAATCTATCTAAGTTTAATCCCATAAAAAAGCGTTTATTAAATGAATAATAAACGCTTTCTAAAATTCTAGTTAATTTTCGAATTTACTTCAAATTCTCTAAGGATTTTACTTGAGATAAATCGCTTTCAATTTGATTTTTCTGAGACAGTAAAATTGACTTTGTACTGCTAGGCAAGCTAGTTTCTTGTAATACGTCGTTGTATTCCTCTACTGCTGCTTTCTCGCCTCTTATCGCTTCCTCTAACATTGATTCTGCGTCATCAGCGGAGAACAAAGCTTTTACGTCCATCCATGTTCTATGTGCTGCGCCTGTAAAGCTTCCTCCTTTATCTACGTCTTCTCCAAAAGTTCTGATTTCTGACTTAAGATCGTGTCCAAACGATTTTCTTTCCTGAGCCTTGCGACCAAAATAAGTCTTTAATCCGACGTGATCCGTGTTTTCTGCAGCTTTATGATAGCCCTTTTCACCATCATAATTCTTTTCTAATAATGCATTTAACTTCTTTCCTACTTCTTCTGTGTATGCTGCCATTTTATTCTGTTTTTAAATATTATAGATGATTTTTTTAGTAGATGCTCATCTCATTACATCTCATCTCAAATGCTTTATTTCAACATTTGTTTTTCATACTCAAAAATAGCTGTCTTTTAAAGCATTCATTAGTTCAATTGCAGAAGAAATTGACGCGATTAATCTAAGCCATAAATCTTAACACATTTTATGATAAATTGCCGTTAATTAAAGGAAAACAAGTCTAAGCTGGATAGTGTTGACGTGGATATTAGAGCTATTTTAATTAAAGAAAAAAGCTACCAAATTAAATTTCTAAAATCGGTCTAAAACCTATTATTGAAATCCAAATTGATAGCTAAGCTACTAACCGTAATTCTTATTTACCTATGCTCTTGCATATAGTCGTTATATTTTGTGGCTAACTCCTCTTTCTGCTTTTCGCTGAATACTTTTCCTGAAAGTTGAAAAAACGAATGTTCTTCATCTTCTAAATGATGCTCCACTTTATGCTTTAAATCTTTAGCAATTTTTAACCAGGCCGAAGAGTCCATTTCGGTTTTCTCCAATTGTTCAACAAGTTCATCAATTTCATGATGCTCTGCAATACCATGTCTGGCGTGATCTTGCATCTTATCGGTTGGAATCAATGGTTTGTAAAAATGTCTTTCTTCAGCATTAGCATGAAGGGTCAACTCTTTGCGAAGCTCTTTAAACAAATGGGTTCGCGTCTTTGTATCGCCAGATGTGTCCACCAATTTGTCTAATAAATTGCGTTGGATATCGTGATCTTTTCTAATGGCTTCATAAATATTCATATTAGTCTTTATTTTATAAACAAAAATACGGACACAATTGCCTTTAAATTTGCTCTATTACGCCAAAGCTTAACTGATTTACTGCTTATTGCGTTTATTTACACTGTCTATTGATGTTTTTTGAAATATTTATGAAGTTCATACTAGAAAAAAACCTAATTTTACAACGCATTAATTTAATTATTTAACTATGTTAATCTGTATTCCCGACATTAGTGGCTTCACAAAATTTATGAGTGCTGCTGAAGCCGAAATTAGTGCAAAAGTGATACCAGCATTACTGAACCAAATAATATACGCTAACGAAATTGGATTAAGGGTCTCCGAAATTGAAGGTGATGCTGTGCTTTTTTTCAAAAGAGGAGAATTACCATCATTGAAACAACTGATTGACCAGTGCACTTATTTTTATTCTGAATTTTATAAACAATTAGCAACCTTAGACCAGAAATTTGAAACAAGTGGCAAACCCATTATTAAGTCATTAGGACTAAAAATAATTCTACACTTTGGAGAAGAGGTTGAAGCTGTAAACATTGGAAAACATATAAAATTAATGGGCGAAGATGTTGTTATTGCACACAAACTTTTAAAAAACACCATTGACAAAGACGACTATATTTTATTTTCTCAAACGTTATTGAATCAATACAATACCGACGATTTAGACAAAAGGTTATTCTGGTCACAACTCGGTAAAGGTGACGAAAATTATAAGCACATTGGAGATGTGAACTATGCTTATGTTGATCTCAAACCTCTAAATTCATTAAATTCAACAAAATACTAAAAAAACTCATGATCGAAATAGCACTAACACCTTCGAACACTAAAGATATCCTGACTCAAATCTCTGAGCATTTGGACGGAACTATCGAAGAACGTTGGGGTGAATACACCATGACAATTGACAATGCCAATGCGTGTGGTAATATCACTTATATACCTTTTGATTGGGGCGTTAATTTATTGGATTTTGATATTAAATTTTATAAGGAATTTGTCCTTAGAATTGAAGCTGAAGATTTCAATCCTATACGATTTATTTATAACCTAAAAGGTGCTTTTACACATCGCGTAGGCGTACAAAACGAAGAGCATAAAACCCAACAGTTTCAATCCGTAATTTTTGCTAATAAATCTGTCGGTGTTAATTATTTGCACTTTCTTAAAAATGAAACGCTTCAAATAAACGTCATTCAAATAGTACGCAAGGAGTTTTTGAAGAAAAAAACCACAGATGTCTCTTCGCTAAACAAAAAATTATATGAAGTTTTTGTAGACACAGATCATGAAAACCGATTTGTACATTATGGAGAATTGAATTTAAAAATGGCGGATGATGTAAAGTCTATTCACAACATTAAATCGAAAGGAATGCTGCGCATATTAAAAATCGAAGCCAAGGTTTATGAAATTCTTTCGCAGCATATCCAACAACACAATAGACAAAGTAGTGGTAAAAAACTACCTAAATCATTAACAAAGCAAGAACTTAGAACAATTAAGAAAATTTGTGACATAATTCAAAAAGAACCTGCAAAACAATACTCCTTAGATCAAATGTCCTTAGATTACGGCTTGTCCCAAGCTAAGCTTCAAGATGGTTTTAAGTTTCTTTATAAACGAACAGTTACTGAATTTATTCGTCATATAAGATTAGAAAAAGCAAGGAATTTAATAAAAACCACGGATTTAAATATTTCTCAAATTGTATATTCCATTGGTTTTACCAGCAGAAGTTATTTTTCAAAAATTTTTAAAGAAAAATATGGAATTTCACCTAATGAATTTAAAAAGCAAATTATTTCAAAAGTAAAAATGCAATAACATTATTTACCGAAAATCCATTTCCTTATCAAGGCGATAAAACTGTATTTTCCTGTAAGTTTCAATGCCGTGCTCACCCAGTTCAATGGTTGCAGATCTTCCTTAAACTCACTTTTAATCAACTTAAGTTCTTCCCAAGCAATATCACGCTCCAATTTATGACGTTTCAAATCGTTTTCAATCTCTTTAAAAGTAGTATATTCTTTCATGTTAATTAAAAAATTTTGGTCCTAGTTTCTTAATAATGTACGAGTTGAATTTCGCTCTCATCAGATAGATTAAAATCGATATTATAAAATAAGCAATACCCACTATTAAAAATCCAAGCGGATAGCTGCTAACCGCCTTACCTATCTCAATACCTGCTGCTATTGATAAAAACAGCAAACTAGCAAACATAAAACTACCAAACGCTATAACTTTTGCTGCTAAACTCAAAGAAAGTGTTAACTGTTGAAAAACTTTCAACCTAAAATATTGGTGAGACGCTTTTATATAGCGCTCACCAATATGAGAAGCTTTGTCTGTAGTGTGATTTATATCATCAAATACACTCATCAATTAGGCTTTTTTCTGTAAGTTCTTGTTCTTAGCTTTTAAGTCTTTCAGTCTAGATTCTAAAGTAGTAATTACGTCTTCAGCTTTATAACTTGCATTAGACACAATAGCTTCAACCTGATGATCCAAATTTTCTTTTTGTGTAGAGATAGTATGTCCTAAAGAATCTCTTAATTCAGAAGCTTTGTCAGCCATGTAATCTCTTCTTGTCGCTGCTTCGTCTGCAAGTCTTTGTCTTGTAACACTGCCTTTATCTGGTGCAAATAATATCCCTAATATGGCACCTGTAGCTGCTCCTGCTAATATTCCTAATACTGTATTTCCGTTATTACTCATGTTTTAATTTTTTTTGGTTATTTTTAATTCTCAGCACTTTGCTGTTACACAAAGATAAGACCTTTACCTTAGAGAATTTAACTCTTTACATAGCTATTTTAGCTGTAATGCTATTTATTGTTAGCGTTAAATATTTTAGTAATCGCATTAAGTTAAGAGCTTGAATAAAATTAAATTTGATGAACCTCCAATGAAATGAAAACAAGTATTAAAACATATAATCCTTTTAACGGAAACCATCTAGAAACGTATAAGCTGGATTCTAAACCCAAATTAAATGACAAACTAGAATTAGCTGAAACGACTTTTAAAACTTGGAAACAGGTAGAAATTAAAAAGCGCTTAGAATTACTGCAGAATTTGGCTGATGAAGTTTTTAAGAAGAAATCTGAATTAAGTCAACTCATGACTAATGAAATGGGAAAACCAATTCAGGAAAGTAAAGCTGAAATTGATAAATGTATTTATTTAATTGATTTTTATATAAAAAATTCGGATCAATTTTTAGGAGATGCAATCATTGAAACGGATGCCCATGAAAGCTTTATCAGTTACGATCCATTAGGTTGTATTTTGGCTATCATGCCTTGGAATTATCCATTTTGGCAAGTATTCCGATTTGCTATTCCGACTTTAACCGCTGGAAACGTGGCGCTTTTAAAACATGCCTCTAATGTTACGGGATGCGCTATTGCAATTGAAAAACTTTTCATAGATGCAGGATTCCCTAAAGGTTGCTTTCAAACACTCATTACAGACCATGATGCCGTAGAAGAGCTCATGGAAAATGAAATCGTTAGAGCGGTTTCATTGACAGGAAGTGAAAAAGCGGGACGAAAAATAGCTGAACTAGCAGGAAAAAATTTAAAACCTTCACTTCTAGAGTTAGGCGGTAATAATGCCTGTATTATATTAAAAGATGCCGATTTAGACAAACACATGGATACCATAGTGAAAGCCCGAATGCAAAATTCTGGACAAAGCTGTATCGCAGCCAAGCGGTTTGTTGTGGTTGAAAGTATTTATGACGAATTCCTAAAAAAGTTCACATCTAAGATTAAAGCATTAAAATACGGTAATCCGATAGAAGAAAGCACCACAATGTCCTGTTTAGCTCGTGAAGATTTAGCAGACATTTTAGAAAAACAAGTCCAAAAGTCTATCGATCTAGGCGCCAAAGTAGTAATTGGTAATGAACGGGATTGCACCTATTACCAACCAACAATTTTAACTAATGTGACTGCCGAAATGCCTGTATTTAAAGAGGAAACTTTTGGACCAGTTGCAGCGATCATAAAAGTCAAATCAGAAGATGAAGCCTATAAAACGGCATCAAACTCTAAATTTGGTTTAGGCACCATGATATTTACATCAGATTATGACTCTGCATCCAAACGTATTTCAGAAATTGAAGACGGTGCATTTTTCATAAATGAAATGGTAAAATCCGATCCGAGGTTACCTTTTGGTGGCACAAAAATTTCAGGTTTTGGCCGCGAATTATCCAAAGAAGGCATGTTAGCCTTTGTAAATAAGAAAACAGTATACATTAACCAATAAAACTAATAAATTATGAAATTTGTAAAAGAAGACGATGAAAAAAGAAGAGATTATATTTTCCAAAAAGATGAAAAAACAAAATTTGGAGCAAAATTTATTATCATTACCCTAATCATTTTAGCTATCGCAGTGATTGCCTCTGGGATTCACTTTGAATGGTTTTAAAACTGTATAAAATTAAAAAAGCTCAGCAAATGCTGAGCTTTTTCTTTGAAAGTCGGGGTGGCAGGATTCGAACCTGCGGCCTCCACGTCCCAAACGTGGCGCGATAACCGGGCTACGCTACACCCCGAAAATGATTTACCGTTTTCGGATTGCAAATATATAGATTTTCTTTAGAATCCAATAACATTTATCTAACTTTAAAAACTAATAGATTTATAAGATAATTAAATATGAAATTAAGAAGCATTTTAATCAGTATAATTCTTACTAGTACACTAGCTTGTGCCCAAGATAAGAACCCAATAAATACACAAAACACTCACGAAGTTATTGTTCCAGATCTAAATATTCCTTGGGGTTTCACTTTTCTTCCCGATAATGCTTTGCTCATTACCGAAAAATCAGGTGAGCTAATTCATTTTAAAGATGGAAAGAAAACTACCGTTTCAGGATTACCCGAAATCTATGTTCGTGGCCAAGGCGGTTTGATGGATGTCATTTTACATCCAGATTATAAAACCAACAACTGGATCTATTTTTCTTATGCATCTTCCGAAGGGGAAGTTTCTGGCGGAAATACAGCCATAGCGAGAGCAAAACTTAGTGACTACAACTTAACGGATTTGGAAGTCCTCTACAAAGCTACACCAAACACCACCAAAGGTCAACATTTTGGGTCGCGTTTGGTTTTTGATGAAAATGGTTATTTGTTTTTTACGATTGGTGAACGTGGTAATCGAGATGAGAACCCACAAGATATCACTAGAGATGGCGGTAAAGTTTATCGATTGAATGACGACGGCTCAATCCCTGAAGACAATCCATTTTTAAATGAAAAAAATGCTAAAACAGCCATTTACTCATATGGACACAGAAATCCACAAGGTATGACCCTTGATCCCGAAACTAAAAAAATATGGACTCACGAACATGGTCCAAAAGGTGGTGATGAAATCAACATTATCAAAGCAGGAAAGAATTACGGCTGGCCAGTAATTAGCTATGGCGTTAATTATAGCGGCACGTCATTTACGGATATTACTAAAAAGGAAGGCATGGAACAACCACTTCATTATTGGGTTCCTTCAATTGCACCAAGCGGAATGGCATTTATCCATAGCGAAAAATATGGCGACTGGAATGGAAATTTACTTGTGGGATCCTTAAAATTTCAATACTTAGATATGTGTACTTTGAAAGACAACAAAGTGATCAAGGAAGAACGTTTACTCGACGGACAAGGACGTGTCCGATGTGTAGAGCAAGGACCTGATGGCTTCATTTACGTTGGTATTGAGAATTTAGGTATTGTAAAATTGATTAGAAAATGAGCAAAATAATTATTGTCGGCATAATGGCATTAACGTTCCTATCATGTCCTTCAAATAGTAAGAAATCCAATCTCAGTGCTCAAATTGACAATTCTTCAAAACAAGACCAATCAACCCTCGAAGCAAGTATAATAAGGGGTAAAAACGTTTACGAAGACATGTGTATAACCTGCCATATGCCAAACGGCAAAGGTGTACCGAAAGCATTTCCACCATTAGCAGACTCCGATTATTTAAGGGCTAAACAAACCGAGAGCATTAAGGCCGTAAAATATGGTATGTCTGGAGAAATCTTAGTCAATGGCGTTACTTACAATAGTACAATGGCACCTTTAGGACTTTCAGATGAAGAAGTCGCCGATGTTATGAATTACATTAACAATAGCTGGGGAAATACTATTGAGAACTTTGTTACAATTGAGAAAGTTTCCGAGTTATAAGCACAAAATCACACTTAAATAATTAATTTTGTAGGACGCTAACAAATCTCGATTAAATATGCTTATTATAGGAATAGCTGGTGGTACAGGTTGCGGAAAAACAACCGTAGTCAACACAATTTTACAAGAGTTACCCGAAGGTCAAGTCGGAGTTATCTCCCAAGATTCTTATTACAAGGATACGTCGCATTTAAGCTTTGAAGAACGTGTAAAAATCAATTTTGACCATCCGAGATCCATCGATTTTGAATTATTGGAACAACATCTTAAAGATTTAAAAGAGGGCAAATCCATCGATCAACCCGTTTATTCATTTGTAAAACACAACCGAACAGGAGACATTATTGTAACCAAACCGAGAAAGGTAATGATTGTAGAAGGTATCCTTATTCTTTCCCATCCTGAAATCCGTGAATTATTCGATATTAAAATATTCGTTCATGCCGATTCTGACGAGCGACTGATTCGTCGTTTAAAACGTGATATTACAGAACGAGGTAGAGACATTAATGAAGTTTTGCAACGCTACCAAAGCACATTAAAACCCATGCACCAGCAGTTTATTGAACCAATGAAAGAATATGCGGATATCATAATTCCGAACAACAAATACAACACTGTTGCTGTAGATATCGTTAAAACTATAATCAACGAAAAACTATAATGGGATTCTTTAATTCTAAATATCTAAAACCTTTTAAGAACATTTACGCCCTTGTTCTGGTCGTTTTTATCGTTTGGATGCTGTTTTTTGACGCGCATTCCTGGTTGTTTCATCACGAATTGAATACAGATATTGAAGAATTGGAATACCAAAAAGAACACTATAAAAATGAAATGGCGAAAGACAATAAAGCCATTAAGGAGTTGAGCACAGATGAAGGCATTGAGCGTACAGCACGTGAAAACTACTACATGAAAAAAGCCAACGAAGATATTTATATCATTGAATACGAAGACAGCCTAGTGAAACAAAAAGAAGATGAGTAAATCCTTATTTAAAGATTTTGCACCTGTTTCCTCAAAAGCTTGGAAACAGAAAATACAAGTGGATCTCAAAGGTGCCGACTACAACGACACATTAATCTGGAAAACCAATGAAGGCATTAATGTCAAACCATTTTATCATGCTGATGACTTTGATACACTACCAGAAGTCTCAAAATGTAAAGCCACCGAATGGGAAATATCTCAATCAATTTTAGTCACTAATGCAAAAGACGCTAATTCAAAAGCTCTTGACGCCATAGAACGCGGCGCAGAAAACATAATATTCCATATTGAAGATGAGAACGTTTCGGTTGAAGATTTGTTTCAAAATTTGGATTTTAACAAAGCAAGCGTTGATATTAAGTGCAATTTTATTTCTGAAACCTATGTTGAAAGCCTAAAATCCGTGATGTTGAGCGCAGTCGAAACATCTCGCACTAAAAAATCAAAAATACATATCCACACAGACATCATTGGCAACCTAGCTAAAACAGGCAACTGGTACAACGATCTAAAAGAGGACCACAACAAGTTTGAAGCCATAGTAAATTCTTCGCATCAACTCAGTGTTGATTTATGCTTATATCAAAACGCTGGCGGAACGATAGTACAACAACTAGCTTACGGTTTGGCACATGTCAATGAATACTTAAACCATCTTGATAATGCAATCGCCAACGAAGCGAAGCAATCGCTTCAAATAACGTTCAATATTGCAACAGGTTCAAATTACTTTTTTGAAATCGCCAAAATTAGAGCTTTGCGCCAATTATGGTCAACGCTGGCCTTGGAATATGGCCTAAACCAAAATTGCCGAATTATAGCCACACCAAGTAAACGCAATAAAACAATTTATGACTATAACGTTAATATGCTGCGTACCACGACAGAATGTATGAGTGCTGTTCTCGGCGGAGCAAACGTTATATGCAATCTACCCTATGATACGTTATTCCATAAATCCAATGAATTTGGAGAACGCATCTCCAGGAATCAGTTATTAGTTTTAAAGCATGAAAGCTATTTTGACAAAGTCAACAATCCAGCAGATGGCGCTTATCATATTGAAAGTTTAACTGAACAATTAGCCGAAAAAGCGCTTGATCTTTTTAAAGATATAGAATTGAATGGCGGCTTTTTAAGTCAACTAAAAGAAGGCACCATCCAAAGAAAAATTAAAGAATGTGCAGCCAAGGAAAAAGCCGATTTTGATGCTGAACAATTAGTGCTTTTAGGAACAAATAAACACCCTAATTTGGCTGATAAAATGAAAAACGACTTAGAAGTCAGTCCATTTTTAAAAGTTGAAAAGCGAAAAACATTGATTGAACCAATTATTGAAAAAAGGCTGTCTGAAAAATTGGAAATCAATAGATTAAATAAAGAATAAAACATGGTATTGAGAAAATCTATAGTTCTAGTTTTTTGTCTACTAATGTTATTATTCACTTCATGCATGGAAGTCGCAAAAGAAATTAATAACTGGACTCAAGTAACTGCACAAGATCAAATTATTGGAACCAAACATTTCCTAGAAAATGACGGTATCAAAGTATTTCTTCCCGATAGTTTCAAAAGATACAATGCGGTTGAATATTCGAACTTAATCGATTCGTTAGTTATTGATAACAATAATTTAAAAATTGAGCAAACCCGTTTTAAAAACATGAGAGAAATGGGAGGAAATCTTTACATTTTTTTCGACAAGTCCGTAAACTCTTCTTACACCATAAATACAATTCCCTACACACCAATCACAAGGCAAGATGCTAAATATCTGTTAGGCATAATTAGACAAAATCAAGATAAACTATCTGACACTACCGACTTAGATTACACTAAAATTACAGCCAAACACAACAACACTAACGGCACACAGGTATTTAAAGCAATCTTTAAGGTTGAAAACAGAAAGCTTCAGCACCAAGCGTTTCAGCATGTCTATTTCATTTCATCGAATAATAAGTCTGCACTAATAAATATTACTACGCCTTTTGAAGTAAATTTTGACCTGTATTTAGAAAAAATGACGTTATGAGCAGAAAAAACCTTCAACACCTAAGCTTAAAGCATGAAGCTCGAAACTCGAATCACGAAGAAAAAAACAACTTTCTGACCGCTGAAAACATCGCAGTCAAATCCACCTACTCAAAAAAGGATATTGAAGATTTAGAGCACCTTAATTTCGTTGCAGGTATTGCACCAAATCTTCGCGGCCCATATTCAACCATGTATGTACGTCGACCATGGACCATTAGGCAATATGCTGGTTTTTCAACGGCTACAGAAAGCAATGCGTTTTATAGACGAAACCTTGCCGCAGGACAAAAAGGATTATCCGTCGCTTTCGATTTGGCAACACACAGAGGCTACGATTCAGATCACGAACGCGTGGTTGGCGATGTTGGCAAGGCAGGCGTTGCTATTGATTCGGTTGAAGACATGAAAATTCTCTTCGATCAAATTCCACTTGATAAAATGTCGGTTTCCATGACCATGAATGGTGCAGTTCTTCCTATTATGGCATTTTACATTGTCGCAGCTGAAGAACAAGGCGTGAAACCAGAACTTCTCGCAGGCACCATTCAAAATGATATTTTAAAAGAATTCATGGTGCGAAATACCTATATCTATCCACCAACACCTTCCATGAAAATCATCTCAGATATATTTGAATACACGAGCCAAAACATGCCCAAATTCAACAGTATCAGTATTTCCGGCTACCACATGCAAGAAGCTGGCGCCACTTGTGATATAGAATTAGCTTATACTTTAGCAGATGGTTTAGAATACATCAAAAAAGGCTTAGATGCAGGTATGGATATTGACACCTTCGCTCCTCGCCTATCATTCTTTTGGGCCATTGGCATGAACCATTTTATGGAAATCGCCAAAATGCGTGCTGCACGTATGCTTTGGGCTAAACTGGTAAAACAATTCAACCCAAAGAATCAAAAATCTTTAGTCTTAAGAACACATTGCCAAACGTCTGGTTGGAGTTTAACAGAGCAAGACCCTTTTAACAATGTCGCCAGAACCTGTATTGAAGCCTCTGCAGCTGCTTTTGGAGGCACCCAAAGCTTACACACTAACGCTTTGGACGAAGCGATCGCTTTACCCACAGATTTTTCAGCACGTATTGCAAGAAATACGCAGATTTATCTTCAAGAAGAAACGCAAATCACAAAAACCGTTGACCCATGGGCTGGGAGCTACTATGTGGAAAAATTAACGGATGATATCGTTAACGAAGCTTGGAAACTTATTCAAGAAGTTGAAGCATTAGGCGGAATGACGAAAGCCATTGAAGCCGGAATTCCTAAATTACGAATCGAAGAAGCTGCGGCACGAAAGCAAGCACGTATAGATTCTGGCCAAGATATTATTGTTGGCGTGAACAAATACAGATTAAAACAAGAAGACCCTATTTCTACACTCGAAGTCGATAACCAAACGGTTCGTTTGCAACAAATTGAACGTTTAGAAAGCATAAAAGCGAGTCGTGATACTAATGCGGTAACTAAAGCATTATTTAAATTAACAAAAGCTGCTAAGACAAGTGAGGATAATTTGTTAGCTTTAGCCGTAGATGCCGCAAGAAAACGAGCCACTTTAGGCGAAATAAGCGATGCTCTAGAAGCAGAATTTGGGCGCTACAAAGCGCAAATTAAATCATTTTCAGGGGTGTATAGTAAAGAACTAAAAGACGACAAAAGCTTTCAAAAAGCGAGAGATTTGGCAGACCAATTTGCAGAACAAGATGGCCGCAGGCCACGAATTATGATTGCCAAAATGGGACAAGATGGTCACGATCGTGGTGCAAAAGTAATTGCTACAGGTTATGCCGATGTAGGTTTTGATGTGGATATTGGGCCTCTATTTCAAACACCAAAGGAAGCAGCGAAACAAGCCGTTGAAAATGACGTGCATATTTTAGGGGTATCCTCCTTAGCAGCAGGACACAAAACACTAGTGCCTCAAGTTATAAAAGAACTAAAAAACTATGGTCGTGACGATATTATGGTTATCGTTGGAGGTGTGATTCCGAAGCAAGATTACCAATATCTATTCGACGCTGGAGCAGTTGCCGTTTTTGGGCCAGGCACGAAAATTAGCGAGGCAGCTATTCAGATTTTGGAGCTATTGATTGATGACTAAAACAACTAAATTTTCTAAAACAAAAACCATAAAAATCACTTTTTTAATTTTAGTGATTTTAGGCATACTTTTTACGCATTTCTTTGCTCCTAGACTCATATCGGAAATAAGAAATCCCGTTGTTGGCTTAATTAAAAGAAATAAAAATATTGATGTTGACATTGCCGCAAAGGATGATTTGAAAATCGAAAGAAAAGACCTTAAGATTACTTCATTCGATGGTATTAAACTATCCGCCAGATTAACGTTTTCAAATTTGGATTCCAGTAAAGCCACTATTATTCTACTTCATGGTATCCGCTCGAACAAGAATACATTTTTCGATTTAAGCACTTTTCTAGCTGAAAACGGATTCAATTCAGTAGCCTTAGACTCGAGAGCCCATGGCGAAAGTGAAGGCCAATTCTGTACGTTTGGCGTCCATGAAAAGAAGGATATTCAAAAACTCATTGATTATTTAGCTCAAAAAGAAAACTTAAATCATTTTGGCATTTGGGGACAATCCTTAGGTGGAGCCATTGGTTTGCAAGCTATGGGTTATGACAAAAGAATTAAATTTGGTATCGTTGAAAGCACCTTTTCAAACTTCAAGACCATTGTCAATGATTATTTCGATTTACACGCTGGATTTAGCTTCTCCCCTTTTTCAAATTACTTGGTGAATAGAACAGGAAGCATTGCAGAATTTGATGTAAACGATGCTAAACCCATCAAATATTGCGAAAACATAGACCAACCTATTCTTATGGTTCATGGCAATGCGGACGAACGCATCCATATTAAATACGGAAAAGCTAATTTCTCAAAATTAAAAAGTGTTGATAAAGAATTTATAGAAATAGATGCCGCTAATCATTCCAATGTGTGGAAAGTCGGCGGAGACGCTTTTTTCGAAAGGATTTTAGTATTTTTAAACAAACACCACTGTAACTAACGACACAGAAGCTTATGAACCATACAAACAAAATGCTAAGAGACGATGCGCTCAAAGGAAAAACAATTGTAGTCACAGGTGGCGGAAGCGGCTTAGGAAAGGCTATGACCCGATATTTCTTAGAACTCGGCGCTAACGTTGCGATTACCTCTCGCGATTTAGATAAACTAAAAAACACCGCAAAAGAATTGGAAACCGAAACCCGCCAGACGGTCGGGCAGTCTGGTGGCACATGTTTACCTGTACAATGTGATGTACGAGAGTACCATCAAGTTGAGGCTATGCGAAAGGCGGTTATTGAAAGATTCGGTAAAGTAGATATTTTATTGAATAATGCAGCCGGTAATTTTATTTCACCAACAGAACGCTTGTCGCCAAGAGCGTTTGATGTTATCATAGATATTGTCTTAAAAGGTACCAAAAACTGTATGTTGGCTTTTGGCAAACATTGGATAGATACCAAGCAAACCAATACCAATGTGCTTAGTATTGTAACCACTTACGCTTGGACAGGCTCTGGTTATGTCGTACCAAGTGCTGCAGCCAAAGCAGGCGTGTTAGCGATGACCAGAAGCCTTGCTGTAGAATGGGCAAAGTATGGTATGCGTTTCAATGCTATTGCACCAGGACCATTTCCTACCAAAGGCGCTTGGGACCGCTTAATGCCTGGCGATCTTCAGGAAAAGTTTGACATGGCGAAAAAAGTGCCCTTAAACCGTGTTGGAGAGCATCAAGAATTAGCCAATTTAGCGGCTTATTTGGTTTCTGACTTTTCTGCTTATATGAACGGTGAAGTAGTAACCATAGATGGCGGCGAATGGCTAAAAGGCGCGGGAGAATTCAATATGCTTTCTGGCGTTAGTGAAAGTCTATGGGATGATTTGGAAAAAATGATTCGTGCAAAAAAGAACAAATGACTCCAGATTCAAGGCACTTATGATGCTCATAACTATTAACAACTTCAATTTTATAAACTCGTAAATAATCGTAATTTTGAATCCTTATTTATAACCAAATTATTTAATGGGTAAAATCATTGCTATAGCAAATCAAAAAGGAGGAGTTGGAAAAACAACAACCTCAGTAAACTTGGCGGCTTCCCTGGGAGTTTTAGAGAAAAAAGTCCTACTTATAGATGCCGATCCACAGGCCAACGCCAGTTCTGGTTTGGGTATTGATGTGGAATCCGTTGAGATAGGTTCTTATCAAATCATAGAACATTCCGCAGAAGCAAAAGATGCCATAGTATCTTCTAACGCACCGAATGTAGATGTTATTCCTGCTCATATAGATCTTGTCGCTATCGAAATTGAATTGGTAGACAAAGAAGCGCGTGAGTATATGCTTAAAAAGGCCATTGAAGATTTAAAATCAGATTACGACTATATCTTAATTGATTGTGCTCCATCTTTGGGTTTATTGACCTTGAATGCTCTAACCGCAGCAGATTCGGTTATAATTCCTATTCAGTGTGAATATTTTGCACTCGAAGGTTTAGGCAAACTGTTAAATACTATTAAAAGTGTACAGAAAATACATAATCAAGCGTTAGATATTGAAGGTATGCTGTTAACGATGTTCGATTCGCGTTTACGTTTATCCAATCAAGTTGTAGAAGAAGTACAGAAACACTTCAGTGATATGGTTTTTGATACTATTATTCAGCGTAACGTACGTTTGGGTGAAGCACCGAGTTATGGTGAGAGCATTATCAATTATGATGTGAGCAGTAAAGGCGCAGCCAATTATCTCAGCTTGGCAAAAGAGCTGATTAAGAAAAATGAATTATAATGGCGAAAGCAACAAAAAAACAAGCATTAGGCAGAGGACTTTCGGCGTTGTTGAAAGATCCCGAAAACGATATTAATTCCGCAGAAGATAAAAATGCAGATAAGGTTGTTGGAAATATAGTGGAACTTGATATTGATAGTATCGAGGTTAACCCTTTTCAACCCAGAACCAACTTTAATGAAGAATCATTAAGAGAACTCGCTTCTTCCATTCGTGAGCTTGGGGTTATTCAACCTATAACAGTTAGAAAATTAGCGTTCAACAACTACCAATTGGTATCTGGTGAACGTCGTTTTAGAGCTTCAAAATTAATAGGCTTACAAGCTATTCCAGCGTATATCAGAATCGCTAATGACCAAGAATCTTTGGAAATGGCCTTGGTGGAAAACATTCAACGCCAGGATTTAGATCCTATAGAAATTGCATTGTCTTATCAACGTTTAATTGACGAAATCAGCCTCACACAAGAACAAATGAGCGAACGTGTGGGTAAAAAACGATCGACAATTGCTAATTATTTGCGTTTATTAAAGTTAGATCCCATCATCCAAACCGGAATGCGTGATGGTTTTATAAGTATGGGCCACGGAAGAGCCATGGTTAATATTGAAGATCAAGTCGATCAGCTTGAGGTTTATGAAAAAATCATTACCAATAAATTATCCGTAAGAGCAACGGAGCAATTGGTAAAGAATTTGAATTCCGAAAATCCATCAAAGCCAGAAGCTGTTAAAGCCGAAATCCCTAAATACATAAAAAAAGGCGTAAAGGACTTTTCAGAATACTTTGGCCACAAAATAGATGTTAAAGTAGCGAACAATGGCAGCGGAAAAATCACGATACCATTTCATTCGGAAGAAGACTTTAACCGTATTAAAAAATTAGTACAGCGTGATAACAAATAAAGCGTTCTTCTGTCTTTTTCTGTGCTTGTTTTCAGTCTTATTTTCATTTTCCCAAAAAGAAAAAGATAGTACGAGTGTTTCTATTGAAGAAAGTCCAATCATAGCTAATGAAACCTTGGTTAAAAAGGAAATTGACCCTTTGCGGCCTGCAAAAGCAGCATTTTATTCTGCCATCTTTCCAGGTTTAGGTCAGGCTTACAACAAAAGATATTGGAAAATACCTATTGTTTGGGGAGCGATTGGCGCAGGTGTTTACTTCTACGTGCGAAACGACGAACAATATGACCGCTACAGAGACGCTTACAAAAGTCGTTTGGCGGGTTTTAAAGATGATGAATTCTATGGTTCCGGATCAACACCTTTAATTTCTGAGGATGGACTTATTAGAGCACAAGAGCAGTTTAGAAAAAACAAGGAATTATCGCTCTTAATTACGTTCGGTTTATATGCCTTAAATATCATTGACGCTAATGTGGATGCACATTTGTTACAATTTAATGTCGATGAAAACCTAAGCTTAAGTCCACATTATCAGTATAATGAAATGGAGAACACTTCGGATTTGGGATTGACTTTAAATTTTAAATTTTAGTCCATATTGGACTTTTACAATCAATAAAAATATGAAAATAGCTTTACTCGGTTATGGCAGAATGGGAAAAAGTATTGAGACGATTGCGTTAAATCGCAACCATAGCATAACCTTAAAAGTAGAAGATGCCTCTTCCGATTACGACTTTAAAAACGCCGATGTTGCCATAGATTTCAGCGTACCATCAGTAGCCGTTTTCAATATTAAAAAGGCTTTAGATGCTGGAGTTCCTGTTATTTCAGGTACAACAGGGTGGTTAGACCAATATGACGAAATTTTGGAGTATTGTAAATCTAAAAATGGAACTTTCCTATATGCTTCAAATTTTAGTTTGGGAGTTAATCTTTTTTTTGAACTCAACAAAAACTTAAGTGCGTTACTCTCAGGTTTTCCTGAATATTCGACTGAAATCGAAGAAATCCATCACACACAAAAACTGGATGCTCCAAGTGGTACGGCCATTACTTTAGCCGAACAAATTATTGAGCAAACCAATTACAGCAAATGGACTTTAGATCAACCAAAATCCAATGAAATTCATATTGAAGCCAAGCGCATCGAAAACGTTCCTGGAACACATGAAATTACCTATAATTCTGAAATAGATTCCATAAGCATCAAACATACAGCACACAGCCGACAAGGTTTTGCAATGGGAGCTGTTATTGCCGCAGAATGGATTAAAGACAAAAAAGGCATCTTTAGTATGAAAGATGTGTTAAACATTGGTTAATTTGCCAAAGTATTAAAATAGAATAAGATATTTTTCAATCGATACTAGACAAAATACAACGTTATGAGCTGGACACAGTGGTTTTTCTTTATACTCATTCTACAAATCATACATGGCTTAGGCACATGGAAATTATATGTTAAAGCTGGAAGACAAGCTTGGGAAGCATTTGTACCAGTTTACAATGCTGTGGTGTTGATGAAGATAATTTCACGTCCTTGGTGGTGGGTTATTCTCATGTTTTTGCCAATCGTAAATCTCATTATGATTCCTGCGGGTTGGGTGGAAACGGCAAGGACTTTTGGAAAAGACAGTAAATTAGATGCGCTGCTGTGCATTGTCACCTTAGGTTTTTATTTATACTATTTGAATTATGTAGCAGATGTCAATTACATTGAAAACAGAACCTTAAAACCAAAAACGTCAACTGGCGAATGGATTACCTCAATCCTATTTGCCATTGTAGCGGCCACGATTGTACATACGTATTTCTTTCAACCGTTTGTAATTCCGTCGTCCTCTTTAGAAAAATCGTTGTTGGTCGGAGACTTTCTTATTGTGAGCAAATTACATTATGGCGCCAGAACTCCTATGACCACGGTTGCAGCACCTATGGTGCATGATACCATTCCTATTATTGGTCAAAAATCATATTTATTTAACGATAATTATGAAAAACGGAACAGCTCTTGGATGAACAAACTCCAATTACCATTTTTTAGATTACCAGGTTTTGAAGATATCGAGCGAAATGATATTGTAGTGTTTAATCAACCAGCAGATACATTGCTGAATATGAACGATTTTAATCCAGATCGCAATTATTACAAGCCAATTGACAAAAAGACCAATTTAGTTAAGCGTTGTGTTGGTGTAGCTGGAGACACCTTGGAAATCAGAAACGGTTATGTGTATATCAATGGAAAACAAAACAAATTACCACCGAGGTCACATTTGCAATTTTCTTATGATGTGACTTTAAAAAAACCTCATTCCAGTCAAGCAGAACAGTATAGATTTTTCGAATTACTAAAAAAAATTGGTATATCAGATGGCGCTGGTCTAAAAAATGATGGAAGCTATAGAATTTTTGCAGCAACTGATGAAGCTATTACTCAATTAAAAGTTCAGCCAAACATAGATCACATTGTACCCGTAAAACAACCAGAAGGCAAAAATGGAAATATTTTCCCAAGGGATCCAAATTACAGCTGGAACGTTGACAACTTTGGCACTATTTGGATTCCAAAATCTGGAGAAACTATAAATTTGGATATGGATAATATTTCCATTTACAAACGTGCCATCTCAGAATACGAAGGGAACAACGTAGTGACTAGAGGTAACCAAATTTTTATTAACGACCAGCCAGCCACATCCTATACTTTTAAACAAGATTATTATTGGATGATGGGTGATAATAGACACAATTCCATTGACAGTAGATATTGGGGATTTGTACCTAACAACCACATTTTTGGTAAACCTGTTTTTATTTGGATGAGTATCGATGGCATTAACGACGGCTTAAAAAACTGGAGTTTCCGTTGGGATAGAATCTTCACAACTGTAAGTGGTGGCAATGAACGCACCTCTTACCTGATTCCTTTTATTGTGCTTGTTTTAGGGCTAACGTTTTTTAATAAGTGGAGAAAAAAGAAGAAAGCTAAAGAGAGCTAAATTTTGAACAGTATCATTTACCCTACATATTTCCCAAACATTGCACACTTTTGGGCTATTGTAAATGCTGATACCGTTTATTTTGAAGTTTGCGATAATTATCAAAAGCAATCGTACAGAAACCGAACAGAAATCTATGGTGCCAATGGTAAAATGGCGTTATCTGTCCCTGTGAGTTATTCCCAGAAAAACCGGCAATTGTACAAAGATGTAAAAATTGCTAATGAAGAATCGTGGCAAATTCAACATTTAAAGTCTTTACAATCGGCTTATAGTATGTCGCCTTTTTTTGAATTCTATATCGATGATTTACTGCCGCTCTTTGAAAATCAATTCGACTATATTTTAGATTTCAATTTAAAGTCGTTTGAAATACTCTTAAATGCGCTTCAATTGGATCTAGCACCAATTCATACTTCAACTTTTGAAAAAGAACCAAGCGGAAAAACTGATTTCAGAAACTTAGCCAAGCGTAATGCTAACATACTCTCTTTTCAACCCTACACGCAAGTGTTTACTGAGAAACATGGTTTTATTTCTAATCTCAGTACTTTAGATTTATTATTTAATGAAGGCCCAAATTCGGAATTGTATCTAAAAAGGCAGAAATTATAGACTTAAGGGAACTATCCTATAAATCCAATTAGATGTAAGTAAGAATGGGATTTTAGGCCGTTAAACTAAACAAAAAATGATTCAATCAATTGCTCATTACGGCATACATTTCGGTTTACCTTTAGTCGTTGCCCTTGCGTTTTACAAAAATTATTGGCTTAAGGCTTACGGCATCATGATTTTAGGTATGTTGATAGATTTAGATCATTTATTGGCAAATCCTATTTTCGACCCTAATCGTTGTAGTATCAATTTCCATCCACTTCACTCCTATTATGCCATAGCGGTTTATGTATTATTGTTGATTCCAAAAAAAACACGATTGATTGGCTTGGGATTGGTCATTCACATTATTGCAGATCTCGCCGATTGCGGGTTGATGTAAATTACGGTAATTTTAATGTGGTTTTTATAGGATAGTGATCTGAGAGTACATTATCGAAGGTTTTAAAACCATTGACCTTAAAATTATTGTCGGCTAAAATAAAATCAATACGCATCGGGAAAAATTTAAAATCGTAAGTTCTTCCAAAGCCATTACCAGCTTCTTCAAACGTGTCTTTAAGGTCATTTCCTATTATTTTTCTATAGATATAAGAAAAAGCCGTGTTGTTAAAATCCCCAGTCACTATAGTTTTATGTTTGGTTTTTGATTTGTGTGCCAGAAACAGTTCTACCTGTTCCTGTTGGGTTTTAAATGTGGTGCCAACTTGTTTGAACAGATGTCCAGATGTTTCTTTTTTGAGTTTTTCTACATCGGTTTCAATACCAGAAGATTGCAAATGGACATTATATATTCTTATGGTATCTTTCTGCTTGACAATATCAATAAAAATGATATTATTATAGGTATTGGCGAACTCTAACGAACCCGAATTTACGATAGGAAATTTTGAAAATAGGGTTTGTCCACCTTTAATACCTTTGGTATATTCGGCATTAAAACTTGAGTACCCTTGTAATTTAAGTCGTTCGCTTATAGGATATTCCTGAAGACTCAGAACATCAGGTTGATTTTTTCCTATAAATGCAACTATTTCATCCTTAACGGACTTATTGGGAAGCCATTGAAATTTATTAAAGAGTCTTACATTAAAGGACATTACGGTAAAATTCCCAGCATCATCTAACTTTGATGAAGATGAAAATTTGTACATAGAATTAATATAGCTCCACCCCAATAACAAAACGACTAAAGACAAAATCATTTGCTTTTTTACCCTGAGTAACCAATAAATAAAGAAAATAACATTTAGCAGAATAAGCAAAGGCACACCTAAACTCAATACGGATAATGTAGCAAAGCTTTTCGGAGGAATATATGGTAATATGTAAGAAATAAGCAATAAAAATGCCACCAATGAATTGAGTGCAAATATGATCTTACTACCAAATTTTAAACCTTTCATGTGTACTAGTCCTTACCCACTTTAAATAAAAATGCTTTCTCATCGGCAGTTAAACTCTCATAACCACTTTTACTGATTTTATCGAGAATAGCATCTATCTTTTTCTGTTTACTTAACGTATCGGACGCATTTTTAGTCTTGCGAGACGTTGCACTTTTAGTTTTATTCTTATGAACCGTTTTTAGCTTCGATTTTGGCTTAAACCAACTCACAACGGTATCCATCATACGCTCAAAACCTGTTCCTATATCTGTACCCTTTGTTAATTGGGTAGCATAGATATACCCCAAAAAGTAACCACCAAAATGAGCAACATAACCACCTTGATTAAGACCTAATAACATTTTAATTAAATCAAATCCCACAAAGACCATTGCAATATGTTTCCACTTTACGGTAAATGCATTGAATAGACGTATTTCACTATTTGGCATATAAGCGGCCACGAAAAGCAAAAGGGCACTTACACCTGCAGAAGCGCCAACTAAAATTCCCTTTCCAGAGAAAAATGATGCAGGCATCAGATTATTAAAGGCCAAAAAAGCCAATCCACCACAAATAATTCCTAAAAAATAAATATTCAATATCATTTTCGAGCGGAACAAATTGGTTGTGACTCGAGAGAGATAATAAAGAAATAACATATTGAATATCACATGGAAAATTCCATTGTGCAAAAACCCATAGGTAATTAAGGACCATGGTTGAAAAAGAAAATCCATGATATCAGAGGGCAATTCAAAATACGTAAACAAATCGATACGTAATAGAGCTTCGAAAATGAGGCCAATGATAAAAATTACCACATTGATGGCAATGATCTTACCGAAAACATCGAGGTTATTGAACTTGTATTTTAAATCTTGAATGGTGCTCATAGTTAATTCCAACGGTATTTATCCTTTTCATTTTTCTTCCAGAAATACATTAACAGAAATCCGGTAAGTGCACCACCAACGTGAGCCATGTAAGCTGTATTACTTGGGCTAAAGATAGAGTTTCCTGATATTGCCGAAAATAAATCCAAAGCAATTATACCTGGAATAAAATACTTGGCCTTTATTGGTATAGGTAAAAATATAAGCATGAGTTTTGATTCTGGAAACAACATTCCAAAAGCCACTAAAATACCCATAATGGCGCCAGATGCTCCAACCATCGTGCTATTAAATGCACTCACAAAACTATCAAAATTATCACCCAAAATTGGCACCCAAGCTGTATTGTATTTGCCTTCACTGAGTATACTAACAATATCGGTTTGAGATAAACCAGACTCAACCAAAGTGGATAGACCCGTATTAAATTGAAAATATAAAAAAGCAACTTGAATAATTGCTGCTCCAAAACCTGATAGCAAATAAAATATTATGAATTTCTGCCACCCGAAAATCTGCTCTACAGCAGTACCAAACATCCACAAGGCGAACATATTAAATGCAATATGCATAAAATTCCCATGCATAAACATGTGCGTTAGTACTTGCCATGGTTGAAAAGTTGGATTTTTAGGAAAATGAAGTGCGAACCAAGACATAAATGGCTCGTTTTGATTTCCTATAGTTATCATTCCAATAAAAACAACAACGTTTATAATCAATAAATGCTTTACCGCATCTGTTATCCCTTGTCTCATATGCTACATAAATTTTTTCTCAATATCATCAACTGCCATGGTGATAAACGTTGGTCTATTGGTTGGTGATACATTAGGTTCCTTACAGGCAAATAAGCTATTTACCATATGTTCTTGTTCTGTACTATTTAACGATTGTCCATTTTTAATGGCCAAACTCTTTGCCATGGATTTTGCCAATAAATCCGCAGTACTAAAATTAGTATCTGGCACGTCATTTTCGACATCGCTAATTAATTGTTCTAAAATAATCGACACTTCACTTTCTGGCACACCTACAGGAACTCCTGTTATGGTAATGCCTTTCCCATTTAATTCTGAAAACACAAAACCAGTATGCTCTAAGTCGGCTTTTAAATCCTCAATGATTTTGGTTTCATTCGGTGTGAAATGTAATTGTAATGGAAATAACAATTGTTGACTTGTTGCTTCCTTTATAGTAATGTGTTTCAAAAAGTTCTCGTACAAAATCCGCTGATGCGCTCTATTTTGATCAATAATCAACATGCCCGATTTCAACGTACTCACAATATATTTTTGTTGTAGTTGAAAGGTTGTTTTTCTAGTTTCAATAGACGAGTCTGTAAAAATAGATTCGTTTTTAGAATCACTTTCAAAAGTGACTTCACTAAAATCAGATGGCGATGTATTGCTTTTAGATTCTAAACCTACATACAAACTTTCCCATGACGCTACAGGTGCAGATTTGAATCCTGTATTATGACTTGTTCTATGTTGACTTCCTGCTGAATCGTTCGAAAAAGGATTAAAATTCCGATCAACCTCAATCGCTGGTGTAGAAGCGCGTTTATCTTTATAATTATACGGCGTGTTTAAATTGCTCTGATGTTCAAAATCCAATACCGGAGCGATATTGAATTGCCCTAAACTGTGCTTTACAGCCGAACGTAAAATAGCGTAAAGTGTATGCTCATCATCAAACTTAATTTCCGTTTTTGTCGGATGAATATTGATATCTATCGATTTTGGGTCCACCGTAAGATTCAAAAAGTAACTGGGATGGTAACCGTCTTTCAGCAAACCTTCAAATGCCGATTTTATGGCATGATTCAAATAAGGACTCTTTATAAACCGTTGATTAACAAAAAAGAATTGTTCGGATTTTGTTTTCTTGGAAAAATTAGGTTTACCTACAAATCCTGAAATCTTCAATACTTCAGTTTCTTCTTCAACAGGTACTAATTTTTCATTCGTTTTTGTACCAAAAATATGAACCACACGTTGCCTGTAATTTTCATTAGGCACATTAAACAAATCACTTCCGTTATGATAAAAGGCGAAAGCAATATTAGGATGTGCTAGAGCGACACGATGGAATTCGTCCGTGATATGGCGTAATTCTACCGTATCTGACTTTAAGAAATTCCGTCTCGCCGGAATGTTGAAAAATAAATGCTTTACTGCAACCGAAGTTCCTGTGGGCGTGACTGCAACCTCTTGGGATTTTACGTCGCTTCCCTCAATAACTATGGCGGTTCCTAAATCGTCATCATCCTGTTTCGTTTTTAATTCTACATGCGCAATGGCAGCAATACTCGCTAGAGCCTCACCTCTAAACCCTTTGGTATTCAGTTGAAATAAATCTTCGGCAGCTCTAATTTTTGAAGTGGCATGACGCTCAAAACTCAGTCGTGCATCGGTAACGCTCATACCTTTGCCATTATCTATTACTTGAACCAGTGTTTTACCAGCATCTTTAATAATGAGTTTTATTTCGGTGGCATTGGCGTCAATGGCATTTTCCAATAGTTCCTTAACTACAGATGCTGGGCGTTGTACCACCTCACCTGCTGCAATTTGATTCGCAACATGGTCTGGTAAAAGTTGAATAATATCTGACATTAGCTTTTTAGAGAGAAAATAGATAGGTCAAAATCTATAATAAAAAGAAAAATTAAAACGAAAATTGCTATCAATACTAAAATGGTTCTATTTAATCCTGAATTATTTCTAGTTCTACCACTTATTCTGCTATCGTGCCATTGCCCCGAAAAATCGTTTTTATTGTACGTATCTGCGTAAGCATCAAATTTTGATGCATGCCCAGCTGTATCAACATCTTCTTTACCTTTATAATATCTAGGTGTATAATTAAACCTTTTATTCTTTGGTAATTTTTTAATTAATGTAAATTTTATTGGACCCATAATAATGCTATTGGATATATCCATTTAGGACATAAATTAAAACAAAAAGCGATGCTAAAATTATTATTAAAACGGGCAATGAAGTGAATATATTTCCTCTTCGTTTTGTATTACCTCTTATTTCATTCCATTTCGCTTCCAAGTCGTCGTTCGACTCTTTTTCTTTAGAATCCTTAAAACGCGATTTATAACTGAACCGTTTATTTTTTCTTTGATTAAACAATTAACCTATAAATTAAACTTGATTAATATCAAAAGTACTGAAAATACAAGAAAACAAAGCCTAAGGATTCCTTAAAATTATAAACAAAAAGGATGCCAGAGTGGGTTGGTAGTAAGCAGTAAGCAGTAAGCAGTAAGCAGTAAGCAGTAAGCAGTAAGCAGTAAGCAGTAAGCAGTAAGCAGTAAGCAGTAAGCAGTAAGCAGTAAGCAGTAAGCAGTAAGCAGTAAGCAAAATTAAATTTTCACTTACTACTAAATATTATTATGAATTATTTTATGGCAAGGTGACTGCCAACTGAAGACTGTGGACTTAGGACTTACAAAGTTTCCTTACGCAAAGCTGCCATCTTAATCGCCGCAATAGCCGCTTCCGTACCTTTATTCCCATGTTTACCACCAGAACGGTCAATAGATTGTTGCATATTGTTATCGGTAAGCACACAAAATATCACAGGAATATCGCCTTTAAGATTCAGGTCTTTTATGCCTTGGGTGACACCTTCACAAACAAAATCGAAATGCTTGGTTTCCCCTTGAATTACGCAACCTATTACGATGATGACATCGAGCATTCCAGAATCTGCATAGATACTTTTACCCATTCGGGCTGCGCCATAAGTGAGTTCAAAAGTGCCTGGCACATTCCAACGGATAATGTTTTGCTTAATCGCTCCACAATCAATTAAGGCATCAAAAGCACCTTGCCATAAGCCTTCTGTAATTTTGTCATTCCATTCTGAAACAACAATCCCAAACCGAAAATCTTTCGCGTTTGGGATTGTAGCTTTATCGTAGTGCGATAAATTATGATTTGCAGTTGCCATATGCTATAAGCTTGCTTCTACTTTTCCTATTAAGACATCTACATCTTTTGCTTCGTTAGACGCAGAGAATTCAGATTTAATCCGTGTTAAATAATCCAAAGCCTTTTCATTCTGCCCTAAATTAATAGCAACTCTAGCCGCTTTCATTAAATATAAAGGTGTTGTAAAATCGTTGACGTTAGCTTTAAATGCTTTTTCGTAATATCCCAAAGCTTCTTCTGGCTGCTCTAATTGAACAAACGCATCACCAATACCGCCTTTAGCAATTGGATTTAACATCTTATCATCGCTAGAAAAATTTTGTAAATACGTTATGGCATTCTGATAATCCTTAAGATTCAAATACGCCATACCAGCATAATAGTTCGCTTGGTTAGCTGCTGGAGTCCCACCATATTCATTAATGATATCTAACATTCCATACTTACCTTCGCCTCCATCTAAAGACATTTGGTAAAGTGAATCCGCAGACGCACCATTAACCGCTTCGTCAAAATAGGATTTAGCCGTGTACATTTCATTCATGGCTTCTTTTGCTTTAGGCTCAGCGACGACTTTATTGTAACCTAAATATCCTAAAACCACTAAAGCTACTGCTCCAACGATTCCTATAATGTATTTCTGGTTTTTAACCGCCCATTCCTCAGTTCTGGAAGCACCTTCGTCCAAGGTATTAAATACCTCAGCTGTTGTTGAATCGTCTTCAACAATTTCTTCCTTCTCCTTTTTGGTTTTTGGTTTGTAGCCTCTTTTCTTATATGTTGCCATTACTTGTCATTTTGTGCGTGCGCAAAAATAAAATTTTTATTGGGATTTAAAAGCCTATTTATTCGTTATTTTTGAATTATTAAATTCAAGTCTAAAAGCTTTACCACAGCAATAAAATCAGGGAAACTATTCGTTTTTTATGAATCTAAACACACTATCTTTAATTAATTACAAAAATTTTGAAAGTCAGGTTTTCGATTTCGACGCTAAAATCAATTGTTTTGTTGGTGCCAATGGCATCGGAAAAACAAATGCACTTGATGCCATTTACCATCTAGCATTCGGAAAAAGTTACTTTAACCCCATCGCTGTTCAAAATATAAACCACAATGCTGAGTTTTTTGTGGTCGATGGCCATTTTACGAAAAATGACCGCGAGGAAAAAATTATCGTTTCCTTAAAAAGAGGACAGAAAAAAATCATTAAGCGGAATGCTAAGGCTTACGAAAAATTTAGTGAACATATTGGTTTTATTCCATTGGTTATTATTTCGCCAGCCGATCGTGATTTAATTATTGAAGGTAGCGATACGCGCCGTAAATTTATCGATAGTGTTATTTCGCAAAGTGATAAGAGCTATTTAACCGAACTCATCAATTATAATAAAGTATTGGCACAACGGAATGCACTTTTAAAATATTTTGCGCTGAACAATATCTTTAATGAAGATACGCTAGCTATTTATAACGAACAACTCCACACCTACGGAAGTGAAGTTTTCAAAAAGCGAGATGCTTTTTTAAAAACCTTTATTCCGATTTTCAAGTCACGTTACGAAGCCATTAGTCAAAGTAAAGAAGTGATAGATTTAAAGTACAAAAGTGATTTGTTTGATGCTGAATTAAAGGATTTATTAAATAAAAACATCAATAAAGATAAAGCGTTGCAATATACCAGTGTTGGCACACATAAGGATGATTTGGTGTTTTTGATTGATGATTTTCCTATTAAAAAATTTGGAAGTCAAGGGCAACAAAAATCATTTCTAATAGCCTTAAAATTAGCCCAATTCGATTTTATAAAACAACAAAGTGGTGTCTCGCCTATTTTACTTTTGGATGATATTTTTGATAAATTGGATGAAAACAGAGTGGCACAAATTATAAGTTTAGTGGATGATGAGCATTTCGGGCAAATCTTTATAAGCGATACGCATGCAGAACGTACAGAAGAAGTTGTAAAACAAATTCATCAATCGTATAAAATTTTCAAACTTTAAAATATGAAAACCATACTGTCATACCCAACACTTTTAATTGTTATTGCAATAGTCCTCTTTAGCTGTTCCGAGAATCCTGAAACTTACATTCCACATGTAGAAGGTTATTGGGAAATTGAAGAAGTGACCATGGCAGATGGCAGTAAAAAAGAATATAAATTTAACGAAACCATAGATTATATAAGCGTGAATGATAGTTTGAAGGGTTTCCGTAAAAAACTAAAACCTGGCTTAAACGACACCTATTTTTCTTCGGATGACGCTGAAGCCATTGAGTTGAAAATTGAAGATAATGCCTTGCATATTTATTATACAACACCATATGCCAATTGGAAAGAAACGGTCTTGGAAGCTACTTCAGACCAACTTCGGATCATTAATGAAAATGAGAATATTTACGTGTATAAACGCTATACGCCTATAAAATTAGATTTAGAACCATAAATTGTAGTATTAAGGTATTGGAGGCAACTCTGTGAAACAACCAAAATAGCTTATTAAGCTATTAAATTTGTAACTTAGTAATCTAGAACTAAAGTTTAACACTATTAAATAGATGACCGTTTTCGCGGCAACTAAAGATGGCAAAACGAAAAAACGATAATCAACCGATACAAGACATTCTAAAAGAGTTTGTAGAGACCAACAATTTACAATCGGGTTTGGATAAAGTAGATGTGCGTGAAGCTTGGGCAAATTTGATGGGAAATGGCGTGAATAATTACACCACTGCCATAGAGTTAAAACACGACACGCTCTATGTGCAATTAAGTAGTAGCGTATTGCGAGAAGAGTTGAGTTATGGTACAGAAAAAATCATAAAAATGCTCAATGAATCCCTAAGGAAAGATGTGGTCAAGAAATTGGTGCTTCGATAGGGTTTGAATTATAAAGTTTTCAAAATATTTTCCTGTAACCATATCGATAGTGTATCTTTAAGGAAATGATGAAAACACTCCTTATAAATACCTTACTAATTTTTTTAATTTCCCAAAGCATGACCATTTTTGATTTTTCTTCAACTAGTGATGTCTCCGATTGGAAAATTGTCGATGACGTGGTTATGGGAGGACGCTCTGATGGTCATTTTAAAATTAATGACGATGGACATGGGGACTATTCAGGTAAAGTGTCACTCGAAAATAATGGTGGATTCTCTTCCTTACATTATGAGTTTGAGTCAATCGACACAAAGGACTATTCAAAATTTATATTAAAAATTAAAGGCGATGGTAAACCCTATCAATTTCGGGTTAAGGATAAACGCTCCCATCGCTATTCTTATATTTTTCAATTTAGCACGACTGGAGCTTGGCAAACCATTGCAATTCCATTTTCAGAAATGTCTGCAGCCTTCAGAGGTCGTAGTGTAGATATCCCTAATTTTGAAGGAGAACAGATGGAAGAGATTGCTTTTTTAATCGGGAATAAAAAAGAAGAAACATTTCAACTTCTTATAGACTCTATTTCTCTTAAATAAAAAATTCTTGTTTCTGAAAGGTTTCTACTCAAGTGTATTGCAGATTATTAATTCTTGAAAATTTGCTTTATATGAAATTAACGAACCATTCGGAATCACCACGTCACAACCTCTCGCAAAGACGCAGAGACGCACAGGTTGCAGCTTTAAAAATTAATAATATTAAATTTAACCATTCAAAACCCCATAAACTTTTTTGATATGTAAAGTCTATGAAGAGCGTATTACTTTGCGTCTCTGCACCTTTGCGCGAGATACTCAACCGTATTAACCTTTAGTAAGAATTAGTGCAATTCGTGTCTAACGTTATCATATATTTTCCTATTTTTAAATCCTACTATAATTCCACTTCATGAAGTATTTCAAACTCATTCTGTCCTTCCTATTGATGGTTGGCATTTTTTTCGCTTTAAATTCCAAATTCGGCGCTATTCCTCCCATTGGAAAATTCCTAAATCCTTACACAGGCGTCTGGCAAAATGAAACCGACGAAGCCATTTCAGGAACTATTGCTATTCCTGACTTAAAAGATAAAGTCACTGTGCATTATGATGCCGAGTTAATTCCACATGTATTCGCACAAAACGAACTCGATTTATACAGAGCGCAAGGTTATATCACTGCAAAACATAGACTTTGGCAAATGGAATTCCAAACCTATGCAGCCGCAGGACGTTTGTCTGAAATTATTGGAGAAAAGGCCCTGAATTACGACCGACAAGAACGCAGACGAGGTATGGTCTATGGTGCTGAACAAACACTGAGCAAAATGTCGGAAGATAAAAACATGATGGCTATTGTTGAAGCCTATGCTGATGGCGTTAACAGTTATATTAACCAACTCAACTCAAAAACCTATCCTGTTGAATATAAATTATTGGATTATAAACCTGAAGCATGGTCACCTAAAAAAACGGCTTTACTCTTAATGTATATGACCAAAATGCTGGCTGGAGGAGATGAAGACATGGAATATACCAATGCGCTTAGACTCTTTGGGAAGGAACGTTTCGATTTATTGTATCCAGATTTTTTTGACATTACGGATCCCATCATTCCAAAAGAAACCGATTGGAGTTACATCGATGTGCCACAAACCCAAAGCCCGAATAGCAAACCCGTTTTAGATTCCATCGCCGAAACCATTGATAAACCAGATCCTAATTATGGCAGTAACAATTGGGCAATTTCGGACGAAAAATCAGCAACAGGAAATGCCATCTTAGCAAACGATCCACATTTAGGTCTCAATTTACCTTCTATATGGTTTGTGATGCAATTAAGCACACCAAATCATAATGCATTTGGTGCCACATTACCAGGTGCATTGGCTGTAATATCTGGATTTAACGAACATATTGCTTGGGGCGAAACCAATGCCACACGCGATGTTATTGATTGGTATAAGATTGAATTCAACAACAACCGAACACATTATAAATTGGATAACCAATGGAAAGCTGTTTCCATGAGAATTGAAGAAATCAAAATTAAAGGTCAGGAAAGCTATAAAGATTCTGTGCTTTATACACATCATGGTCCTGTGGTTTATGACAAAAACTTTAAATCTGATAATGAATTATCGGGTTATGCCATGAAATGGGCAGGACATATTCCTGGGAATGGTCAAAAAACATTTACAGAATTGAACAAGGCAAAAGGTTATGATGATTATGAAAAGGCACTCCAATATTGGGTAGCGCCTGCCCAAAACATCATTTTTGCTTCTACTGAAGGGGATATTGCCCTATGGGTGCAAGGCCTATTTCCTAATAAATGGGAAGGCCAAGGTAAATTTGTAATGGATGGTACCAAATCTGAAAACGACTGGCAAGGTTATATTCCGCAACAGTTCAACGCACACACCAAAAATCCGGAGCGTGGTTTTGTGAGTTCTGCCAATCAATCTCCTGTCGATGAAACTTATCCTTATTTTGTATTTAATGATGGTTATGAAACGTATAGAAATCGTGTGATAAATGATTTTTTTAATTCGAAGGACAAATTTAGTATTCAAGATTTCAAGGATTTACACAACAATAATTACAACCTTAAAGCAGCTGAATTGATGCCCTATATGTTAAAAACTATGGATGTGTCTAACTTAACCAAGGAAGAGAAAGAAATTTATGATACTGCTGAAGAATGGCACTATAATAATGACACAGATGAAATTGGCCCAAGTATCTGGAATGCTTGGTGGGACGTTCTCCACGATATGGTTTGGGACGAGTTTAAAGTTGAGAATACTGCCTTAGAAACGCCGTTCACCTACCAAACCATTTATTTATTGAAAAATAAAGGCGAAGATGACTTTATGGACATTAAAGGCACACCAGAAAAAGAAACAGCTAAAGACTTATTCAATCTCAGTTTTAGTAAAGCGGTTGAAAATCTTAACGATTGGAAAGCCAAAAACGGAGACCTCAACTGGGTAAACTACAAAGGCACATTTGCCGGTCATCTATTACAAGCCTTACCAGCCTTTTCAAGATTTGATATTCCTATTGGAGGCGGTAAAAATATTGTTAACGCGACTTCCGAAAATTGGGGACCATCTTGGCGCATGATCGTAGAAATGACCTCTCCTCCTACCGCATTGGGCATTTATCCTGGCGGACAATCGGGTAATCCCGGCAGTAAATACTACGATAATTTTATAGACACTTGGGCTGCTGGCGAATACCACAGTCTCAATTTTCTGCAAAGCGATAAAGCCACAGAAGCCATTATTGGCACTCAAACCCTAACACCAACCAAGTAATGAGCAAGAATATTCTCAATTTTATAGTGACCATAATAGTAGCCTATGTATTATCATTAGTTCTGCCTTGGTGGTCAGTTATGGTCGCGGCTTTTGCGACCGCTTTATTTATGCCGCTTAAAAAAGCAGCGGTATTTTTTATACCATTTTTTGCCATTCTAGTCTTATGGTTTCTTTATAGTTTTATATTGAGTAGTGGCAATGATTACACGTTAGCCAAACGTATTGCCGTGCTTTTACCCTTAGGAGGCAATCCTTATGTGTTGATGCTAGTTACAGGAATTGTTGGTGGCTTGGCTGCAGGAATTTCTGGTGTTTTTGGGAAGCAGTTGAGTTTGGTTTTGAAGAAGTGAGTGGGACTGGCTATATATGTCTTTAACGATTTGACTAATTTTTATAAAATCAGAAATGAAAATAGAAAAGTGTTGTTAGCTTGGCTTGTTTACAGGATATGAATTATAAAAGTTATTATATATCACGTTGTGGGTAATTTAAACTCGATATGAAAAGAATACTAAAATTTATATTTCTGATGGTTGGATTAATTTGTTTTTTTCAATGCCAAGAAAAAGTTAATATATCGAATGGAATTGCATTTAACGGAGAACCTAAAATTGATTCTGAAACTCTAAAAAAATTGGACAGTTTAGATATTGATTTTCAATTAAGAGGAAATTGTTACGCATTCAGTAGCAAAAAAAATGCTAAAGAGTCAAATGGAGAAGCCCATTCAGAAAATATTCCAAAACCCAATAACGGAAAATTTGAAAAAGGACTGTTCGGACTTTTTTTGAGTGAAAACGAACTTCAAAAAGTATATGAAAAAAATATTGGACATACTCTTTATTTAATTAACACAACAGACAAGAATTTTGACTTATCAGGTCAAGACAGTCGACTTGACATAAAAACGGAGATTAAATCCAATATTGGAATATGGACTGAAATAACTTATTTACCTTCAAGTTGGTGCGGAAATAGTTATCATACTATAACTCTTGGAAAAAACGAGTATTGGGAATTTACTCAACCAATATTTAAGGGAAGTTTCAAAACAAAGCTTCGCTACAAATTGGAATTTGAAGATAGAGCCATTGTTTCTAATGAAATAGTGGCTTTTATTAATCCAGAACAAATGAATAAAGACAGAAAAGAAGGTCATAAAGCAAATAACATAATGAACCCTTACAATGAATAAAAACTACCCACAACACCATGAATAATTAATTGCTTGGTCACTGCCGACTTACGCAATTTCTACTGGAATATTCTATCTGTGATTTATTTGCTAAATTAGTTGCTTAACCACGCAACTAATCATACACCAAACGTTGTGTGTAATACCAATGAAGACCTTTACATTTACCATATTAACATTTCTAACGACTTTGGTTTTTGCTCAAAAACCGACAGAATTAAATTGGACTTATAATGACTTCATCGAAAACAATTTAAGTAAGGTTTCTAAATATTCAATACCATTGAGAAAAAATGGTGAAGTCAAAAAAAGAGATAGCACACTACTATTTATCAAACAGATTGATTTAAAGAACAAAACAGTTTTTGGAATTGAAAGTAGTTTAGTCGTTGTTACTCACGTTGGCACTCATTTAAATTGGAATAAATTTAAAGATTATTACAAAGAGAATGGTTTAATTCTAAAAACGACCAGTACACCTTTAGAAATCGAAAAAACAAAGGAATTTGGTTTTATAGAGTATGATGAATGCGTAGGCGAAACGATTTATGAATATAACATCAACGAAAACCTTAAACGAAAAGAATATCGAACTATAAATAATCACTACTCTATTTACAAATCATCAAAAGACACTACGTTTCATTTAAAATCAATTGATAGACCACAGATTTACGAATATGTATATAATTCATATAATCAAGAAATCAAACAATATCATACAGTCGATAGTACAAGATATTTAAAAACAAAAAGCTATAATCCCGAAAACAAAACAGACGCTGTTACTTGTTCATATTGTCACTCAAAATACTTGAATATTGAGTGGAAATACGACGAAGAAAAAAAACTTATTGAATGGACTTCTTACACAAGAGAAAATAAATTACATACCAAAAGATATTACTATTACGACAATCAAAATCGATTAAAAAAACAGATCGACTCGACAGGTTGGTATGTTTACAATAAACCAATTTGGGAATCGACGAAAACTTATAAATATGGTTTAGATAAAACAACAGAAACCATAAACAGCAATACCGAATCAAGGTTTGGTGCATATTACAAGAAAGAAATCACAGTTTTAGATACTGATAAAAATATAATAAGGGAATGTAAAATAGCAAATGACCAAAACGAATGTTCCGATTATTCATATAAATGGAAAAACGAAAAATTAATCGAAAGAACAGAAACAAAATCAAACGGAGAAATTATCAAGCAGAAATTCGAATACAATCATCGGAATTTAATAACCGAAAAATCTCAATATCGAAATGGAAAGCGGACTGAATTGATTAGATATTATTACTATGAATAAAAAAAGTACTCCACACAACAAAGTACTGTGCTAAAAAACAAGTAAAATTCCATTAATTTTTCACTAGCGTACTTTTATATTCATTGTCATATATCAATACTGATTTTGCGATTTCAAAGGCCTGTTTTAGCAGCTTATTGCACACTGCAATAAAAGCCAGTTTTTTTGCTCTTACCCTTGGCCACAATTCGCTCATACAAATCTCTGCAAGCTTTGTTGTACCTGTCTGCCGGCAGGCAGATAAATTATCAGCCTAATTCTCCCGATAGCTATCGGGATTAACCTTTAGCCATAATTCAGGACAAGCCGTTATCAGAAAATGCTAACCCATGTAAAGTTCTTCAGAAAACTACAAATTGAAAACAATGTTGCTAAAATGCTTCATTGCAATTACATTTTTAGTGCTTGCGTTTCACTCACGGAGTTTATCCATGCATTCACTCTGCGTTCTAATAACTCCAGTGGTAAAGCACCACCTCCCAGAATGGTATCATGAAATTCTTTAATATCAAATTTGGCACCTAATTCATCTTCAGCATGTTGTCTTAATTCCTGAATTTTAAGCATTCCTATTTTGTAAGACGTAGCCTGACCTGGCATTACCATATAGCGTTGTACCTCTGCCTTTATTGCGCCATCTGCAATTGAAGAGTTTTCAGTGAAATACTTTACAGCATCAGCTTCGGTCCACCCTTTAGAATGTAAACCCGTGTCTACTACTAAACGAATGGCTCTCCAAATTTCGTTAACCAAGCGACCAAAATCGTAATAAGGATTTTGGTAACCTCCCATTTCTTTTGCCAAAATTTCAGAGTATAATCCCCAACCCTCACTATACACACTAAAATTAGCTTGTGTTCTAAACTTAGGAACAGATTCTAACTCTTGTGCTATGGAAATTTGCATATGATGTCCAGGGTTTCCTTCATGATATGCAACACCTTCCATAGTAGATTTTGGCATCGCACTCATATCTGATAGATGTGCATAATAAGTTCCTGATCTTGACCCATCGGGAGTTCCTGCTGAATAATGCTGTGGAGCACCATCTTGTTCTCTAAAAGCCTCTACACGTCTGACTTCTAAATCAGCTTTTGGCAGAATACCGAAGTAATCTGGTAATTTCTTAGTTAAATCGTCTAAATATTTAGTAGATTCATCAAGGTATGCTTGTCGTCCCTCGTCAGTATTCGGAAAGAAAAACTGTTCATCAGTATTCACAAAATTAAAAAAAGCATCCAAATCGCCTTCAAAACCTACTTCATTTTTAATTGCTAACATCTCTCCTTTTATTCGAGCCACTTCTCTTAGGCCAATGTCATGTATTTCGTCTGCAGTAAGATCTGTTGTTGTAAACACCTTTAATTTGTGATTATAAAAATCTTTACCATTAGGATGGCGACTAACACCTGTTGGTGCTGCTTCTGCATTGTTAATTTCAGTTTCTAACCAAGCTAATAAATTATTATATGATGGTGTAAAATAAGTTGAAAGTGCTTTTTTAGATTCTTCTTTAAGTGCAACGGCCTGCTCTGAATCTATGTTTTCTGATGCCATAAGCGCATCAATTTTTCTATACATGTCGTCTAACAAAGGCTTACCATCCACTAATGACTTCGTTTGAATAATCAATCTTTCAAAGGTGAATTTTGGAGGTAAAATACCCAAAGCTGATTGCGCTTTTGCTCTTTCCACCAATTGATTCATAGCTCTTCCTGTCTCTTGAATTCGAGACATATAGGCAGTCATATCTGCAAGACTGTCAACTTTATGAAAATTGATTAATGCATTAGGTAGCCGAGCATGCAATCCACGCATTTGGTCAAAAACATAATCTATATCCTTATATTCACTACTTTCTTTTAGAGCTTCGTACTGAAATACCCACAAATCATAAGATGTTTTGTCTTGATCATTAAGGCTTTCATAATCAAACTTCTCAATGAGATCTTTAGTCGCTTCAGAATACCAATCTAACTGCTTCTCTTCCGCTTCTTTACTCAAGTCATCAATTTTGTCGTACTGATCTTTTCGCCCTTGCATTGTAAGTCGGATTGGACTCATTTGTAGCAATTCCTCATATTTATCATCAAACCACTTGTTAAGTGCTTCTGTTTGATTGATAACAACTTCTTCTTTAGAGGTTTCTTTACAAGAAGAGATTAATAGAAAGATAAGTAAAGCAGATATTGCAATCCGTCTAGGGATAGATGTTTTCATAGTAATTGTTTATGGTTTAAAACACTAATTTTAGTACAGGCTATTAATTAAAAATACAATTTGGGAAGCGTGATAAATATACTATTTTATTGAGATTAAATACAATAAAGCTAAAATTCTCTTTAAAACTGAAACAAGAAAATTAAATAACGAAAGCACAACAACGTACTGAGTTAAAAAAAAAAGACCATCCTATTAGAATGGTCTTTTAATTATCATATAATGTTTAGCTTAAAACATATCCCTTCCAGAAAAATGGAAAGCACTTTCAATAGCGGCATTCTCATCACTATCACTTCCGTGCACAGCGTTTTCGCTAATAGAATCTGCAAACATTTTACGTATAGTTCCTTCGGCTGCATCAGCAGGATTCGTCGCTCCGATTAAAGTTCTAAAATCCTCAACAGCATTATCTTTTTCTAAAACTGCTGCTACGATTGGACCACGAGTCATATAATCAACCAACTCTCCAAAAAATGGACGTTCGTTATGAATTGCGTAAAATTCCTCAGCATCTGCTTTGGTCATTTGGGTTAATTTCATCGCCACGATTCTAAATCCTGAAGCTGAAATTTTTTCTAATATTGCGCCAATGTGTCCTTTTTCAACAGCATCTGGCTTTAACATTGTAAATGTTCTGTTAGTTGCCATGTTCTTTTTTTTAATGAGGTGCAAAAGTAATGCATTTCTTTAATTAATCAAGTTTAGCTTTTATTAAATTAGTGTTACCTAATAAACGTCAGTTCGAGTGAAATTGCTTTTTTCAATTTTGTATCGACAACCTCTATACACAATTAGTCATACTTCTTAATATAATCCGTTTCCCGAATCGTGCTCAGTGCGACAAATCAGAAATCCTAACAATAAAAAAACACTCTTAATTTCATATTAAAAGCACTTTTCAGAATCCCTAAAAAACGTATCTTCGTCGCTTATGAATAAAACGCAGATTTCAGAAATAAAAGCGCTTTTAAGCACACCAAAAAATATAGTGATCGTTCCGCATAGAAATCCAGATGGCGATGCAATGGGTTCTAGTTTGGGCTTATACCATTACCTCAAACACTACAACCACAACGTCACAGTTATTGCTCCTAACGATTATCCCGATTTTTTAAAGTGGTTGCCAGGCGACGAGACTGTTTTAAAATATGAAACGCAACTCGAAGAAAGCAACGGACTTATAGAAAAAGCCGACCTTCTTTTTACATTGGACTTTAACGCCTATCACAGAGCTGGTCATCACATGGCTGAAGTTTTGGAAGCTTCACACGCAACCAAAATAATGATAGACCATCATCAGCAACCAGATGCTTATGCAAAATATATGTATTCTGACGTAAGGATGTCTTCGACCTGCGAAATGGTATATAATTTTATCGATAGGCTTGGCGATGAAAACAAAATAGACGAAACTATTGCCTCCTGTTTGTACGTTGGCATCATGACAGATACAGGTTCCTTCCGGTTTCCTGCTACGACGACCAAAACGCACCAAGTTATTGGTAGTCTCATTGAAAAAGGGGCGGATAATTCACAAATTCACAATAATATATACGACACCAATAGTTACAGTCGTTTACAATTATTGGGAAGAGCATTGCAGAATCTAAAAGTGATCCCGGAATTGAGAACGGCTTACACGACTTTGTCTCAGGCAGAATTGGACGAGTTCAACTTTAAAAAAGGAGATACGGAAGGTTTTGTAAACTATGGATTATCGTTAGAAGGTATTATATTTGCAGCCATATTTATTGAAAGTAAACAAGATAGTATCATAAAGATATCATTACGCAGCAAAGGTGAGTTTTCGGTAAATGAATTTTCAAGAGCACATTTTAATGGTGGTGGACATACAAATGCCGCTGGAGGACGCAGTGACGAGGACATGAAAACCACTATAAATAAATTTATTAGTATATTACCGCAGTATAAACAAGATTTGTCCTAACCCAAAATAGGCAATAAATTATTCAAGTATGAAAAACCTACTCATAATACTCATCTTCTCGTTGTTGTGTTTCAGCTGTAAATCTCCAGAAGCACGAATGCCAGAATCCGTGCAATCGGGTTCGTTTTTAAAAGCATCTGCAGAACGTAATAAAAAGCTTAATGAACGTGAGCACGAGCAAATTCAAGACATTATAAAAAGTAATCCTGAAAAAAATTATATCGCTTCAGAAAGTGGTTTTTGGTATTATTACAACACTAGAATTGAAAATGACACGATTCAAGCAGAGTTTGGAGACGTTGTAGATTTTACTTTTGATGTCTCCACTATTGAAGGCGATGAAATTTATGCCAACACCAACAAAACCTATATTATGGACAAAGAAGAATTGTTCACAGGTTTGCGTGAAGGCTTAAAACTTTTGAAACCAACAGAAACCGCTACATTTATTTTTCCATCCCAAAAAGCCTTCGGTTATTATGGCGATGAACATAAAATTGGAACCAATATTCCTTTAATTTGTGAAGTAACTTTAAACACAATAACCCAAAAAAATGATTAAAACAGCACTTACAGCATTCGTTGTATTATTAGTACTATCGAGTACGTCTTGTCAAGACCGTTATCCTGATTTAGAAGATGGGCTTTATGCAGAAATCGTAACCTCAAAAGATACCATGGTTGCAAAACTATTCTTTAAAAAAGTACCTGTAACAGTGGCTAACTTTGTGGCATTGGCTGAAGGAAAACATCCATTAGTAAAAGATGAATATAAAGGAAAACCTTACTATGATGGATTAACGTTTCATCGTGTGATGAATAATTTTATGATTCAAACAGGTGATCCAACAGGAACTGGAAGTGGTGATCCTGGCTATAAATTCGAAGATGAACTTGTTAAAGATTTTAAACATAATAAACCTGGTATTTTGTCCATGGCAAATCCTGGTGCTAATGCCAATGGAAGTCAGTTTTTCATTACTGAAAAAGCAACACCTTGGTTAGACGGCTACGACGAAAGTGGAAATCTAAAAAATTGCACCAATCCGAGAATATTTTGCCATGCGATTTTTGGTGAATTGGTTAAAGGTTTAACCGTATTGGACACTATTTCTAATGTAGAAGTCCAGCCTGGATCTAACAAACCATTGGAAGATGTCACTATTACTAAAGTGAACATTATAAGAAAAGGTAGTGCCGCGAAAAAATTCGATGCGCCTAAGGTTTTTACTGAAGAATTACCTAAGATAAAAGAACGCGCTGAAGTTGCCAAGGCTGAAGCTGCCAAAAAATTAGCAGAGGCTCAAAAAGAAGCGAAAGCAAAAGCTGAAGCCGCAAGAGAAGAGTTCTTAAAAAAGAATGAGGAATTAACAGGACGCAAGATAGAATCTCCTACAGGAATGGCCATGATATTTACCCATGAAGGTAATGGCGTTAAACCAAAATCTACAGATCGTGTAAATATTGATTGTGCTGGTTATTTAGAAAATGGAGAGTTGTTTTGGACCACTTGGAAAAGTGTTGCTGAGAAAAATGGCAAATATGATGAAAGACAAGACCAAGCTGGTCGCTATGCGCCTTTCGACATGCCGTACAATGAAACCGCTACTTTAATCGCTGGTTTTAGAGAGGCTATGCTTAACATGAAGATTGGTGATAAGGCAAGAGTATATATTCCTTATTATTTAGGCTATGGCGAGAGAGGAAATCCACCTGTGATTCCTGCCAATGCGAACCTTGTTTTTGATATTGAATTGGTTAGTATTAAGAAGCCGAAGTAATCTTACTATAAGACATAAAAAAAGCAGCTAAATCTATATTTGATACTTAGCTGCTTTTTTTGTGGCTTTTCTGAACAACTTGCAATGATAATGCTAACACCCCTAAAGTCTACTCAAGGGGACAATCCACTCAGGTGAATAGAATAGATATCGCCTTGAGTCCCGATAACTATCGGGATTAGTGGTTTTTTTTCAAATCACAATTTATTCTACAAAACTATTTCTTCGGAATATGCTTCAAAATCTCCAATACAAATTCCCAATACTTTTGGGCAGAAGAAATTTGGGCACGTTCGTCCGGTGAATGCGCACCTTTAATATTTGGTCCAAAACTAATCATGTCCATATCTGGATAATTAGTGCCAAGAATTCCACATTCCAATCCTGCGTGGCAAGCTGCGACGTGTGGTTTTTCACCGTTATTTAAACGTTCGTAAATTGGCACCATGACTTTCAGGATATCAGAATCCATATTTGGTGCCCAACCAGGATAATCTCCAGAGAGTTCAACTTCGCAACCTGTGAGCTCAAAAGTAGCACGCAAAGTATTCGCTAAATCTTGTTTTGTACTTTCAACAGAACTACGTGTTAGACACCCTATTTTAATATGACCATCTTTTACGATTACTCTGGCGATATTGTTGGACGTTTCTACCAAATCCTTAATATCTGGACTCATTCTGTAAACACCATTGTGTGCTGCATACAAAGCTCTGGTTAAACCTTCTTGTACGCCTAAATCCATAATTTTAGCAGGTGTATTCGTTTTAGATACTACGATCTCCAAATCTGGTTCCATAGTTTTAAATTCGGTCTTAAGCGCTTCGGCATGTGCTTTCATCTCAGCTTCAAAAGCCGCTTCATGTACAGCATCAATCGCAACAATGGCATTACTTTCTCTTGGAATGGCATTTCGTAAACTTCCACCATCAATTTCAGAAATCCGAAGTCCGAAATTTTCAAAACCATCAAATAATAAACGGTTCATCAATTTGTTGGCATTGCCTAATCCTTCATGGATTTGCATTCCGGAATGGCCGCCTTGTAAGCCTTTGACGGTAATTTTATAACCGAGTTTAAACTCAGGAGTTTCTTCTTCTTTATAATCTCGTGTTGCTGTCACATCAACGCCTCCTGCGCAACCAACACCTATTTCATCATCTTCTTCGGTATCTAAATTTAGAAGAATATCGCCTCTTAGCAAACCGCCTTTTAAACCTTTGGCACCTGTCATTCCTGTTTCTTCATCAATAGTGAACAATGCTTCTAAAGCTGGATGCGCAATAGTATCACTTTCTAAAATGGCCATAATCGTGGCAACACCCAATCCATTATCAGCACCAAGGGTTGTGCCTTTGGCTTTTACCCAATCGCCAACCACATGCATGTCTATTCCTTGTTCATCAAAGTTAAAAACGGTATCATTGTTTTTTTGATGCACCATATCTAAATGACTTTGCATCACAATTGGCTTTCGATCTTCCATACCTTTCGATGCTGGCTTGCGAATGATGACGTTCCCAACTTCGTCCTCTATAGTTTCTAAACCTAGATTTTTCCCGAAATCCTTCATGAATTGTATCACACGTTCCTCTTTTTTAGAAGGTCGTGGAACGGCATTCAAATCTGCGAATTTATTCCATAATGCTTTTGGCTCTAAGACTCTTATTTCTTGACTCATATACTTGCCCGCAAAAGCGGGTATCTTTTAATTAATACTACATTTTATTGAATGGCAAATTTACAAAATATGAATGAGTCTATATTGTAATTATGTTTTCATTCTCAATTCACCAATTACAACTAAGTATTATAATGCATTTGGTTTAAAAAATGATTCGTTTCTACTAAAGATGTTTCAAGAAAAAATTAATTATTATATTTTTGCAGTTCATTAAATTTAGGGAACTAAATTCACTGAGTATTTATAATTTATCTAAAGTTTAAAATAATGAAAATAAAAATAGGACTAGTAGTTCTTACAAGTACGTTTTTAGCATGTGATAGTAATAAAAATACAGGTTCAAATGTTACCTTAACCAACAACATAGATTCTGTTAGTTATGCCATTGGAGCAAGCCAAGCAAAAGGGCTATTAAATCAAGTTCCAGATTTAAATCTTGATGCTTTTATCAATGGTTATAAGGATGTTGCAGATTCAACTGAATTAAAGATACCTGAAGAAAATCACCAAGATATTCTTCAAGCTTTTGGAAAAAAACTACAAGAAGAACAAAGACTTAAACAAGAGAAAGAATTAGAAACCAAATTTGCCGACGTTAAAAAAGCAAGTTTAGATTTTTTAGAAACTAATAAATCTAAACCTGGAGTAAAAACTACCGAAAGTGGATTACAATACCTAGTACTAACGAAAGGAACGGGAAAACAACCCGACGGGCCTTCTTCTAATGTAACTGTAAGTTACAAAGGCACAACAATTGACGGCACTGAGTTTGATAGTTCTGACTCATATACAACAGCCTTAAACAGAGTGGTTAAAGGTTGGACAGAAGGTGTTCAACTAATGAAAGAAGGTGCTAAATATAAGTTTTTTATACCTCAAGAATTAGCTTATGGTGCCAACCCAAGGCCAGGTGGAGTCATACAACCATTTATGGCGCTAATTTTTGAAATAGAATTAATTAAAGTAAATTAAACACTTTTTTAATAATAATTTATTTAAAAAGCTTGAGACCTTATTAACTCAAGCTTTTTTTTCGATTTTTGTTTCATGCATAAAAACAAAAAAATAAGCCTTGTTACTTTTTTGATCATTCAAGTGGTGTTCATGTCCCAATTGAAACATTATCCCGAATTTGTTGAGCAATTTTACAGCAACGGCCTATACGTTTTTCTTTCAAAATTGATGCGCTATGTTTTTGGATGGCTACCGTTTTCTATAGGCGATGTGCTTTACACATTAGCTGGAATTTATATCATTAGATGGTTCATAGTCAATCGAAAACGGATTTTTAAAGACACCATAAATTGGCTATTAGATATTGGAGCGACCTTATCCATTGCTTATTTTTCATTTCATCTGCTTTGGGCTTTTAATTATTACAGGCAACCACTTTACAAATCATTACACCTTGAAGCCGATTACAGCACTGAACAACTCCTTTCGTTTACAGAACGCTTAATTCAAAAATCGAATAGTTTACAATATCAATTATCTAAGAATGATACGGTAAAAGTTCGGTTTCCGTATTCAAAAGCAGAAGTTTTCGATAAAGTAAAAGATGGTTACAAGACCCTTTCCGACGTTTATCCACATCTTGAATACCATCCGAAAAGCATCAAAAAATCCATTTATAGTTTCCCATTGACTTATATGGGATTTTCAGGCTATCTGAATCCATTTACTAATGAGGCACAAGTCAATGGGTTAATTTCAACCTATAAATTTCCAACCACATCTTGCCACGAAGCGGCACATCAATTGGGTTACGCAGCAGAAAATGAAGCTAATTTTATCGGTAGTTTGGCAGCCATTCATAATGACGATATTTATTTTAAATATTCAGGCTATACGTTTGCATTGCGGTATTGTTTAGCTGAAATCTACAAAAGAGAACCTCAACGTTATGAAACCATGCTTCCAACCATAAATAAAGGCATTATAAAAAACTATCAAGAAGTTCAAGAGTTTTGGAAATCTTACGAGAATCCTCTTGAGCCCTATTTTGAAAAAACCTTTGATAATTTCCTAAAGGCCAACAACCAAGCTGATGGTATGAAAAGCTATAGTTATGTGGTGGCACTTTTGGTTAATTATTATGATGGGAAGGAGCTTTAATTAATACTAGGACTAATTAAAATTAAACCCTATTCAATCACTTTAGCGTCTTCTGGCTTTTCAAAAATAGAAGTGTCTGGAAATTTCTCAGAAATCATGACATCAGTAAACTCAACTGTATTTCTTTTTTCTATTGGTTGGTTGTTTTCATAGGTATACCAATCCACACTTTTTGGAACGACAAGGCCATTGACGGTTTGCCAATTATTATATCTTATAAACTTAAATTCGTTGCTTTTACCATCTTTTCCGAACGTTACTGTATAGGCCAACCATTGCATTTGTCCTGTTTCGGAATCGTAATAAATGATGTATTCGTCGTCTGGTGATTCGCCGATTCCTGCTTCGTATGAAATTAAAATGCCTGGATAGGTTTTACCTTCAAACGTTAAAGGTTCAGCTTCTTCATAGATAACACCGTCATCTCCTACAATAAAAGGCATGGCATAAAAGTACATCATCAAACCTTTATAAAACATTGGGTTGCCTTTGTAATCTTTACCATCTTTTTCTTTAATCCAAAGTGTTTCGCCATCAAATACTTGTGTGTATGTTGGCGTGTCAATTAATTCCTCTCTGGTTTTTAAATTTGTGGTGGTGACTTCCTTTCCATTGGGTTTTTCCATGGTAAAGGATAAGGTTTGCATTTTGTTCCATTGGTCAATGCCGCCATGGGAATCGAAAACTTTGGTAATTGCTTCTGGGTAAATGCTCGTTGTGATAGTCTCTTTTTTTTCAGTTTCAATAACTGTTGTTTTTTCCTTGGCTTCATTTTTACAAGCTGAAATAGCAATGGCTATAAAAAGTAGTTGTAGTATTTTTTTCATGGTTTGGTTTTTAGTTCCGATAGCTATCGGAATTGAAATTATTTACAGTTTTGACGAACCTAAAGATAAGTCATTACAAAAAAAGCCTCAGAATAATTCTGAAGCTTTTTTTATTATAAGTTTCAATTCAACTTAATTGACAATTAATTTTTGAACTGTTGTCCCATTTCCAATTCTCAATTCAACAAAATACAATCCACTTTCTAGATTTGAAATGCTTAAAGTTGAAGACTGTCCTTGCAACTTAATATCCTTCAAAATTACTTTTCCTTGAATATTGTAAATATTAATTTTTCCTGTTCCGAAATTAGAATTTGAAAGTTGAATTTTCACTTCTTCTTTAGCAGGGTTTGGGAATATATTGAATTTTACATTACTAAATTCATTCAAACTTAAAGCTACTCCACTTTCAAGATAATCTGGAATAGAATTGTTGTTGGTATCATCATCGGTTGGGTCGCCGTTATTGTTGTAATCTTCATCAATGGTTAACACATTGTCCCCGTCATCATCATTGTCCAAATAATTTTCAATAAGATCATTATCTGTATCGATAAATGAATGAATACTGTTTCTATCTAAATCAATATTAATTTCATCAATGGTATCTACGTTGTCGCCATCATCATCATCGTCTAAGTAGTTTGGTATGCCATCATCATCCGTATCATCGTCTTCTAAATTCCCGTTATTATTGATGTCTTCATCACCGTCAATAACACCATCGTTATCAGTATCTGTGCAAACTACTTCTTCTACATTAGTAATTGTAGTAGCATAGCATCCCGAAGTTAATGAAGTAGCTTGAATATGGTATGAACCTGGTTCTGTTACTATAATATATGAGGCCTCTGATTCCATATAATTACCATTATAATACCACACAAAATAAAAATCTGCCTCGGACAGTTCTGTATCCAATATTAACGTATCGCCTATACAATAGACATAATTACTCTCAATATTTAGTACTGGCAATGGATTTACAAGAAGGTCTAAGCTCGTAACATCATCACATCCTGAATAATCATTAGTTACACTTGCATAAATTGTTTGCGGATTTACATCATTTTGATACAACTGCGGTAGTGGGTTTACTTTCAAAATAGCATCTTGCTCATTAGCATAATAAGTTACTGTATAACTAGAAGGATTTTGTCCATCCAATAACTGTGAATCTAACGTTGATAAATCAAACTGTACACTATCATTGGTTGAATCGCCATCCGTTTCCACATTGTCATCGCATTGCTCATAGGTAATGGACTCAAAATCTGGATTTGCCTGAGCTGCTTCTTGTACTTCTATATTGAAACTTTGAGTACTAATTGAGCAATCAGTATCGTTATTAGTGATAGTTACAAATATCTGTTGAGGATTATTTGTATTGGTATATGGACTTGCTAATGCATTTGTACCTGATAATGCATCTGCTATACTTATATAATAATATACGTTAAACTGTGCAGGCTCTTGACCGTTTAATATTTCATCGTCTTTTAATGTTAGATCAAAATCAGCAATACCATCTGAGAATAATTCACATTTAATAAAATCTGTAACAGCAATGGTAGATGGTAATGGACTAACTATTATATCAAAATCCACCACTGCAAAACAGCCAGTAGTATTAATTTCCGTTCTTGCATAAATAGTCTGTGGAGACATTGTATTAGCAAATTGTGTAGGATTTAAAATACTATTTGTTCCAGATAAAGCATCATTTTCACTAATATGATAGGTAACGGTTTGTCCGGTTTCACCATTTATAATCCATGGTTCGTTTTCCGTAAGGTCAAACATTTCTGTTTCATCTCCAGTATTATCGTCATCACATAGAACCAAATCTGGCAACAAATCACTTGGTGTTGGATATGGATTAGGCAAAACACGTATGGTTAATGTCGTGTAACCTACACAACCTGTATTAGTATCAGTAACGACCACAAATAATGTTTGTGGATTATTTGGTAATCCATTTACTGAATTATTAGTATATGCAGTTGGGTTAGTAATAACATTTGTTTGTGCCTGTCCATCTGCATTGGTTTCATAATAGGATACTGCCAAATCTGCATTGCCTCCTGTAATCTCAGCATCCTTATCAGTTAAATCGAATACAGTAACCCCATCACCTACTTCTCCCACATCATCACATAAGTTTAATGAAGCTGGTTGTTGCAAAGATCCTACAATGGGATTAACAATCACAATTAAATCCACGATTGTAGTATCAAAACTCCCTGTATTATTATCTTCCAATCGTATATAGATAGTTTGTAACCAATTAATAGTGTTTGCAAAAGGTGATGAAAGTAGATTAATTCCGTTATCTGCATCACTTTGGGTTTCATGATAAGTTATGAATAAACCAACAGGATTTTGGCTACCGATAATCTCAGCGTCCAAAAAGGTTAAATCGAATTGAGAAAAACCATCATTATCATCATCACAAACTTCTAAATCGGCTGGTGGGTTGGCGACTTGTGCGAAAGCTGTAATTGACAATGTTAAAAATAAAAAGAGAATTTGTAATTTTTGAGTCATGTTTAAAATCGTTTGAATCGTTAAATGTAAGAAAAATGCTGATATAATTTCTTGAATAAAAAAAGCTCCAGACATCATCCAAAGCTTTTTTTCAAAGATCTCATTTCAAATTAATTGACAATCAATTTTTGGACCATTGCTCGATTTCCTAAGGTCAGTTCTACAAAATACAAGCCACTTTCTATATTTGAAATGTTTAAAGTGGAAGAGTTTTCGCTGAATTTAATGTCCTTCAAAATTACTTTGCCTTGAATGTTGTAAATATTGATTTTTCCAGTTCCGAAATTGGTATTTGAAAGTTGAATTTTCACTTCATCTTTTGCAGGATTTGGGAATAGTGTAAAATCTACAGTTTCAAAAGTATCAACAGATAATGTTTCCACAAATTCGGTCTGAAATGTATTTGTTATTATAGGATCGTTAAAATCGAAATAAATAGCTGCCGAATTCTCAATGATATCGCCAACAGCGTAACCAGGATTTGGCTTTACTTTAAAATAGACGTAACCATTACTGCCCTCTGCATCATCTTGTTCTGCTGGTAAGTTAATGTTCTGAAAATTCCATTCTAAACTGTTAGCTGTTCTTGTGACCACATAATCATGGCTGGAACGTAACATCTGGAAGGTACTTGCATCCAATTGGCTATCTAATACATCTTCAATCCTCACATTTATGGCCTCTGCTGTTCCTATATTTTGAAATCTAATCGTATAGAACAAATATTCATTTGATGCCACAAAATCATTGTATAAAATTTGTGGACCATGAGCCTCCATTTTATCATTCGGATCGTATGCGCCTATAACGGTTTCAGCTAATTGGGAGCTATTATTCTCTACAAAAATATCATTGCTGTCTGTGGTGTAGATCACTGAATTAGTAACTACTTCTCCTAAACTCACAGTTGTTGGGCACAACAATGTAATAACCACCATTTCGGATTCACCAGCACCTAAATTTGTAAAATCCACAGTCATACCTGTAGCAGTAGTCGTAATGTTCATACTAGTGTCACTGGCAATTGCATTGTTCATTTGCAGATCATCGTCTAGTGTGAATTCCACAGAACCTGATGCGATTTCAGTACCACTCAAATTTTCGATGATGAGTAAATTAGTGTGTTCAAATCCTGGCCTTGGAGATGCAGAAGGATTAATGAGATAAACCCCTAAATCCTCACATGTTAGATTATCCTCTACAGGAAACTGAACTTGCGCTAACTCCCCAAATGCCACACTAATATCGTTGAAAACCGTGATGTCTTGGGAATAGCAGCCTGTAAAATCTGGATTAACCGTAAATGTGACGTCATACGTATCGTTTTCGTCCGTACTAAGAATAGTAAAACTCCCGTTAGAAGAATTCACCACATTTATTACGCCATCGTCATTTTTCTCATAAGTAAAAGAACCATTGGTAAAATTAGACTCGCCATCATCAAAGTCACCATTAGTATTGGTATCGTTAAATGCCTTCATGGTAATTAACCCTGTATCTTCACAAAGACTTCCAATATCAAAACTTCCAGCTTTTAAAAACACAGCAGAATCGAACGCTGAGTCTCCATCATCTGCAATAACCAACTTTATATGATAGGTTTCTCCGATATTCACATTAGCTTCAGCAGTAAAATTTACCGTCCTACCATTGAATTCAAATGGTGGTGCACCTTCAGGCGTGTAGCCTGCAAAAAACTCAGGATTGGCAGCATCGCAAGAGCCATTGGCGTTATGAATATTCGTAACTGTAATAGGCAAATCCGTTCCTGGAATTAAAGCCAAATTAGTGGTATTGCCAGCGGCATCGGTGAGTAAAAAGGCAAAGGCATCAGAAAAAGTACATTCAAAACTATCACCATTGTATTCCTCAGATGCCATTAAAAAATCAAAATTTATGGCGTTCACCACAGGAACGAAGTCAAACTCAATAATCGTTGCATTATTAGACTGTACACCTAGTGCAGTATCTAAATCAACGTCGCCTGACCAATTATTAGTTCCTGAACTTAGGTTGCTATCATTTGGTCCTTCTATGTCGGCAGCTTCCCCTGTACTAATCAATAAACCCTCTGAAAAAGGAAAATTATTGCCTTCGTAAACAAAATAAGCAATACCGTTTGGTTCTTGACTACCAAATGCGGTTCCTGTCGAATAGGTTATGTTAGACACTTGACTACAATCATTATTTATGAGTATGTTTTGCACCAATTCTTCAACTGTAAATTGTGATGTATCCACACTAAGGAATTCACCTAAAATTATAACCTCTATACTTATGGATTCTGAACAACCTTCTGGATTGGTATCTGTAGCTGTTAGCGTCACCGTATAACTACCTTCTTCTAAAAATTGATGGATAACCGATAGGCCTGTTCCAACATTACCATCGCCAAAGTCCCATGAATACGTGGCGTCAGTACTATCATTCGAGAAAACCGCATTACCAAAAAAATTCACATCATCATTGACTTGCGCTACAACGATACCAGAATTATTAATTTCTGGAATTGTATTTTCTATGGTCAGCGTTATGTCCTGACAAGGCATACATGTTTGGTCCGCGACAAGATTAAAACTTCGGATCTCAGTATTACAGCCAAAATAATCGGACACAGCGGCATAAACTGTTTGTGGGTTGGAAATATTGGTGTAGATATATGGTAACGGATTAGTTTGATTTATTGCATCTGCTTCTGACAAATGATAGCTGACAAACAATTCAAAATTATCCTGATTTATCAAAACTTCATCATCTTTTGTCTGTAAATTAAATTCAGCAAACCCATCTTGGTCATCGTCACAAACCACATAATCTGATATGGTAGGTATAGGTGCGACTCCAGAAACAAACAAATTCAAATAGCTAAGAGTAAAACAACCCGTAACATTACTTTCTACTCTTACATAAAGTACTTGGTAATTGGGAATAGTATTGTAATATGAATTTAAATTAGTAATTGGATTTAATGCACTTTCTGCATCAGCTTGAGTTTCGTGATAGGTAAGTGATATTTCAGTTTGCGCACCAATAATAACTTGTGTCGCCTGTGTCAAATCGAATTCCGCAATACCGTTACCGTCAAAACTACAAGCATTAAGTTCTACTTGCTGAGTAATAACTGGACCTGGATTCACAATTAGGTCGAAATTGGTAATATCAAAATTACCTGTACTGTTTTCTATTACTGAAGCAAAAATAGTTTGTGGATTGGTGAAATTTGTAAATGGACTAGCTAACTGATTCGTGTTATTTAAAGCATCTATTTCAGACAGATAATAGCCCACCATAAAATTCACAGGATCTTGTCCTTGCAGTATTTCAGCATCTTTTTGTGTTAAGTCAAATTCAGCACTTCCATCATTAAAACCGTCATCACAAAGGATATAATCGCTAGGTGTATGAGCTACTTGGGCACTAAGACCACTTATTAACAATGATAAAATAAGAACTAGTAATTGTTTTTTCATAATGGGTTGGATTTAATAAATTCGCATTAACTATAATTAAAACAAGTTAACATTGTTTTTTCCTACTTTGATATACTAATTTTTAAAAATACAGTAATATTTAACGTATTTTAGTTTTCTATAAAATCTTTCATGTTCAAAACTATTTCTAGCCCACAAAACCCATTCATTAAGCAACTTGTTCTGTTAAAAGAAAAATCTAGGCAGCGCAAAAAAACCAGTCAATTTTTAATTGAGGGCAAACGTGAATTATCATTAGCCGTTAAAGGCGATTATAGTATTGAAACCTTATTGTTTTTTCCCGATTTATTTTCGGAAAGTGAAGCTAATGCCCTATCACAATATGATATAGAAATTATAGAAATCTCAAAAGAAGTCTTTCAAAAGTTGGCACATCGAGACACCACAGAAGGCGTTATTGCCGTAGTCGACTCAAAAAAACATGAACTCGAAGATTTAAATCTACAATCTAAAAACCCTCTGATTTTAGTGGCAGAAGCACCAGAAAAACCGGGTAATATTGGCGCATTGTTACGTACTGCCGATGCTGCTAATGTTGATGCGGTTATTATTGCGAATCCAAAATCCGATTTATATAATCCTAATATCATTCGCTCTAGCGTTGGTTGTGTATTTACAACAGAAATTGCGATGGCAAGTTCTGAAGATACCATTACGTTTCTAAAAAAATACAATTTCAATATTTTCTCGGCAATTTTACAAGAATCGGAACCATATCACATCCAAGATTACACCTTACCATCAGCCATAGTCGTTGGTACAGAAGCTACAGGACTTACAGACGCCTGGCGAGAAGCGGCAACAAAGAACATCAGCATACCAATGCAAGGTGTAATTGATTCCATGAATGTGTCCGTTGCCGCAGGAATTCTTATTTTTGAAGCGAAAAGACAGCGAAATTTTAAATAACATAACGTCAGTTCGAGTGATTTTTGAGGAACGAGAAAATTGTATCGAGAGCCATTATTACACTAAGCTTCGCGATACAAAATTTCTAAACAGAAATTTCACTCGAAGTGACAGAAACCTTTAGAACTATAAATGACAGCACAAACCCTATTCTACATCATCATAGCCATTATCGTCATTAACTTTATCAAAGACAAAATTCTTGATGCTATTAACGCCAAACATTACAACGACCCAATTCCTGAGGAATTAAATGACGTCTATGACGAAGCGGAATACAAAAAATCGCAAGCCTACAAAACCGTTAATTATAAATTCGGGCTATGGACATCCTTATTTTCGTTTGTGTTAACATTAGGATTCTTGCTCTTGGACGGTTTTGAATATGTGGACAATATTGCCAGAAGCTATTCAGACAATCCTATTGTGATTGCTTTAATATTTTTCGGTATCATAATGATTGCAAGCGACATTATTACGACACCTTTTGGCTATTATAAAACCTTTGTGATTGAAGAGAAATTTGGATTTAACAAAACCACTAAAAAAACCTTTGTGTTAGATAAATTGAAAGGTTTATTATTAATGGTTGTTCTTGGTGGTGGAATTATTGCGATCATTGTTTGGTTCTATCAGATTACAGGTCATCAGTTTTGGTTGTATGCTTGGGGAATTGTAACAGTTTTTACGGTTTTTATGAATATGTTCTATGCTAAACTCATTGTCCCATTATTCAACAAACAAACACCATTGGAAGATGGCGAATTACGAAATAAAATTTCTAGTTATGCGGAATCCGTCGGTTTTAACCTTGAAAAAATCTTCGTCATTGACGGTTCCAAACGAAGCACCAAAGCCAATGCCTATTTTTCTGGTTTTGGCAGTGAAAAACGCGTGACGCTTTACGATACTTTAGTTAATGATTTAGACGATGAAGAGATTGTTGCCGTTTTAGCGCATGAAGTTGGACATTATAAAAAAAAGCACATCATATTTAATTTAGTGACCTCTATCCTACTCACCGGATTGACACTTTATATTTTATCTATATTTATTTCGAATCCCTTATTATCCAATGCCATTGGAGTTGAAACACCTAGTTTCCATGTGGGATTGATTGCCTTTGGACTGCTCTACTCGCCTATTTCTGAACTCACAGGATTAATTATGAATTACGTCTCACGTGTTTTTGAATACCAAGCCGATGATTATGCCAAAATCACCTATAAACCTGAACCGTTAATTACATCCTTGAAAAAATTATCCAAAAACAGCTTAAGTAATTTAACGCCTCATAAAGCCTATGTGTTTATGCATTATTCGCATCCTACGCTTTTGGAACGAATAAAAAATCTAAAGAAATAGGTTTTTTTTATAACCTGACAATGACATCTTTAAGGCTAAAACTCATTAAGATTATAATACTCCACCCATTTTCTTATATGATTTATTACCAATTATAATAAATCATTTAAAACTTCAACATTTATAAAAAAATATAAGAATACACACATAATATTACGTTAATTTTCAAGTAATCTTTATAAAAATCTTTTATTTATTAAATTATTATTAAAATTCTAAAATTTGATTTCATTTTGTTTAACTTTATCTAAAATAAATTAAACATGAAGAAATTTATACTTAAATGGTACCCTATAATTTTAGCATTTTTATGTCTCTTATATTCCGTTGGATTAGGATTATATGGTATGAAAGAAGAAGCTCAATACTCCGCTCACTGGCCAGCAACTATACTCCTATTTGCAATTGCAATTAGACAAAGACGAACGACATGAATATAGGAGTTTTATTTATCGGAGGCATAATATTCGCTGTTTATTTAGGCCTAATGTTTTACAACATATATGTTGCACACAATGAACAAAAAAAGAATAATTATCCTAATTTGACTAAGCGAGAAATTTTTGAATCTTACGAAGATTCAAATCAAGAAGACGCCAAATAGTTTATTGTCACATTATTTATCAAGATTGATCTCTACAAGATGAGCAGATTTAAACAATTAAAAGTGTGTTTCAAACAACTGATGCTGAAATTTAATGGAAATCATTAAAAGATAGCCTTTAAATTTTAGCGGTATGATTCTGCTTTTAATTGTCTAAAAAAATTGAAATTCTCAATGGAATAGTCACTGTCATTATGCTAAAAGGACTTTCCTGATAATTATTCTTTAATGTCAAAAATACTTACGATAGCTCTATTGGTTAATTACTACAATAGAAACTAGGTGGATTATATAGTTACGACCTGTTTTTAAATATCATTAGTACAATACGATGCTTCACAACATTGGGAATTCGCGACAATGAAAACTAACTTTAATTTTATATTACTTTACGCTCCGTAAAAATAAATTGTTAGTCATTTTTATCGAGTTCTAGTGGTTTTGATACAGATTCTATTTGTGGTAGAAGTAAGCGCAATACTAATATTTAAACCGTTATCACCAATAGAACCTGGTACAGGTATTGACCATAAACCTGCAAATTTCGTGTTAATTGTTAATGTATAAGACGCCTCAAAAACGTATTTAATTTGTGACACCAGTTAATATTTGAAATGATAATATTAATCTCTATATTTACCAAACAACCTTTATTCAATGCATACCTTTTCATTAAATCACGTAGCTCTTTCAGTAAAAGACGTTAACGAATCTATTGAGTTTTATCAAAAAATACTTCAACTTAAGGAAATTGAGAATACAGCTTCCGACTCTAAAACGAGATGGTTATCATTCGGAGATGGCAAACAATTGCATCTGATTCCTCGCCCTAATTCTGAAATAAAAATTAATAAAGCTGTTCATTTTGCCTTGGCAACAACAGACCTAAATTTATTTATCGAGTCTCTGAAAATGCACCATATTGACTATTCTGATTGGCTTGGTACACCAAATAAAGATTACATTCGAAAAGACGGCATAAACCAGGTTTACTTTCAAGACCCAAATGGCTATTGGATTGAAATAAATGATGATTTCTAATACATCAATAAAATATTTATTTCCATACCGTTGCGCGAATTTGAAACTCGTGCCTAAACCAACAAAACCTGCATTTCCACGAAATTCCTGATAATTTTCAAATTAGCTCTGAAATTACATTGCTCATTAAAAACCATTTTACTACTTTAGTTCTATGACTGAGGAAGCCATAGAAATAGAAAATAAAGCCATTGCCAAAGCTTACAAGGAATTACTCAAAGTAAGCTATCAGACGTTGACTGATGACGATAAGAAATTAATCCGTCATGCATTTGAGGTCGCCTTGGATGCACATAAGGATCAGCGACGCAAATCTGGCGAAGCGTATATTTTCCATCCTATTGCTGTGGCCAAAATTGTAGCACAAGAAATTGGTATGGATGCCACATCTATTGCTTCAGCCTTGTTACATGATGTGGTTGAGGACAATCCTGAATACACCATCGACGACATGGAACGCCTTTTTGGTGAAACCATTGCCAGAATTGTTGATGGTCTTACCAAAATTTCTTCGCTTAAAAAAGACATGGACGTGTCCTTACAAGCTGAGAATTTCAGGAAAATGCTTTTGACCTTAAATGATGATGTAAGGGTTATCATTATTAAAATCGCCGATCGTTTGCACAACATGCAGACTATGGACTCCATGCGATCAGACAAACAAGTAAAAATTGCATCGGAAACCTTATATATTTATGCACCTTTAGCACACCGAATCGGACTTTACAATATAAAAACTGAACTCGAAGATTTAGGATTAAAATATACAGAACCCGAAGTCTATAGCGATATTCTTGAAAAAATAAAGGACAGTAAGGAAGACCAGGATGCGTACATCAAAGCATTTTCTAAAGTCATTGAAGATTCCTTAAATGCTGAAGGCTTAAACTACGAAATCAAAGGCCGTCCAAAATCCATATTTAGCATTCGTAGAAAAATGGTAAAACAAGGGGTTTCCTTTGACGAAGTCTATGATAAGTTTGCGGTGAGGATTATTTACAAATCTGATTTAGCCAACGAAAAATTCTTGGCTTGGAAAATCTATTCCATCGTAACCGATCACTTTACGCCAAACCCAATCCGACTTAGAGACTGGATTTCTTCGCCCAAATCCACAGGTTATGAAGCTCTTCATATTACCGTTGTAGGACCAAAAAGCCGTTGGGTGGAAGTTCAGATTCGTAGTGAACGTATGAACGAGATTGCAGAAAAAGGTTATGCGGCACATTATAAGTATAAAAACGTAGACGACAAAGAGGACAATCTCGATTTATGGATCAACCGACTGCAAGAAGCTTTAGAAAACAATGAGGCGGATGCTGTGGATTTTGTGGAACAGTTTAAACTCAATCTTTATTCCAAGGAAATTTTTGTCTTTTCGCCAAAAGGGGATTTAAAGTCGCTTCCAAAAGGTGCAACACCTCTCGACTTTGCTTTTAGCATCCATACGGAAGTTGGTATGAGAACACGAGGAGCCAAAGTGAATGGCAAATTAGTGCCTTTAAGCCATGAGTTGCAAAGTGGCGACCGTGTTGAAATCATGACGTCTGAAAATGCCAAACCAAATGCCAACTGGCTCGATTATGCAACGACGGCTAGAGCACGAAGCAAAATTAAATCGGCATTAAACGAGAATACCAAGCTTATAGCCGAAGAAGGCAAAGAGATTTTAAGACGAAAATTAAAACAACTCAAAATTGCGCTCAACGAAAGTTCAATTAATGAATTGGTAAGCTATTTCAAGTTAAGCACCTCATTAGATTTATTTTACCGCGTTGGTATTGGTACTATTGACAATACAAAATTAAAAGCCTTTGCGGCATCTCGAAGTAATGCCTTTGTCAGTTATTTTAAAAATAAAATATACAAGCCATCAGTTCCAAAAGATATCCATAAAGAAGAAATCACATCTAAATATGATATGTTGGTTTTTGGTAAGGAAGAAGAAAAGCTAAATTACACTTTAGCCAATTGCTGCAACCCAATTCCCGGAGATAAAGTGTTTGGCTTCTTAACCATTAACGATGGTATAAAAATCCACAAAAAAAATTGTCCGAATGCGGTAAGCCTACAATCTAATTATGCCTATCGAATTTTACAAGCCAAATGGATAGATTCGTCTCAGCAAGTATATACTTCGCAGATTACATTGTCTGGAATTGACGATATGGGATTGGTAAATCATATCACAAAGTTGATTTCAGAAAACATGCATGTTAATATGAAAAGTCTAAGTTTTTCGAGTGATGACGGTGTTTTTACGGGAAAAATCACCGTAGAAGTTAAAAATCAAACCATGTTGAAAAAGGTGATTGAAAAACTTAAAAAAATTAATGGTATCGACAAAGTCACAAGAGTTTAAATGCGTTGGTCATTTAGAATAGTTTGCATGAACAGGAATAGAGTCGAGAACCTTGATTACGCTGAATGCTTCTAGATAATAAATTTCAAAAAAGGAATTTCATTCTATGTGACTTCAGAGATCAGTCCTAATAAACAATATCCATTCATTAAATAAATGTTATTAAAAGGGTGTTCATTTCTTTCGGTGTTAATAGCCCCTTTTTATAATTCAAATCATTTAAAATTTGCGTAAATTTGTTGTTTAATTATGAATGCAACCACAGAAGAAAGTAATCAGGAAATTGTAAAACGTGTTTTTACACAGTTCCTAGAAGATAAAGGTCACCGAAAAACACCTGAGCGCTACGCTATACTTCAAGAAATCTATGATAGCGAAGAGCATTTTGATATTGAATCCTTATATATCAAAATGAAGAATAAAAACTACCGTGTAAGTCGCGCAACGCTTTATAATACCATTGAATTGCTTTTGGAATGTGCTTTGGTACGCAAACATCAATTTGGACAAAGTCAGGCACATTACGAAAAATCGTATTTCGATAAAAACCACGACCATGTTATTCTTACAGACACAGGCGAGGTTATAGAATTTTGTGATCCACGCATTCAATCCATCAAAAAAACCATTGAAGAGGTTTTTGACATTCAGATAACTAATCATTCACTATATTTTTACGGCAACCGTAAAAAAGACGACTAACTCAATTTTAAAATGGCAGTAGATTTACTACTTGGATTACAATGGGGAGATGAAGGCAAAGGAAAAATTGTCGATGTATTTACCTCTAAATATGATATAATTGCACGATTTCAAGGTGGTCCAAACGCAGGACACACTTTGGTATTTAACGGTAAAAAACATGTGTTGCATACTATTCCTTCCGGAATTTTTCATGAAGGTAAAGTCAACCTTGTTGGCAATGGTGTAGTAATAGATCCTGTTATTTTCAAAAAAGAACTCGATAAATTAGCAGAACAAAATGTGGATTATAAAAAATCCCTTTGTATTTCGCGAAAAGCACATATTATTCTACCTACGCATCGTTTATTGGATGCTGCTAGTGAAGCTTCAAAAGGCAAAGCAAAAATAGGCTCCACTCTAAAAGGTATTGGTCCAACATATATGGACAAAACCGGCCGAAATGGGATTAGAGTTGGTGATATAGAATTAGCCGATTGGAAAGACAAATACAGAGCTTTAGCCGATAAGCACGAAGCCATGATTGCGTTTTACAATGTAGATATTCAATATGATTTAAATGAATTAGAAGCGGATTTCTTCAATGCCATTGAAACATTAAAAGGTTTAAAATTCATTGATTCGGAAGAATACGTCCACCAAGCCCAACAATCTGGAAAATCGATTTTGGCTGAAGGCGCGCAAGGGTCCTTATTGGATATTGATTTTGGTACGTATCCATTCGTCACGTCTTCTAACACAACAGCTGCAGGTGCATGTACTGGATTGGGAGTTGCACCTAATCAAATTGGTGAAGTTTTTGGGATATTTAAAGCCTATACGACTCGTGTAGGTTCTGGACCATTCCCTACGGAATTGTTTGATAAAGACGGTGAAACTATGGCCAAGGTCGGCAACGAATTTGGAGCAACTACAGGTCGTCCGAGACGTTGCGGTTGGTTAGATTTAGTAGCTTTACGTTATGCCTGTAAAGTCAATGGTGTCACACAACTGATTATGATGAAAGGTGATGTACTTTCAGGCTTTAAAACTTTAAAAGTTTGTACAGCTTATAAATACAAAGGCGAAGAAATCACACATCTACCTTATAATATTGAAGAACAAAACGTCACACCTATTTACACCGAAGTAAAAGGTTGGGCTGCCGATTTAACCGGAATGACCGAAGCATCACAATTACCTGAAAACCTGAATGCGTACGTTGAGTTTTTAGAAAATGAATTGCATATTCCTATTACCATTGTATCAGTTGGTCCAGATCGTAAGCAGACGATTATTCGTAAAACGGTTTAGTTCATTTGGTATTGATACATTTAGCATTCTAAGTGACTATTTGAAAATTATAACGTTTTAACAAACCTTCTTATGACCACAAAGTTTTTGAAACTTGTGAGGTCTTACTAAATAACTCTGTTAAAAAAAACGTTAACAGATACTAAAGCAAATCTAATAAGTGTTATTTTGTGAAAAATATATGTCTTTGAAACATTTTAAGAATTTATTTGTTCTCTTTTGCTTTTCGATTGTATGTTTTAGCAATGCTCAAGAAAAACAAACCATAACCGTCAAATACTCTGGAAACACATCAACCGATCCAAACGTAAAAGATGGTGCTTTGGTGTTTCTTCGAGACAAATCTAAACAAGTTCATTTTATTCATAAAGGCGCTGATTTGTTTTGCGACAAAGCCGTTTACTACGAGGATCAAGATTTTATTGAAGCCTACAGTAATGTGAATATGAAGCAAGGCGACACCATAAACATGGTGGCCAAATATTTAGAATATAGCGGAAAAACACAATTATCCATTGCCAGAGGCGATGTGGTTTTAACCGAACCGCAATCGACCTTAAAAACGGACACTTTATATTTTGACAGAGTAAAGCAACAAGCCTATTACAAGTCTCAAGGCACGGTAGTAAGGGATTCTTCAGGAACTATTACAAGTCAAATTGGTAGATATTATACCAATACGAGTAAGTACCAGTTTATACAAGATGTGGTACTCGTAAATCCAGACTACACATTAAACACAGAACGTCTCGATTTCTTTACAGAAAATGGACATGCCTATCTTTTTGGGCCGTCTACCATTACTGGAGAAACGAGCAAAATTTATTCTGAACGTGGGTTTTATGACACTAATAATAATATCGGCCATTTTCAGCGTAATGCAAAAATCGATTACGATAACCGAACCGTGGAAGGCGACAGCTTATTTTTTGATCGTAACAAAAATTTTGCCTCTGCCACCAATAATATTACGGTTACAGATACTTTAAATAACAGCATTGTCAAAGGACATTATGCAGAAGTCTGGCGCGCCAAGGATTCCATGTACATTACCAAACGTGCCTTGGCTATAACGGTTCAAGAAAATGATTCTGTGTATATGCATGCCGACACATTGATGGTTACAGGTAAACCAGAAAACCGTATAACACGTGCCTATTATAATGCCAGATTGTACAAAAGTGACTTAGCCGGTAAATCTGACTCCATCCATGTGGATCATAAAAAAGGATTGACCCAAATGATAAATCTCAGTAGGTTTAGTTCTGATGATGCCTTTGCCGTAAAACGAAAACCCGCACTTTGGAATATAGGGAACCAAATGACAGGTGACACTATTCATTTAATTTCCAATGTAAAAACCGAACAGCTCGATTCTTTAAAGGTTTTTGAAAACGCCTTTTTAGTTAGTAAGGATACGTTGAGCGAAGATGGTTTCAACCAAATTAAAGGGCAACGCTTAATTGGTTTGTTCAAAGATAATGAACTTTATAATGTTGATGTGATCAAAAATGCGGAAACCATTCGTTTTTTGCGAAATGATGAGAATGAATTAATTGGTATTCAAAAGTCCAAATCAGGAAGTATCAATGTCAAAATTATTGACCAAATTGTTGACGAAGTTAGATTCATAAACCAAATTGATGGCAATATTTTTCCTGAGGATGAATTTCCGAATAGCGCAAAAAAATTAAGAGGTTTTGATTGGCGCGGCGAAGAACGGCCAATGTCTGTAGAAGATTTATTCAAAGACGATCCTCCTTTAGATTTACCAATAATCAAAGGTTTGGAAGATTACGTGCCACCTGAAGCTTTTATTGACGATGATATTACAGAACGCGTTGAAGAAGCAGGAAAGGCAACACCAAATGCACCAAATAAAGCAGCTCGTAATTTGCCAAAAAAGCCATCTGTTGCACCTTTAAATTCTACGCTTAAAAAGGTAGAGCCTATTAAAGCAAAACCTTTACAACAAAAAATCGGAAAAGAACAAGATTAATTGAAATCGGACTTTTTTAAATATCAAGCCCAAACCTCACCACATCCCTTAGCGATGGAAATTAGCCATGCCAAAGGTTCTTATATTTATGACACGAACGGCAAAGCTTATCTCGATTTTGTTGCAGGTATTTCAGCATGCAGCTTAGGACATTCACACCCAAAAGTGGTAGATGCCATAAAAAAGCAATTAGATAAGTATTTACATGTGATGGTTTATGGCGAGTATGTTCAAAAGTCAGCTGTGGAGTTGTCAAAATTTTTAGCAAAGCATTTACCAAAACCATTAGAATCCACTTATTTAGTAAATTCTGGCACCGAAGCAATTGAAGGTAGTTTAAAATTAGCACGACGATTTACAGGTCGTTCAGAAATCATTGCTGCAAAAAACGCCTATCATGGCAATACCATGGGTTCTTTAAGCCTTATGGATTATGAAGAACGCAAACATCCTTTTTTGCCATTAATTCCAGATATAAAACATATTGCATTTAATTCCGAAAAAGATTTACTTCAGATTACAGAAAAAACGGCTGCTGTAATTCTAGAAACCATTCAAGGAGGCGCTGGTTTTATTGAACCTACTAATAATTATTTAGCGAAAGTACAGCAACGTTGTAACTCAGTTGGTGCCGTTTTTATCTTAGATGAAATCCAACCTGGCATTGGCAGAACGGGAAAACTATTCGGATTTGAGCATTACAACTGCCAACCAGATATTGTGGTTATAGGCAAAGGCTTAGGTGGCGGTTTGCCAATTGGAGCATTCACCGCTTCAAAAGAAATGATGGATACGTTAAGTGATAATCCCAAACTTGGCCATATCACAACCTTTGGTGGCAATCCAGTTATTGCCGCTGCAGCGTTGGCCACCTTGAAGGAAATAACGGAATCGAACCTTATGGCAGAAGCGTTGGAAAAAGAACAGTTATTCAGAAAACATCTTAAGCATAAACATATCAAAGCCATTAGAGGTCGCGGATTAATGTTAGCGGCATTTACTGAAAATGCAGAGCTTACGAATCAGGTTATATTGAAAGCCCAAGACCAAGGATTAGTCTTATTTTGGTTGCTTTTTGAACCAAAAGCCATCCGAATTACACCGCCTTTAACCATTTCAAACGAAGAAATAATTAAAGGTTGTGCTATTATTACATCCATACTGGACACACTTTAATATAATTACTGAGTTTATAAATTATTAACAACCAGATTATTAAATTAGATTAACTGCAGAATAATTTCAATGTTAACTACTTTGTTAAAAACATTCATTCAAAAATCGATGTAGCGCAAAGTATAACTGTAATTTTATTCTCGTGAACTATTAATCCTTTTATGCAATACAGTCACGAAGACGAAAATTTCCCTCTCACTCGATTCGAGTCCATGTTAAAGACCAATAATATCTTGTTCTTTGATTCAGCCGAATTTGAAAATATCATACACCACTATCTTGAAAATGGTAAAATTGCTCTTTCTAAACGTGCGATAAAATTAGGTTTGGAACAACACCCAACTTCCATCAACCTAAGATTGTTTCAAGTTGAAATATTAGTTATTGAGAATAAATTTATAGAAGCCGATGACCTTTTGGATAGACTTCATCATATAGAACCCAATAATGAAGAAATATTCATTCAAAAAGCCAATGTTTTATCTAAACAGGACGAACATCAAAAAGCTATTAACACCCTTTTAATAGCTATTGAAATGTCCAACACGCCAGAAGATGATGCCGATTTGTATGCCTTAGTGGGTATGGAATATTTATTTTTAGACCAATTTGAAAATGCCCTCATTTATTTCAAAAAGTGCTTGGAGAGTGATACTACAGATTATTCTGCGCTTCATAATATTGTGTATTGCTATGATTTTTTGAATAAAAACGAGGAAGCCATTGCGTATCTCAATACATTCTTAAACACCAATCCGTATTGTGAAGTCGCTTGGCAACAATTGGGCCGACAATATTTTGAAATTAAGGACTATGCAAAAGCCAATGCAGCTTTAGACTTTGCCATTATTTCCGACGATACTTTTGTTGGTGCTTACTTAGAAAAAGGCAAGGTTTTAGAGAAGTTGAAAAAATACGATGATGCCATTGAAAATTACAAAATTACTTTAGCCTTAGACGACCCAACATCGTTTGCACTTTTGCGTATTGGTCAATGTTATTCCAAACTCGGGCAAGAAGATTTAGCGATTCAATTCTTTAAAAAAACCATTGATGAAGATCCTTTATTAGATAAAGGCTGGATAGCGATTACCAAGTTTTACATGAAACGCGTCAACTATCAAAAAGCTTTATACTACATCAATAAAGCAGTCACTATTGATGGCGACAATGTATTGTATTGGAAAATATATGCCACCATAAATAAGCGTTTAAACTTTCTTGAAGAAGCAGAACGTGGCTACAAACGTACGCTTGAATTGGGCAACTACGAATTGGACACGTGGTTAGATCGCGCAGATATTTTAACGTCTCTAGGCGAATATGAAGCAGCTATATTTAATCTTATTCAAACTACAGAATTCTACCCGGAAAATGCTGAAATTGAATACCGTTTAGCCGGTCTTTATTTCACCGTTCATCAATCTGAAGAAGGCCGTTTTCATCTTAAAAACGCCACCTGTCTTAACATTGACTATAGTTTTATTATTTCAGAATTATTTCCACAACTCACGGATAAGCCTTTGGTTAAGGCGATAATTTCAGACGCGAAAAAGATGTCAAACTAAAAAAAATCATACCTTAGCGATTCTTATTTTAAAACGGAATGCAAAGACGATTTATAGATTACTTAGTCATCACTTTTAAAGGCATAGCCATGGGAGCAGCTGATGCTGTACCTGGTGTTTCTGGTGGTACCATTGCTTTTATCTCTGGGATATACGAAGAGTTAATTACAACCATTAGCAATATTAAACCATCTTTGATAACCATTTGGAGACAAGAAGGTTTTAAAGCCTTTTGGACTGCAATAAATGGTAGTTTTCTTACGGCTTTGCTCACAGGTATTATTATCAGCTTTGTAAGTTTCATGCGTGTTGCCAAATATCTATTGGAGCATCATCCTGTGCTCATTTGGTCGTTCTTTTTCGGACTTATTGTTGCCAGTATTTATTACGTCGCAAAGCAAATTACACGATGGCGATTTGCCACTTATTTATCTATAATTGCAGGAGCAATCGTTGCTTATTATATAACCACGTTACCATCAATGGCAGGAAATAACAATAATTTCTTTCTGTTTTTTGCAGGAGCTATTGCTATTTGTGCGATGATACTTCCAGGAGTTTCGGGTTCATTTATATTAGTGGTTCTCGGAGCTTACAAAGCACTTAGTGATGCCATCCATGACTTTGATTTTAAGCGCCTAGCTATTTTTATATTAGGAGCAATAATAGGTTTATTATCATTTAGTAGGATACTAAAATGGCTTTTTAAAAATTACCATAACTTAACCATGGCATTGTTAACGGGTTTTATATTAGGATCATTAAATAAAGTTTGGCCTTGGAAGCGCGTTTTGTCTTGGCGAACGGATTCCGAAGGACTTCAAGTACCTTTTAAGGAAGAAAGTGTTTGGCCTACTGCTTTTGATGGAGAACCACAAATTGTTTTTGCTATACTACTAATGTTTGCAGGTTTTTTCGCCATACTTTTATTAGAACAATTGGGATCTAAACACCAAAATTAAATGCAAAGTACCAGAACCCTAATCGATCGTATATTTTTGGTCATTAAAGGTTTGGCAATGGGAGCTGCCAATAAAGTACCTGGTGTTTCTGGTGGAGTTGTTGCTTTTGTCGCTGGTTTTTACCAAGAATTTATATACTCATTACAACGCGTCAATAAAACAGCTTTTAAATTTTTATTAAACGGTAGATTTAGAAGCTTCTATCGTTACATTAACGGTAAATTTTTAAGCTTACTATTCTTAGGAATGGTGGTGAGTTATTTCAGTGTTTCAAAAATCCTGGATTACCTCATTGTACACTACGAGCTTTATGTATGGAGTACATTCTTCGGAATGATTTTAGGTTCGATATATTATATCAGCAAAGATTTTAAAGAATGGAACAGAACAACACTTTTGGCTTTAACCCTTGGTGCTATTGTTGGAATAAGTATTAGTTTCTTAGATCCTGCCACAGAAAATGACAACCTCTTTTTTGTTTTCTTTTGTGGTATCATTAGTGTTTCTGGTATGACTTTACCTGGTTTTTCAGGTTCGTTTATTCTAATTCTATTAGGTAATTATGTGTTACTTTTGGTCGATTCCGTAAATGCACTTTACGATACCATCTTCGACGTGTTTACTGGTAATTTTGAATTTATCCATAACGAAGTCCGTATTAGACTCTTAAAAGTTTTAGTAGTTTTCACATTAGGTTCAGTTACAGGTTTAGTGACATTCTCCCATATATTGAATTATATCTTGAAACATTATAAAAATATCACATTAGCTACTATAATGGGTTTTATAATTGGTTCGCTAGGTGTGGTTTGGCCATGGAAAAAAACCATCTACAAAACAAACCTTGATGGTTCGCAAATTTTAGATTCTACAGGAAAACAAATTATCACTAATTATGAGCGGTTTTTGCCAGAACTCAGCACCCAAACTTACATTGCAATTGCTTATATTGCCATTGGGATCCTCATAGTTTTAGGATTAGAATGGTATGGACAACGCACAAGACAAATCAAAACTTAAATTCGGGCTCGTAGGTCGAGATATCTCCTACTCTTTTTCAAGAGGTTATTTTGCGGATAAATTCGACAGGGAAAATTTACCCTATTCCTATGTGAATTTCGATTTGCAATCAATAGGCGAACTCAAAGTGATAATTAAAAACACATCGAACTTAAAAGGCTTAAATGTAACTATTCCTTATAAAGAACAGGTGATGCCATTGCTCGATAAATTGAATAAGGAAGCAGAAAAAATTGGTGCTGTAAACACCATTCGGTTTACAAAAAGTGGAAAACTCATTGGTTATAATACCGATTTTTATGGTTTTAAAAACTCACTCGAACCGCATTTAAAATCACACCATAAAAAAGCCTTGATTCTTGGTACAGGTGGTGCTTCTAAAGCGATTGCTTATGCGCTTAAAAAGCTAAACATTCAATTTGATTTTGTATCCCGTTCCCATAAAAAAGGGGTTACATTTTTGTATTCGGATTTAACAGAAAATACCATATCAGATTATACCATTATTATCAATTGCACACCTATTGGCACATTTCCAAAAGTTAATGATTGTCCTGATATTCCGTATTCAGCTTTAACCGAAAATCATATTATGTATGATCTTATTTACAATCCCGAACAAACAAAATTCCTAAAACATGGTTTTCAGAGAGGCGCAACCACAATCAATGGCTTAGAAATGCTTCGCTTACAAGCGGAAAAATCTTGGGAAATATGGTTTAATAACAAATTGAATATTTAGAACTAACATATTTTAAGTAGATATAAACCAATATTGTCCGAAAAAAGATAAAAGACCGCTGTACTGATAGATTATAGAAAAAATTCTAACTAACTGAAAAACTGAATTATAATCATTTTACCAGTTTAATAATTCTTTATATGCAAATGCTAAGGTATCTCGATTTAAAAACTCTTGAAAACTCGATAACACCAAAGCTTTAAGCGAACATACATTAAACAATCAATAATAGATATATATATCATAAAATATGAGCTCTAGGTTCATTTCCTTTGTAGTTCTAACGGTTGTTAGTATCTTTAACCATCTATAAAAAAATTGACTTATGTCTGAGAATGATAACCTGCCAAAAGCAGATGGAAAAAAAGAAGTAGAATCGACAGAAACTACGCCAACACCAAAAACGACCAAAGACGTTGAAACGAAAATCGAATCTGAGGGCACACCTGATAAAGATGCCGAAATAAAAACGGATGAAACTGAGGTTAAAGCGAAAACTGAAACAACTTCAGAACAAGTTACGGAAGAAACAAAAGACGCTAAAACGGATGACGAAACAAAGGTGGAAACTGATATAGAAACTGAGATGGAAACTGAAAGTGAAGCCAAAGTTGTTGAAAATGACACTGAGAATGAAGCTGAAGTCGTAGCCACCACAAAAAAAACGTCCAAAGACGATCACGTTGATGAGATTGAAGCGTCTAACGCCGAGGATGCGGAAGATGAATCCAATGCTGAACGCCATGAGGTAGAGGAAAAAGACTACCATGCCATGAGTATGAATGAATTGGCTACGGAATTAAACCGGTTATTGAAACATCACAAAATCCAAACGATTTCTAAAAACGTCAATGAAATAAAATCGGAATTCAACGCCAAATTCAGTGAACTTTTAGACGAAAAAAAGGAAGAGTTTATTGAAGATGGTGGCAATGAAATTGACTTCTATTACACCAACGACACCAAAAAACTGTTCAATTCACTTTATAAAAATTACAAACAATCCATTGGCGCTTATTATAAGGAACGCGAGCAAAACCTAAAGCAAAATCTTGAAGATAGATTACAAATCATAGAAGATATTAAAGGGTTACTCAATGTTGAAGAAAACATGGGCACCACTTATAAGCACTTCAAAGAGCTTCAGGAAAAATGGCGTAATGCTGGCCCAATTCCAAGAGACAAATACAATAATGCTTGGAATACCTACCACCATCATGTAGAGCGTTTTTACGACTTTTTGCATCTCAATAATGATTTGCGGGATATGGATTTTAAGCACAACTATGATCAAAAATTAAAAATCATAGAACGTGCAGAAGAATTGGCACAAGATGAAAATACCAATCGCTCCTTTAGAGAGTTGCAAGTATTACACAAATTATGGAAAGAAGAACTCGGTCCTGTTGGCAAAGAACATCGAGAAGAAATTTGGGAACGTTTTAGCAAAGCCACAAAAGCAATTCACGACAAGCGTCAAGCTTATTTTGCGGATATGGACAAAGCTCATGAAAAAAATCTTGAGCGCAAAGAAGAAATAATAGCCCAAATCGCAGCGATAGCAGAAGATAAAGCTAGTTCACACAGTGCTTGGCAGAAAAAGATAAAAGAGATTGAAGCCTTAAGGGATGCTTTTTTCAAGGCTGGCAAAGTGCCTATAAAAGTTAATGAAGCTACTTGGGCAAAGTTTAAAGATGCGGTAAGGACCTTTAATCGTGGGAAAAATAAATTCTATAAAGATTTAAAGAAAGATCAATACGAGAATCTAAAAAAGAAAAAAGAACTTATTCAAATTGCGGAAGACAATAAGGATAGTGAAGATTTTAAAACAGTCACACCCTTGATGAAGAAAATTCAGAGCGATTGGAAAAAAATAGGTCATGTACCAAGACGCGATAGTGATAAAATCTGGAAACAGTTTAAAAAAGCCTGCAACCATTATTTTGACAGAATGCATGCGCAGCGCAAAGCACAAGACCAACATCTTTATGATGCTTTTGATAAAAAAGTAAAACTTCTTGACGATTTAAAAGCGATGGAACTTAGCGACGATCCAAAAGCAGATGTTGACATCTTAAAATCCAAGATTTCCGAGTGGAAAGACATAGGTCATGTACCACAGAACAAACGTTATATCGATGGCAAATTCTACAAAGCCATAGATGATGCCTTTGATAAACTGAAAATGGACAAGTCCAAATTAGAGATGATTAAATTTGATAGTAAACTTGAAAATTTGGCCAGTCCTGATGATACAAGATTATTGGATAACGAGTACAACTTTATCAAAAAACGAATGAGCGAGATTAAATCTGAAATCAATCAATTGGAAAACAATCTACAGTTTTTCTCTAATGTAAAATCGGATAATCCTTTAGTTAAGGATGTACATAAAAATATCGCTAATCATAAAAAAGAATTAGAGACTTGGAAGAAAAAGTTATCTAAGGTTCGTGGGATGTATAGTTAATAATTTTCTAGGTTGGAAGAAAATTTGAAAATAGATTTGAAATTTGATAGAGTAGATTTTGAACGAATCTATTTCAATGAAAATCAAGGACATTACTTTAAAAGTAAAACAACAAGAAAACCTTTATTCTATTTTATCCTAAGTCTAATCATATTTTCTGGTGTTTTTTATTACACCTATGAATATAGCAGCAAATATTTAGCACCTCCTTTTATAACTGAGTTTTTCTTTATTTTCCAACTTCTTAATTATGCTCATGCCATTTTTGAAACACGGAAACTTCGTATTAAAGTAAAATTGTACCTAGATCATATTGAAAGTTACAAAAAGCATAGTCTGTTACTTACACAAGATGAATTCAAAATATTTCAGGATAGTGAAACCTATAATGAAAACTGGTCTGATATAACATCTACAGATATTACCAATTCACTTATACATATGATATCAAAATCTGAAACTTATCTCATTCCAAAAAACTCAATGTCAAATAATGAATATGAAAAATTAAGAGAATATCTAAGTAATAGAGTTAACCCAAGAATTCACAAATGAATTGTTCAAATCCTTCGTTGGTAAGAGTTTGTAAATAGACCATATTCTTTTCAGACATAATCAAAATCATCAGAGTGGAAAAAACAATATTTGAAATTACTAAAATGGACTGTCCTTCGGAAGAGAATCTAATCCGAATGAAATTGGACGGAATTTCAAGTATTAAGAATTTGGACTTTGATATTCCCAACCGAAAATTGATCGTCTTTCACAGCGGCGAAACCGACCAAATCGAAAAATCCATTCTAGAACTTAATTTAGGCGGTATGAAAATCTCGAGCGAACAGACCGACCATACGGAATTTAAAGAAATTGCGAACCAAAAAAAGCTACTTTGGTCTGTACTCGCCATAAATTTTGCTTTTTTCGTTATCGAAATGACAACGGGAATAATCTCAAAATCCATGGGACTTGTTGCTGATAGTTTAGATATGCTTGCAGATAGTTTTGTTTATGGAATTAGCTTGTTCGCGGTAGGTGGCACTTTGATTAAAAAAAAACGGATTGCTAAACTAGCCGGATATTTCCAAATAGCACTTGCTATTATTGGTTTTGTAGAAGTTTTAAGACGTTTTTTCGAAAGTGAAAGACTTCCCGATTTTTCAACAATGATTATTGTGTCCATTTTTGCTCTTATTGCAAACGGAGTTTGTCTTTATATTTTACAAAAGTCGAAGAGTAAGGAAGAGGCTCATATGAAAGCAAGCATGATTTTCACTTCCAATGATGTAATCATTAACTTAGGTGTCATAATCGCTGGAGTTTTGGTCAATTGGTTGAGTTCAAATAAACCTGATCTGATAATCGGAACAATTGTTTTTGTGTTGGTAATTCAAGGCGCATTTCGGATATTGAAATTAAGCAAGTGAATAATTGCTGGCGCGAGTAAAACATTATAGAACTTAAGTCCAAAGTTTTGTATTCAAAATAACATATCATCCTGAGATTCCTGCCTACGCAGGAATTTTAAATATCAAAACCCACCTGTCTCAACAGATGGGTTTTGCCCTAACTAAACTAAATTAACCTTAATTACAACCGCTTAAAATAATAATTAAGATCTCCTACTAAGATTATAAAAGCGCGTTTGCTTTTATATAGAGTATTTACGTACAGAATTTAGTTTTGGATGTTTTGCGTTGACATTTTTTTCAAAATTTAAATAAAACTTAAAAACAAGTCGATTATGACCTTAGATTTAGCTCTTGTTATTTAAATATTAGCTATAATAGCAAATTGATAATTTGAAATAAAATGGAAAAATAGCACAGAATTGATTTGTTTAAAAAGAGATTAGCTGCGCTGAACCTAAAGGTTTGTCTGCGGTCGCAGGAATTTTTAGAGCAGTTTAGCTTCTTCCCAAAACACATCCATTTCGGCAAGTGTCATGTCCTTCAAAGATTTGTCTAAATCTTTAGCCTTGGCTTCAAGATATTGAAAGCGTTTAATGAATTTTTTGTTGGTACGTTCTAGAGCGTTTTCAGGATTAACTTTTAGGAAGCGAGCGTAATTTATCATTGAAAACATAACGTCGCCGAACTCGCTTTCAATCGCATCTTGGTCGCCTTTGGCGATTTCAGCCTTTAATTCGGCCAACTCCTCCTCTACTTTTTCAAAAACCTGTTCAGGTTCTTCCCAATCAAAACCAACACCAGCAACTTTATCTTGAATTCTGCTAGCCTTAACCATAGCAGGTAAACTTTTTGGCACACCTTCGAGTACACTTTTCTTACCTTCTTTTAACTTCAGTTGTTCCCAATTGCGCTTAACGTCTTCTTCGTTCTCAACTTTTACATCGCCATAAATATGTGGATGGCGATCGATAAGTTTGTCGCAAATACTATTGCAGACATCTGCAATATCAAAATTGTTAGTTTCGCTTCCTATTTTAGAATAGAAAACAATATGCAAAAGCACATCTCCCAATTCCTTTTTTACCTCGTCCAAATCATTGACGAGAATGGCATCGCCAAGTTCGTAAACTTCCTCAATAGTGAGATGACGCAACGATTCCATGGTTTGTTTTTTATCCCAAGGACATAGCTCGCGCAGCTCATCCATGATAGTTAACAAACGCTCAAAGGCTTTTAATTGGGCTGTTTTATCAGACATTAATTTCATATAAAATGTTCTCGATACAATTTTGTTCTGAAAATATTCCGAACAAAATCACTCGAACTGATGCATGCTTTATTCTTCCTCAGAAGACGTGTCTTTATCTTCTTTTGGTTCCTCAAGTGCACCTAATAAATCATTCTTTTGAAGTAAGTTGTACCATTGCACCACTTTCTTAATATCTGATGGATAGACACGATCTTCATCATACTCTGGTAATACTTCAAAGAAAAATTCTTCTAAAGTATCTTTTCCATCTTTATGGCTAATCGATGTTGGTTGTCCGTTTTCTTTTTCTTTAACTTTTTTAAGTACGTCTCTCAAAGGCACTTCTTCAGTCAAGGTATATATAGCGATTTCACTAAGAATGCTAATATTACTATGCGCACCAACTGTGATACGCTTTTTATCAATTAACGATTCTACAACCGCACCTGTTCTGGTCTGGGTAACAATTTGGTATAATCCCGGTTTTCCGGAAATGGATAGTATTTTGTCTAAGCTCATATATATGGTATTAGCGTTTTCTGCTCATTGCAGGAAATCGCATTTTGTAATCTATTTTAATTTTACCTTTAGAAATGTTGGTTAAACGTCCTTTTATTAAACGTTTTTTGAAAGATGATAGTTTATCTGTAAATAAAATACCTTCTATGTGGTCGTATTCATGTTGAATCACTCTAGCAATTAATCCATCGTATTCTTCAACATGCGTATCAAAGTTTTCATCTTGATATTGAATTTTAATCTTTGGTTGCCTAAACACATCTTCCCTGACCTCTGGAATACTCAAACAACCTTCATTAAAAGCCCATTCATCGCCATCTTCTTCCAAAATTTCAGCATTAATAAATGTCTTTTTGAAATTTTTTATCTGCTCTCGCTCTTTCTCCGAGAGATCTTCGTCGTCTGCAAAAGGACTAGTGTCCACCATAAACATACGAATAGCCAAACCAATTTGAGGTGCCGCCAAACCAACGCCATAGGCACCATACATGGTTTCGTACATGTTCTCTATTAGCTCATTTAACTTCGGATAATCTTTATCAATGGCTTTTGCTTTTTTCCTTAAAACAGCATCACCATAGGCAACGATTGGTAAAATCATAATTCGTTTATTTTCGGGTGCAAAAGTATTAAATTCCAATAATTAAATTCCAAATTCTAAGCACTAAATTCAATAGTACTTTCTCACAGATACTCAGAGCCGCAAAGTTTAATTACTAAAATCCTTTTACTTTACATTTTTTTCTGGACACTGAGACTGCGACTGAGACTACTTCCACCTACTGCACACTAGAAAGATAACTCTGTAGAATCAACGTCGCACTAATCTCATCAATTAAGGCTTTATTACGTCTCTGTTTTTTCTTTAAGCCACTATCAATCATCGTTTGAATCGACATCTTCGAGGTAAAACGTTCATCAACACGATCTATTGGAATATCAGGAATAGCCTTTGCCAATTTTATCAAAAATTTCTGAATATAAACTTCACTTTCAGAAGCTGTATTATTCATTTGTTTAGGTAAACCCACGACTATCTTGTCGACGTTTTCTTTTGATACATAATCTTTTAAAAAGTCAAGTAGATCTTTGGAATCAACTGTTGTAAGGCCTGATGCAATAATTTGCATTTCATCCGTGACTGCTATGCCTGTTCGCTTTGTACCAAAATCAATGGCTAAAATTCGTCCCATAATTACAAAGGTACTATAGAACTGGATTAAACTTTTTAAATTGAATAAAAATTTTAAACAAGATTATAGCAAACAAAAGATCCCGCTAGATTCTGAATCAAGTTCAGCACAGGAGCGGGATTAGTTCAGCTAACAATTTTTAGTGCGTCCTTAGGACTTCTAAAATTTGAGTTTCACTCAAAAAAAACGCTTCCTTAAAAAAAGAAGCGTTAGTAGGTAACCAATCTATACAAACCAATTATTATGATATTATTCCCTCTTATAAATAAATCATTAAATCAATTGCTTATAAGACACCTTGTTTTTATCTAGGTCACAAGTATCCCAATTTTTCACAAAAAAGAAAACCCCTTAAGTCAAAGGGGAAAGGGGTTTTCTGAATTAGCTATTAATTAAATTCTCAGATAACGTTATTAGAACTAAATTATCTTCCATTTAATACTATTTAGACACCATTTTTTTGAAGAGGTCACAATTATATCAAATAAATTTTAAAATATTTTTCCAAAGGTATTTATGGACTTATCTTTGGGTTAAATTTGATATAATACGAACATGAAGGAAGCATTTCATTAATAGTAATGATGAATTGCAAGTTCTATATGACCGCTGATTAAACAATAAACAAAATCACATGAAACAATTACAATCCGTTATAGAAAATGCTTGGGAAGACCGTTCTCTTTTAACTAATAAAGTCACCATTGATGCTATCAGAGGTGTCATTGACCTAGTCGATGCTGGGACATTGCGCGTTGCAGAACCCACTGATAATGGATGGCAGGTAAATGAATGGGTAAAAAAAGCTGTGGTTTTGTATTTCCCAATTCAAAAAATGGAAACTTTTGAAGTCGGCATTTTTGAATATCACGATAAAATTCCCCTGAAACGCGGTTATGCTGCTAAAGGGATTCGTGTTGTGCCACATGCCGTGGCAAGACATGGCGCTTATATTTCTTCCGGTACTATTTTAATGCCGAGTTATGTAAATATTGGTGCTTATGTAGATGAAGGTACGATGGTAGATACTTGGGCAACTGTTGGAAGTTGTGCGCAAATTGGTAAAAATGTGCATTTGTCTGGAGGTGTTGGCATTGGCGGCGTTTTAGAACCTTTACAAGCTGCTCCTGTAATTATTGAAGATGGTGCTTTTATTGGTAGTCGTTGCATAGTTGTTGAAGGGGTACGTGTTGAAAAAGAAGCTGTTTTAGGGGCTAATGTGGTCTTAACTATGAGTACCAAAATTATTGATGTTACTGGAGATGAACCTGTGGAAACCAAAGGTGTTGTTCCTGCACGTTCCGTTGTGATTCCTGGAAGCTATACCAAAAAGTTTGCTGCAGGCGAATACCAAGTGCCTTGTGCATTGATTATTGGTAAACGTAAAGAAAGTACTAATAAGAAAACGTCATTGAACGATGCTTTACGTGAGTATGATGTAGCGGTCTGAAAAAGTTAACAGTATTCAGTAGCAGTTTACAGTGCTCACTCATACTGAAAATAATTATCAACTTTTAAGACTTAAATTTTATCTTTCGTCCAGAACGACGTAATTTTTTACTATCAATTTTTCTTTGAAAATCCCTAGCGTGTATTAACATTAAGGCATGCGTGCTTTCGTAGGATTTGTTGTAGAGTTTGGAATAGGTCTTTGCCATGATTTTTATCATCGCTTTTGATGGCCACAAACGTCTTATATTATGCATACGTTTGTTAAAATCCATAGGTTCAAAACGCATCCGATTTAAGTCAATAAGATAAAAGTCGTAGTTTCCATCTTCGTTATCAACAATTAAGGTGTTTCCTGGTGAATGGTCTAAAAAATTGATATTGTTTTCATGAAGCTTAAAGGTGAAGGCTGTAAACTGTCTTAAAATTTCATCTCTATTTGGATAATTCAAATCGTGAATCAATACTCTAAAGTCTAAATCGTACTCAACTTGTTGACTTACATAATAGCTGTTTCTTAAACCAAAGGCGGTAGTTTCTTCATAATAGGCAATCGGAAATGGGGTCAATATACCTTTCTCAATTAAAATTGAAGCATATTCAAACGAGCGCCTGGCTTTCGATTTACGAATATATTTATAAATAAAAGCATTAAAAAAATTGGGAATTTTGTATTGTTTTACATTTAGCGTTTCATTCTGAAGGGTTTCCTTTTTTATAGAATTTCGTTCTCCTTTTACGACATATTCGCCACGTGAATCAAAATTTTCTATAAACTCTAAAACTTCTTTTTCTAAAAACTTATAGTCTGAATGAAGGTATAATTGTTTCATTTTAGTTTTAAAACATTAAAAAATGTAATACTTTGCGAATATAGGTTTTATCTCATATAATGAAAAAAATACTTGTCATTCAAAATAAGCGTATAGGCGATGTACTCTTAGCCTCTTTAATTGCAACTAACATTAAAACTGTGTTTCCGGATGCAATAATTGATTATATGGTTTATGATTACACGACTGGTGTTATAGAGCAGAATCCTGCCATTGACAATATCATTGAAATTAAAGAAAAGGAACTAAAAAAAATACCCAACCTTATTAAAACAGCTTTACAGGTTAGAAAAAAAGAATATGACATTATCTTTGATCCTTATGCTAAATTTCAAAGTCGAATCATCAGTTTATTATCTGGTGCAGACATACGAGTGGGCTATAAAAAACGGGATAAAAATCCGCCATTATCTTTTTATACGCATAACGTACCGTTTTTAAAGGAAAAATCCCTTCCATGCGGAAAATCCATTGAAGACCGCGTCAACTTAGTGAATTCTGTTTTTCCTCTTGAAAACCCCATTTATGAACCAAAAATATATTTAACCAAGGAAGAGCAAAATTATGACAAACTCAATGCTTATGACAAACCTGTTATTATGTTTGGCATATTGGGAAGCACACCGCAAAAATCGATGCCTTATGAGCATATAACCGCAATCATAGATTTTGTAACAGAGCACTATGATGTCTATGCTTTATTCAATTATTCACCACACCAGAAAGAAGATGCTGAAAGCATTTATAACAGCTGCAAACATAAGGATAGGATAATTTTTGATGTTTATGAGGATAGCATCCGTGGGTTCATTCAATTAATGAACAAATGTAAATTATTAATTGCCAATGAAGGTGGGACGGTACATATTGCAAAAGCATTGAACAAACCTACTTTTACCATTTTTTCCCCTTATGTTTTAAAAGACCATTGGGCAAGTTTTGAAGATGGAAAGACACATACCTCGGTACACCTACTGGACGAAAAACCAGATTTATTTTCCACAGACAGAGCACAACGTAAAAAAATAGAAGAAGACCCTTCTTTTTTATACAAACAATTAACTCCCGAACTTATTATACCTATTCTAGATACGTTTTTAAAACATAATTTTTAGATATATGCACAAACTATCTTTCATAGACAGGTTTCATCATTGGCGCAGAAAAATGCGTTGGAATAAACAATATAAAAAAGGCAAATGGAAGTATTTGAATGATGAACGCGAGTCTAGTAGATATCATAAAATTGTAGATTATATAAAAACTTATGCTACGACAAATCCATCAATCTTAGATTTAGGTGCAGGCGAAGCTGTACTAAACCAAAGGCTTAATAAAAATGAATATAAAACGTTTTTTAACGTGGATTTTTCAAGTGCCTCTATTGATATCGCCAAAACGAAAAACCTTGAAAATTCAGTTAATTTGGTTGCTGATATCCATACGTATACTCCTGAAGAGACCTTTGATGTTATTGTTTTTAACGAAGCCTTTTATTATGTTCATAATGATTTGAAACAAGACGTATTAGATCGGTTTATTGGAAAATTAAATTCCGAAGGTATTTTAATCGTTTCAATATATAAGGAAGGAACGGACTGTTGGCAATTAATAAATAATTCGTCTAAAATACAGCAACTTAATTTTGAAAAAGTAGATACAGACCGAGAATCTACCTATTGGAAAGTTGGTGTTTATAAAAAAGTTTAACTCTTTTTTATACCTAAATCTGTCCACTTCCTTTTTTGGGTTTTTGTTTCTTTTCTAATTGCTTTATTTTTTGCGATAGTTGGTTCATTTTTATAGCTACGCTCATGAAACAAATGCAAACAAATGGCACTATATCGAATTTGGATTGGTTTTATACCTGAATTCATTAAGCGTTCACCAAGTTCCCTATCCTCTCCACCATATTCCATACGCTCATCAAAACCGTTTACAGCAACAATATCGGTCTTCCATCCTGAAGCATTCATACCGTCCCAAGTGGCTTTGGTTGGTGTTACATTATTTAAGAACTTCTCCTTAAAACCCTTAGACGTCAACTTATTAAGTTTAAATGTCTTTTTTAATCCATGGCTCAATAACCAATCACTTTTAAAACAGTCTTGACTGATGATGTTATCTTCAGCTATTGATTCTGAAATGGTCTTAGGCAATTTAAAGTAACCACCAGACAAAAAAGATTTAGGTTGTCTTAATTTGAAATGTTTCTCAACAAAATCGTTACGTGGAATGCAGTCGCCATCCGTAAATAACAAATAATCAGATGCAGAAGCTACAATGGCTTTGTTCAAAATTTTTGTTTTCTGAAAGCCATGATCCGCTTGCCAGCAATGCGTAATTTTTAAATCCGAACGAGACACGAAATCAGTTACTACCTTTTCGGTTTCCTTGGAAGAACCATCATCGGCAATGATAATTTCAAAATCTTTAAATGATTGCTGTTGATAGCCAATTAAGACTTTCTCCAACCATTTAGGCTGATTATAAGTACTAATAATGACTGAAAGCTGAGGCATTTATTGTTTTTTAACAATTCCGAAATCAGTCCAAGTCAATTTTTGGGTTTTTACATCCTTTCGGATTTGAAGGTTTCGATCCAGGGATTCTTTAGTTTTATAGCCTCTTTTATGATCCAAATGTAAACATATCGCCTGGTGGCGGATTTGCTTAGGTTTAATCCCGTAATTCATTAAACGCTCTCCGAGTTCACGGTCTGGTCCGCCATATTGCATGCGTTCATCGTAACCATTTATAGCTATTAAATCTTCCTTCCATGCACTAGAATTACAATTATTGAAGGTCGCACCAGTTGGTGTTACAAAATCTAAAAATGTAGCCAAGGTTTCGCCTGCACTTATTTTTAATGCATTTTTACTTTGCAATCCACCATTAGATTTTAACCATTTGACATCAAAACAATCTTCTTTGGCAATATGTTCTGTATCTATGGCTCTACTCAAAGGCATATTTAATTTACAATAACCACCTGAAAGAAAATAACCCTTTTCAGCAAATTTAGCATGGACGGCCAAAAAATCCTTTCGTGGTATGCAATCGCCATCGGTCATTAAAATATAATCGTATTCGGTTTGCATGATCACCTTATTAAGCAACTCTTGACGACGATAGCCTAAATCTTCATGCCAAATATGGCGTAACTTCACAGGATAATCTGCCTGATAGCTTTCAATAAGTTGACGTGTTTCTTCTCCAGAACCATCATCAGCAACGATAACTTCATAATGATCGTACGCCTGATGTTTGTACCCTTCTAAAACCTTTTGTAACCAGTCGACAGAATTATAAGTACTTACTATTACAGATATGGATAAATGCGTCATATTCATTAGCAATTTTGATGCAAATTTAAGGAATTAATTACAACCATAAATTATGTACTTTTGTATTGAAATATGAAAACACTTTCCGTCATAATTCCAGTTTACAACGAAGAAGCCTACATTGCTCGTGCTTTATATTCTGTAAAATTTGCCGATGAAATTATTGTTGTAGATTCCTTCAGCACTGATAAAACGGTTGAAATTGCCAAACAGTATAATTGTAAAATCGTTGAACGCCAATTTGATAACTTTTCAAATCAAAAAAATCACGCTTTACAGTTTGCGACTTGCGACTGGGTTTTATTTTTAGATGCCGACGAACGTATTACCTATCCGCTTCAACTTGAGATCATTGATGCCATCAATAATGGAAAACATACCGCCTATAAACTTAATTTTCCACATTTCTATATGAATCGTTTTCTGTTTCATCACAGTAATGATGTGACACGTTTGGTGGTCAGGGAAAAATGTCATTTTGAAGGCAGTGTACACGAAAAATTAATTGTTGATGGTTCCGTTGGAAAATTAAAACACCATGTGCTGCATTATACGTACAAAGGTTTAGAACATTACATCGAGAAGAAAGATACTTATGCATGGTTTCAGGCACAACAAATGCTTGATAAGGGTAAAAAAGCCACTTATTTCCATTTAGCATTTAAGCCATTTTACCGCTTTTTTCATAGTTATATAATTCGTGGCGGTTTTAGGGATGGGATTCCAGGAATGGCTATTGCTGGTGTAAATGCCTATGGTGTGTTTTCGAGATATGCTAAACTCATGTTGCTAAAACGTGGCATCAAATAAAATTACTGGATTAAAATAAGCGCAGTTTGCCAAACTTCAGTTTTAGTTTAAACGTTTTTAAACTATCCTCTCCTTTAATATCGATTCGTTGTACTTGATAATTATCCTTAAAAGGAAAACGATTCACACGATTGCCGATACGTAAACCATAGGTAATATTTTGTTGTTCTAATTGGTTAAAAAACTCACGTTGCTTTGGATTTTTTCGTGGGAATTTGCCATAAGGATAAGCTAATATATTTTCGACCTTCAAATTGTGTTGTTCGATAAATTCAAAGCAGGCTTCAAAGTCTTTTTCAATTTCTGAAATTGAAATATCGTTATAATTGTTATGATGAAATGAATGCAGGCCTAATTCAATGATATCAGAATCCATAGACTTTAACTGTGCTACCGACATTATTTTTGCTTCATTGGTATTCCATGAATCCACTGCATCAACATATTTGAAGGGTATAAAAAAAGTGGCCTTTAAATTATATTTTTTTAGGAGTGGATAAGCTAGCTCTAATTGATTGACATAAACATCATCAAACGTTATGACTACACTTTTCTTTGGAAGTGATTTTTGGTTTTCCTTAATGCGCTCTAATTTAGAAAAATGAAAGCTTTCAAAACCATTGTCTTTTAAATATTTAAACTGCTCTTCAAGATTGTTTGCCCAAATGGTAAGTCCATTACTATTTTTATCATTGGAAACATTATGATACATTAATATGGGCAATCTTGTCATAAGCCTAAAAGTGTTACTTTTGTTTTTGCTTTACACAAAAGTATTATTTTTAATTGAATGATTAGCGTTGTCGCCCTTACTTATAATGATGAAGATATCATTGCTGATTTTATAGCAAACTGCCAGTTTGCCAATGAAATTATTGTACTGGATAACCATAGTAACGACGCTACAATTCAAATTGCTAAATCAAAAAGTGCGTTTGTTTTTTCGGGCGATTTTATGGATTTTGAAATTGTAAAACCTTTTGCGCTATCTAAAGCATCACATCCTTGGATTTTATGTTTAAAACCTAATGAGCGCATTTCAGAAGCTTTAAGTAATGAAATAATTGATATTGTAGACTCCAATTCAAATGGAAATTACTCTATCAAATCAAAGTTGTCTTTTATGGGAAAGGTTTTAAAACATGCCGATAGTACTCGCATATTAAAAGACAGATTAAACCATGTTGGCGATACTTCAACAAAAACCAAAACATTAAAGAACCCGATAATTACGGATTATATATGTTTTGATCGGTTTAATGCCACACTGACCAAACAAGCTAAAAACGAAGCTAACACTTTAGCCCAGAAAAATTTAAGACCTAATCTCTATCATTTTTTAATAAAACCTTTTGGTAGTTTAATGAAGCATTATGTCTTTAAACTGGGGTTTTTGGATGGTAAGGAAGGTTTTATTTATTCCTATTTACAAGCGTTTAAAGTGTTTAAACGTTATTTATACCTTTGGCTTCATTACAGAAACTTGAGATAATTATGGTAAAGCTATCTGGTGTAATAATTACGTATAACGAAGAACGACATATAAAGCAGTGTTTGGAATCGCTGGAAGATGTCGTTGACGAAATTGTGATTGTCGATTCTTTTTCAACAGATAACACAAAAGCTATTTGCATTAAGTTTAACGTAAAATTTATTGAACAAGAATTCCTAGGTTATATCGAACAAAAGAATATTGCCTTGGCGCAAGCCTCTTATGATTATGTCGTTTCATTAGATGGTGATGAAGCCTTATCCTCAACACTTCAAAAATCTATTATTGAACTAAAATCCAATTGGAAATTTGATGGCTATTATGCTAATCGACTCAATAATTTTTGTGGACAATGGATCAAACATTCCGACTGGTACCCAAATAAGAAATTACGGATTTTTGATAGACGGAAAGGAAATTGGCAAGGCATGAATCCGCATGATAATGTGCAACTATTTGATGCTACTAAAAAAACCAGCCATTTAAAAGGTGATATTTTACACCAAACGTATCAGACTTATTCTGAATTCAACCAAAAAACAGAGTATTTCTCAACCATTGCAGCGAAAGCCTATTTTGATAAAGGGAAGAAAGCAACAATCTGGAAAATTATGTTTAATCCGACTTGGGCATTTTTTAAATCTTACATTTTAAGATTAGGTTTTTTAGATGGTTTCAATGGTTTTATGATTTGTTACCAAACCGCCAACATTACCTTCTTAAAATATGCTAAATTGCGGGAATTGCACAAAACCACAGCATAATGAAACACATCTTTCTTGAATCCCATAATATAAAAAATCTTCATTTTGGTTTTGGACAGTTCAATTATCATCTCATTAAAGGACTTTATAATGCAGAAGTTGAAGATTTCAAAATGACGCTTCATGCGAAAGATATACAGCCTCTCAAATCCGAATTTGGCGACTATTTTAATTATAAAACATATAATTCACTTAGAAGGCATCGCTTATTTCAAATCAAAAAAAAATATGATGTGTGGCACTGTCTCAATCAGAATATTAAAATTGAGCCTTTTTATGATATTCCCTATCTGTTAACGGTACATGACGTAAATTTTATTGATGAAGTTTCTCAGGATTTAGACCATGAGGTAAATTTGAGATTTCAAAAAAAACTTAATAGAAGCCACGCTATTACCTACATTTCAGAATACGCAAAGCAATCTACACATCAATACTTTAAGGTACCTGATGTACCAGAATATGTCATCCATAATGGAAACCCGATCGACAATATTACGCTACCTGAAACGCATAAGCCAAAAGTAACCACCAATCGTCCGTATTTATTCAGTATTGGGGAATTCACGGATCGTAAAAATTTTCATACTTTAGTTGCAATGCTAAAACACCTTCCAGATTTTGATTTGATACTTTCTGGAAACAACAATACTGCCTATGCCAATGGAAAACTTAACGATACCATTACACAATTGGATCTTAAAGATCGTATTATAATTACAGGTAAAATTAGTGATCGGGACAAACAATATTATTTAAAAAACTGTGTGGCTTTTGTATTTCCTTCGTTGCGTGAAGGTTTTGGGATTCCACCAATTGAAGCGATGCGTTTTGGTAAACCCGTATTTTTATCCAATAACACATCATTACCAGAAATAGGTGGTAAAGATGCGTTTTATTGGAACCATTATGAACCAGAATATATGGCCAAGGAAGTTATTGATGGTTTAAATACTTATGAAAACAACCAGAAAGCGCTTTCAGAAAAGTATATTACACACGCAAAAAATTTTAATTGGGATAAAGCTGCAAAACAGTATATTGAAGTTTATAAAAAATTATTAAGAAACTAACATATGGGACTAGCAAAGTCGATTAAGAAAAAAATAGAATTGAAAAGGTTTAATGATAGTATAACTAACCTTCCAATTAAAAGTGCCTCAAAAGAAAAAGGGCTGTTTATTGATTGTGGTTCCAATTTAGGGCAAGGTTATACCTATTTTAAGGATTTTTTCAAACCTGAGTTTTATGATACCGTGATGATAGAGCCAAATCCTCATTGTATGAAAATCTTGAAAGAACAATTTCAGAATGAAAATATTGAATTTATAGAAGCTGCAGCTTGGATAAATTATGACGATTTACACTTCTTTGGTTTGGTTGAAGATGATAGAGGCGAAACGACTGATGGTGGCTCTGTTATCGATTCTCACAATAGTACGTTTTATGAAGCAGATAAAGAGAACAGCACTAAGGTAAAAGCAATTTCATTAGCTGATTTAATTATAAAAAAGAAAGATAGTTATAGTCAAATAATCATTAAAATGGATATTGAATCTGCTGAATATGAAGTTCTAAAAAACATGTTAGAAACTAAAGCGGTAGATTATGTGGATTATATGTATATAGAATTTCACAGTCAGTATTTTAAAGACGAACAAAACAAATACAAAAAGCTTGAAAAACAACTCGTAAAACAATTACGACGCAAGGACGTTGGCGTATCGCTCTGGCATTGATTATTCAAATCCAAAAAAGCGTTTTAGTTTAACCTTAAAGACTTTTAATTTATAGTTATCTCTATGGGAAATGGTATAAAACCAAGGATTTCCACGTCGCACAGCACCATCGATTAGGGATAATTGTGTAAAGTTCAATTTCCATCTCGCATAATCAAAACTCAATTGGTCTCGTTTACTTTCTGTCTTTACAATATGCCACCAAGCTTCCATAAGCTCTATGACATTCTCATTGAAATGTTTGCGTATTAGAATAGGAGCCGTAATTAAACCATTATGTTCAGGATATCCTTCTGCTCTAAATCGGTCCATCTGTGCCTTCATAACTTTCGGATCATCCACTAATACATTATTATTTTCTACTATATTCATGATGGCATCATATTCTTCATAAATACAATCTCGTGGATCAGCTTTATTCTGATTATGATCGAAACAGGCCATACTCGCTATTTGCATTTTTTCTTTTACCAATGTCCTAAAATCTTTCAATATTAGAATGTTTCCGTCTATATAAACACTTACATCATAAGACTTGGATAAATGTTTATGTGGCAGAATTTTGTAATACCTATTACTTCGGGTATTATCATTAGGTACAGGTTGTTCGACATGAATTATTTTCCATGTTTTTGATTTATAATCCGTTCTATCTGTATAACAAATGTAGTCTACATTATCGAATTTTGGTTGTTCAATAAGTCCACTATAATCTCCAAAAAGTGCCGTATATACTACTATTCTCTTATTCATTTAACATCCATTTATTATACCACAATTGAAAAACTAGAGTATTCCATATTAAATTGTAGAAGTTATCATTACCTTCAAAATAATCTTCTTTTGCTTTTTCAATCAGATCAATATTCAACAAACCATGTTTATTTAATTCCTCCTTGGACAAAGTGCAATCAACAAATTCCTTTAACTCAGTTCTAAGCCAAGTTACAATAGGAGGAGTAAACCCTGTTTTTTTTCTACTCATTAAATCTTTATGCAAATAATCATGGCAGATATCTCTTAAAATATGCTTTTTGGTCTTGGTTTTAACATCAAATAAATATTCTATAGGCAATTGCGCTGCGTATTCCACAATCCTATGATCGAGTAATGGCTCTCTACCTTCCAAGGACGCAGACATGGTAGCTCTATCTACTTTTACCAAAATATTATCTGGTAAATAGGTAGTGTAATCCACGGCTAAAATGCGATGAAATTTGTCAATATCGTCATAAGCACTACTTGTAAAATTATTCGGAAGCTTATTGATTTTTTCGACAAACAAATCATTAATAAAAGCGTCCTTATACTTTTGATGATGTATATCTAGCATTTCAACCGTAGCATTTTTATTACTTATGTTTGCGGCATAAAATTTATCAGTAAACTTTTTTCTTTTTATAAAACTAAGCACTTTAGTAAAAGGCCCTAAACGTTTCATCTTATAATAATACTTATAAATTTTTTCGTAGCGGTTGTAGCCGTAAAAAATTTCGTCCCCTCCATCTGCCGATAAAGAAACTTTGACTTTTTCTTCAGTACGCTGGCTTAATAACATGGTCGGTATTAAAGAAGGATCTGCAAAAGGCTCGTCAAAATAATCCGCAAGCTTAGGAATTATACTCAATGCTTCCTTATCCGTACATGTGAATGAATGATGATCTGTGTTTAATAAATCTGCAACTTCCTTTGCATATTTACTTTCATCGTACTTTTTATCATCAAACCCAATAGTAAATGTCTTTAATTTTTGGGATTCTAATTCCTGTATTATGGCTGTCACAATAGAACTATCATATCCTCCACTTAAAAACACACCAACTGGCACATCAGATACCATTCTCAACTTAAAGGCATCTTTCATCAACACTTTTAGATGCGCTTTCGCTTCTTGATAAGTTACTTTGAGCTTTGGTTTTTTGTAAAAATCCAAAACATTCCAATACTGATGAATTGTGAAAGAATTTGATTTAATATCGTATTTTAAAAAATGACCTGGTAATAGCTTTTTAACATTTTTAAATATGGAATTTGGTGCGTGTATAAATTCATATTTAAAAAATTGAGCCATGGCGTCCAGATCAATCTCCTTTTTAAAATTTGGATGTTTATGAAATGCTTTTAACTCTGATGCAAACATAAACCCTTTATCATTTTCATAATAATATAGTGGTTTAACGCCTGCTCTATCTCTATAAATATAAAATTCTTCCTTTTTCTCATTGTAAATCATAAAGGCAAACATGCCTATAAATTGATCTACGGTCTGCTCTCCCCATTCTTTGAATGCATGTAGAATAACTTCAGTATCACTTTTAGAAACGAATTGATGACCAAGTTTTTCAAGCTTTTCCTTAATCTCTTTAAAATTATATATCTCACCATTATAGACAATCCAATAATGTTCGTATTGCATAGGTTGATGTCCATCTGCACTAACGTCCAGTATGGACAGACGCTTCTGCCCAAGGGCAACTTCATAACTAAAATTTTTAAATGACTTTACACCATAATCATCTGGTCCACGATGATGAAGCATTTGTGTCATGTTATAAATAACTTCCTGAGGTAAAGCTTCAGAGAAATTAATATACCCAACTATTCCGCACATATTTTTTTATTAGTTACGGTCAAATTTACACAAAGTTGAACAATGTTATTTTATATCATATAAATTAGTTTTACAGTTTACCTATTTTTGTAATTATGAAGGACATTTCTATAATTGTAATTAACTACAACACATCCAAGTACACTTTAGATTGCATAGACTCTGTTGTAAAGTTGACTGATAAATCAATAAATTATGACATTATTGTTATAGATAACAATTCTACTATTGACGATTTTAATTATTTAAAAAACAATTTCCCAAGGCAAGACAACATCATTTTAAAACGAAGTGTTATTAACACTGGTTTTGGCGGTGGAAATATGTTGGGCGTTCAATTTGCAAAAGCCAAGTATTTGTTGTTTTTGAACAACGACGCTTTTCTTCAAAACGATTGCTTATACATATTGTTCAACTATATGGAATCACATCCAAAAGTAGGTGTCTCTACAGCACAGAATTATGACGAACATGGCAAACATGTGATTTCCTTTGACCATAACAAGGGCATTAGAAAATTAATTTTTGGTCGTAGTTTTTTGGAAAAGAACTTTTCTAAAAACCACCCGAAGCGCAAAAAAGAATATACAGAACCTGTTACGGTGAATTATGTTAATGGCGCTTTTATGTTTTTTAGAAGTAGCGTTTTTGCTGATGTTGGTGGGTTTGATACTAACATTTTTCTTTATTTTGAGGAAATGGATATTTGCTATCGAATGCAAAGTTTAAATTATACCAGTGTTTTGGTTCCTGATGCGAAGATTACACACTATCAAGGTGCAAGTACAGGGACATCTAAAATTATCAGTAAAGAGGGGTTTTTGTCCTATTTTTATGTGATTAAGAAAAACTATTCTTATTCTAAATACGTTTTTCTAAGACTTTACTATGGCCTTAGTTTTTTAGTAAAACCTAAAAAATGGTTTCTATTACCGCTTGTATTAAAAGGAGTGCATCTCTCTGAATCATTAAAACAGAAACAAAAAATTCAATTTTAAGAGTTCATTACATGAATCATAACCAGGCGATCCCACAAAACATTTTAAACTTAATTGGTAGGAAAAACGAATTATTTGAATATGATTTGACAAGCTTTGGCAATGAAATAAACAGCATCATTTCAAATTCAAAATTTTTGATTTTAGGAGGTGCTGGCACAATTGGCCAAGCGGTTACCAAAACAATTTTTAAGCGCAACCCTCTTAAACTTCATGTTGTAGATCTTAGTGAAAATAATTTGGTGGAATTGGTCAGGGATATCAGAAGTTCTTTCGGGTATATTAATGGTGATTTTAAAACCTTTGCATTAGATATTGGTTCGATTGCATACGATGCCTTTATAGCTTCTGACGGAAAATATGACTATGTGTTGAATCTATCCGCATTAAAACACGTGCGAAGCGAGGAGGATCCGTTTACACTGATGCGTATGATCGATGTGAATATTTTCAATGTTGAAAAAACCATCCAGCAATCCATCGAAAATGGCGTAAAAAAATATTTCTGTGTATCAACGGACAAAGCCACAGAACCTGTGAATATGATGGGAGCTTCCAAACGAATTATGGAACTATACTTGATTCAAAAAAGTAAGTCAATCAACATTTCTACAGCACGCTTTGCTAATGTGGCATTTTCAGATGGTTCATTATTACATAGCTTTGAGCAACGCGTAAAAAAACAGCAACCCATTGTTGCGCCAAGCGATATTAAACGCTATTTCATTACTGCAAAAGAATCTGGAGAACTCTGTTTACTGTCCTGCCTATTTGGCGCGAATAATGATATATTTTTTCCAAAACAGAATGAAAACCTACAACTAACCAGCTTTGCTGATATTGCTATAAAATATATTGAAAGTTTGGGTTATAAGCCACATTTGTGCAAAGATGAAAATGAAGCAAGGCAATTAGCCAAAACCTTAGCTGAACAACAAAAATGGCCTTATTTATTGACTGAAAGTGACACTACTGGAGAAAAAAATATAGAAATCTTTTTTACCGAAAACGAAAAATTAGACATGGAGCGTTTTAAGGCAATTGGTATCATAAAAAATGATGGAGATTTTTATCTTAAAGAACAACTCGAAAATTTTTCTGATTCCATAAACCATCTTAGAGCAAAAAAAAGGTGGACAAAAGAGGAAATAGTCGCTATATTCCATAAAATATTACCGAACTTTAGCCATAAAGAAACCGGTAAATATTTAGATCACAAAATGTAATTGATGCATAGCAAAATAGATGTTGTAATTATGGCTGGTGGGAAAGGTAAACGTTTGATGCCATTGACCGCAAATACGCCAAAGCCACTTTTAAAAGTTGGCGGTAAACCTATAATAGAATACAACACAGACCTTCTCGCCTCTTGTGGAATTAAACATATTTATATTGCTGTTAATTATCTGAGTGACCAGATTATTTCATATTTCAAAGCGAATAATAAGCATCAAATTGAATTCAATTTTATTGAAGAATCTAAATCTTTGGGAACAATTGGCGCTTTGAAACTGGAAGACCATTTCAAAAAAGAATATATTTTAGTTATGAATGCAGATCTGTTGACCAACGTAAACTTAGATACTGTGTTTAAAGACTTTCTCTCTAAAAAAGCTGATGCCTTAATTGCAACGGTTCCTTATAATGTAGATATTCCACATGATGTTGTTGAAACATATGAGGGCATTGTGACCAATTTAAAAGTGAAACATTCCAGCACATATAATTTGAATGCGGGAATTTATATATTTAAAAGAGTGTGCCTAGAATTCATTCCTGAAAACACCTTTTTTGATGCCACAGATTTAATTAAAGTTCTTTTAGAAAAAGGTAAAAACATTAGCACTTATTCAATTTCAGGATATTGGTTGGATATTGGAAAACCAGAAGATTTTGAAAAAGCGCAAAAAGATATTAATCACTTAAAGTTTTAGATTTTTCTGCCACTAATACACGAATGTTTATGAAGAAATGGATACTTGTTTCCTAATCATATATGCGAATGATTGATTCAACCCTACTTAATTAAACAACAAATCCATTAGAACTAATAGTGTGTTCGTGGCAGAAAAAATAATTTTTATATCTGAAAAAGCTTGACTTACATTTTAAAAGATTAGTGCACTGTCGTATCTTTGCAAAGCTAAAAAGTTTTACACGTTTCAATCGGATATTATTCTTTTTTTCAGCCACAAATACACTTATTTAATATGTCGAAAATAATTTATAAGGATGAAAGCTATGCCATTATTGGTGCACTTTTCGATGTATATAATAATTTAGGAAGTGGCTTTGCAGAAATTGTTTATAAAGACGCCATAGAATATGAATTCAGGTGTAGGGATATTCCATTTGAAAGGGAAAAATGTTATATGGTAAATTATAAAGATATCGTCTTGAAGCATAAGTTTTATGCCGATTTTGTAGTTTTTGATAAAATTATACTCGAATTAAAAACTGTTGAATTTTTAACCGATAAACATCTAGCACAATGTATCAATTATCTAAAGGAATCAGAATGTAAACTTGCTCTTTTAATTAATTTCCATAGAGACTTTTTAGACCATAAAAGAATAGTATTATAAAGAACATTTTCGTCGTCAGTTAGATAATCAACAAATTAACGTACAAGCAAATAGCCAACAAAGTAGAACACCAAAAAAATTCGTGTATTCGTGGCAAAACAAAACAATATTCGAAGCAAAAAATAATGAACCACAAACAAGCTTTAAAACACAACATATTTAAATACATAACCCAATCTGCTGAAGAACTACAAGTAGAAAGTTACGTCATCGGTGGATTTGTTCGCGATTATTTGTTAGAACGTGGTGACGCCAAAGATATTGATATTGTTGCTGTTGGAAGCGGAATTGAACTGGCCAAACAAGTCGCTAAAAATTTACCAAATCAACCCAAGGTACAAATATTCAAAACCTACGGAACAGCCATGTTGCTATATGAGGACATTGAAATTGAATTTGTTGGTGCCAGAAAAGAAAGTTATAACGAAGACAGCAGAAACCCTATTGTTGAAAATGGTACGTTAGAGGACGACCAAAACAGACGCGATTTTACCATCAATGCTTTAGCCTTGAGCTTGAATGAAAACAACCTTGGCGAGCTTTTAGATCCATTTAATGGTCTCAGCGATTTAGACAAAGGCATCATTCGGACACCTTTAGATCCTAATATTACGTATAGTGATGATCCATTGCGAATGATGCGAGCTATTCGATTTGCAACGCAATTGAATTTTAAAATTGAAAACGCTTCCCATAAAGCCATTAGCGACAATAAGGAACGCATAAAAATAATCACCAAAGAACGTATTGTTGTTGAGTTGCATAAAATCTTAGAAAGTCAAACCCCTTCTATCGGTTTTATCCATTTAGAAAAAACTGGTCTTTTAGATTTTATTCTTCCTGAATTGACCGCGCTAAAAGGTGTCGATGAAGTTGAAGGCCAACGCCATAAAGATAATTTTTTCCATACGTTGGAAGTCGTTGATAACATTGCCAAAACAACAGATAACCTATGGTTACGATGGGCTGCCTTATTGCACGATATTGGAAAGGCACCAACCAAAAAATTCCATAAAAAAATCGGTTGGACGTTTCATGCCCATGAATTTGTAGGTTCAAAAATGGTTTACAAATTATTCAAACGTCTTAAAATGCCATTGAATGATAAAATGAAATTCGTTCAGAAAATGGTACTAATGAGTTCAAGACCTATTGTTTTGGCTTCAGAAGTTACAGATTCTGCCGTAAGACGTTTGGTGTTTGATGCTGGCGAACATGTGGAAGATTTAATGACACTCTGTGAAGCAGATATTACGACTAAAAATCCTAAAAAATTCAAAAAATACCATCATAATTTCCAGAAAGTAAGAGACAAAATCGTTGAAGTTGAAGAGCGCGATCAGGTTCGAAATTTTCAACCACCTGTTTCTGGAGAAGAGATCATGGAAACTTTTAATTTAAAGCCTTCGAGGGAAATTGGCTTAATTAAAGAAGCGATAAAAGAGGCTATTTTAGAAGGAGAGATTCCAAATGAACATGAGGCAGCTTTTGAATTGATGATACAGAAAGGTAAAGATTTGGGATTGACAGTTGATGATTGACGATTCAGGATTTACGCATTACGATTTATGATTTGGAATTTGGGATTTGGATTTGCCTATTCATTTAGAAAAATAATTCTACTGACGAAATAAGACTATGAAAAAAGATAATAAAACAGTAATCTATTGGTTACTCACAGGTTGTTTCCTAATATTCGTTATGGTTGTTGTTGGTGGTATCACTAGATTAACCCATTCTGGCCTGTCCATTTCCAACTATAAATTAATTTCCGGCACCATTCCACCAATGAACGAAGTAGAATGGAACGAGGCTTTTGAATTGTACAAACAATATCCAGAATACCAAAAACTCAATAATCACTTTTCTTTAGAAGAATTTAAGGACATCTATTTTTGGGAGTGGATTCATCGCGTTATTGGCCGGTTTATTGGTTTGGTTTTTATAATACCCTTCATATATTTTCTAATTAAAAAGCGGCTTTCCAAATCCACCATAAAAAAATCCATTATACTTCTGTTGATGGGAGGTTTCCAAGGATTTTTAGGTTGGTATATGGTAAAAAGTGGTTTAGTAGATCGTCCAGATGTTAGTCATTACCGACTCGCTGCACATTTGACTACGGCATTTTTAACTTTCGCTTATACATTTTGGGTGGCTTTGGATTTAATCTTTCCCAATAAAAAGGCAATTGACAAAAAATTCAGGAATTTCATAAGAATTGGTTTAGTCGTTCTCATCCTTCAAATTATCTATGGGGCTTTTGTAGCTGGATTAGACGCTGGGTGGATTCATAATCATTGGCCATTGATGAATGAAGGTAAGTTGATGCATGAAACAGTTTATATAGAGCAAAATCCGGTTTACCTCAACTTCATAGAAGGTAAAAGTGGCGTTCAATTTGTACATAGAACATTGGCCTATGTTGTGGTAATTTTCATCCTAGCTATTTGGTATAAAGCGAAACTAAAACAATTAACCTCTTGGCAAAACAAAGGTGTTAATGGGCTTTTAATAATGCTAGGCATTCAATTTCTACTTGGAGTTTTAACACTTGTTTATGCAGTTCCTGTTTGGTTAGGCGTAGCACATCAAGTAGGTGCGTTTATTTTATTAAGTTTGATGACTTTTACTTTACATCGGTTTTCTAAATGAAAAAGTGCCTAAAGTTTTTAAAGTTTTAAGTGCCTAGAGTATTTAAAGTGCCTAAAGTACTCAAAGTTGGAATTCAGGTATTACTGACAAAAAAATCAAATAAAATTTGCCTATCTTTTTTAGACACTAATTTCATGAATTAACACTAATAAAACAGGTGCTACGCATCCAAAATTGCAAAAAGAATAACCATCATTTAATTGCGTGAATTTAAATAACACCTATTTAAAAAAATTCGTGCTCATTAGTGAAATTCGTGTCTTGTGTTTATTCATACTTTCGATGTTTTTTTTGGGATTTAGTTTTTGGGATTTAAAATATGTAAACCTTATCTTTGCAGCATGATTTACAGATTTAGAGTTATACTGGATAACGATACCGAAGATGATGTGTTCCGCGATATAGAAATTCGTGAAAGCGATACAATGGAAGATCTTCATAATGTTATTACCCAATCTTTTGGGTTTGAAGGCATGGAAATGGCGTCGTTTTACATGAGTGATGAGCAATGGAACCAAGGTGAGGAAATCGCCATGATGGATATGAGCGAAGCTGGCAATGAAGTAAAGATGATGGGCACAACCATCATTAAAGATATGATTCATGAAGCCTCAACACGATTAATCTACGTGTACGATTTTATGAATATGTGGACATTCTATGTGGAACTCGGTGAAATTGTAGAAGAAGCTGAAGGTACAGATTACCCTAACCTAATGTATGTACATGGTCAGATTCCTGATGAAGCACCAGAAAAAACATTTGAAGCCGAAGAAGATGAAGACGATTATAATGAGTTTGAGGACGATTTAGACATCAATGATTATGACAATTTGGATTTTGACGAGAATTGGAACTAATAAAACAACCGGATTACTACCTGAATCAATAAATACCCACTACTAGGTATTGAAGTCAAAAATTTAGTTTCGTAAGTTTACTGTGCTATTAATTAACACTTTAAATTATGAAACGATTACTACTTTTTTTTACTCTTGCGATTTTCACAAGTCAAAGTTCTTTTTCTCAATGGACATACTTTGATGTTGGCATCGAAAACTTTTCAGAGAATCTTTATGATGTTTTCTTTCTAAATAATGATATCGGATGGATAGCTGGTAATAACACTATTTTAAAAACCACTGATGGTGGTGATAATTGGATTCTAAAAAATACTATACCTAATGTTAGGTATTATGGAATTTACTTCAAAGATGAATCAGTAGGCTGGGCATTTGGAAAAAGTACTTCAGGCATTAATGGTAGAATACATAAAACAACTGACGGAGGAACCACATGGACTGCCGATCCTGCTGGTAATGGAACGCTGCCTTGGTGGTCTATGGACTTTGCCGATTTGAACAATGGCGTAATTGTTGGACAAGAAGGCCAAATAAAATATACCAATGATGGTGGTGATACATGGTACACTAAAACTTCACCATCGGGAGACGCAGGCACTATTTTTGACGTGGATTTTTACGATGGGCTTAATGGAGTAGCAGTTGGCTTTACTGGTGGAAATGGATTTGCAATTAAAACAACGGACGGTGGAAACACATGGTATAATACAAACTCCAACAATCTTGGAAGTATTAGATCTGTATCTTTTTCCAACGAAAATAATGGTATTGGATTAGCTATTGGGAGCAATGGATTAATATACAACACCTACAATGGAGGCGATAATTGGTATTTGGAAGAATCCCCAACTGACCAATCTCTGCAATCTATTCATCATATAACCGAAGACAATATTATTGCCGTTGGACCAAGCGGAACAATAATCACAAGTACTGTCGGCGGAATTTTTTGGGATTCAGAAATTACACCTTTCACATCGTATTTAAGAAGTGTTTTCTTTAATAATCAAAATACAGGTTGGGCTGTAGGATCCCAAGGTGTTATTTTAAAATATGAAAAAGATCCTTTATTAAAAGTGTTTAATGAAATAGAAAAAAACGGTTCTGACGTACCTGTTAGAACCGAACTTGATTACTTTTCCTTATCAGTCTCAGCAGATGGCTCAAGTGCTACAATATTCCAGAATGGATTTGCCGGTAATGAAAATCATATATTTAGGATTCAAGAAGATCCAAATAACAACGATACTGATAGATATGGCAGTTTTGAAACCCTATCTACGACCTCAGAGTTTACCGAAATACAATACAACCATCCAAAAAATTTAGATTCAAATAATGAACAGAACCTAAGAGTGACTTGTGAAATTTTCGATACTTTAAACGAGGATGTATATTTTGAATTTTCTATTGATATTGTAAAACCTCCTGTTTTAATGGTACATGGTTTATGGTCTAATGGTTCAGATGCATTTGGTAACATGCGAACGGCTTTATTAGAAACTGGAATGTATCATAATTACCAACTCAAGCACTTCAACTACACTAATGACGCTTTTGTATTTGAAAACGCTCCAACATTAAATTATGTAAAAAATCAATTGAAAGATTTATGTATAAGAAATAATCACTCTACAGGAAAAATAGATTTATTTGGACATAGCATGGGAGGATTGGTGAGTAGGTTTTATATACAAAGCAACCAATATGAAAATGATGTAAATAAATTAATAACATTTAATACACCTCATTCAGGGTCACAATGGGCCGATTTATTGATTGATCCTGAATTTAATTTTTTAACACCATTTTTAACCGATTTAAATCACAACCCTACCAATGGCGCTATAGACAATTTAAGAGTAAATGGTTCATTCATTAATTCACTTAACAATAACAGTAATTCTCCTAATTATGACAATATAGGTCTCCATTCTATTGTTACTACGGAATCTAGTACAGGATTAGGTCTCGAATATACCAAGGTCATTGGTTTTGCGATGGCTGCCCAAACACAAATAGTAGATTTTACTATGAAACATTTTTTATTTAATGATGAAATAAATGATTTGGTGGTTCCATTTTCAAGTCAAGTTGGCGGTGTAGAATTTTCTGCATATACAAGTCAATGGCATAGCTCCACAGGTGACCCACTTTCAAATGGTGATCCAAATCCCGGTGTTTTAGCAAAATCCATAGAACTAGTAAATAAAAAAGCAGAAGACGTTGCTTTCTTTGATAATTTTGGATATTACCCATCTGATTTAGAGTATAATTTAAACTACCAAAGATCAGCGAACTATGTTTCAAATGAAACGCTAACGATTATTAGTCCAATCGACAATACAGAGTTTAATTCAGGTGATGTGGTATCTATTGAAACTAATGGTAGTTCTGGCATTATTAACATTCTAACTTCAATTGGAAGTCAAGATACATCTATTCAATCAAATTTATCTGAAAACACAACAACCGACACCGTATTATTTACATTACCAGAAGATACTCTTGGAAGATTAGAAATCGTATGTGCTGGCTTCGACCAAAACGGATATGCAGATTATGACTCTACTTACATCATAGTGACAACAGATGCAATTTTAGAGAGTATTAAAATTCAGGAAAACATAATCTATGTTGCCGAGAACAATGATACTGCAATCAGAATAACAGGAAACTATTCTGATGGTGTAGAAAGAGACATTACATCTATGGTAGACATATCCTATTCATTCTCTAGTAACAATGCAACGAATACTGCTATTGGTTTTATAGATGGAATAAGTGAGGGTGAAGATGTTTTAACTGTTTCAATAAACGGAAAGATTGATTCAGCGCCAATTGTTATAACCTCAGCAAGCGAATTTTATGACATAACGCTTAGCAATGAGGAAGCAATTCTAAATAATAATAAACTAACCATTTACCCAAACCCAACTAAACGTGTTTTAAATATAAATATCGATGAGAGCATTGACGAAATTTTAATATATGACCTTACCGGAAAGCAATTACTAACTAAAGAAAACTCAAAAACTATTGATGTTTCAAACCTACGAAATGGTATTTATATTGTAAAGATTTACTCCAACAATTCAATTATTTCTAAGCATTTTATTAAAAACTAATTTCCAATATATTTTATTAAAAAAGCATCCTTTTGATGCTTTTTTTTTATACAACAAGGCAAAAATTTCTCATGTTCCACATCAGCTAATAACTGTAACAGAATGCTCTTAAAACCGATTCAAACTCACATCCTCATAATTACGTTTTACAAAGTCGAGTGCGTTTTTAAGTATCTCACCCATGTTTTTACTGTTTCTAAAATTCAAATCCAGGGTATAATTATAGATATCTTCTTTTAGCATATCTATGTGCTTTGGAATAGAAATTTCATCAGCTTCCATACAATCCAACAAGGCATTTAATCGCGTATGGTAACTTATCATTCGTTTGGCAACAATGGAACGCTCCTCAATTTTGTACTGATATATTGATTCTGCCTGAATTTTTTCTTGCACCATTTTTACCATATTATAGTTTTCCTTAAAAAATTGTGGTCTATAAATTTTCAAATTGCCTTCATAAGATTGCTGATCAAAATCAATGGCCCTAATTTTAAAAACGACATGGTCAAAATCGTGAGTTGGGACGATGACATAATTGTACGAACGCATATCGCCTAATAGTCGAATTAAACAACGCTCATTAAATTTTACAAATTCTTTCGCTATTTGCGCTTTTTCAGACGGATTACAATCTGGCAATATATTCTTAATAAATTCATCACCAGGAATACCTGCAATGTGCTCTTCAATCAAGGTGTCCCTACATACCAAAAAGTTAATTTGATATGGTGACAACATCTGCTCTAGCTCCAATCCATAAACTCTCGAAGCATCTGCCGTTTTCACATAAAAATAGGTGTAATTATCATTTAGAATATTCCGCACTTTTATTCGAAAAGGTTTAGAATTTCCGAACGTACAAAAATCTATGGCATCGACATTTAAAAACTTTAATATGCCTTCTCCTCCGTCTGAAAGTAAATGTGAATAGACCCGCTTTAAACTTCTATCAATTTCTTCACGCTCGTAATCATTATAATAGACACGTACCCAAAGCGTATCCTCATCATTTTTATCGTAAACGACTATTGAGCCTTGAAATCGCAATAAATCCGAATAGAAAATAGGAAGGTCAACATTTCGCCTATAATCTGACAAATACGCATCTAATTCATCAGATATAGGATAGGTTGGCTTTCGTTTTGATATTTTTAAATCGTCACTCATGTGCTAAATTTAAGGGTTTTTAAATGAATATAAAAAGTTACATTCAAATTTGGTTTAAATAATTTTTTGAAGCTTTAGTCACTAATTTTAAGCATTATTTCGAATTTAATTTATTATAAAAACAACAATTACTGTAACAAAAAAAAGCATCAATCGTCTTACCTTTATAACCAATTGATGCTAAAACTTTTTAGCATCTCAAAAACCAATCATTTTGGAACCCATCCTCACTATTACCAATCTCACGAAGAAATTCGGCTATTTAACAGCGGTTAAAGATTTAAGTTTCACTATCAATAAAGGCAATGTTTACGGCATTTTAGGACCCAATGGAAGTGGAAAATCCACAACCTTAGGTATCGTATTAAATGTAGTAAATAAGACCAAGGGCGATTTCCATTGGTTTGACGGCAACACCACAACACACAATGCGCTGAAGCAAGTTGGTGCTATTATTGAACGGCCAAACTTCTATCCATATATGACGGCTGAACAAAACCTAAAATTAGTTTGCAGAATAAAAGGTGTCGATAAAAGTAAGATTGATGAAAAGCTCGAAGTCGTTGGTCTTCTAGATCGGAAAACACACAAGTTCAGAACGTATTCGTTAGGTATGAAGCAACGTTTAGCCATTGCTTCTGCCCTACTCAACGATCCTGAAATTTTAATTTTAGATGAGCCAACCAATGGTTTAGATCCTCAGGGCATTCATCAAATACGACAGATTATCAAGGACATTGCGGCGAATGGCACAACGATACTTTTAGCTTCACATCTTTTGGATGAAGTGGAAAAGGTCTGCTCGCATGTGGTAGTGTTGCGTAAAGGTGAAAAATTATATTCTGGACGTGTGGATGAAATGATTAGCAGTCATGGTTTCTTTGAATTGAAGGCCGAAAAACATACCGAATTATTATCTGCTTTAGAAGCCTATCCTAATATTGGAAAAGTAAAGGTTGAAGGCGAACTAATAACCGCTTTTTTAAACGAACCCATGTCAGCTTCAGATTTTAATAAGGTTATGTTTGAAAAAGGCATATGTCTATCGCATCTCGTTAAACGAAAAGAAAGTTTGGAACAGCAATTTTTACAACTTACAGACAACCAGCAAAATTAAATAAACGTCAATGTTATGCTGAGCCCTTCTACTGCGCTCAGGATAAACTAACATAAAAGCATCCTTAAAAAACAAAGTAAACAACCAATCACTATGTTACGTCTTATACAACTCGAATTACAAAAACTTTGGCTTAATAAAGCAAGTAAAGTTTTAATAATTATTTCTTTTATACTACCATTTACGGTATTGATTTTGTCGTCTATTAAAATTAATTTCTTTGGATTTTTTACGTTGGAATTAGGTGAGTTGGGTATTTTCAACTTTCCAATTATTTGGCATATCACTACTTTTTTCGCAGCTCAATTCAAATTCTTTTTTGCCATTGTTGTTGTGAGCATGATTGGAAATGAATACAGTAACAAAACCCTAAAGCAAAACCTAATTGATGGTTTAAGTAAAAAGGAGTTTATTCTTTCAAAATTCTATACCATTGTTTTTTTCTCATTGTTCGCAACCATTCTAATTGGTTTGGCCACTTTTTTAATAGGTTTATATTACTCGAGCTATACGGAAGCTTCCATTATTTTTAGGGAAGTAGAATTTCTACTCGCCTATTTTTTAAAGCTTGTTGGTTTCTTTAGTTTGTGTTTATTTTTAGGAATGTTGGTAAAAAGATCAGCTTTCGCTTTAGGTTTTTTGTTCATACTTTATATTGTAGAGTGGATAGCTTTCGGACTAATTTCTTGGCAAACCGATTCTGTAGATATAGCGTTTAACATCAAAAGATTTTTGCCGTTAGAATCCATGTACAAGCTCATAGATCAGCCTATTCAGCGCATCGTTATGACCAAATTCCCTGAAAAAACAGATATTATGTACGATTATGGCGTACATTGGTATGAGATTGCTATTGTCTTGGCTTGGACAGCACTTTTCATCTTTTTATCGTATCGATTACTTAAAAAGCGAGATTTATAATAACTTTGAATAATTGCTAAAAACAGTATACAATGTTAAAACTAGGAGTTTTTATGTTCTAGTTGTTATATTGTATCCATGGTGTGTTTACACATTAAAGCACTTATGAAAAAGATCCACTTCGTTTTAATCCTATTAATAACTAGCGTTCAAATATTTGCACAAAATGAAGCTTCATTTTGGTACTTTGGACAAAATGCTGGGTTGCAATTTAATGCACAATCTGGTAATGTTGCTGCTTTAACTAATGGGCAAATTAACACTTTAGAAGGTTGTACTTCGATTTCAGATGAAAACGGTAATCTTCTGTTTTATAGTGATGGCCGAACGGTTTGGAACAGCAATCATCAGATCATGTCTAACGGAGATTATGTTGGTGGTACAGGGCTTTTAGGTGATCCATCTAGCACATCTTCAGGACTGATTGTACCAAAACCTAATGATCCTAATAAATATTATCTTTTTACGGTAGATGAGCCTCATCATGATAATGCGGCTGCATATCCCAATCAATACAATGGAACTTATGACCCATTTGGCACTGTTCCTTTTGATGATGATGGTTTCAACAATGGCTTCAACTACTCTTTAATTGATATGACACTTAATGGTGGTTTAGGCGATGTAGATCCGGTTGAAAAAAACAGACATTTAATAACTTATAACCCTCTGGATCCTGAAGAAATAAAATATAAATGTTCAGAAAAAATTACAGCGGTCAGAGCCGAAGACTGTAATTCATTTTGGGTACTTACACATTTTGTCAATAGATTTTATGCCTTAAAAGTAACGGAAAACGGAATTATAATTGATGATAGTGAAGAGAATCCTAATCCAAGAGTGTCTATTGTTGGTCCAACCATTCCTGTTAGTGGCTATAGAAGAAATGCTTTAGGCTATTTAAAAGCATCTCCAGATGGCACAAAAATCGTTGCTGCGAACTATGGTTACGCTACTACAGCAGGAGGAAATGCTGCAGGTAGTGTTGATTTATTCGATTTCAATAATGAAACTGGTGAGGTTTCACAGCATATACAAATTTATAGTCCGTCTGAAGGGGATAGTCCTTATGGCGTTGAATTCTCTGCCGAAAGCCGTAAAGTTTATGCTACAATTAGCGATCGTGCTGCTGGTAATGGAACAAGTCGTGTGTTTCAATGGGATTTAGAAAGTAACGATATTCTCGCTTCTCGGAATACGATTCATACGTCTGATCAAATATCTGCTGGTGCATTACAATTGGGAATAGACCGAAAAATTTATAGAGCGCAATTGAATATTAGTAATAATATAGAAATTTCTAGATATCTAGGTGTGATCGAAAACCCAGAAGCAGATGGCATGGCTGCCAATTATAATTCTCAAGGGGTTCTTTTAGATATCAATGGATTTAACCAAAACCTGAGTAGAATCGGTTTACCTCCATTTATTCAATCCTTATTTAATTCCGAAATTGATATTATTCAAAATGGTATTAGTACAACTGAACTGGCTTTATGTATTGGTGATTCTTATAATTTACAAGCCGAAGATATTGTGGGCGCAGATTATGTATGGTCTTTTGATGGCAATGCGTTAACAGAAGCGTCATCGCAATTATTTGTAGATACGCCAGGTTTTTACGAAGTTTATATTGAACCCAATAATGGTGATTGCCCCATAGTTGGAAGCGCGGTTGTTGGCATTTTTGAAATTCCCGTGACACATCCATTGACTAAAGTTGAAGCTTGTGACGATGTTAATAACGATGGTACTTCCAGTTTTGACTTTACAGATAAAAATTCAGAGGCGCTATTAACTCAGGACGCTGCTGCATATAATGTACGGTATTTTGAAAACGCAGAAGATGCAGACTTAGGTACTAACGAAATCACATTTCCATATACCAATACGAGTAATCCGCAACTTATTTATGTACGTGTAGAAAATTCTCAAAACCCAAATTGTTTCGATGTCAATAGTTTTGAACTCCAAGTTTATAATACACCAACAGTGGAATGGAACAATCCGTTTCAAATTTGTGACCGCGAAGACGACATTATGGATGGAATTTCGACTGTAGATTTGTCAGAACTCATAACTCATATTACTGGCGAACAGCAAAATGCCGAAGTAAGTTTTCATGGCTCATTAGAAGATGCTCAGAATGACCTAGACCCTCTACCCCTTAATTATACCAATACCACAGCATTTAATGAAAATATTTTTATTAGAATAGAGAATACGAATTACCCAACGTGCTATAGTACGGCTAATTTTGAACTCATCGTAAACGCAGCACCTGTAGCCAATGACATCTCTATTATTCAATGTGATGAAGATGGTATTCCGGAAGGCTTCACACGCTTTAATATCAATAATCATTTAGAAGCTATTACAGATGATGTTGAAAACAATTCCGTTGAATTCTACTTATCGCTTAGCAATGCAGAAATCCAAGAAAACGCTATCGATGGTAATGCATTTGATAATTTTTTTAATCCTCAAATTGTATATGCAAGAGTAACTAATTCAACAACTGATTGTATTAATTTTAGCGAAATATCCCTAGAAGTAAGCACCACAGCTTCAAACAATGCAAGTTTGGAATTGTGCGATACTGATGGTACGGAAGATGGCTTCATGGCCTTTAACTTAACGGAAGCTAATAACATTGTTCTAGCTTTTTCTCCTACTGGTTTGGATTTGGTTTATTACGAAACATACGAAGATGCGCTGTTGGAAACCAATCCACTTGGGGCAACATTTACCAATACAATACCTTACAATCAAACTATTTTTGGACGTGTAGAAAACATGAACGCTTGTTACGGTATCAGTGAAATTGAACTCACGGTTTTTGCATTACCAAATATTGAAACCGAGTTTGAAACGTTATATTGTTTAAATTCATTTCCTGAAACCATAACTTTAGATGGCGGAATTATAGGAGATTCCCCAAGCAACTATTATTACGAATGGAACACAGGCGAAAACACATCTGAGATAGAAATTGATGCGCCAGGAACTTATAACGTAAGAGTGAGCAATACCAATGGCTGTTTTAAGGAAAGATCGATTACAGTTTTGCCTTCCAACATTGCAACGATTTCCTCCATAGAAGTTGTAGATGGTTCACAAAACAATTCTATTTCAATTTTTGTAGATGAAAGCAGCGAAGGCGATTACGAATATGCCATAGATAACATTGACGGCCCTTATCAAGACAGTAATACCTTTAGCAATGTTCAGCCAGGATTGTACACGGTTTACGTACGCGATAAAAACGATTGTGGCATCGTGGATGATTTGATATCTGTTATTGGATTTCCTAAATTCTTTACACCAAACAATGATGATGTTAATGATTATTGGCAGGTTTATGGTATTTCAGAACAATTTCAAGCGCATTCAATGATTTATATATTTGATAGATACGGCAAACTACTAAAGGAACTCGACCCCTTGAGTTCTGGTTGGGACGGCAATTACAATGGTGAAAAAATGCCTACCAGCGATTATTGGTTTAAAGTAACACTAGAAGATGGACGAACCTTTACAAACCATTTTACATTAAAACGATGACCAAACCCCTTGATCTAATTTTTAAACCTTTAACAGCAGCTCTATTCTTCTGCTTCTTCCATCTTCTTGCTACAGCGCAACAACCTAACGACGCCCAATTTGCCGTAACTGTTTGTGGCAACTCAGATTTTAGTCTGAATGTTGGTGGTATTGGGACACAAGAATTAAGCAATTCCAATACTTGTGGGAGCTTTGAAAATAATAGTATTTGGTTAAAAGTTAATATTGCAACAGCAGGCACATTGGCTTTTACGCTGACACCAGGAAGCACCAATATTAATGAAGATTATGATTTTTTTATTTTCGGACCAAATGTGAGTTCTGGTAATATAGGGCAAGCCATTCGGTGTTCTACCACAAATCCTGCCGCTGCGAATCAAGGCAATAATTTAACAGGAATGAATTCTACATCTACAGAAACCTCAGAAGGTCCTGGAACTGATGGCGATAGTTTTGTTAGTGAAATCGATGTGCTCGTAGGCGAAAGTTATTTTATTGTTATAGACAGACCTGTTGGTAACAGTCCATTTTCAATAATTTGGACAGGTACTGCAACTTTTCCGGATGCCCCTTCGAATCCGTTAATTACGGATCAATCCTCTACAAGTTTACCGAGTATTGAAGTTTGTGATAATATAGCACCATTTAATGATAACATTACGGAATTTGATCTCACCACCTTAACCCAAGATATCATCAATGGAGAATCTGATGTAGTCGTGACCTATCACAGTTCAGAAAGTGATGCGAACATTAATACTGATGCTTTGGGAAACGTATTCACTAATACCGCAAGCAACCAAGATATTTATGTAAGAATTGAAAATACGACCACAGGATGTTTCATTATCAATGATATGACTCTAACTGTTTCTGCCCTCACAACATTTAATACGCCTACGGATTATGAAACTTGCGATGATGATTTGGATGGAGACGATCAAAATGGGTTATCTACTTTCGACTTTAATTTAAAATCACAAGAAATCATAAGCGGAATTGTAGGTGCCAATTATAATATCAGTTATTACCTAACTCAGGCCAATGCCGAAAATGCAACTTCTGCGCTTCCTAATAACTATACGAATTCAACTCCTACACCGACAGAAATATTTGTTAGAATTCAGGATATGGATTCTGGCTGCATCGGTTATACATCTTTTAATATTAGCGTTAATCCCATGCCAATAGCTAATGATGTTTCCTTATTACAATGTGATGAAGATGGTATTCCCGAAGGGTTCACTACCTTTAATTTAGCAGAAATTTCAGATGCTGTTACTGGAGCCGATCCTAATTCTACGATAGAATATTACCTTTCCATGCTTGATGCAGAAAACCAAAACAATGCCATAGATGTCAGTCCGTTTGATAACTTTTTTAACCCACAAATTATCTATACAAGAGTGACCAACCCAAGTACAGGTTGTATTAATTTTAGCCAAATATCCTTAGAAGTAAGCACCACTGTTTCAAACAATGCAAGTCTGGAATTATGTGATACTGATGGTACGGAAGATGGCTTCATGGCCTTTAACTTAACGGAAGCTAATGACATTGTTCTAGCTTTTTCTCCTACTGGTTTGGATTTGGTTTATTACGAAACATACGAAGATGCACTGTTGGAAACCAATCCACTTGGGGCAACATTTACCAATACAATGCCTTACAATCAAACTATTTTTGGACGTGTAGAAAACATGAACGCTTGTTACGGTATCAGTGAAATTGAACTCACGGTTTTTGCATTACCAAATATTGAAACCGAGTTTGAAACGTTATACTGTTTAAATTCATTTCCTGAAACCATAACTTTAGATGGCGGAATTATAGGAGATTCCCCAAGCAACTATTATTACAAATGGAGCACAGGCGAAAACACATCTGAGATACAAATTGATGCGCCAGGAACTTATAACGTAAGAGTGAGCAATACCAATGGCTGTTTTAAGGAAAGATCGATTACAGTTTTGCCTTCCAACATTGCAACGATTTCCTCCATAGAAGTTGTAGATGGTTCACAAAACAATTCTATTTCAATTTTTGCAGATGAAAGCAGCGAAGGCGATTACGAATATGCCATAGATAACATTGACGGCCCTTATCAAGAAAGCAGTACATTTACCAACGTTCAACCTGGTTTATATACGGTTTATATTCGGGATAAAAACGATTGTGGCATTGTAGAAGATTTAGTTTCAGTCATTGGATTCCCAAAATTCTTTACGCCAAACAATGATGACGTTAATGATTATTGGCAAGTCTATGGTGTTTCAGAACAGTTTCAACCCAATACCTCTATTTATATTTTTGATCGTTATGGAAAACTTCTAACCGAAATAAATCCATTGAGTTCTGGTTGGGACGGCACCTATAACGGTGTAGAAATGCCTACTAGCGATTATTGGTTTAAGGTGAAATTGGAAGATGGACGAACGTTTACTAGCCATTTTACTTTGAAACGATAAATTAAAATTTGTATTTTAGACCTAACCAAACCAATACTTTGAAAAGCACATATTATATAATTTGCTTTTTTTTATTGATTCCATTATTTCCATTGATGGCTCAAGACATTTCCTTATACCAGCAATTTAATGGGAGATACGATTATACGGCCATTGGAAATACCATGAACACTGAAGAAAACGGTGTAGCTGGTCCTTGCTCGATTTTAACATCATCATCGGCGGATTTAAACCTCAATACAGATCAAAACGTAGTTGCCGCCTATTTATATTGGGCTGGTTCAGGAAATGGAGATTTAGATATTACCCTAAATGGAATACCTGTGACCTCTGAGCGGAACTTTAATGATGCTTTAGACGCTACACGAGTATTCTTTGCCGCTTTTGCAGATGTTACAGATATTGTAGTAAACGAAGGTGATGGTACTTATACCATTTCAGATTTTGATTTAACTACAACTATACTACCTTATTGTTCTACAGGCACAAATTTTGGAGGCTGGGCAATTACCATTATATATCAAGATGACAGCTTACCTCTTAACCAACTTAACGTTTATGATGGCTTACAAAGTGTACCTGATTCTCTTAGCATAACGCTAGATAACCTGAATGTTCTAGATAATGAAGATGCTAAAATTGGTTTCGTCGCTTGGGAAGGTGATCGGTCTTTAGCGGTCAACGAGCAATTGACCATTAATGGAAACGTAATTAGTAATTTCCCATTGAATCCAGCGAACAATGCTTTTAATGGAACAAATTCGTTTACTGGAGCAACCGATTTGTACAATATGGATATTGATGTTTACAATATTCAAGATAATATAAGCATTGGAGACACTTCGGCAACCATCGCCTTAACTTCTGGACAAGATTATGTGATGATCAATAATATCATTACGGTCTTAAACAGTCAATTACCAGATGCCACAATTAGCATTAATAGTCGCAATGTGAATTGTGGAGCATACAATGTTGAACTCTTTTATAGTGTAAACAATTTTAACAGTACAGATGTTTTACCAGCCAATACACCTATAGCGTTTTACTATAATGGCAATTTTATTGCTGCAAGTCAAACCATAAACGACATTGCCATCAATGCTAGTGAAACCAATTCCATTATTATTAACTTACCTGAAGGTATAGATCCTAATGTAAATATTGTTGCTATTGTAGATGATGTTGGTACAATGAATGGCATTGTCACGGAAACAAATGAAAATAATAACAGTACTTTTACAGATATACAATTACTCCTTATTCCTGAGAAAACAATCCTTCCAGATCTTATTGGTTGTAATGAAGGCTTTCAAACTGCTACTTACGATTTATTTGATGCGCTTCAAACTGTAAATTATATTGAAGAAGACATTACGTTTTATAATTCATTGGACGATCTAGAAATAGAATCCAGTCCAATACTTATTCCTTCTAGTTACAATAATATTCCAAATCCTGAGACTATTTATGTGCGATTGGCTAGTCCGCCATGCTATGAGATTTTCCAGTTCGATTTAACCATTGAAAATTGTCCGCCACGCATTCCACAAGGTTTCTCTCCAAACGATGACAGCTTCAATGATTGGTTTAACATCCAAGGCCTATACAATATATTTGAAGCACACGAATTACAAATCTATAATCGCTATGGCGAACTTATCTTTGTTGGGAATGATGCTAATCCTTGGTTTGGTGAAATAAATAAAGGTCTTAATAATATGGGAAGTAAAGTTCCTGTTGGTACTTATTTCTACATCCTGAATTTAAATGACCCAAATTATGAACCTTATATGGGTTGGGTTTACGTGAATTATTAAACCAAATTCGGACCTAATGTTAAAGTTTTCGGCCATTCATCTTATTTTTTTGTAATTCTTAATAACATCCTTTAGTTTTATCAGCGTTAGCAATATTTTACTGTTAATTCCCTCTTCATTTTATTATTTCCCTCAAAAGCAGATTGAACTAGAATCGAGAAATTAGAACATTTTATGTCTATTTTCCATCATGATATTATAATATTGAGTTTCAGGTTAAGCAATTTCTAATCCAATTTTTAGAAATATTTGAAATCAATTTGGGAAGAAAGGCCTCTTTCTGAGGTCTTTTTTAGTTTCAAACTGCGTATTCTTCTTCGAAATGTTAACATTTTGCGTATTTCAACGTATTTTTTTGTATTTCATCTTTATTAATTCTACATTTCGCCCATATTAAATCGTATATAGGAGATTACCCAAATCTATCTACGCTAAAAAATTTAAACTTAACCGAAACGAATGACTTATTTCAACCGCTCCCTCTGCTTATTTATAGGCTTAATTTGTAGTGTTTCTTTTGCACAACAAGTTTCTGTAGATAATTCAGTTTCACCTCAAGACTTAGTTCAAAACACACTTATTCAAGGCTGTGTCGAAGTCTCCAATATTTCATCACCCTCAAACGGAACGTCAATAGGAATTGGCAGTTTTGGATATTTTGAACGTGCATCCTCAAATTTTCCTTTCGAAAACGGCATTGTATTAACAACAGGAAATGCCAACTCCGCTGGAAATGGACAAAACAACACCATCTTAAATGAAGGAGATGCTACTTGGCTAACGGATAATGATCTTGAAACGGCTTTGGGTATATCTGGAACTGTAAATGCGACATCCATTGAATTCGAGTTTATATCAATTTCAAATCAAATACAATTTAATTACATACTGGCTTCAGAAGAATATTTCGGTAATTTTCCTTGTGAATATTCAGATGGATTTGCCTTTTTAATTAGAGAAGCTGGTACCAGTGACCCTTATACCAATATAGCGTTAATTCCTGGAACCACAATTCCTGTAAACACAAATACGGTTCACGACGAGATTGTTGGGTTCTGTCCTGCTTCAAACGACGAATATTTTGATGGTTACAATGTTGGAGATACGAATTATAATGGTAGAACCACAGTGCTTTCAGCAACCGCAACAATTCAACCCAACGTACAATATCAAATTAAACTAGTTATTGCCGATCAAACTGATCAAAATTATGATTCTGCCGTATTTATAGAAGGTAACAGTTTCGATGCTTCTGTAGATTTGGGTGAAGATTTCTCTACGTGTGCAAGTAGTGTTGTTTTAGATGGAAATATAGATAATCCAAATGCAACTTATAGTTGGTATTTTAATGACGCTTTGATACCTTCTCAAAACCAATCGACTTTAACAGCATTACAAGCCGGAAATTATCGCGTAGAAATAACTTTACCTCTGGCAGGAAATTCTTGTACTATTGAGGATGATATTAACGTCGCTTTAAGCTCTACTCAAACTTCAGAACCGCTTTCGGATTTTCAACTTTGTGATGATTTAAGTGGTGATGGTCTTGAAATATTTGATTTATCGACTAAGGATTCTGAAGTCCTAGCTTCTGTACCTTCGTCAAGTTATACCATTTCTTATCACTATACCAACTCGGATGCTACAAATAACAGCAATGCAATTACGAGCCCAATTCAAAATACTGGTAATCCACAACCTATTCATGTAAGAATTGAAGATACGGTTAACGGTTGTTTGGCATTTTCCAGCTTCAATTTAGTAGTTAATAACTTACCCATAATCTCAGATCCAACCCCTTTGGTCGTTTGTGATGACCAAACTTCAGACGGTATTACAGCTATGGATTTGAATGCTTTTAAAGACAATGAGATTACTTTAGCACAATCTAACTTAGTGGTTACTTATCATAGCTCTGCAAGTGATGCTGCTAATGGTGTTAATGCGCATCCAATGCCGTATACCAACACAAACGTTAGCGAGCAGGTATTTGTGAGTGTCAAAAATCCAGAAACTGGTTGTATCAGTACAACTACTTTAGATATTTCTGTGATAGAGAGTCCTGTAATTAATATGGAAGATCATTACATAGATGCTTGTGACGCAGATCATGATGGCTTTGCCAATTTTGATTTAACATCAATTATTCCAGATGTGTTACAAGGATTAACAGGAGTTAATGTAACATTTCATGTTTCTCCAGAAGATGCACTTTCTGGAGCAAACCCTATTGCCGATGACACAAATTATGGCAATATTACAGGAGAAGAACAAATCGTTTATATTAGAGTAGAAAATGATAATTCTGGTTGTGCTTCCATTGCCCCTGTTGAATTGCACTCCAATTTACTTTTAACAGCTACAAACATTAGAGATGTCAGCTTATGTGATATTGGTGACGACGACACGGAAGAATTTGATTTTACAAATATTGCCGTAGGTATTATCAATGATTTGGTCGACGTGGAAGTGTTTTTCTACGAAACTGAAGAAGATAGGGATAATCAAACAAACCCTATCAATCCCGACATCGTATATTATAATCAGAGTAGCCCTCAGACAATATTCATTGGTATTCAAAGCCCTACTTGTTACGAAGTTGCAGATTTTGATTTAGTGTTGTATCCTATTATTGAATTTGAATCTGTCGTAAGCCTCATCGTTTGTGATACAGATCAAGATGGATTTACAACCACAAACTTATCCTCATTAAACCAAGATGTAATCAACGGCGTAGAAGGTTTTGATGTTACCTATTTTCCAACGGAACAAGATGCGATTGACAATACAAATGCGTTGCCTAACCTATATACTAACGTAACAAATCCGTTTACCTTATTTCCTAGAATTACGTCTTCAGAAACAGGTTGTTTTGATTATAACTCTTTTGAGGTAACTGTATTACCAGCACCAGAAAGCGAAAAACCTGAAGATATAATTATTTGTGATGCAGATAGAGATGGGTTTTCACCAATAAATTTAAATAATAGTATTCCTAACTCAATATTAGCAACTCCAGACCGCTCCGTAACATTTCACAATAGTTTAGCTGATGCACGATCAAACCTAAACCAGATAAATAGTAATTCCAATTACAACGCCCAAACTGAAATAGTCTATATGCGTGTCGAAAACGCTAGCACAGGCTGTTATGTCATTGAAGAATTAGACATTATTGTGAATAAATTACCTTTTGTGGGTGATTTAACCAACTATGTAGATGAGTTTATTTTTTGTGAAGATGAATCAGACGGTTTTGGTGAATTTATTTTTGAAAACAAGGATTTAGAAGCTTTGAGCGGACAAATTGGTAAAGAAGTTTCATATTATCTTAACCAAGCAGATGCGGACAATAAAACGAATGCTATAGATAAAACAAGTGTCTATGAAAACATTAGCAATCCACAGGAAATCTATGTGAGAGTTGACAATGTTACTGACGAATCTTGTTATACAACCTCTTCATTTACCATTGAAGTGGGCACAAACCCTGTTTTCAATGATCCGAGTGATTGGTTTGTATGTGACGATAGTGTAGTTGATGGCTCTGTGATGCATGATTTTTCAAGTGTCATAGATGAAGTTGCTGCCGGTATCCCAGATATTCAAACGGTAAAATTCTTTACTTCAGAGGAAGATGCTATCAATAGCAACAACGAAATACCTGTGCAATTTGCAAATACGGTTAACCCTCAACAGATTTACGTACAAATTGATAATGGTGGCATTTGTAAGTCCATTACATCATTTGTGGTTAATATAATTAGCACTCCAGAAATTGATCCAATAGATCCATTAATAGAATGTGACGACGATACGGATGGGTCACTTGAATTTGATTTAACTGCAGCAGAAGAAAACATATTGGATGTAAGGCAGGAAGATCTTGTAATAGCGTATTTTGAAAGTTTTGAAGATTCAGAAACCAATACTAATGAAATATCCAATCCAGAAAGTTTCACAAATACCTCAAATCCACAAACGGTTTATTTTAGAGTCACGAACACCATATCAAACTGTTATGCGATACTACCAATAGAATTGATAGTGAATCAACCGCCACATATCAATGATTTTGAAGAATATACCATTTGTGCTAACGACACAAATAGTGCTGACCTAACTGAGATTAACGAGGTGGCGAGAGATGTCAATTTCAATGTACTATTTAGCTACTTTGATAATGAAGCGGATGCCATTGCTAATACCAATGCTTTAGATACTAATTATACCTATCAATCTGATTTTGATACTTTATTTGTAAGAACTGAATATAGTACTACACATTGTTCTACGTATTACCAATTTAATTTAAAAGTTGAACCATTACCAATTGCTAATCAACCTAATGATTTAATGGATTGTGATGATGATTTTGATGGTATATTAGAATTCGATTTAACTCAACAAAACGCTAGTATCTTAGGAGGACAAAACCCTAATTTATTTACGGTAAGCTACCATAATACTGAGCTACAAGCTAACGAAAATAATTCGGCTTTAGAGTCAGATTACATGGCTTTTGATGGTGAAGTGATATACACACGTATAGAGAATAACAGCACAGGATGCTACAGCGTTGGTCAATTCTCTGTAATTGTGAACCCGCTTCCGATTGTAGATATTGGAGAGCAAGTCATTTGTTTGGATAATATGCCATTATTGGTATCTGCAAACACCAATAATGGAACGGATACTTACTTATGGTCTACTGGAGAAATAACCCCAGAAATCGAAATCACAGAAGTAGGTAATTATTGGGTAGAAGTAACCTCAGAATTCGGTTGTGAAATCACAGATTATTTCGGAGTATCAGAATCTACATCTGCAACTATAGAAACGACAGAAGTCATAGACTTTTCGGACCCTAACAATATTACAGTAACCATAAGCGGCATTGGAGATTACCTTTACCAATTAGACGATTTTGATCCGCAAGAATCCAACGTCTTCCAAAATGTTGCCATGGGATACCATACCGTGACGATTATTGATTTGAATGGCTGTACCGATACAACTAAAGAAGTTTTAGTGGTTGATATTCCAAAATTCTTTACACCTAATAGTGATGGCACTAATGACACTTGGCATATTGTAGGCATAGAAACCTTGCCTGGCACCATCATCAACGTATATGATCGCTACGGAAAATTGCTAACACAATTAAATTCTTATTCCTCTGGTTGGAACGGAAAATACAATGGCGAAATGATGCCAACCAGTGATTACTGGTATGTCGCAGATGTACAACGTGGTTCTATTGCATTTCAGGTCAAAGGACATTTTACTCTGAAACGATAAGTTTTCCCTACTGAACTCTCGTTTAGACAAATTAAGTATAAGCAATACGGTAGCTAGCGTGCAATAGATTTTGACCCGTCTTTAAGTTTAAAATGGAAAAAACTAAATGGTGCCGAAAATTACATTTTAGCGAATTATATAACTTTAAATGATTTAAGTTTAAAATCTGAACTACAAGTAATTATCATTTTCATCCAATTAAATACGCAACTTAACTTATAAAATCCCCACTACTGGGGATTTTTTATTACTTTTTACTCTCCTAAATTGCATTAATCTAAAGAAGCCCCTAATTAAACTAAGCCTATTTGTTTAAAAACTAAACTGTGAGATTAAAATACATATATTCCCTCGTAATTGCATTTTTCATTTTTGACTTTAGTTATACTCAACAGATTATAACAGATGATTCCTTACCATTAGAACAACTTATACAACAAAATTTAGGACAAAATTGTGTTGAAATTTCAAATATTTCGTCGAATATTAATGGAGAAATAAATGGTATAAATAGCTTTGGATATTTTGAACGTGGAGCTTCCAGTTTTCCTTTTGAAAATGGGATCTTATTAACCACAGGAAATGTAAATTCCGCAGGAAATGTGCTCAACACAATTCCATTGAGAGAAGGAGATGCTTCTTGGGGCACGGATATCGATTTGGAAAATGCATTAAATATAGAAGAAACCCTAAATGCTACTTCTATTCAATTTAACTTTGTATCTGTTGCGAACCAAATTCAGTTCAATTATATTTTAGCTTCGGAAGAGTACCAACAAGATTACCCTTGTTTTTATTCCGACGGATTTGCCTTTTTAATACGAGAAGCAGGTTCTTCTGATCCCTATACAAACATTGCTATAATTCCGGGTACCTCAATCCCAGTAAACACAAGTACCATACACGATGTAATTCCAGAATCGTGTCCAGCCGAGAATCCAGCATTTTTCGAAGGCTATAACATTGGCGACACCAATTACAATGGCCGAACCGTAGTCCTTTCTGCTACAGCTACAATTCAACCAAATGTTGCTTATGAGATAAAACTTATTATTGCAGACCAAGATGACGAAAATTTTGATTCCGCGGTTTTTATAGAAGGTAATAGTTTTAATGCCAACGTAGAGCTAGGGCCAGATATTACCAGTTGTGGCGATTCGGTCACGTTAAATGGTGATATCCAAAACTCACAGGCGTCCTATCAATGGTTTCAAAATGATGTACTCATATCTAATGAAAATGATCCTGTTTTACAAGCGGTTTCTTCAGGAACTTATCGCGTTGAAATTACTATCCAGCTTAACGAAACCTCATGTATTATTGAAGATACTGTAGAAATTACTTTAGATACCGAGCAAGCTGCAACCCAAATTTCAGATTTTGTTTTTTGTGATGATAATGGAGACGGTGTTGAGAACTTTGATTTGACCTTAAAAAATAATGAAGTCTTGGCTTCTGTGCCTCCTTCAAGTTACAATATTAGTTATCACTATACTAGTGAAGATGCTGAGAACAATGTTAACCCTATAATGGGACCTATTCAAAACACAAGTTCACCACAGCCTATCTTTGTAAGAATTGAAGATACTGCAAATGGCTGTTTGGCCTATTCTGAGTTCAACTTAGTCGTTAATGAAAAACCAGAATATGTAGATCCAGATCCGATTATAGCATGTATAGATCCGACATTAGATGGCTATACTTTTGTGGATTTAAACGTTGCCAACAATCAAATTTTAAATGGAGGCAGTAATCTATTTGTCTCGTATCACTATTCGGAACCTGAAGCAGATTTAGGTTATAACCCCATTTTTTCGCCCTATGCGAATTTCAATATTTCGGAAACCTTATATGTTAGGATTTACGACGCTTTAACGGGCTGTTTTTCTACCACTAGTATTTTTGTCGAAATACAAGATAGTCTTGCAATTAATTCTGAAGACCAATGGATCAACGCCTGTGAACAAGACGAAGATGGCTTCGAGAATTTTGATTTAACAAGTGTTATCGATAATGTTCTACAAGGCCTTACTGGAATGGATGTTAGTTATCACACCTCTTATTATGATGCTCAATTTAATTTAAACCCTATTGCAGATCCCGAAGATTATCAAAACATCACTCCAAATTATCAGATTATCTATATTCGTATTCAAGATCCTGCAACAGGCTGCTATGCCATTACGAATTTAGAATTACATTCCAACATCATTCTTAACACCTTGTCCTCAGAATCTATTATTGTTTGCGATGACCCTTCCAATGATGGCATCGAAAATTTTGATTTAAACGAGGTTGAAGTTGAGCTTGAAGATGGCTATGAGGAATTTGAAGTTACTTTTTATATCAATGAAGACGATAGAGCCAATGAGAATAACCCGATAAATAAATCTATTCCGTTTAATGTAACTGATAATGGCACAACTATATATGCCATTGTTGTCGATGGTGACTGTACTGAATTAGTAGATGTCGCTTTAGTTATTGCACCTGCAGTAGTTTTGACACCTCAAACTGCCGATTATTGTGACGACAACGATGATGGTTTTACTACCCTGATCATGGATACGTTCAATACTGTTGCAGCCCAAGGTGTACCAGCCGCAAACGTAAAATATTATCTCAATGAAGACGATGCTATAAACAATGAAAACATTCTTCCTGATTATGTGTATAACAGCTCAAACCCACAATTATTCTATATTCGAGTTACCAATGCTCAGACGGAATGTTACGGAATTTCTACATTAGAAGTAAACGTAGTGAACGCTCCAACCGTAATGACACCTGAATCAATAATTGTATGTGATGACGACGATGATGGTATTTCTAATGTCGACTTAGAAGCAAAAATTCCAGAAATCACAAGCTCAACCACAGGTTTGGAAATTACGTTTTACAATGATTATTATGCCGCTATAAACGGTGAAAATGAAATTTCTACACCAGATGATTATCTGACTGCAACGCAATATATCTATGCTCGCGTCGAAAATGAAACCACAGGTTGTTTTAGTATTTCCGGATTTTATGTATATATCAATACTGTTCCACAGTTTATTCCGATTACAAATTTCGAGAATTGCGAAGCTGATATTGCCGGAGTTGCTGACTTTTATTTTTATTTAAAAGACACCGAAATACTAAATGGTCAGCCAGATAAACAAGTTCTTTACTATGAAACTGAGGCTGATGCAATAGCTGGCATTAACCCTATTGATAAATATTCCGCTTATCAAAACACATCAGTTGCACAAACTATATATGTTAGAGTGGAAAGTTACACGGATCCAAATTGTTTTGGCACTTCTTCTTTTGAATTAGAAGTTGGGTCCATTCCAATTTTCAATCCAGCAGAGACTATCGTTGTTTGTGATGATATTAGTAACGATGGTTTTGTAACTGTCGATTTAAACGAAACTATTGCAGAAATGGTTGCAGGAAGCCCAGAAAGCTTAGACATAACATTTCATACCACAGAATTTGACGCCAACAATAACTTTAACCCTATTCCCTTAAATTATACCAATTCCACAAACCCTCAACAGCTTTTTGCAAGAGTTGACAATGGCAATTATTGTAAAGGTATAAGTGCTTTTGAGATTAATATTGTTCCTGCTCCTTTAGTTTATCCAGCTTCACCAGTTGAGCGCTGTGATACGGACTATGACGGCATTTTAAATTGGGACTTAACCCTTTCGGAAATAGAAATATTAGATGTTAGACAAGATAATATAGAGGTTTCGTATTTTGAAAACATAGAAGATTTAGAAACCAATACTAATCCTATTTTAGATCCAGAAAATTATAACAACACTTCAAACCCACAAACCGTATTTGTTAAGGTTAATAATACATTAAGTGATTGTTTTGTAAATATTCCTCTTGATTTAATTGTGAATTTACCTCCGCTCGTTAATAATTTTGAAACTATTGAGATATGTGACAATCCAACTACCAGCTTCGATTTATCTACAGTAGATCAATTGCTCGTAGATGATACTACAGATATTATAATCACTTATCACATAGATAGTACAGATGCTAATGATAATATGAACCCATTGGATCCTAATTTTATATATTCGGCAACATCCCATAATATAGTGGCAAGATTAGCTAATGGTACAACAGGTTGTTATACTATTTATCCTTTTGAACTTATTATCAACCCATTACCGATAGCCAATCAACCAAATGATATGGAAACTTGTGATGATACGTCCAATAATACATTTGAGATATTTAATTTAGTAGCTCAGAATTCGAGTATTTTACAAGGGCAAAATTCTAGCATTTTTGACGTGAGTTACCATAATTCAGTCATTGATGCAGAGAGTGGCGATAATGCCCTACCGGAAGATTACAATGCACAAAACAATGAAACAATTTTCGCTAGAGTTACGAACTCTAATACAGGCTGTTTCTCTCTAACGGATTTTGACATCATTGTTTATCCAGCACCATCAAGCGTTACACCGATTACGATTTGCGATACTGATTATGATGGCATAAATTCTTTTGATCTCACTACTGCTGAGTCCGAATTATACGCCATCATGCCAAGTAACGTTTCCATTTCATATTTCGAAACACTCGAAGAGTTAGACGACAATGCAGACCGAATTGCATCGCCAACAAACTATATAAATATCAGCAATCCACAAACGGTATATATAAAAGTATTTAATAATGATGCCAATTGTTACACAGCGGTTCCTTTAGAAATTAATACTGATTTGCCTCCACCAATTAATGAATTTGAAATTTATGAAACCTGTGATAATGCAACTAGTAGTTTTGACCTTACAGAAATAGAATCGGCATTAATTGAACCTGAAACACAAGCAAATCTTTCCTATTTTGAATCTTTTAATGATGCTGATAACCTTACCGATCCATTTGCTTTAGATTACACGTACCAATCCATTAATGATATTATTTTTGTTCGGATTGAAGACCCAATAACAGGATGCTATTTAATATATCATTTTATACTTCAAGTAAATCCGCTTCCTATTGCCAATCAACCAAACAACATTGAAGTATGCGATGATGACACTAATGATGGGCTAGAGTCTTTCGATCTAGAATCGCAAACCAATACTGTTTTAGGCACTCAAAATCCAGATGATTTCACAGTAACCTATCATTTAAATCTTACCGAAGCTAGAACAAATGAAAATGCGATCATTTCTGAACACATAAGCTCAAATCAATTGATTATCGTCAGAATTGAAAATAATGAAACTGGTTGCTTCAGTTTAACTGATTTTTCCCTTATTGTAAACCCGCATCCAAATATCCCAGAACCACTTTTAGAGTGTGATACCGATTATGATGCCAACACACTCTTCGATTTAACAGCGGCAGAAACTGATTTATTTACAACACCTAATCCAGATAACATAATTTCCTATTTTGAAACGATGGAAGAATTGGAAAACGACAGTAATCCAATTTTAAATCCTGAAAATTATACCAATACCACTAATCCGCAAACGGTTTTCATAAAAGTATATAATTCGGTTGCCGACTGTTTCACTTTTGTACCCTTGGAATTGAACGTCAACCTTCCTCCTGCCACTAATTCATTTGAACTATTTGATATTTGTGAAAACGACGCCAATAGTTTTGATTTAACAACGATGAACGAAGTTATTGTCGATACTAATTTCAATGTCCTCTTCAGCTATTTTTCATCTGAAGCAGATGCAGTCGCAAATGATAATGCTTTAGACACTAATTACATTTACACTAGCACTAGTGATATTATTTATGCTCGTGTAGAGTTCAGCACCACACATTGTTATTATATTTTTCCGTTTGAACTTCGTGTAAATCCTTCACCAATAGCAAATCAACCTGATAATCTTATAAGTTGCGATGATGATTTTGATGGACTTTATGACTTTACTTTGAGCCAACAAAATGCTTCAATTCTCGGTAATCAAAACCAAAATAATTTTAATGTCACCTATTTCAACAATCCTATTGAGGCCGAAGAAGGAATCAATGCGTTAGATAGTGAATCATACATTGGGTTTGACCATGAAGTTATAATAGCACGAATAGAAAACCATATTACGGGTTGTTTCAGTCTCGTCGATTTCTCGTTGATTGTTCATCGAAAACCTAATGTAAATATTCCTGATCAAGTGGTTTGTATTGATAATTTGCCATTAACTGTATCTGCGGAAACCTTTTTTGCTACAGATACCTATTTATGGTCCACAAACGAAATCGGTCCAGAAATTGAAATCACTGAAATCGGCACGTATACAGTTACTGTAACTTCAGAATTTGGCTGTTCAACCCTGAGTACCTTCAACGTAACGGAATCTGAATCTGCTACGATTGACGTGGTAGAAACTGTTGATTTCTCAGACCCAAACAATATTACGGTTACTATCGAAGAAGGCATTGGAGATTACCTCTATATATTAGATAATGGCGACCCACAAGAATCCAATGTTTTTGAAAATGTGCCGTTAGGTTATCATACAGTGACCATTATTGACCTTAACGGTTGTGCCGAAGTTACCGAAGAAGTCTTGGTCATAGATGCGCCTCCATTCTTCACGCCTAATGGAGATACTATCAATGAAACATGGCATATTGTAGGCATCGAAACTTTACCTGGCAGTTCGGTTTATATCTTTAATCGCTATGGAAAACTAATAACAAAATTAAATACTAACTCTCAAGGTTGGGATGGTAAGTATAACGGCTATAATATGCCAGCTTCTGATTATTGGTATTTGGCAGAAATAAAACAAGGCGGTATAGCTTTTGAAGTTAAGGGTCATTTTGCGCTACGTCGATGATAAGAACCTGTTATCTTTTTTAACACATTGTTACATTTTATGTTGTGGTTAGAAACGTATCTTTGCATTCCCTTAAAATGAAAATGAAAAGATCCTTACTAGCTTTTGCCCTTTTATTTTCCCTATTGGATTATGCACAAAATATTTCAGTAGATAGTCAAACCTATACGCCTCAGCAGCTCGTTGAGGATATTTTAATAGATAGTGAGTGTATCAGCAATATTTCCGTTACTAATGTAGTTGGTGGCGATTTTGGTGGTGCCGACCAAAGTTATGGTTATTTTGATGCCACAGGGACTTCTTTTCCTTTTCAAAGTGGTATAGTTTTAAGCACAGGCAGACTGAACAACGTACCTGGACCAAACAACAGTTTAAGTGATGATAATGCTAATAATTGGGTTGGAGATTCAGATTTGGAAAATGCGCTCAACGAAACTGGAACCACAAATGCCACAATTTTAGAATTTGATTTTACCTCTATAGCGTCACAGGTAAGTTTTAGATACCTGTTTGCTTCAGAAGAATATCAAGAAAACAATTCCAATACATGTCAATTTTCAGATTTATTTGGATTTTTAATTCGTCCTGCTGCTGGGCAAGTACAATATCAAAATATTGCATTAGTACCTAACACAAACACGCCTGTAAAAGTTACAACAGTAACACCTGGCGTTCCCGGAAGCTGTCCTCCTGAAAATGAAACTTATTTTGGTAGCTTCAACGACTCCAATTCTCCTATTAATTTTAATGGACAAACTTCTATTTTAACGGCAACGGCCAATGTAGTTCCCAATGAAACTTATCATGTAAAATTAGTGATTGCGGATGAATTCAATCACAGATATGATTCTACCGTTTTTTTAGAAGCTGGCAGTTTTGAATTGTCTTCGGATATAGGACCTAATAGACTCATTGCCACAGGAAATGCACTCTGTGAAGGCGAAATACTAGAGCTTAATGCTTACCAAAATGGCCAAAATGCTTACAATTGGTTTAAGGATAATTTTTTAGTACAATCTGATCCAGCTGGTTGCACTGGTTGTGGGACTTTTACCGTTACAGAACCTGGAACTTACAACGTCGAAGTTGTATTGGATGATGGCTGTATCGCTTATGGCGAAGCTATTATTGAATATGCACCTTTACCTGTTGGATTTGATTCTGTTTTGATTGAATGTGATCTTAATCAAGATGGTCTAACCACGTATAATTTGTTTGAGGCAACAACCGATCTCACCAATGGAAATCAAAACAACTCTATTAATCGCTTTTTCTTAGACGAATCCAACGCCATTGCTAACATTGATCCCATTGCTAATCCTCAAGCTTTTGAAAACACCTATCCATTTCAAACCGTTTTTGCACGAATTTTAAATCAAGACAATTGTACTGATGTTGCCGCTTTAGAATTACAAACTTCAAATAATATTGTAAACATTCCAGATTTAAAGGGTTGTGATGGAGACGTTGTAGATGGTTTCGCGTTGTTTGATTTACCCGAAATTGAAGCTTCTATCATAAATCAAATTCCCATGGATGCCTTTGTACGCTATTATGAAACGGAAGATGATGCCTTTAATGATATTAATCCACTTTCTAATACGTTTGAAAACACGATAGCAGATACACAGACCATTTACGTAAAAGTGAGTAGCAATAATCAATGTTTTAGTATTTCAACCGTCAACTTAAATGTGCTTTATACACCTTTGTTAAAGGACGATGAAACTTTTATTTATTGTTTAAATACATTCCCAGAACCACTGACTATCTTTGGAGGCGTGCTTAACGATTTACCAAACAACTACTATTACGAATGGCAATTTAACGGGACTACAACAGCGATCACGACATTATTTTATGAGGTTACAGAACCTGGCTCTTATAAAGTCATTGTGACCGATCCAAATGGTTGCTCATCTAGCAGAACAATAACAGTTATAACTTCTGGAACAGCATTAATAGAAAGTGTAAATGTTGTTGGTGTAGCACCGAATAATGTAATTACAATTGAAATTCCTGATGCAAGCAATTATGAAATTGCTCTAGACGATGAAAATGGATTTTATCAAGATAGTTTTGTGTTTACCAATGTAGCACCAGGCTTTCATACCGTTTATATAAAAGACAAGAATGGTTGTGGCACTATCGAAAAAACCATTTCGGTTTTAGGCTTTCCAAAATTCTTTACTCCTAATGGCGATGATGATAATCCTACATGGCAAGTTATTGGTACAGAAGAACAATTTAACCAAATAACTTCCATTCAGATTTTCAATCGCTATGGAAAATTGATTACACAGCAAAATACAACAAATGGTGGTTGGGACGGAACGCTAAACGGAAAATCACTTCCAAGTGATGATTATTGGTTTTTTACGCAGTTTATTAATGGCGAAACTTACACTGGTCATTTTGCACTAAGGAGATAAAAATACTCGAGATAAAAAAAATAATTTAAATCCATCTTCACGCATAGATTGACTCATGCTTTATCATACCATAGTTTATAATATACTTTTCTACTTTTGATACTTTAAGTACTTTTTAACTTCAAATACTTTAAGTACTTTGTAACTTTAGACACTTTAAATACTTCCAAACTTTAGGCACTGAAATAATGCGATTCAAAATAAAATCCGAATTTAAACCCACAGGAGATCAACCACAAGCCATAAAACAATTGGCAAATGGTATTGAAAACCAAGACAAATACCAAACCCTATTAGGTGTCACAGGCTCTGGTAAAACTTTTACTGTGGCCAACGTGATTGAAGAAGTCCAGCGACCAACTCTGGTTTTGGCACATAATAAAACATTGGCAGCCCAACTTTATTCTGAGTTTAAACAATTTTTTCCAGATAATGCGGTTGAGTATTTTGTGTCTTATTACGATTATTACCAACCTGAAGCCTACATTCCTGTTTCTGGTGTTTATATAGAAAAAGATTTATCCATTAACGAGGAAATTGAAAAGATGCGTTTAAGCACCACCTCGTCTCTACTTTCTGGTCGTCGTGATGTCATTGTCGTAGCTTCGGTGTCATGTCTATATGGTATTGGAAATCCCGTGGAATTTCAGAAAAATGTGATTTCCATTGAACGCGATCAAGTTATTTCACGTACCAAATTATTACATCAATTGGTGCAAAGTTTGTATTCCAGGACTGAAGCCGAATTCAAAAATGGAAACTTCAGAATAAAAGGGGATACGGTTGATGTCTTTCCTGGCTATGCTGATCACGCCTTTAGAATTCACTTTTTTGGAGATGAAATTGAAGAGATTGAAGCTTTTGATGCCAGAACAAATGAAATCATAGAACGTTACGACCGGCTGAATATTTATCCGGCAAATATGTTCGTGACGTCACCAGATGTGTTGAATGGTGCCATAAGGGATATTCAAGATGATTTGGTTAAACAACACGATTATTTTAAAGACATAGGAAAACATTTGGAAGCTAAACGTCTCAAGGAACGCACGGAATTCGATCTAGAAATGATTCGGGAATTGGGTTATTGTTCTGGAATTGAAAATTATTCGAGATATTTAGATGGAAGACTGCCAGGCACGCGTCCCTTCTGCTTATTGGATTATTTTCCTAAGGATTATTTAATGGTGGTTGACGAAAGTCATGTCACCATTTCTCAAGTCCATGCCATGTATGGAGGCGACAGAAGCCGAAAAGTGAATTTAGTGGATTATGGTTTCCGATTACCAGCAGCCATGGATAACAGACCTTTAAAGTTTGAAGAATTTGAAGCCCTTCAAAATCAAGTCATCTATGTTTCTGCAACACCTGCAGATTATGAAATGGAAAAAACGGACGGCATTTATGTGGAACAAGTCATCAGACCAACAGGTTTATTGGATCCTGTAATTGAAGTCAGGCCAAGTTTAAACCAAATTGATGATTTAATAGAGGAAATCCAGAATCGGGTTGAAAAAGACGAACGTACTTTGGTCACTACGCTTACTAAACGAATGGCAGAAGAGTTGGTAAAATACTTAACCCGAATTTCTATCCGCTGTCGCTATATTCATAGTGATGTGGATACTTTGGAACGTGTTGAGATCATGCAAGATTTAAGAAAAGGTATTTTTGATGTTTTGGTCGGTGTGAATTTATTACGAGAAGGTCTGGATTTACCTGAAGTTTCACTTGTTGCGATACTCGATGCCGACAAAGAAGGGTTTTTGCGTTCCAATCGTTCACTAACACAAACCGTTGGTAGAGCTGCCAGAAACCTGAACGGAAAAGCGATTATGTATGCCGATAAAATTACCAATAGCATGCAGAAAACGATTGATGAAACTGAATACCGTCGTGAAAAACAAATTGCTTACAACACCGAACATAATTTAGTTCCGAAAGCCTTAAATAAAAGTTTGGATAGTGTTTTAGCAAAAAATTCCGTGAGTACCTATAGAACAGAATTGGACGCACAGATTGCGGCCGAACCAGAAAGCGAGTATTTAACAAAAGTGGAACTCGAAAAGAAAATAAGGGAACGACGTAAACTTATGGAACAAGCTGCAAAAGCTTTAGACTTTTTGGAAGCAGCGCGTTTTAGGGATGAGATTACGGCTTACCAAAGTAAACTTGAGAAGCTGAAGGTAAAGTAGTTTTCTCTTTCAATGTCGTAGAGTCGTAAAGACATAATAAGATCATTTCTTTGAGTAACCTATTATTTAACTCTCACGTTTTTCCCCTTCTTGGAGAATGTCCGCAGGACAAAGGGGCTTTTAGTTGTATTGTACTTTAAATATATCAATCAGAAAATCTGGAGGAACAATCTTATTTGGGAAACTATCCATTAAATCCAAAACACGATTAATAGATTCATGACTTAAACCCATTCGCAATCCAAAATTATGGATTTTCACCAATTGCTTAGGAGCGACTTTATGATCTAAATTCATAAGTAATACTAACCTATGGAACTGCACAATACGTTCACTGTGTGTTTTTAAATGCACATAGGTTACAGGATGTTCAAATAAATATTCGAAGTCTTCTTTTGAAATATCCAATTGTTTCGCAATACTGAATAAAAAGTTATATTCAATAGATCTTATGTTTTCATCTGTTTGAGCAAACGCAATCATCTCGGAAAGTAAGCTCAGTTTTTCAGCACGATTTATCATATATGAGAGGGAATTATTTAATACTGTAAAGTTACAGAGGTAGTTTATTTTATTGTCGTTGATATAATGTATCTTGTCGAAAAATTGAACGTATTTAGTCGATTTTTTTAAACGTTTATCAACGTGAGTCATCTATTCTGTATGAAATTTAAGCATTTATACTGGCTAATTCTAGCATTTATTCTAAACAAAGCAATAGCCCAAAGCACTGCTTCAGAGCAAGTTACAAAATTTATTATCGCAGCTCCGCAATTGGATACACTTAAAACTATTTGGGTGTATTTACCTACAAAATACAAAAACTCTAAAAAAGATTATCCTGTCATTTATATGCACGATGCTCAAAATTTATTCGATTCTGAAACCTCTTATGTAGGCGAATGGGAAATTGATGAATATATGGATTCGTTAAATGATAATGAAAGTATAATTATTGGAATAGAACACGGAAACGAAAAACGAATTGAAGAACTTACACTATATAAACATGAAAAATACGGTGGTGGAAAAGGAGATGCCTATTTAACTTTTATAAAGAATACCTTAAAACCGCATATCGATGTCACCTACAGAACAAAACCTGAAGCAGAAAATACTACAATATTCGGTTCGTCGCTAGGCGGTTTATTATCATTTTACGCAGCTATTAAATATCCCGAAACTTTTGGTAAAGCTGGTGTGTTCTCTCCTGCCTTTTGGATTAATCCCGAAATCTTTGAATTGGTACAATCAACTGAAATTCCAGTAACTTCAAAGTTTTATTTTTTAGCAGGAACCGATGAAGGGGAAACTATGATTCCTAAGTTAAAAGAAATGATTAAATTACTGCAATCTAAAGGCGTAAATGAATCGCAATTTGAAATGCATAGCATTGAAGGCGGAAAACATAACGAAAAATTTTGGGGAGAACATTTTGGAAAAGCCTATGACTATTTAACGACTAATAATTAACAGATTCCCATTATCATGGGAATAGAAAAAAAAGTTTTCAATGACAAACAACGATATATTCAAAAAACTAAGAGTCGCTCACAAATTAAGAGACGATGATATTGTAAAAATTTTAGAACTAGTTGATTTCAGAATTTCTAAAAGCGAGCTGAATGCATTCTTTAGAAAAGAAGACCATCCGAAATATATGGAATGTGGTGACCAAATCCTTAGGAACTTTTTGAATGGATTAATTATTCATTTAAGAGGACCTATGCCGAAAAAAGGAGAAAAACCAAATAAGCCAGAACAAAAAAAGAGCAACAAATAATTGTTGCTCTTTCATATAATATATATACCTGTCAGGTTTTGAAAACCTGACAGAAAATATCGTTAAGATAAAACCTCCTGAACTTTATCAGCCGCTTCTTGGAATTCAGTTGCACTCATCACATCTAATCCAGAGTTATCAATTAAGTCTTTGGCAATGTCTGCATTGGTTCCTTGCAGACGTACAATGATTGGCACGGAAATGTTACCCATATTTTTATAGGCATCAATAACACCTTGCGCAACACGGTCACATCTTACAATACCACCAAATATGTTGATTAAAATTGCTTTTACAGCAGGATCTTTCAATATAATTTTAAAAGCCGCTTCTACTCTAGCCGCATCAGCCGTTCCACCAACATCTAAAAAGTTCGCTGGCTCACCACCTGCTTGCTTAATTAAATCCATAGTTGCCATGGCAAGACCTGCACCATTCACCATACAGCCAACGTTTCCGTCTAAGTCCACATAATTTAAACCTAAAGCGCCAGCTTCAACTTCAATTTGGTTTTCCTCACGTAAATCACGCAACTGTGCTAAATCTCTATGTCTATACAAGGCATTGGCATCTAAAGTAACCTTGGCGTCAACAGCCATTATTTTATCATCACTGGTTTTTAAAACAGGATTGATTTCAAATAAAGACGCATCCGATTTATCGTAAGCCGTATATAATGCGGTAACAAATTTTGTCATTTCTTTAAAAGCCGTACCAGATAAACCTAAGTTAAAAGCTATTCTACGTGCTTGAAAAGGCAAAATACCAGTCGCAGGGTCGATTTCTTCATTATGAATTAAATCTGGTGTTTCTTCTGCAACCGTTTCAATGTCCATACCTCCTTCCGTAGAATATACAATCATATTTCTACCTGTAGCACGATTTAATAAAACCGACATATAATATTCGTCTGGTTCATTTTTGCCTGGATAATACACATCTTCTGCGACCAAAACTTGGTGTACTCGTTTTCCTTCCGCAGAGGTTTGTGGTGTAACCAAATCCATACCTATGATTTGTCCTGCAATATCTTCAACGTCTTTAAGGTTTTTAGCCAATTTTACACCGCCACCTTTTCCACGTCCACCAGCATGAACCTGTGCCTTAATAACATGCCAACTTGTACCAGTTTCCGCTGTTAATTGCTTTGCTGCATCCACAGCATCTTTAGCGCTTTGAGCCACAATTCCACGTTGGATTCGTACTCCAAAACTGCTTAATAATTCTTTTCCTTGGTATTCGTGTAAATTCATATTAAATATTCAATTTAAAGTTTCCTTGAAAAAGGAAATCCTTCAAGTTTATTAGTCGGACAAAAATAAGCATACTTAAAGTTTCTACCAATTGTTTTTAAAATTGATTTGTTTTTTCAGTCTATTAAACGTTTTATCGCTGAAAACGCTTTGTCCACCAAGTAATCTTCAACCACAATCGTAAATTCATTGGTTGTAGAAACCACTTCATATAAGGTAATATTTTCCCAAGCCAAACGCTTAAATATTTGATAATATAAACCTACTATTTTAGAATTTCCTTTTGGTAAATAAATACTAATGGCAGACAATTCTTCCTGCAATCCTATTTGCGTTTCATTCTTGAATGCTTTTAATATACTTTCTTTTTCAGAGGTTGAAATAATGATGTTGCTTTCAAACATACCACGCGTAAAAGCATAGAATATTTGATGATTTTCACTAATCTTTTCTAATATTCGCGAATGGCTGTGGATGAGTGTTTTTGAATTCTGAAATGTAAAATCACTTAAATTGGAACGCACCGTAATATCGCCTATTTGATTAAAGGCTTTTTTTACACTGTTTGAATTTTCAAGATTCACTGGCTGTTGATACCGTCGTAATGCCATCATAATAGCACCATCTTTTACAGGTTTGCGCAGCATTTTGGAAATAGGTTCATTTAAATCCTTAGCTAAGGCCGAAAAATTAATAATCTCGCGTGATAAG